>NZ_LFLZ01000071.1 GCF_001189845.1 Bradyrhizobium tropiciagri
AATCCGACCTCTCCCCGGACGGGGAGAGGTGAACCAAGACCGCGCCAAACCGATTCAACCCAAACTCATCCCGCCTTAGGCGCCGAGAAGGAAATACTCCCCGGCCGGGGGGGCCGGAAAACGTCCTTCCAAGGTGCGGGTGCAAAAGGCATTCCACGACCCTTGCATCCACCCCCGTCGTCGCGACATTGTTACGGTATTCCCTGATGGTTACGACAATGAGCCAATCCGCATTCGACCCCTTCGGTGAGCCGGTTCCCGCGGTCGATCCTTCGGCTGCGAGCGAGGGCGTATCGAAATGGCTGAAGACCGCGGGCACCAGCGTGTTCTGGGTGCTGGTGGTCGGCATCGTACTGGCACGCGCGGTCTATTTCGAGCCCGGCGTATTCAGCTTCGAGCGTGCCGTTGCCTGGGCGCAGGGTCTGTTCGCCGCGCTTTAGCTGACGGCATCCGCGGCGCCGTTTTCGCGGCCCGCGTCTCCCGAATGATCCCCTCGAACGCCACCGCCGCCGGCACGTCCAGCCGGCCGGGCGATTTCAGCTGCCACAGCGTGCGTTCGATATGGACGCCCTTGATCGGGATCACCTTGAGCTTTCCGAGCTTCACCTGATCGTCGATCGTCGCGATCGACACGATGGCGACGCCGACACCTGACGCCACCGCCTGCTTGATCGCCTCGGTGCTGCCGATCTCGAGCGTGCGTTGCGGCTCGACGCGATGGGCGGCCAGCGCCTGCGCGACCACCTCGCGCGTGCCGGAGCCGGGCTCGCGCACGATCAGGATCTCGTCGTTGAGCAGGCGGACGTCGATCGGGCCCGCGGCAGCCGCGAAGCGGTGATCGGGGCCTGCGATCAGGACCATCACGTCGGTGCGCCAGGCATCGCTGCTCAGGTTCTCGTCCTCGACCGGCCCCTCGACCAGCGCGATCTCGATCTCGTGTCCCAGCATCAGCGCCGCGATATCGCTGGTGTTGGCGCTCACCACATGCAGGTCGATGCCGGGGAAGGCGCGGTGGAACACGCCGAGATATTCCGGGATCATGTAGGTTGCGATCGTCGTGCTGGCGCCGATCCGCAGCGAGCCGCTGTCGAGGTTGCGCAGCGCCTGCAACTTGTCCTCGGCGGCGCGCTCGGCCGCGAACAGCGTCTCGGCATGGCGGGCCAGCGCCGCGCCCTCCCGGGTCGGCCGCACCCCCTTTGGCGTACGGTCGAGCAGCCGGCAGCCGACCTGCAGCTCGAAATCCCGCACCCCCTTGGAGATCGCCGGCTGGCTGATGTGCAGGAGGTCGGCGGCGCGGGAGAAACTTCCAGTCCTCGCCACGGCCGCGAACAGGCGGAGCAGATGCAGGTTAAGGGACATAACTTCTCTCTATCGGGGCAGTCCGAAAAGATATTAGCCAAGAGGCCCGCCCTGGCGCATAAAATCTTCTCCGAAAAGAGGATTTCGTGCCGGAACAACAACAAGATCAGGGGCAGAAGAAGGGGGTGCTGAAGGGCATCATCCTGCTCATTCCGGGCATTCTGCTGTGTGGCGTGGTCACGGTCATCTCGCTCGGCGTCCAGGCCGCCGAGGAGCGGGTTTTCGACCACCCCTATATCGAGGCTCTGGTCGTCGCGATCCTGCTCGGGATGGCGGTGCGCACCGCCTGGAAACCAGCGGAGCGCTGGCGCTCGGGCATTGCCTTCAGCGCCAAGCAGCTGCTCGAGGTCGCGGTGATGCTGCTCGGCGCGTCCATCAGCTTCGCCGCGATCCTGGCGTCGGGCTGGCTCCTGATCGGCGCCATCGCGGCGACCGTCGTGATCATGCTGGCGGTGAGCTATGGCCTCGCCCGCCTGCTCGGGCTCAAGACCAAGCTCGCGATCCTGATCGCCTGCGGCAATTCGATCTGCGGCAATTCCGCGATCGCGGCGGTGGCGCCCGTGATCGAGGCCGATGGCGACGACATCGCCTCCTCGATCTCGTTCACCGCCATTCTCGGCGTACTGATGGTGCTCGGCCTGCCGCTGCTGATTCCGCTCTTGAAGCTGACGGCGACGCAATACGGCATCCTCGCCGGGCTCACGGTCTACGCCGTGCCGCAGGTGCTGGCGGCGACCGTGCCGGCCGGCATTGTCTCGACCCAGATCGGCACGCTGGTGAAGCTGGTGCGCGTCCTGATGCTGGGCCCGATCGTGGTCGGCCTCTCGCTGTTCGTGGCGCGGCGGCGCAAGGCAAGCACCAAGGCCGGGCCGGCCAAGGAAGGCGCTGCAAAGGCCGCCTCGATCAGCCCGTTCAAGCTGGTGCCCTGGTTCATCATCGGCTTCCTGGTGCTGGCCGCGCTGCGCTCGTTCCAACTGGTGCCCGACGTCGCGATCGCGCCGGTGACCAAGACGGCGGCGATCCTCACCGTCGTGTCGATGGCGGCGCTCGGGCTCGGCGTCGACGTGCGCGTGCTCTCGACCGTCGGCGGCCGGGTGACGGCCGCGGTCACGCTGTCGCTGATGCTGCTGCTCGGCTTGAGCATCGGTCTGGTGCATTTCTTCAAGTAGCCGCCGGGGCGGCTACTCGGCGGCCTTCGCGGTGTTGCCGAACATCCGCGTCGGTGCGGCAAAGCCGCAGGACGTGCCGTCGGTGATCTTGACCTGATCTTCCCAGGGCAGGCGGAAGCGGCCGGACACCATGTCCTGCATGAAGGTGTAGGGGCAATCCATCGCGCCGCCTTTCACCGCGACATAGCCGCGGTGCCACAGCTGATAGATGTTGTTCTCGACGCCCCAGTTGATCCGCGCCTCGCGCACGAGATCGGGCCGCACCTCGGCGGTGATGATCTCGTCGGCCCGTCCGGTGGTCCCGTGCGCGATGATGCTGCCGTCGAAATTGACGATCATGCCTTCGCCCATCGAGTCGAACGACCCGTCCGAGCCGCACATGCAGACATTGGCCGTCACCATCAGGTTCTGGAACGCGTTGGCCTGGTTGGTGAAGCGCCAGCTGTCGCGGATCGGCGCGGTGTAGCCCGCGGTGCGGATCATGATCTCGGCGCCCTTGTAGGCGCATTCGCGCGCCATCTCCGGGAACATGCCGTCATGACAGATGATCAGTGCGATCCTGGCGCCCTTCGGTCCATCGATCACGGGAATGCCGATGTCGCCCGGCTCCCACGGCTCGACCGGGATCCAGGGATGGAATTTGCGGTAATACAGCTTGATCTCGCCGTGATCGTCGATGATCAGGCCTGAATTGTAGGGATTGCCGTGCGGGTTGAACTCCATGATGGAGAAGCAGCCCCAGATATTGTTGTCGATGCAGGCCTGCCTGAAGGCCGCGACTTCGGGCCCGTCGAGCCGGCACATGATCTCCGGATTGGTATCCATCGAGAGGCCGTGCAGCGAATATTCGGGAAACACGACCAGGTCCATGGTGGCGAGATTGCGCCGCGCCTTGCCGACCATCCAGACGATGCGCTCGGTCTGTCGTGCCAGATCGGCCTTGGTCGCAACCACCGGCAGCTGCAGCTGCACCAGTCCGATCACGACGCCATTGGGTGACTTGTTGAGGCCGCCAAGTCCATTCATGCCTGTCCTCCCGCCTATCTTGAAATGGGCTGTCATTTCGCGAACGACGATCGTCGTTCGGTCGGGCTCCCAGCTAGCAACGATCATGCCAGCAGTATCGGACGATCGGCAAATCAGCTGCCGGTGATTGCGCAATGGCACGCGGTTTGCTTAATCAAGCGCGGATCTTCTCGCATTCGGGGGCGTGCGCCATGGCGAATTCAGGCGGGACAATCGCGGCGGAGCCGGCGCCGATCACGCTCGACTGGAGCAAGACCGCGCTCGTCATCATCGACATGCAGCGCGATTTCATGGAGCCTGGCGGCTTCGGCGAGACGCTCGGCAATGACGTCAGCCAGCTCGCCCGCGCGGTGCAGCCGATCGCCGCGGTGCTCGCGGCGGTGCGCGACGCAGGCCTGCTCGTGGTCCATACCCGCGAGGGCCATCTGCCCGATCTCTCCGACGCGCCGCCGGCGAAAGTCGAGCGCGGCGCGCCGAGCTTGCGGATCGGCGATCCCGGGCCGATGGGGCGGATCCTGATCCGTGGCGAGGCGGGGCACGACATCATCCCCGAGCTCTATCCGCTCGAGAGCGAGATCGTGATCGACAAGCCCGGCAAGGGCGCGTTCTACGCCACCGAGCTCAGTGACATCCTCAGCAAATACGGCATCGAGAATCTGCTGGTCTGCGGCGTCACCACCGAAGTCTGCGTCAACACCACTGTGCGCGAGGCCAACGACCGCGGCTATCGCTGCGTCGTGATCTCGGACGGCTGCGCGTCCTATTTCCCTGAATTCCACGAGATGGGCATGAAGATGATCAAGGCCCAGGGCGGCATCTTCGGCTGGGTCACCGATTCAACCGCGGTGCTTGAGGCGCTCGCGTAGTTAGTGCTCCTCGATTCCGAAGTTCGTATAAGAGTGAGCCGCATGTGCTTGCGAACTTCGGAATCGGTGCGCCATCCACTACGCAACGAAAACGAAGAGCCTAGGCGCGATAACGATTCGATCCGTATCCATCGCGACCTAACGCGCTCAACGCCGCATCGTGGCGCGGACGTCGGAGGGCGTCGCGCCGTAGCGGCGGCGGAACGCGCGGTTGAAATAGGACAGATCGCCGAAGCCGGCTTCGAACGCGATGTTGCTGATGTTGCTATCGCCCCGGCGCGGGTCGGTCAGCAGCCGATGGCTCTGCGTCAGGCGGGCGTCGAGGACGAATTCGGTGAAGCTCGTTCCCTCGTCGGCGAACAGGCGCTGAAGACTGCGCGGCGAGAGACTTCGACGCGCCGCGACGGTGTCCAGCGTGAGGTCGGGATCAGAGCAATGCGCATGGATGTCGGCTTTGGCGGCGGCAAGCCGCGCGGCGCGTAGGCCCCGGTCCCTCGCCAAAGCCGTCCCGTCGCGGGTGGCGCCGATCACCAACGCCGCGAGGTCGTAGATGTGGGTGACGACGACTTGCCGTAGTTCGGGTGTCGACATCGGACTCATGCGGATCAGTTTTTGGAGATAGAAGGTAAGCAGTTTAACGGCTTCGGTATCGCGCGGCACCGGGCGCATGAGCGCATCTTCTGGATACGACACGAGCTGCGTAAGCGCGTTGCGCCGCAGCCGCAGACTGAGGAAGCGCGCGAATGACGGACAGATGCTCACCCACGGCTCCGCGGTCGACATCAGGATGGCATCGCCGGCAACGCCGGTGACCTCGCGGCCCCGGTGCGATAAGACGAGCGCGCCGCTCAGCGAGATGCGGAGCACGAGGTGGTCGGTGCCGTCGAGCAGTTCGTGCGTCACGGCAGTGCGTAGATTGCCGAGGGTCCAGGATCCAAAGCACAGCTCGGGCAGGGCCTGCGCCGTCGTCTCGGCGTGGAACGGCCCGTCATGCAACGGCATTGTGTCGAATTGAAAGACGCGGCGTCCGATCGCTTCGCGCCATATCGCGAGCCGGTTCTGCGCCGGCCATTCGGCGGTCGAGAATCGGAGCGTGGTGGGCTCTGGGGACTCTGACATCATGGGCTCGTGGCGCATCTATTCTGATCTGTGTTGCCGCATTGTGGCGCGAGTGTCCCGCTCCCGACGCTTGTATCACCTTGCAGCGAATACTTTTACAGCCATCGGGACACTTGTGTGACTTTGGATTTGACGTTCTTGCGAATGACCCGCTGCGATCCTGTCCAATCCGCCACACCGGGGTTCAAAAAGTCGGGGCTGTCGTCTCCGTCCAAGTCCGTGTCGCTCCAACCCAAGCAGGCTCAATCGGCCATCCCTACACGTCGTATCCCTAGGAGTCGACGAGGGAGTTTGGGGTGCAGGTCTCAGAACAGGACAGGACGCCGGCCGGCGCGATTGTTCCATGCCGGATCGGCGTGCGCGCGGGTTCGATGGCCCGCGTCATGCTCTGGCCGTTGCTGCTCGGCGCAATCCTGATGCCGCGGCTGGGCGAGGCGCAGGACGCGACATGGAGCGCCCATCCTGTCTCGAACGACTGGACCGATTCCGCCAACTGGAGTTCCAACTTCCCGCCGACGGGGACGGCGACTTTCGGCGCCTCCAGCCAAACCGCGATCACGCATCCGGGAATAGTCTCGGTCGGGACGATTGTGTTGAACAGCGATGCGCCGGCCTACAGGTTCAGTGTGGGCCTGACGTTTACCGGCCGGGGAATCGTCAACAAATCAGGCTCTGCTCCGGTTTTCGACAATGGAGTTGGCTTTAGTAACGCCAGTTCGGCCGGTAACGCCATCATCAACACGACTTCTGGCGGGGCCTTTTTCAACAACACCAGCACCGCGGCCAATGCCACGATCAACAACGCCGGCACCGTTCTCTTTGCGGACAGCAGCTCGGCCGGCAACGCCACTATCAACAGTCTCAATTCTATTATTGCCGAGATACATTTTTCCAACACCAGCTCGGCTGGCAACGCCCATATCAGTAACGGCTTCTCTCTGACCTTTGACGACCACAGCACGGCGGCCAACGCCATCATTGCCAACCCTCGCGGCGGTGACGTGATTTTCGCCGCCAGCAGCACGGCTGCTAACGCAAGCATCACCAACAACGAAATTGTGAATTTTGAATTTTCCAGTACCGCCGCCAATGCCAGCATCACGAACTTCGGCAACGGCAGGCTCTTTTTTGGTGATGCCAGCAGCGCCGGCAATGCGACGATCATCAACAACGCCGGTGGGCTGACATTCTTTAGTGCTCAAGCCACTGGCGGTAATGCGCGTTTCATCAACAACGCGGGCGGCGTGTTCGACATGTCGAACTTGGCAAGCGCCGGCATGACGGCGGGCTCGATCGAGGGGGCGGGATCGTTTGTCCTTGGCGGCAAGACGCTCACTGTCGGCTCCAACAATCTCTCCACGGAGGTGTCCGGCGTCATCAGCGGCACCGGCGGCGGCCTTACCAAGGTCGGCACCGGCGCGCTGACGCTGTCAGGTATCAACACCTACACGGGCGCAACGGTGGTCAGTGCCGGAACGCTCGCGGTCAATGGCTCGATCGCGCAATCCGCGGTAAGCGTCAACGGCGGCGGCACGCTCGCCGGCGCCGGCACCGTCGGCGCGACCACGATCGCCGGCGGTGGTACGGTCTCGCCTGGCGGTGGCGCGGGTGGCGCGATCGGCACGCTCCATATTGCCGGCAACATGGCTATGCTGCCGGGTGCCATCTACGCCCTCGACCTCAACGCGGCCGGACGGAGCGGCAGGATCGTTGCGAGTGGAGCAGCCAATCTTTCCGGCGGAACCGTGCGGCTGGCGTCGGTGAACGGTTTCCTCCTCAACGCGCCCTACACGATTCTGACCGCAGCGGGAGGAAGGACCGGCACGTTCTCGGGCTTAATGTCCGGCACCAGCAGCTTCGCCTTCATCTCGCCCAGCCTGACCTACGATGCAAACGACGTGTTCCTGACGTTTGCGCGCAACAATGTGCGCTTTGCGAGCGCAGCGCAAACGCGCAACCAGATCGCGACGGGGGCCGGGTTAGACGGCCTCGGCCGCGGGCCGGCGTTCAACGCGCTCGCCTTCAGCACGACGCCGGCGCAGGCGCGCTTTGCGTTCGACCAGCTCTCCGGCGAGCTGCACGCGAGCGCGGCGGGCGCAATGCTCGATGAGTCGCGAGACGTCCGTGACGCCGTGATCGGCCGGCTGCGGCACCTTTCGGCAGCGCGGACGGACCGTCTGCGGCGCTCGCCGGCATCGGTCCTCAGCGTCGCGATCGACGGCAGCGGCGCCTTGGCCTACGCGGCCGAACCGGCCTTCAAGGCCGCGCCGAAATTTTTGCCGCAGGAGAGCGTGATGACCGCCTGGGCGCAAGCCGTCGGCGATTGGGGGCACACGGGCAGCGACGGCAATGCCGCCGCGCTCAGGCGTGAGACCGGCGGCGTCATCTCCGGTGTCGACGCCACTTTCGACGCGCGCTGGCGGGCCGGCTTTGCCGGCGGCTACACCCAGTCCTTGCTGCATGTCGATGACCGCCGCTCCGCCGCCACCATCAACAATTATCACCTCGCGCTCTATGGCGGTGGCCAGCTCGACGCCTGGGCTCTGCGTGGCGGCGCCGCCTTCACCGCGCACAGCATCGATACCGATCGCGCGATCATGTTTCCCGGCTTCTTCGACGCCGCCAAGGCGAGCTACGACGCCCACACCGCCCAGGTGTTCGGCGAGATCGGCCGCGGCTTCGCACTTGGCCGTGTCGCGCTCGAGCCGTTCGCGGGGCTGGCTTATGTGCATCTCGACACCGGCCATTTTACCGAGACCGGCAGCGCGGCGCTGAGCGGCGGCGGCGGCGCCTTGGCCACCGCCTTCACCACGCTCGGGCTGCGCGGCGAGGGCGCGGTAGCGCTGGCTGACGGCAAGCCGCTGACGGTGCGCGGCACGTTCGGCTGGCGGCACGCGTTCGGCGATGTGAGGCCGGAAACGCTGCTGGCGTTTTCCGGCGGCGGCACACCGTTCACGGTTGCCGGCGTGCCGATCGCGCGCGATGCGTTGCTGGTCGAAGCGGGTCTCGGCTTCAACCTAGCGCACAATGCCAGCGTTGGCCTCATCTATTCGGGACAGCTTGCGCGTGATTCGCACGATCACACCGCCAAGGGCGAGATCAACTGGAAATTCTAATGCTCACACGAACGGGCGAGAGGACGTTTGTACAATTTCTGAATATTAGAACAATATCCTAGAGCTGACCCACGTGCCCGGCCAGCACGATGCCGAACACGAAGTTATTGCCGCTCAACCGTAGCGATCATATACGCGATCTCCTTGTCAGCAATTCGGAAACGCTGCGCTCAAAGGCTCAGCATACCGTTGCACGTCAAGTGGACCACCGTCTTTCAAGCAATTTAGGGGCTGTTCCCCGACCCATTTGACGCACGAAACGTGGCTTGGGAGCCAAGCTGCGGCTTCAAGACCAGGTCGAAGCTGGAGCGCGTTTTTCCGTCCTGGAACACCACGCCGTTCGGGCTGAAGGCGACCTTGTCCGGGTGCTTGTTCAACGTCTGCCATTTGCACGATATGGCGACGATACCATAAGCTGAAACCGGCTTGACCTCTCCGGGGTCCGCCACGCCATTGCCATTGGCATCGCGCCAAAGCGCGAGGCCGGCCAGTTCTTTGCCCGTCAAAATGCCGTCGCGGTCGTCATCGAGTGCGGCCAGCGGCGCGTATCCGTTGTTCCAAAACATCCAGAACGTGACGTTGCCGAACAACTGCCGGCCGCTGGTGATTTTGCCATCGAGCTTCGGGTCGCTCACCAGCCAGGCAGCTTTGGGCGTAATCCAGCTCCATTCGCGATCCAACCCGCTGCCGTCGACGTCGAATGTCACCCGCGCGTCGGGTGCTTCGAGGTCGGTGGTAGTGAGCCCATCGGCCAGCGGCACTGCGATGGGAGTGACCGGGTATGGCAGCTTTCCCATGGTGGCGGCGTGGTCCTTCAGCGTCTCGATCTCGCGCTTGTCCTTCTCGGCGTCGAGAAGCGGGACGAGGTAAGAGACGACTTCGCCGGTCAGAGTCCACCCGCCCATTTTACTGTCCGTCAGGCTCTTTTCCTCCTCCCAGGCGGCGCTTGCGATCGTTCGATATTGCTTCACCGCATCGTCTTTCCTGCCGGCCTGCTCGGTCAGCCAGGCGAGGCCGAGCCGGATGACAAGGTTATCCTTGTCCAGTTCCAATGCCTGCTTGTACGCTTTCAAAGCGGCTTCCAGATGCGCCTGCGAGGCGGCATTCAAAGTGGGGTCAGAGGCAGTCGTTACCGTACCGAAAGGAACGGCCGGCGGCTGAATGCCATGGTAGGCCTTCGGTACAGTCAGCGGGTCGGACTTCTGAGCGTAAGCCATGCCATGCGCACGACCAAGGTTCAGCAACGCCTCGACGCTGGTAGGATCGTCCTTGGCGATCTTCTCTAGGTTCTCGATAAGCCTTGCGACCGGGATCCGCTCCTCTTCCACGCCCATCCACCTGCCGAGCGCCGGCGACGTCGCGGCAAAGAAAACCACCAGCAAGAGCAAGCGCACGGCGACTCCGACTTGTAAGGGAGATTGTGGTCAATTTATCCGGTGCACACTGACGTTGCTAGGGTCTGGATGGAGCTTGTGGCGCATACACGGACTAGTCGCTGCTAGGAAAAGTGTTTGTCGCCTGCCATTGTCGGTTCATGGGCCCTTAGCCGACATGACCAAACGCGCCTCTCTTGTCGGCTTCTGACGATAATGCAGACGCCGTTCGGCAGGCGGACTTATGGGTACGGCCTAGTTGCGGACCCGGCCTCATTGGCGCGCAGCCATCGCCGGATCAAAATGCCTACCCCTTCGCGGCGGGGACGGGCGGCACCGGCAGAATGATTTCGGAAGCGACCTTCCAGTCCTTTCCGACGCGAAGCCAATCGATGATCATTAGAAACGGCCTGGCTGTTCCATCCTGCCCCGCATAAGACACCGTGATGTTCATCGGCACGTAGGATTCGGCGACGTCGCGCGTCAGGCCGACAATTTTGAGCTTCGAATAATCTGGCTCGAGTACGACCAGGCCGGAGCTGCCGATATCATGCAGCTTTTGATCAATCGCCTCGTTGCCCCAAAAGCCGGCCCAGTTGCCCTCGGACTGGACCGCGCTCTTGGCCACCAACAGGGTCGAGGGTGATTGCCAGAACATCCCGTGCAGAGCCTTGAAATCGTGCTTGTTGGCTAATTCCAGCAGCTTGCCGAACTTGGATTTTATCGCGCTGAGGCTAGCAGCATCCAGCGGCTCTTTCCCGACGGCGGAAGCAGACGCGACAGGGCCGGTGGCAAGAGCTGAGGCAGCGATAGCGACAAGCAATGTCTTGTGCATGCAGGAAATTCCCTTCGAACGTCTGGCTCGCGTCGAGACCGCTCCCGGCATGAACGTGTCGGGAGCGGCGCTGTCACTTCGCGAGTGCGGCCTTTTCAATCACCTCGGCGACTTCCTTGGCATGAACGACGAGCGAGGCATGGCTGCCGGCGACTTCCGTCGTCTGAGCCTTCATCCTGGCTGCGAACGACTTCTGGGCCTCCGGCGCGATGACTTTGTCCTTGGTGCTGATGGCGTAGAACGTCGGCTTGTCATGCCAGGCCGCAGTGTCGACGGGGGCTTCGAACGCAACGTGGTTCAACGGAAGCTGCGAATTGGCCAGGTGCGCAGCGATTTCCGGCGGTAGGTCGGCCGCGACAGCCGACGGAAACACCTTGGGATCGATGTACAGATTGCCCTTCGCGTCGGGATGGATCGCATTGCCGCCTTCCGTCGGCGGGCCGGCCTTTGCCAGTGACGCCAGGGATTCGCCGACCTCCGGCGCGAAGGCGGAAACATAGACCAGCGCCGAGACCTTGGGATCGTTGCCGGCTTGCGTGATCACCACGCCACCCCAGGAGTGGCCGACCAGAACGGTCTTGCCGTTCTGCTTCGCGAGCGCTTGTTTGGTGGCATCGACGTCGGCGGCAAGCGAAGTGAGCGGATTTTCCACGAGCGTGACGTTGTAGCCTTTCCTCGTGAGAATATCGGCAACGGGTTGCCAACTGGTCTGGTCCACGAAAGCGCCGTGCACCAGCACGATGTTGTGGGCTGCGCCCTTGGGCAGTTCGGCGGAATTGGCCGAGCCGACCAACGTCGATCCGGCCAGGAGTATGGTGGCGGCTGAGAGCAGGAGATTTCGCATCGAGTGTTCCTGTTGACGTATCGGACGAACATAGTCCGAGGGAATGGGCAGGCGTTTCCAGCGAGGTCGCGGTTCTTCCATCTGCCGTCGGCGAAATAGTTGCCGCACGTCACGTCGGCCCGCGGCGGTATGACGTATTCCACGGCCCCTACGGACGATAGAGATCAATCGTCCGGATGTTGTGTCGGATCGTCCGCAGGCCTAATCTCGGCGGCATGGATATACTCGCCCAGGTGCTCGATCGCGTTCGTCTCAGCGGGACGCTGCTCTTTCACTTCGAGCTGGGCCATCCCTGGCGTCTTGAGTTGCCGGCACGTCCCTACGCTCTGTTTCACTATCTCAGCCAGGGCTCCGCGACCCTTGCGGTCGGACAGGGGAAGAAAATCCAGATGACTGGGGGCGACTTTGTCGTCATCACGCGCGGAGAGCCCCACGTGTTTTATTCGGATCGCCGGGCCGAGCCTCTGCGGATTATGGATATCGATCGATCGTCGCCGCGTCTTGGCTTCATTCGTCACGGCGGCCGTGCAAAGCCGCTCTCGGCCATGCTCTGCGGCAATTTCACGGTGTCGCGGCCGCTGTTTGGCAACGTGCTGGAGTTACTTCCACGCGTGCTCTTGCTGAAGCCAACGGCGGACAGTGGTTGGCTTGAAGCAATCCTGCGCCGCTTGATGAGCGAGTCTGCGACCGAGCGTCCCGGTCAACGCGTCGCGCTTTCGCGATTGACGGAAGTGCTCTTTGTCGAGGTGCTCCGAAGCTGGATCGCGTCTCTCGGTCCCGGAGAAGGCGGGTGGCTCGGAGCGATATCGGACCCGCACATCGGGCCCGCACTGAAGCTGATCCACGAAAACCCGGAGCGGCCCTGGGCCCTGAGCGACCTCGGCCGCCGCGTGGGGCTCGGCCGTTCGGCATTTTCGGCCCGTTTCACCAGACTCGTCGGCCAGTCCATGCATCGTTACGTCATCGAGCGACGGATGGCAGAAGCCGCGTTCCTGCTCGAAACCAGCGACGAGCCGATCGCACGAATTGCGAGCCGGGTCGGTTACGAGACAGCGGCGGCGTTTTCGAAGCTGTTCCACCGGCATCACGGCCTGTCGCCCGGCCGGTATCGAGCGGCTCGACGATCCGACGGCGGAAGAAGGCAAGGGGACGCTCAGGAAGCAGAAGTTGCCGAATGAGCTTGGTTCAGCTGCCTTGGTGCGGGCGGATGTTTGCACAATTTCTGAATATTAGAAATATATCCCTGAGTTGCCCGACGCGTCAAGTTGCCTCGCTGAACGCGGGGGTGCCGCCGGCCCCTTTGCATGGGGTTGTTTTTCGATATTTTGGCCGAGCCTCCCGCGACGGCCCGATAACTTCATCTTGCCCTAGCCGCCCTTCACCGCACCGGCCGTCAGCCCGGCAACAATCTGCCGCTGCGCCAGCACCGTGAGCAGCAGCACCGGCGCGGTCACGATCAGCGCGGCGGCGGCGAGCGGGCCCCAGCTCAGCTGGTCGAACGAGATCATGTTGTAGACCGCGACCGGCAGCGTGCGGGTCTCGCGTCCGGCCAGCACGATGCCGAAGACGAAGTTGTTCCAGGAGAAGATCACCGCGAGGATGAAGGCGACCGCAAGCCCGGGCCTCGCGATCGGCAGCGCGACATGGCGGAACACCTGCCAGCGCGTGGCGCCGTCGATCAGCGCGGCTTCCTCCAGCTCCAGCGGCGTGGTCTCGAAATAGCCGATCATGATCCAGATCACGATCGGCACCGTGACCACGAGGTGGATGATGATCTGCGGCACCAGCGTGCCGAGCAGGCCGAGCCACTGGAACAGCAGGAACAGCGGGATCAGATATGACAGGCCCGGCGTGATGCGCGCGATCAGGATCACGATCGCCGATTTATGCGCCGCCATGCGCGCAATGCCGTAGCCGGCGGGCACGCCGACCAGCATCGCTAGGGCCGTGGCGCAACCGGTGACGACGAGGCTGTTGGTGAAGTAGGTCAGGAAGCGGTTGGAGGCGAACACGTCGGCATAGTTCTTCCAGGCGATATGCTCGGGGAAGAACACCGGCGGATAGGAGGCGTTGTCGATCTCGAATTTGAGCGACAGCGAGGCCATCCAGAGGAAGAACAGGATCGCCGGCGAGACGATGACGAACACCGACAGCCACAGCCCGATCCGTCCGAGGATATAGCGCGGGTTCATGCCTCGCTCCCGAGCTGGGACGTCCACAGCAGGTGCTTGCGCAAGTAGAGCAGCAGCGCCGCCAGAGCCACGATCAAGAGGAAGAACACCACCGCGATCGCCGAGCCGTAGCCGAGGTCGTAATAGACGAAGGCGACGCTGTAGAGATAGACGTTGATGGTCTCCGACGCCGAGCCCGGTCCGCCCTGGGTGATTGCGAAGATGATGTCGAAGCTTTTCACCGCGTCGATCATGCGGATCATGCCGGCGATGAACAGGAACGGCATGATCAAGGGGAGCGTGATGAAGCGGAATACCTGCCAGAAATTGGCGCCGTCGATCTGCGCGCTCTCATAGGGCTCGGTCGGGATCGCGGCGAGGCCGCCGAGCACGATCAGCATCACCAGCGGCGTCCACTGCCAGGTTTCGACCAGCACCAGCGAGGGGATCACCGTCGTCGGGTTGAACACCCAGAGCTGCGGCGGCAGGCCGACCAGCGACAGCAGATAGTTCAAGACGCCGAGCTGCGGGTGGAACATCATGGTCCACACCAGCGCGATCGCCACCGGCGTTGCCATCATCGGCATGATGAAGATGCCGCGGAGGAAACCGCGCGCAGCGAATTTCTGGTGAAAGACGACAGCCGCCAAGGTGCCGAACACCAGCGGCAGCAGCACCGACAGCGCGGTGTAGGACAGCGTGTGCCCGACCGCCTCGACGAAGCGCGGATCGGTCGGCAGCCGCAAATAGTTGGCGAGCCCGACGAAGACCGTGGGCGAGCCGACCTTCCATTCCTGCAGGCTCATCCAGATCGTGAACACCCAGGGAAAGATGATCACCGCGAGCACCACGACGAGCGCCGGGATCACGAACGGCCAGTAGGACGGCGGACGCCATTCACGCGCCGGGGCGGCCTCTCCAGAGCCTACGGCTCTGGACTCTTGCTTTGACGCGTTTTCTTCACGCGAACCGGTACCCACTTCGCTTGAAAACGCTTTGCTGGCCGCCGCCGGCTCAGTCTGTGTCACCACGCTCACGCTTTTTCGCTACGCTCCAGGATGGGGCGGAATTGCTCGTGCGCCTTCTTCAGCTCGGTGGCGGGATCGGCGCCCGACAGCGTTGCGGTCAGCGCCGCACCGACGATGTCGCGGAATTCGGCGACGGGGATGATGACGGGCAGGCCGAGCTTGGAGATCTTGGCGGAATCGACCACCGACTGCAGCCATTCCTTGGTCTTGACGCCCTTGGCGACCTCGGCATCGTCGACGATGGAGTTGCGGAACGGCACGCCGCCGCCGGCCTGCAGCAGGCGCGCACCCTGTCCGCGCGAGACCACCCATTGGCAGAGCAGATAGGCGGCTTCCTTGTTCTTGCTCGCGGCGGCGATGCCGACGCCGTCGCCATAGGTCGACGAGAATTTCCCCTTCGGGCCGGCGGGCACCAGCGTGTAGCCGACCTTGCCGACGACGCGCGAGGCGGCCGGGTCCTCCAGCGGCGGCGCCCAGCCGTCGGCGTCGATCCACATCGCCGATCGGCCTTGCGTGAAGGAGGCCATCGACTCCATCCAGTTGAAGCCGGCGACGCCGGGCGGCGCGCATTTGGTCAGCAGCCGCTGATAGAGTTTTGTGGCCTCGATCGCCTCGGGGCCGTCGGTCAGGATATTGCCCTTCGCATCGAGGAATTCGCCGCCATAGTTCAGATAGAAGTTGCTCCACATCGCCATGTTGGCGTTGCGCAGGCCGCGGCCGACGAAGCCGTAGATGCCTTCCTTCGGATCGGTGAGCTTCTCGGCGGCGACCGCCATCTCGTCCAGCGTCTTGGGGACTTCGACGCCCTTCTTCTGGAACAGCTCCTTGTTGTAGTAGAGGATGAAATAGTCGACCGACCACGGCAGCGACAGCATCTGGCCCTTGTCGTTGCGCGCATATTGCAGGCCGGCCGCCGAGAAATCGCTCTCGACGAGATCCGGCAGCGTCATGCTCGGATCCTTGAGGAAGCCGGACATGTCGGCGAGCCAGCCGGCCTTCTCGAACTGCCGCTTCTGCACGTGATAGCTGAGGTGAACGACGTCGAAGCTCGGCTTGCCCGAGGACAGCTCGATCACGCATTTCTGACGCTGCTGCTGCTCGGGGACCTGCTCCGACTCGACCTTGATGCCGGTGAGCTCGGTGAATTCCTTGATGTATTTTTGCAGATTGTCGCCGCGCGGTCCCTTGGCGAGGCTGACCTCGAGCGTGGTGCCGGAATATTTCTTCCAGTTGACCTCGGCGCGGGCAGGAAATCCGGTCAATCCAACCGCGCCGGCGGCAGCGGTGCCGGCCAGCATCTGCCGGCGCGAGATCAGGTGATGCGACATGTTTCTCTCCCTGGACGGTTCTTGTTTGGGAGAGATACTAGCGTCTCAACGTTCCCTGCCTAGCCCCCACTTGCGCGGCGCCGCTGCATAAAGCCGCGCCGCGCATCCTCCTAAACCCGTCACCCTGAGGAGCGCGAAGCGCGTCTCGAAGGGTCGACGGCCACCAGCTGGGCCGTGCATCCTTCGAGACGCGCGCAAGGGCGCGCTCCTCAGGATGACGGGAAATGGTAGCTATGCCTTGACGAAGGCGAGCAGAGTGCCGTTCGCGGCAGCCGGCGGCACGGTGATGCCGCCACCGCTCTTCACGCCGGTTGCGCCAAGCGCCTTCTCGGCGGCGGCAAGGTCGGCCGCGATCACGAGGCCGGCGCCGCCGCGATCGGACAGGCCATCCAGCGACACGCCGGGATAGCGCTTGCCGAGCTGGCCGATGGTCAGGAACACGAAGTCGGCGCGATCGCCGCCGGACGGCACCGCAACCGCACCGTCGGGATCGTTCCTGACCGCGATATCGATCATCTTCGACAGATGCGCGGCATCGGTCGCGGGATCGGGCGAGACGATCAGCACCTGCTTGAGGCGTTTTGCCCCATTGGCATGCGTCATCAATTCGGGAATCCACACCGTCTCGCGGGTCTTGTGCTGGCAGGCGAAGATGCGAACGCCGCCGGGCGCCTCAGCGGTCGGCCACTGGAAGGTGCGGAATTTCGCCGCCGAGACCGTGCCGTCAGGCAACGTCACCGGGCGTTCGAAATCGGTCGGCCCGATCGGAGGATAGCCGCGTGCGCGGATCTCCTCGGCGCCGGCGGCGGAATCCACCGCGGTGAACGCGATCCGTTCGATGCCTTCGCCGCGCTTCTCCAGGAAGGCGCGCGCCGGAGCGTTATGTTCCGTCGGCGTCAGCACACCGAGCAATTCCATGTAGTCGGGGTCGAACATGATGGTGTAGTTGCCCGATCCCATATGCGCGCTGTGGGTGCCGCGCGGCGACACGGTGAAGCCGAGCCGCTTGTAATTTTCGGCGGCCTTGTCGAGGTCCTTGACCATGACCACGGCGTGATCGATTCCGATGACGTTCTTGAGTGCCACTTGTTGTCTTCCCGGCTGGAATAAGAGACCTTGCTTGATCATGATCTTTTTCGGAAAACCGCTCCGCACTTTTCCGGATCATGCTTTAAAGCTAACCAGAATGCCCGGGCACCCGCAAGAAAGGATCACGATGAGCAGCAATGCCGTGCGCTGGCCCAACTCGCTCTGGGCCGCAGTGACGCCGTCAGGCCCCGAATGCCCCGAGCTGACCGGCGCGCAGCAGGCCGATGTCGTCATCATCGGCGGCGGCTTCACGGGTCTGTCGACCGCGCTGC
This sequence comes from Bradyrhizobium tropiciagri, assembly GCF_001189845.1. Classification (GTDB taxonomy): domain Bacteria; phylum Pseudomonadota; class Alphaproteobacteria; order Rhizobiales; family Xanthobacteraceae; genus Bradyrhizobium; species Bradyrhizobium tropiciagri. The sequence goes on from NZ_LFLZ01000071.1 coordinate 17,596, forward strand.
ATCTGCGCGAGGCCAATATCGACGTCGCGATCGTCGAGGCCGCCGAGCCGGGCTGGGGCGCTTCGGGCCGCAACAATGGTCAGGTGATCCCGACGCTGTCGCGTCCCGATCCGGATGACATCATCAAGCGGCACGGCGCAGCCGGCGAGCGCTTCGTCGCGATGCTGCGCGACAGCGCGGCCATGCTGTTCGACGTCGTCAAGCGCTACGACATCGCGGCCGAGCACGAGCAGGCCGGCTGGGTGCAGCCGGTGCATTCGCCGGGCCGCATCAAGATCGCGGAGCGACGGGTGCAGCAATGGTCCAAATTCGGCGCGCCGGTGGAATTGCTGTCGCGCGAGCAGACGAGGGACATGCTCGGCTCGGACGCCTGGTACGGCGGCTTCTGGAACAGGACCGGCGGTCACGTCAATCCGCTGGCGCTGGCGCGCGGCCTTGCGCGCACCGTGCTCGGCCTCGGCGGACGGATCTATGCCCGTTCGCCTGCGCTCGCCTTCGAGCGCCGCGGCGATCGCTGGGTGGTGAAGACCGAGAAGGGTGAAATTTCCGGCCGTGCGCTGGTCGTCGCGACCAATGCCTATAGCGGCGAGTTCGCGAAATCGCTGGTGCCTGAAATCGCGACCGAGGTGATGCCGGTGCTGTCGTGGCAGATGGCGACGCAGCCGCTGTCCGACAACGTTCGCAAGACCATCATTCCCGGCCGGCAGGCGATGTCGGATACCCATGGCGAGCTGTATTTTGCGCGCTACGACGCGCGCAATCGCCTGGTCACCGGCGGCGCCGTGCTCGGGCCCGGTGACAAGACCGGGCGGTTGAAAGCGCGGGTGACCGAGCGGTTGCAACGGCTGTGGCCGCAGATCGGCGACGTCTCCTTCGACTATGTCTGGAATGGCTATGTCGGGATGACCGCCGATTTCCTGCCGCGCATGCACAAGCTGGGACCGAACGCCTATGGTTGGACCGGCTGCAACGGCCGCGCCGTCGCGCTGACGATCCCACTCGGCCGCGAATTGGCGAAGGCTGTCCAGGGCGTGCCGGAGAGCGAGCTGGCGCTGCCGTTCACCGAGCCGGTGCAGTACGTGGCGCACGGATTGCTGCGCAAGCTCGCGCCCTGGATGCTGGTGCTGTACCGGCAGCGCGATGCACAGGAGCTGGTCAGGGGCGATCGCTTCGAGCTGCTGCGCTGGGCCGAGTATTTCCTCGCCTCCCGCCGGTCAAGGTGAAGCGCGGACCAACGTTGCGCTTCGAAGAATGGGAGCCCAAACTGGTCCGGTGGAGCGCCGCGATCACGAGGATTCCGCCGTTGGCGGATCGTGTAGTGGAAACCCCGACGCGACGCAGGCGTTATTGCCACATACCGAGTCCTGGGAGGTGGGCATGGCGAGGAAGCGCATTGGTATTCTCACGGGCGGCGGTGATGTCCCCGGCCTCAACGCGGTGATCAAGAGCGTGACATATCGCGGCAGCGAGGACGACATCGAAGTTGTCGGTCTCCGCCGCGGCTGGGAGGCCCTCACACACCTGAACCTCGACGACCCGGCGAGCAAGTCCCATTACATCATCCCGCTGAACCGCGAAAATACGCGCGTCATCGACCGGCGTGGCGGCACCGTGCTGCACTCGAGCCGCACCAATCCATCCAAGATGAAAAAGCTACCCGATCATCTCGCGGGCCAGGACCTGCCATTCTCGGCAAGTAGCAAGGACGGTACCGCAACCGGGACATGGGACCTCACCAAGCAGGTGCTGACGAACCTCTCGGGGCTTGGTATCGAGCACCTGATCGCGATCGGCGGCGATGATACGCTGAGCTACGCGGACAAGCTGAACGGACTCGGCGTCAAGATCATCGCCATTCCGAAGACGATGGACAACGACGTCCGCAACACCGAGTATTGCATCGGATTTTCGACCGCGATCACCCGCGCCAGCGATGCCATCCAGCGACAACGCACCACGGTCGGGTCGCACGAACGGATCGGCATTTTCCGGATCTTCGGCCGCGATGCCGGATTTACCGCGCTCTACACCGCGTACGCGACCTCGATCCGATGCGCCATACCCGAATTCAAGGTCAATCTCGATAGACTGATCCAGTTGCTGATTGAGGACAAGCGCGGCAACCCGAGCAATTATGCGCTGATCGTCCTCAGCGAGGGTGCCGAGTGGGAAGGTTACAAGGTGCAGGAATACGGCGAGCCTGACGCCTACGGTCACCGCAAGAAGGCCAGCGTGGCCGAAGCGCTTGCCGACGAGATCAAGCGTCGCGCGGGCGAGGAGACCATCGTTTCCGACCTCACCTACGATCTGCGATCGGGTGACCCCGACTTCATCGACAAGCTTGTCGCTCTGACGTTCGGCAACATGGCCTACGATGCCATCCTGGAAGGCAAGTCCGGCCTCATGTCGGCGCTGGTCGATGGCCGCTACGACCTCGTGCCCATCCCCGACGCCAGGCTTGGGCCGCGCAAACTGGACGTCGCCAGCACATACAACACGACGCGCTACCGGCCGAGCTACGGCAACAAGCGGGGATTGCCGATTTTTCTCACCCGCGCGTCCTAGCACGGGACCCGGGAAAAGGACCGTGGCATGACCCGCTGCTGGGACCGCGCGTGGCCAACTAGTCGGCGGCTGTGGAGTGCTCGCGCGCGAACTTGCCGCCGGGAATCGCGGACAGCAGCGCCTGCGTGTAGGGATGTTGCGGCTTGCCGAACACGTCGGCGGTCAGCCCTTGCTCGACCACGGCGCCATCCTTCATCACGGCGACGAGATCGCAGATCTGCGCGGCGACGCGCAGATCGTGGGTGATGAAGATGATGGAGAGGCCGAGCTGCTGGCGCAGCCCGGCGAGCAACTTCAGCACCTGCGCCTGCACCGAGACGTCGAGCGCCGAGACCGGCTCGTCGGCGACCAGCACGTCCGGCTTCAGCGCCAGCGCCCGCGCCAGCCCGATGCGCTGGCGCTGGCCGCCGGAAAATTCGTGCGGGTAGCGGTCGCCGGCGGACGGGTCGAGGCCGACCAGCTCGAACAGCTTTCGCGCTTCGGCGATCGCGGTGGTGCGGTCGGTGCCGTGCACGATCGGTCCCTGCGCCACCAGCTCGGCCGCCTTGCGGCGCGGGTTGAGCGAGGCAAAGGGATCCTGGAACACCATCTGGATGTGGCGGGTCTCGCGCCTGACATCGTCGCGGCCGAGCTTCGCCCAATCCTTGCCGTCGAGCACGATCGAGCCGGTGTCGGGATCGATCAGCCGGACGATGCATCGCGCGAGCGTCGATTTGCCCGATCCGGACTCGCCGACGATGCCGAGCGTCGCGCCACGCGGCAGGCGCAGCGAGACGTTCTTGACGGCTTCCGTGATCCGCGCGCCGCGGCCGAGAAAGCCGTCGGTGCGGTAAGTTTTTGAGACCCCGTCGATCGTCAGGATGTCCTTGCCGGAGAGGATGCGCGGTGGCGGCGCCGTCAGCGGCGGGACCGCTGCGATCAGCTGTTTGGTGTAGGCATGCTGCGGGTCGTTCAGCACCTCGTCGGCGGTGCCTTGCTCGATGATCGCGCCGTGCTGCATCACGACGACGCGGTCGGCGATCTCGGCGACCACGCCGAAATCATGGGTGATGAACAGCACCGCCGTCTTCTTGCGCTGCTGCAAATCACGGATCAGCTTCAGGATCTGCGCCTGCGTCGTGACGTCGAGCGCGGTGGTCGGCTCGTCCGCGATCAACAGCTTCGGGTCGAGCGCGAGCGCCATCGCGATCATGGCGCGCTGGCGCTGGCCGCCGGACAGCTCGTGCGGATAGGCCTTTGCGGCCGCCCTGGGATCGGGGATGCGCACGTCCTCGAGCAGTGACTGCACCCGCGCATTGATCTCGGCCTTGGACAGGCCGGTGTGGATCGCGAACATCTCGCCGATCTGGTCGCCGATGGTGCGCAGTGGATTGAGCGCCGTCATCGGCTCCTGGAAGATCATCGCGATGCCGGCGCCGCGCACCTGGCGCATCTCGGCCGGGTCGGCGGCGCAGAGGTCGCGGCCGTCGAACATCATCCGGCCGCGTTCGATCGTCACCTCGTTCGGCAGCAGCCGCATGATGGCGTTCGCCATCATCGACTTGCCGGAGCCGGATTCGCCGACCACGCAGAGGATTTCGTTCGACGCAACTGAAAGCGAAACGTCGGACAGCGCATGCGGCCGGTCGGCGCCCTTGGGCAGGCGCACCGTCAAGCCGTCGAGCGAAAGGACCCTCTCGCTCATCGGCTCTTCAGCCTCGGATTGAGCGCATCGTTGAGGCCCTGGCCGACCAGCGACACCGCGAGCACCGTGACGAGGATCGCAATGCCGGGGATCGCCGAGACGTACCACTGCACCCGCAGCACATCGCGGCCGAGCCCGATCAGATTGCCCCAGGAGGCGACGTTGGGATCGGACAGCCTTAAGAAAGCGAGCGCGCTCTCCAGCAGGATCGCGACCGCCATCACCACGCTCGCGTAGACGATCACGGGCGGCAGCGCGTTGGGCAGGATCTCGCCGAGGATCAACTGGACGTCCTTCATGCCGAGCGTCTTGCCGGCCTGCACGAATTCGCGGTTGCGCAGCGACAGGAACTCGGCGCGGGTCAGCCGCGCCGGCGCCGGCCACGACACCACGCCGACCGCAATCGTCACCGTGGTCAGCGTCGAGCCGAACACCGCGACCAGCACCAGCAGCAGCACGAAGTTCGGCAGGGTCTGGAATGCCTCGGTGATCCGCATCAGGACATTGTCGACCCAGCCGCCGTAATAGCCGGCGAAGGCACCGACCAGGATGCCGATCAGGATCGCGATCACGGTGGCGACCCCGCCGATCAGGAGCGAGATCCGCGCGCCGTAGAAGATCTGCGCGGCGATGTCGCGGCCGGAATTATCGGTCCCGAGCAGGAAGCGCGGATTGGAGAACGGCCAGATCAGCGGCCGGCCCGCCAATGCCAGCGGATCGCGCGGATAGAGGAAACCCGCACTGACCGCCATCGCGATGACAAGCAGCAGCAGGATCAGGCCGATCACCGCGGCCGGGCTGCGGAAGTAGCGTTTCATTGCCTCCATCGTCAGCTCTCCGCCGCAATGCGTGGATCGAGCCGCGCGTAGAGCAGGTCGACGACGAAGTTCACCGAGATGACCAGCAGCGCCGAGACGAACACGATGCCGAGCAGGGTGTTGAGGTCGCGCTGCACCACGGACTCATAAGCGAGGCGGCCGAGGCCGGGCAGCGAGAACACGCTCTCCACCACGACCGAGCCGCCGAGCATGGTGCCGGCCTGTAGTCCGATCAGCGTCACCATCGGCAGCAGTGCGTTGCGCAGCACATGGCGGGTGATGACATGGGTTTCGTCCAGCCCCTTGGCGCGGGCGGTACGGACGAAATCGAGGTTCAAGACCTCCAGCATCGAGGCGCGCATGATGCGGAGATAGATCGCAAGGAAGATCAGCCCGAGCGTCAGCGTCGGCAGCACCAGATGCGCGGCGATATCGAGCACGCGCCAGATTCCGGTCTGCACGGTGCCGATATCCTCGAAGCCGCCCGGCGGCAGCCATTGCAGATAGACCGAGAACACCACGATCGCCATCAGCCCGAACCAGAACGAGGGCGTGGCGTAGAAGATCAGGCCGAACGTCGAGATCAGCGTGTCCGGCCAGCGGTTGACGCCGCGCGAGGCGATCACGCCGAACACGAGGCCAAAGAAGAACGCGAACGACAGCGACGCGGTCATCAGCAGGATGGTCGGCGGCAGCCGTTCCAGGATCACGGTCGCGACCGGCTTGCCGTAGATCGAGGAGAAGCCGAGGTCGAGCCGCACCAGGTGCCACAGATAATTGCCGAGCTGCGCCGGAACCGAGAGGTCGAGCCCGTAGAACTTGCGCAGCGCCTCGGCGGTCGCGGCATCGCCGCCGCCCATCTGCGCCATCAGCGCATCGACGGTGTCGCCCGGCGCGAGCTGCAACAGCAGGAACACGCCGATCAGGATCAGGAACAGGGTCGGAATCGAGGCGGCAAGCCGCCGCCCCGCAAGGCTCAGGATACGCATGCGTTATCTATAGCGGTTTCGACGGATGTGGACACTGGTGCGTGTCGAGAAGTCCTGGCGCTGGCCACACGTCACCTCGCCCCGCTTGCGGGGAGAGGTCGGATCGCATCGTAAGATGCGATCCGGGTGAGGGGGTACAGGTCTATTGATGAAGCACCACGGCGGAGAGAGCCCCTCACCCCAACCCTCTCCCCGCAAGAGCGGGGCGAGGGAGAGGACGACCTCATGCGGTCAGCCAAAGATCGTGCCAGCTCGCCGAGCCCCAGCGCGGCGTGTTGGAATGGTTGCGCGCCTTGGCCGTGATCACGGTGACGAAGATCTGCTCGATCGGCATCCAGACCGGCAGCTCGGTGTTCACCTCCTTGACGAAATCGGCATAGAGCGCCTTGCGCTTGAGCGGATCGACCTCGGTCGCGGCGTTGTCGATGGTGGCATCGACGGTCTTGTCCTCCCAGCCCCATTGGTTGGTCCAGGGCGCGCCCTTGGGCTGGCCGGAGCGGTACCACACCGTGGTCGAGACCGCGGGGTCGTTGCGATACTGGTGCCAGCCGGTCGCGAGATCGAAGGCGTGGTCGTCATAGACCTGCTTGAGGAAGCCGCCGCCGTCGTTGCGCACGATGTCGACCTGGATGCCGACTTCGCCGAGCGACTGCTGGATGAAGGTCGACCACAGCGAGATGTCCTCGCCCCACGGCGCCGGCAACAGCTTCAGCGCGAAGCGGTTGCCGCCTGACGCCTTGAAGCCGGCCTCGTCGAGCAGCGCGATCGCCTTGGCCTTGTCGTAAGGGTATTGCGGCGTATTCGGGCCGGGATAGAAGTCGGTCGAGGTCGAGGGGATCGGGCCGGTGCCGAGCTTGGCGAAATCGCCGAGGAAATTCTCGATGAAGAACGGCACGTTGATCGCATGCGCGATGGCGCGGCGGACGCGGATGTCGGACAATTCCTTGCGGCGGAAGTTGAACTCGATGGTGTTGGTGCGGGCGTTGCCCTCATTGCCCTTGGTCGAGACGATGAAGCGCTTGTCCTTGCCGAGCCGCGCCATGTCCGAGATCGTCAGCCCCGAGAACGGGCTGTAGTGCAATTCGCCAGCCTCCATCTGCGCGGCCGCGGCGGCGCGGTCGGTGATCACCTTCCAGACGATGCGGTCGAGATAGGGCGCGTTCGGCCGCCAGTAATCCGGGTTGCGGTCGGCGATGATGTATTGCCCGCGCTCATATTTGACGAATTTGAACGGGCCCGTGCCGACCGGCGCCAGATTGGTCGGGTTCTGCCTGATGTCGCCGCTCTCGTAGAGATGTTTTGCGGAGACATAGCCGAGGTCGGGCAGGGCCCGCAGCAGCAGGTTCAGCGGCATCGGCCGCTCGTAGCGGAAGATCGCGGTCTGCGGATCGGGCGTATCGACCGATGTCAGGAACAGCTGCAGCGTCGATCCGTAGTTGAGGATCTTCTTCCACATGTTCATCGCGGTGAAGGCGACGTCCTCCGAGGTGAACGGCTTGCCGTCGTGCCAGGTGATGCCCTTGCGCAGCTTGAAGGTGACGGTCTTGCCGTCCGGCGTCGCCTCCCAGCTCTCGGCCAGCACGCCGACCGGCTGTCCCTGGGCGTCGAGGTCGACCAGATTCTCCTGGATCTTGCCGCCGATGATGTAGACGCCGGTCGAGGCCTGGATGCTGGGGTTGAGCTGGCGCTGCTCGGCGCCGTAATGGACGTTGAACACGCCGCCCTTGCGCGGGGTCTCCTGCGCGAAGGCCCGCATCGGATTGATGACATTGGCTGCAATCGCGGCCGAGGTCAGAAGGGCCGTGCGGCGGTTGATCTCAAGGCGGCTCAAATCCATACGCGGGTCTCCAGCACTTACATAGAGGCTTGCATCGGGCGCCAGCCGATCGGCGTAGCACCCCTTCGCCAATGTTACCTTGGAAAGGGAACCCAAGTCATTTTCTAATGCCTCGGCCTTTTGGAGGATCATTTCCGAAACCTGAAGTGGCGCTTGGCAGCAGATCGCAACCCGAATTGTGCGCCGCGTTGTCGCGCCTCGGCGGTTGCGAGATGCGCAGGGTGATTCTCTAAGGGGGCCGTTTCGGGAGCCCCGAAGCCGCGCAAACCCTGTAATTTTAGGGGTCGGAAGGGCCTTGACTGGAAAAAACACTGGAAAAATCCCTGATTCGGGGGCTGTCCACAGCGATATTGCTGTGGGGAGTGCAGAAAACACTGTTTTTCTCGGCGTTTTCCGCCATATCGTGCCCACTCCAGAATCAATGGAGCAACCATGGCTACCCAACTGTCGAAGTCGCAAGTGATCGAGAAGATCGCGACCACCACCGAACTCTCCAAGCGCGACGTCAAGAACGTTTTGGACTCGCTCGTCGATGTCGGCCACAAGGAGCTGAAGAAGGCCGGGGTGTTCCTCGTCCCCGGCTTCGCGAAGTTCGTTGTGGTCAAGAAGCCTGCGACCAAGGCGCGCAAGGGCACCAACCCCTTCACCGGCGAAGAGATGATGTTCAAGGCCAAGCCGGCCCGCAAGATCGTCCGCGCTCGGCCGGTCAAGGCCGCCAAGGACGCGGTCTAAGAATAGAAGGCCTCCGGTGACGGAGGCCTTTTGCTTTTGGGCCGTTAGCCAGCCGCAGTAGGTTGCCTGCCCGCGAGAGTGTTCGAGCGAAATGGACACCGGCTCGCATGTGGAAACGCGCCGAAGCAAGCATCCGGAGCTCCGGTCCTGGTTGAGCCAGACCGGAGTTCTGGATCGCCGGTGTTCTAGACCACCGGCGATCGGCCACCATCGACATTGATGGCGGTGCCGGTGATGTAGGAGCCTTGCTCCGAGGCCAGGAAGCAGGCGAGGTTGGCGAATTCCTCCGCCGTGCCGATACGGCCGAGCGGCGTGCCCTTGGCAAGGCCCTTGGCGAATTCCTCGAAATCCCTGTTCGGCGCCTGGGCAGCATGCCGCTTGACCCATTGATCGCTCATGATCAGGCCGACCAGCAGCGCATTCACAAGGATATTGTGCTCGCCGCCTTCATTGGCCATCACCTTGGTCAGCGCCATGCCGGCCGCGCGCGACACCGAGGTCGGCGCCGAGTTGCCGGCCGGCGCCTTGGCGAAGGTGTTGAGCACGTTGATGATGCGGCCCCATTTGCGCTGCTTCATGCCCGGCCAGACCAGCCGGCTGAAGCGGATCGCGGCGAACAGTTTGAGGTCGAGATCGTCCTGCCAGGCCTCGTCGCTGATGCTCTCGAAGGCCAGCGTACGCGCCGTGCCGGCGTTGTTGACCAGCACGTCGATCCCGCCGAGGTCGGCGACGATCCGGTCATGGGCCTTGGCGATGTCCGCGGCCTTCGCGACGTCGCAGACGTAATCCCGCACCACGAGGCCGTCCTTGGCGAGCGCCTCGCGCGCCGCTGCGAGGTCGGCTGCGCCGCGGGCGAGGATCGCGACCTTGGCGCCGGATTCGGCAAACCGCCGCGCCACGGCGATCCCGATGCCCTTGCTGCCGCCGGTGACCACCGCGACGCGGTCTTTCATCGATATGTTCATTGTTGTTCTCTCCGATGGATCAAGGTCCCGGAGAGACGCTATCAAACCGACAGCGCGACCAACAAGGTCATGCAGAGCAGGTGTGCCGTGACGATTAATGCGAGATGGAGCGGGCCGGACATCGGAGGTCTCCAGAGTGGTGCGGTGTGAGGCACTTTGTTAGGTGAGCACGTCGCTCGGCTCCCTCTCCCGCTTGCGGGGGAGGGTTGGGGTGAGGGGCTCTCTCCGCGAGTCATATCGTCGAGAGAGCCCCCACCCGCCGCGCGCTAAGCGCGCGTCGGCCTCCCCCGCAAGCGGGAGAGGCGAAGGGAGTCTGTGGACACCGACGTCATACGCGTCCTGTTTTTCAAAGGGAGGTGTGCGCGCGCTGCCTAGTTCAAACTCGCGCTTGCCGTAAAGCTGCGGTCGACGGCCTTGCCGACATCCAGTGTCTTGCCGAGGATGCCGTAGCGGGTGGCGCGGTCGGAGGCGGCCTGCACTTCCTTCACCACGGCCTCGTCGATCGCGATCGGTGAGGTCTTCTGCGCGGTGTAGGCGGCGAGCAGCACGTCCTCCGGCAGCTTGGTGAGCTCGGCGGTGCTCCTGGCATATTCCGCGAGATGGTCGAGCGACCACAGCCGCGCCTTGTTGAGCCGCTGCACCAGGTCCTGCACCGCCGCGCGCTTGGTCGCGATCGCATTGTCGGAGGCGACGATGAAGGTGACGGTCGGCGTCAGGCCCTCGCCGTCGGCGACGACTCGCGCCTTGTCCTTCAGCGTCGCGAAGGAGACGTAAGGCTCCCACACCGCCCAGGCGTCGATCGAGCCGGCCACGAGCGCGATCTTGGCGTCGACCGGGCCGAGCGGCGCGAAGGTCGCGTCCTCGATCTTGTTGCCGGCCTTCTCCAGCGTCGCGTCGATCAGGAACTGGCCCCAGCCGCCGCGGGTGCCCGCGAGACGCTTGCCCTTCAGGTCGGCCGCGGTCCTGATCGGCGAATCCGCGCGCACCAGGATTGCCTGCGTCTTCGGATCGGCGCGCGTGCCGCCGATCGCCTTGATCGGTGCGCCCGCGGCGTAGACCGACAGAAAGGCGAGGTCGCCGGTGTAGCCGACATCGAGTGCGCCGGCGTTGAGCGCCTCGAGGATCGGCGCCGCGGCCGGGAATTCCGACCATTCGATCTTGTAGGGCAGGTCTTTCGCGAAGCCGGAGATCTCGAGCAACGAGCGGTTACCGCCCTTCTGGTCGCCGACGCGCAGCACGATCGCATCAGCCGCGAACGCCGCCGCCGATGTCGAGAGTGTGATCGCAGCCGCAATCAGCGCAGCCGCGGTGCGGCGGGTGAAGCGATGGAGAGAGCCCGAGCGGGCGAGTTTGCGCATATGCATTTTCTTTCTGATTCATTCGCTGCCCGGCGGAAGGCGCGGCAGCGTTCGATCAAGTCTATGAGCAAGCCGTTCGCCGTCAACGAAACGGAAAACTGAAATCAGTCTGCGCGCAGCAAGGATGATCTCGCCGAACCGTCGTGCGTAGAAGACATCGCGCGAGCGGCCGGCATTCGCTTAAATTTGGTGCAATCGATGCCGCGACGTTGCGCGTCTGCGTCGCAACGCCAGCAAAAATCCTTTCATCGTCGCGTGCTGCGATCGTGGAGAGATCAGCTGTCGCGTCGACAACATTCGAAATTCCATTTCATTGACGGTGAACCTGCCGCGCCGCATCATTTGCGTGTTGCTTTGAACGCAATAGCGCCGGAGAAATCCGCTTTTTTCTGAACCATGAGCTTCGAACGACGGGGCGTGCAGACGGTGAGGTTTTGCACGCGGGGCGGAGCCTTGCCGAAATGCAGGAGTGAAAATGTCGACCAACAAGAAGACGGTGATGGATCGCCGCACCTTGCTGCGCGCGGGTGCCGCCGCGGCGTTTGCCGCGCCGATCGGGGCCTACAGCGCGCAGGCCTTCGCGCCGAAAGCGATCACGCCAGCGATCGACTTCTCCGAATTCCCGGTCTGCAAGACCGCCTCCGACGCGCCGCCGCTGACGGGCGCGCCGCGCAAGCTGAAACTGTCCTGGAATGCCGGCGCGGTCTGTCTCGCGCCGCTGCCGGTCGCGATCGACCATGGCTTCTTCCAGAAGCAGAACCTCGACGTCGAGCTCGTCAACTATTCCGGCTCGACCGACCAGCTGCTGGAGGCGATCGCCACCGGCAAGAGCGACGCCGGACTCGGCATGGCGCTGCGCTGGCTGAAGCCACTCGAGCAGGGCTTTGACGTCAAGATCGCGGCCGGCACCCATGGCGGCTGCATGCGGGTGTTGACCCGCACCAACTCCGGCATAGGCAAGCTCGCCGACCTCAAGGGCAAGATCGTCGCGGTCGGCGATCTCGCAGGGCCCGACAAGAACTTCTTCTCGATCCAGCTCTCCAAGCTCGGCATCGACCCGGTCAAGGATGTCGACTGGCGCGCCTATCCCGGCAATCTGCTCAACGTCGCGGTCGAGAAGGGCGAGGTGCAGGCCTTTCTGTCGTCGGATCCGCTGGCCTATCTCTGGCTGAAGGACGCGCAGTACAGGGAGGTCGCCTCCAATCTCGATGGCGAGTACCGCGACAAGAGCTGCTGCATCGTCGGCCTGCGCGGCAGCCTGGTGCGCGAAGAACCGCACGTCGCGCGCGCCATCACCCAGGCGCTGCTCGACGCCGCGATGTTCACCTCGCAGAACCCGGACAAGGCGGCAAGATCGTTCCAGCCCTATGCGCCGAAGGCGGCGAGCCTCGCCGATCTCGAGGCGATGGCGCGCTACCACACCCATCACCATCATCCGACCGGCGAGGTGCTTAAGCGCGAGCTGAAGGGCTACGCCGACGACCTGAAATCGGTGCAGGTGTTCAAGCAGAGCACGGATACTACCAAATTCGCGGAGCGGATCTATGTCGACGTATTCAGTGTCTGACGCGACGGCGGCCGCCGCGCCGCGCGCCGCGATCACGTTCGCGGACCTTTCCGGCAGCTATGGTGTCGGGCTCGCGGCGAGCCTCGCCTGGCTCGCGTTCGGGCTGTCATGCCTCTATTGGCCCGATGTCGGCGACTGGTCGCGGACCGGATCGCTCGGCATCGGCGCCATCGTCATCGCGGCCTTCATCCTGTTCGGCACCTTCAGCGCGGACTATCTCGGCAACGCCGGGCAGGCGCTGCGCAAGCGCGCGCCGTGGCTGGTGGCGTTCGGCGCCTTCGTGACGCTGTGGGAAGTCGCCACCGCGAAGTTCGCCTGGCTGCCGCTGCCGTTCTTCCCGCCGCCGCAGGCGATCCTCGAGGTCTACACCGACGATCTGCCGAAACTGCTCGACAGCGTGTTCGCCTCGATCAAGCTGCAGCTCGGCGGCTACGTCATCGGCGCGACGGTCGGCTTCATCACCGGCGTCTCGATCGGCTGGTCGCAGAAGATCGGCTACTGGGTGCATCCGGTGCTGCGCTTCATCGGCCCGCTGCCGGCCACCGCCTGGCTGCCGATCGCCTTCTTCACCTTCCCGTCGAGCTGGAGCGCCTCGACCTTCCTGATCGCGCTCGCCACCGGCTTCCCGGTGACCGTGCTGACTTGGTCGGGCGTCGCGAGCGTCAGCAGCGCCTATTACGACGTCGCGCGTACGCTCGGCGCCAGGCCGTCATTCCTGGTGCTGAAGGTCGCGATCCCCGCGGCGCTGCCGCATGTGTTCGTCGGCCTATTCATGGGGCTCGGTTCGTCGTTTGCCGTGCTCGTGGTCGCCGAGATGATCGGCGTCAAGGCCGGGCTCGGCTGGTACCTGCAATGGGCGCAGGGCTGGGCCGCCTATGCCAACATGTACGCGGCGCTGATCGTGATGTCGCTGCTCTGCTCCGGCGCGATCACGCTGCTGTTCCGCACCCGCGACCGCCTGCTGGTCTGGCAGAAGGGTGTCGTCAAATGGTAGTGCAATCCACGGCCGAGGCGATCACCTATCCGGCGGTCGGCGCCGAACTCGACATCGAAGGCGTCAGCCATGCCTTCGACATCGATGGCGCCACGCTGCCTGTGCTCGACAATGTGAACCTTTCGATCGCGCCGGGCGAGTTCGTCGCGCTGCTCGGCCCGTCCGGCTGCGGCAAGTCGACCCTGCTGCGGCTGGTCGCGGGGCTGGAGAAGCCGCGCGCCGGCTCGCTACGCGAGGACGAAGCCCGCATCACCGGCCCGCATCCGTCGCGCGTCGTCGTGTTCCAGGATCCGACGCTGTTTCCCTGGCGCACGGTCTGGGACAATGTCGCGCTCGGACTGGAGGCGCAGGGCATCCTGAAGGCGCAGCGGCATCGGGTCGATGCCGTGATCGAGCTGGTCGGCCTGTCCTCGTTCCGCAATGCCTATCCGCATCAGCTTTCCGGCGGTATGGCGCAGCGCGTGGCGCTGGCGCGCGCACTGGTCAACGATCCGAAGATCCTGGTGCTCGACGAGCCGCTCGGCAAGCTTGACTCGCTGACGCGGATCGCGATGCAATCCGAGCTCGTGGCGCTGTGGCAGCGCAAGGGTTTTACCACGCTGCTCGTCACCCACGATGTCGAGGAGGCGCTGGTGCTTGCCAACCGCGTCATCGTGCTGTCCGATCGGCCGGCGCGGATCAAGGCCGACATTGCGGTCGGGCGGCCATACCCGCGGCATCGCGGCGATCCTTATCTCGCCGAGCTGCGCAAGCAGATCCTCGGCCTGCTTGGGCTGGAGGCGACGTGGTGACATCTGCGGCCAAGGAGCTGCCACCGGCTAACGAGCCGGAGCACATCGCGCGCGCCCTGCGGCTCGCCGAGGTGTTTGCGGCGCGTGCACCTGCACATGATCGCGACGCCAGCTTTCCCTTTGAGAATTTCGCCGATCTGTCGCGCGACGGCCTGCTGGCGCTGACCGTGCCCGCTGCGCTCGGCGGCGGCGGGGCGGGTGCCCGCGAGGCGACGCGCGTGCTCGGCATCATCGGCAAGGCCGACCCATCGACCGCGCTGGTGCTGTCAATGCATTATATCCAGCACCTTGTGATGGCACGCAGCACCCGTTGGCCGGCACGTCTTTCGCGCAAGCTTGCGAAGGAGACGGTCGAGGGCGTGGCACTGATCAATGCGCTGCGTGTCGAGCCTGAGCTTGGTTCGCCCGCGCGCGGCGGCCTGCCGGCGACGACAGCGCGCCGCACCGAGACCGGCTGGCGGCTGACCGGCCGCAAGATCTATTCGACCGGGGCGCCGATCCTGAAATGGTACGCGGTCTGGGCGAAGACCGACGAGCAGGACGCCCGTGTCGGACAATTTCTGGTTCCGGCCGGATTACCGGGCACGCGGATCGAGGAAACCTGGGATCATCTCGGCCTGCGCGCCAGCGGCAGCCACACCGTGGTCTTCGACGACGTGGTGTTTCCGCTGGACTACGAGATCGACGTCCGCAGGCCCGACGACTGGAAGGTTCCTGACGTCACCCAGGCGACCGTGCATGCGGTGTTCGTCGCCGCGATCTATGACGGCATCGCACGCGCCGCCCGCGACTGGCTGGTCAAATTCCTGAAGGAGAGGGTGCCCGCCAATCTCGGCGCACCGCTGGCGACGTTGCCACGGATGCAGGAGGTCGTCGGCGGGATCGAGGCGCGCCTTGCCGTCAATGCCCGCCTGATCGACAGTTTCGCCGCCGATTTCGATAACGGCTTCCCGCCCTCCGCGATCGAGTCTAACATCATCAAGCTGACGGTGACCAATAACGCCGCGGCAGTGGTGGAGGATGCCTTGTCGCTGACCAGCAATCACGGCCTGTCGCGAACCAATCCGCTGGAGCGGCATTACCGCGACGTGCTGTGCGGCCGCGTCCATACCCCGCAAGACGATGCCACCCGAGTCTCCGCCGGACGCTTCGCGCTGGGCGTCTGAAAACAACAGCCAACAACAACGGAGTTCCCAATCATGCCGGTCGAGTTCATCGGCTTCATCACCAACAACAATGCCTCCGAGACCATCGTCCGCACAGGGCCGGTGCTCGATCCGCCCTATATCGAGACGGTCGCCAAGGCGCATGAGCTCGCCGGCTTCGATCGCGCGCTGCTCGCGTTCCACTCGACGACGCCGGATGCATTGCAGGTCGCACAGCATGTGCTCACGATTACCAAGCAGCTGAAAGTGATGATCGCGCAGCGGCCGGGCTTCACCGCGCCGACGCTGCTGGCGCGCCAGCTCGCGACGCTGGATCAGTTCTATGGCGGCCGGGTCTCGCTGCACGTCATCACCGGCGGCAACGCCATCGAGCTACGCCAGGACGGCAACACGCTCGACGACAAGGACGAGCGCTACGCCCGCACCAGCGAATTCCTCGACGTGGTGCGGCTGGAATGGACCAGCGAGAAGCCGTTCAACTACACCGGCAAGTATTACAACGTCGAGAACGGCTTCTCGCAGGTGAAGCCGTTGCAGAAGGGCGGCATCTACACCTTCGTCGGCGGCGGCTCGGACGCCGCGGTCGAGGTCGCGGGCAAGCACGCCGATACTTTTGCGCTGTGGGGGGAATCCTACGCCCAGGTGCGCGACGTCACTGCGCGGGTGCGCGCCGCTGCGGCGAAGCACGGCCGGCCGACGCCGCGCTTCAGCTTGTCGGTGCGGCCGATCCTGGCCGACACCGAGGAGAAGGCGTGGGCGAAGGCTGAGCATATCCTCGAGCGCGCCACGGCTTTGCAGGACCAGACCGGTTACCGCCGGCCCAATCACGCGACCGATGGCGCCAAGCGGCTCCTCGCGCTGGCGGATCAAGGCACCCGGATCGACAAGCGGCTGTGGACCGAGATCGCAAAACTCACCGGTGCCAACAGCAACACCACGGCGCTGGTCGGCACGCCCGAGCAGGTCGCCGAGGTGTTTGCCGATTATTACAACCTCGGCGTCAGCCACTTCCTGATCCGCGGCTTTGATCCGCTGGTCGATGCGATCGACTATGGCCGTGAGCTGATCCCGTTGACGCGCAAGCTGATCGCCGCGCGCGATCAGCAGCGGGGGATCGCCGCCGAATGATCCGTCTCATTGTCGCGGCAGCGTTTGCGCTCGCCGCCATCGACGCGCCTTCGCGCAGCCCACGCTGCGCGTCGGCGACCAGAAGGGCAATTCGCAGGCCGTGATGGAAGCGGCCGGCGTGCTCAAGGACGTTCCATACAAGATCGAATGGAAGGAGTTCGCCGCGGCGGCGCCGCTGCTGGAGGCGCTCGGGGCGGGTGCGATCGACACCGGCCTGGTCGGCGACGCGCCGTTCACCTTCGCGGCCGCGGCGAAAATTCCGGTCAAGGCGATCGCGGCCGTGCGGCAGTCACGCGACGGGCTTGCGGTCGTGGTGCCGGAAAATTCCGCGATCAAAAGCTTCGACGATTTGCGCGGCAAGAAGATCGCAACCGGCCGCGGCTCGATCGGCCATCAGCTGATCCTGGCGGCGCTGGAATCCAGGGGTTGGCAGGCCAGCGACGTGCAGATCGTGTTCCTCGCGCCGTCGGACGCGAAGGTCGCCTACACGCAAGGTGCTGTCGACGCCTGGTCGACCTGGGAGCCTTATGTGAGCCAGGAAGAGGTGCTGTTCAAGTCGCGCCGCGTCATCACGGCCGACGGCATCACGCCCGGCCTCGGCTTCCAGGTTGCGACGCCGGACGCGATCAAGGCCAAGCGCGCCGAACTGGAGGATTTCGTGCGGCGGCTGGCGGCCGCGCGCGCGTGGTCGCAGAACAATGTCGAGGGTTATGCTGCGACCTGGGGCAAATTGATGAACATCCCGCCCGCGGTGCCGCTGAACTGGCTGACGCGGGCAAAAATCCGCATCGCGCCGATCGACGACGGCGTGGTCGCCGACGAGCAGAAGACCATCGATCTCTACGACCGCTGGGGCTTGATCCGCCAGAAGATCAACGCCGCCGATATCGTCGACCGCTCGTTCGCGGCGGCCGTAGAGAAGGGCGCGGGGTTGTAGAGCGCGACGGCATAGGCGGCCGGCGCTGCAATTGCACCAAACATCAGCGTCGTCCTGGCGAAAGCCAGGACCCATTACCCCAATCGTCTGCTTCTTGGACGACGCTGGGGCCGCTATCCCGCTCATCATCAAATTCGGTGGTTATGGGTCCTGGCTTTCGCCAGGACGACGGGCGTGGAGAGGACGCGCCAATTTTCATCACGCTAACGAATCCGTGATCACCAAAACATCCATTTGTCCCACGGCAGCCGCGCGGCAAGGATTTTCCTCACGTCGTGCATTCTGGAATGGCAACATTGCTATTTTCGTCATCCCCTTGCCGTGCCCTCCCGCGCCGCCAAAATCAAAAGCACGAACAATCGAGTCCGGGAGATCACCATGGGCCTTCAAGAAACTCGCATCGAGTCGCTGCCGTTTGTGACTGCTGAGCTGAACTACCTCGCGCCGACGCCGGGTAAGCCCCGGACCTACGCTTTCGACCCCCCGCCCGGCGAACCCAAATCCACCGCGCTGCCCGAACCCCACAACGTTCCGATCTTTGACGGGCGCCTGATCGCCGACAGCTTCTCGCTCGACCGCGAGGGCTTTGCGCTGGTCAAGCATCCGACCGTCGTGAAGGACTATTACGACGACAACGAAGTCCGCAACGTCTACTACCCGGCCGTCGAAGCCTTCCTCAAGGCGACGCTGAAGGCCGATCGCGTCTTCATCTTCGACCACACCGTGCGCAGGCGCGTCGAGGGTGCGGCTGACATCCGCGGCGGCGGTCCGCGCCAGCCCGCGACCCGCGTCCATGTCGACCAGACCGCTGCCTCCGGCCATAACCGTGTGTTCGAGCATCTGCCCGACGAGGCCGAGCAGCTCGTCAAGGGCCGCGTCCAGGTGATCAATCTGTGGCGCCCGATCCGCGGTCCGCTGCGCGATTCACCGCTCGCGATGGCCGACGGCACCACGATCGCGCCGGAGGATCTGATCGCTTCGGATCTGATCTATCCGAACCGCAGCGGCGAGACCTATTCGGTGAAGTACAATCCGAACCATCGCTGGTTCTACATTCCCGAGATGACGCCGGACGAGGCGATCCTGCTGAAATGCTACGACTCGGCGACCGACGGCCGGACGCGGTTTGGGCCGCACACGGCGTTCGTCGATCCGACCACGCCGGCCGATGCCGCGCCGCGCGAGAGCATCGAGCTGCGGACGCTGGTGTTCCATAAGCAGTAGTCGCGAAACAGGTGCGCTCCCTCTCCCGCTTGCGGTAGAGGGAAGTACCGAAATTGCTGTGCCTCAAATCTTGGCACCATCAGCCCAATAATGTTACGCCCTCCCCAAGATGCTTGGGGAATAGGCGATTCATGGACGGCGTGGTGACGAAAGGAGAGGCGGGGATCGGGTTCCGCGCCCTGGTTCTTGCACTTCTGGCATTGGCCTCGGGCCACATGCTGTCGACGCTGCTGCGGACTATCCCGGCGATCAGCCTCGACCTGATGGCGCGTGACTTCGGCACCTCGCCGCAGGCGCTGGCGAGCCTCACCTCGATCTATCATTTCTCCTTTGCCGCTTCGCAAATCCCGGTCGGCGCCGCGATGGACCGGTTTGGCGTGCGGCCAGTGTCGCTGAGCCTGCTCGCCGGTACCGTGGTCGGGACGCTGGTCTCGGCGGTTGCGACGGGGCCTGCGAGCTTCGTGCTCGGACAATTGATGCTCGGTGTCGCCACCTCGGGCATGCTGATGTGCCCGATGACGCTCGCCGCCAAGCAGATGTCGGCGGCGAAGTTCGGCCTGTGGTCCGGCCTGATCCTCTCGATCGGCAATATCGGCATGCTGTTGTCGGCGAGCCCGCTGGCCTTCGTGGTCGATCAGTTCGGCTGGCGCGCCGGTTTCTGGGTCTCGGCCGGCTTCGGTATTGCGGTGCTGATCGCGGTGTTCGCGCTGGTGCCGCGGCAGCCGGCGGCGCATGCGGATGATTCCTCGCCGCTGCACCAGATGGCCGAGGTGCTGCGGCTCGGCCTGTCGCGCGGCCTGCGCGGGCTGATCGCGCTGTCGCTGGTGTCGCTCGGCGCATCGCTGACCTTGCGCGGCTTGTGGGGCGGGCCGTGGCTGATGGATGTGAAGGGGCTCAGCCGCATCGAGGCCGGCAACGTGCTCGGCCTGTTCACGCTGGCGATGATCGTCGGCCCGGCCTGCATCGGCGCCTTCGATCGCAAGTTCGGGCATCGTCGCACCATGGTGGCGGCAACCCATGCCATCGCCGCACTGCTGCTGGTAGCGATGGCGGCCGGCGCGCCGCACTTCCCGGTCTCGAACCTGTTCGGCGTTGCCGTGATGCCGACGCAATATGACCTGGTGCTGCTGATCCTGATCGGGCTCGCGACGTCGGCGCAGCCGCTGATCTACGGCATGACGCGGCAGCTCGTCGACGCGCAGAATACCGGCAAGGCGCTGTCGTCGGTCAATCTCGCGTTCTTCCTCGGCGCGGCGCTGCTGCAATCCAGCACCGCCGGCGTCGCGGCGCTGTTCGGGCTGCCCGCAGTGCTGTTGTTCATCGCCGCCGCGCTGGCGATCGGGATCGTGCTGTTCTGGGCTTACACCAAGCCTTAGTGCGTGGCTCCGATCAGATCGTCTGCGCCTGCTTGCGGATCTCGTTGGCGAGCGGCTTGAGCTGCTCGGCTGCGCCCGGTCCCACGACGCTATAGCCCATTCCGCCATCGGCCCAGGAAAAGCCGGCGAAGTCGCTGCCCGAATGCGGCGCCATCGGCGCATTTTGATCCGTGGTCATCGGACGCGTGAGGACCACGAGTCGCTCGCCGTGATCGTCGTCATACATGAACATCGCCGCCGGACCATGCGCGGTCGGCACCACGCGTCCGCCCATCAAACGATACCCCGACTTCGTCAGATCCGGCAGCTTGACCGGCTGTCGCAACCTGTTCGAGACCCACTGCACAAGCTCGTTGCTGTCGCGCAGCTCGACCGGCCGGGTCCGATCGGAGGCGTACACGTGATAGGAATCGCTTGCCTCCTGGGCCAGTGCTGCAAGCCCGCCTGCCGGCGCCTCGCTCGCGCCACGGATTGACCAGCCACTGATACCGCCGATTGCAAGCATCAGCATCGCCGCGATCGCCCAGCGGAACGACGATGCCGACGAGCGGCGGCGTTTGCTCTCGATGATCCTGGACAGATTGAGCTGCGGCGGCAGCGGCTCCTCCGCAATCGGTGCCAGCGCCGAGCGCAGCAGGCTGCGCTGATCCGAAAAGGACGCGACGCGCTTTGCCACATCCGGATGGCTCTCCAGATAGGCGGCGACCTCGGCCTGACGCTCCGGCTCGAGCGCGTGATCGACATAGGCGTGCAGATCGTCTTCCGAGATCGGACGATTGCTCATGGCTTGCTCCGCAACTGCACGACATTCCTCTGCTGGTGATCCGCGGGCCTTTCGAGCTCTTGCTGTAATCTCTCACGTGCCCGCGACAGGCGCGACATCACGGTGCCGACGGGAATGTTGAGCACCTTGGCGGCCTCCGCATAGCTCAGGTCCTCGACGGCGACGAGCAGCAGCACGGCGCGCTGCTCGTCGGGAAGTCTTGCCAGTTTCGCGAGCACGTCCTGATACATCAATTTCTGTTCCTGATCGGCATTTTGTCCGATCTCGTGCTCGCCTGCCTCATCGATGGCGACGTGCTGGATGCGCGCGGACACGCTGCGGAACTGGTTGACGGCAAGGTTGTGCAGGATGGCAAACAGCCACGACTTCGGGCTGCCGGTGTCGCGCCGCTGGTCCCAATGACTGACGGCGCGCTCCAGGCAGTCCTGCACCAGATCGTCGGCGGCCGCGCGGTTGCGGACCAGCGAGCGCGCGTAGCGGCGCAGCGCTGGAATCATCGGCTCGATCTGGTGCAGCATGTCGCTCATGGCGTCTGGACCTGCACGGCCGTGCCGAGTTTCGACGGCTCACCGGGCGCAATCACCAAACAGCGCCGTTCGGCCTTTGCCGAGCTTTGCACGATCTGCCGGATCGGGCCAGTCACGTTGACGATCGCGGAGCCCGCGGGGTTGGTCGTGAAAGCGGCGAGGGGCTGTGCCGTGCCGGTGCCATCGGCCCTGTCGGTCAATGCCAGCACATAATGCTGCTTCGGCTCGAGGCCGGTGACGGAGGCCTGCAGAACCTGGATCAATCCCTGGTCGAACAGCGAGACGCTGGTCGGCGGCTTGTCGCCCTTGGTTTCCTTCTTCGGCGCAAGCGCGAGATGGGCGACCTGGCCGGCAACGCCGAGCGCTTGCAGGTTCTGGCGATCATCGGGATTCGGGGCTGCGTTCGGCACATAGGCGATCGCCTGCGGCGCCTGGCCGATCGGGATGTTGGCGATCACCTTGTTGGTCGCGGTGTCGATCGCGGCCAGCGCGTCGGCATTCTCGAGACCGACATAGATCCGCGTGCCGTCGCCCGACGGCCAGACGCCGTGCGGCAGGTTGCCGACCGGAATGGTCGCGACTTGCGAGAAGTCGTCGGTGCGGAACACCTTGACCTCGTTGGTCCCACCAATCGTGATGTAGGCGAAAGTGCCCTTCGCCGTCCTGGCGAAATTGACATGGTTGGTGATCGGGCCGGTGTCGATGGTCTTGATCGGATTGAACGGCGGCTTGGCGTTGAACACCTGGGTCTTGCCGGTGTCCTTCAGCGTGAACCACACCTGCTCGCCATCAGGCGAGGCCGCGATGTTCGGGCAGAACGGGCTCTCCTGCTTCACCTTGGCGACGATCTGGCGATCGGCCACCGAGACCACGTCGGTCTCCGGATTGAACGACGAGCAGATGTAGCCGTATTTGCCATCGGGCGAGAAGATCTGCATGCCCGGCCCCGGCGGCACCTCGATGCGCGTGGTTTCCTTGAAGCTCTGCGCATCGATGACAGAGATGTAGTTCTCGCCGCGCACCGTGACCCAGACCTCCTTGCCGTCGGGCGTGAAGAAGGCTCGTGCGGCGACCGTCCGACATAGGTGACGTGCTTGACCGCGCTGGTCGCGGTGTCGATGAAGGTCACCGAGTTCGAGCCGATCGAGACCACCGCGAGGGTGTGGCGATCGGGCGAATAGCCCATGCCGTGGACCAGCACCTGGCCCTTGTAGAGCGGGCTGAAATTGCCGGGCTGCGGGTCGCCGAGCCTGATCACGCCGAGCAGCTTGTTGTCGACGGGATCGGTGACCGACACGGTGTTCGAGAACTGCTCGGCCGCATAGACGCGATCATGATGGCTGACCGGAATATCGGGTGATGCGGCGGTGCCCGGCGCCTGGCCGGCGAAGGCGGAAGTCGACAGCACGATCATGCTGGTGGCCAGCAGGGTTGTCAGGAATTGGCGGTTCATCGCGTCGTGCTCCTACTTCTTCATCTCGTGGGACATGTTCATGTGGTCGTGCGTGGTTGGTGCCGCTGGAGCGGGCTGCGTCGGCGCCGGCGCGGATGGCGTGACCGGCTGGCCGATCGCGAGTTTCATCGCGTCGATCTCCTGCTGCTGCTCGACGATGATCTCCTGCGCGATGCGGCGCAGCTGTTCGTTCTTGCCGTAGCGGAGCTCGATCACGGCCATGTCGATCGCGCCCTGGTGATGCGGCGTCATCATCGCGACGAAATCGCGGTCGATGTCGCCGCTCGGCTTGGCCGCCATGTCGGCCATCATCTTGTTCATCGCGGCATCGTTCTCGGCGAGGAACGCGCTTTCCTCCGCCGTCGGCGCATTCTGGGCCGGCTGATGGGCCTCGTGCGCGAGCACAACCGGAGAGGCGGCAAGAGCAACCAGGACGCGCACGCCGAGCAGCGCGGCGCCAAGGCCAGGTTTGAAGAAACGCAGGATCATCGGTTCACCCCGGAGGCTGTCGGAACGGGTTGTCGGAGAAGGTCTCCGCGAACCGGCCGTGACCGGTCCACGCATGCTATTCCGTTGGAAAATTCAGTTGGCTTGCGTGGGTGGGACGCAATGGCGCGTCTTCTATTCCGCGGCGAAACCAAGAATCCTTGCCGATCACGACTTGCTGATCGATGGAATCATCGGACGCAATGGGAGGGCCGGTTTGCGATCACGACACCTCTGGCTATAGGATGGAACCCGACGTTTCCCGCTGTCCAGTACAACATCACCAATCAGCGCAACCCCCTGCGCCAACAAGGCAAAGATGTCCGCCAAGATCGATCCGATCACCCGTTCCGTCGTCCAGCACCGCCTGTCGTCGATCGTCAAGGAGATGGGCGAAGCCATGCTTCGCACCTCCTATTCGCAGATCCTCAATTCCAGCCGCGATTTTTCGCTGGCGATCTGCGACACCAGCGGGCGGCTGATCGCGCAGGCCGATCACATTCCGGTGCATGTCGGCGCCCTGCCATGGGCGACGCTGGCGGTCGAGGAACGCTTCAAGGATGTCGCGCCCGGCGACGTCATCCTGCTCAACGATCCCTACCAGGGCGGCAGCCACCTGCCTGACCTCACCGCCTTCGTGCCGGTGTTCGACGGGGGCAAGCGATTGCTCTGGACCATCGTGCGCGCGCATCAGAGCGACATCGGCGGCGCCACCCACGGCGCCTACAATCCTGCCGCCACCGAGATCTATCAGGAAGGCATCCGGATTCCGCCGATCAAGCTTTATGAGGCCGGCAAGCCGCGCGAGGATTTGCTCGACCTGCTGGCCTTGAACATCCGCAACCCCCGCGAATTCCGCGGCGACCTCGCCGCGATGCTCGGCGCCGCGCATCTAGGCGAGCGCCGCGTCGCAAAGCTGTTCAGTGAGTTCGGTGCGGAAACAGTCGAGGCTGCGATCGAGGCGATTCTCGATGCCACCGAGCAGCAGACTCGCGCTGTGGTGTCCTCCTGGAAGGACGGCGTGTTCTACGGCGAAGCGTTGCTCGACGACGACGGCCACGGCCGCACCGACATCAAGATCGCCGCCAAGGTGACCAAGAAGGGCAGCGACATCGAGGTCGATCTCACCGGCTCGGATCCGCAGTCCACCAGCTTCGTCAACTCGTCGCATGCCAACATGCAGGCCGCGGTGGCGATGGCGTTTGCCTATCTGATCGACGCCGACATCCCGAAGAACACCGGCGCGCTGCGGCCGCTCAAGGTGGTGGCGAAGCAGGGCACCATCGTGTGGGCCGATCCCGGCCGCCCCGTCACGCTGTGCACCAGCCATCCCTCGAACGAGATCGTCGAAGCCATCATCAAGGCGATGTCGGCGTCGTGCCCGGATCGCGTGATGGGCGGTTGGGGCCGCAGATTCCGCATCGCGATCCAGGGCGAGGATCCGCGCAACGGGCGCAATTTCATCTGGCACATGTTCCAGGCGCGGCCGGGTGGCGGCGCCTCGATCGGTGGCGACGGCTATTCCTCGATCGGGGAATGGCACACCGTCGGCGGCCTCAAGTTCGGCAGCATCGAGGTCGCGAGGTGCGCTTTCCGCTGCATTTCCGCCAGCACGAGTTCCGGCCGGATTCCGGCGGCGACGGCCAGCATCGGGGCGGCCTCGGCGTGGCACTCGACATGGTGCTGGAGACGCAAAAGCCCGCCAAGGGCAACACCGCCGGCGACGGCGCGCGGCACGGCCCGTGCGGCATGCTCGGCGGCATGGACGGCGAGCCGCATCACTATCGCCTCTTGTCGGAAGGCCGCGATCCGCGCGTGCTCAAGACCAAGGAGGTCGGCATCGAGCTGCGCCCCGGCGACTGCCTCGAGATCCGCTCGTCCGGTGGCGGCGGCTGGGGTCCGCCCGAGAAGCGGTCGGCGGAAGCGCGGGCGCGCGACGCTGAGCAGGGTCTGGTTTCGAAGGCGGTGTAGGCAAGCATGTACACGATTGGAGTCGACGTCGGCGGCACCTACACCGACCTGGTTGCAACTGACAAAACCGGGCGCACGGTTTTCGCGAAATCACCGTCCACGCCGGCCGATCAGTCGGTCGGGGTGATGGCGGGACTGGAAGAGCTGGCGCGGCGTCTCGGCGTCACGCGCGCGGCGATGCTGGCTGCGACCGATCGGCTGGTGCACGGCACGACGGTTGCGACCAATGCGCTGCTGGAGCGCAAGGGCGCCAAAGTCGCTCTGCTCACCACCGAGGGGCATCGCGACGTCGTCGAGATGCGCGAAGGGCTGAAGCCGGATCGCTACGATCTGCGCACGCCGCCGCCCGAGCCGCTGGTGCCGCGCGAGCGCCGCTTCGGCGTGCGCGAGCGGCTGAAGGCCGACGGCAGCGCCGCGGTGGCGCTGGATGCCACAGCGCTCGGCGAGGTCATCGCCGAGGTGAAACGGTCAGGCGCGAACTCCATCGCGGTCTGCTTCCTGCACGCCTATCTCAACCCGGTGCATGAGCTCGCGGCGGTCGAGCAGCTCGCCAAGGAGCTGCCCGATGTCAGCGTGTCGCGCTCCAGCGACGTGCTGCCGCAGATCAAGGAATATGAGCGCGTCTCGACCACGATCGTGAACGCCTATGTCGAGCCGACGGTGCGGCGCTATCTGACCAATCTGGAGCGCAGCCTCACCGAGGCCGGCTTCAAAGGCTCGCTGTTCGTCGTGCTGTCGCATGGCGGCATGGCGCCGGTGGAGGAAGCCTCGCGGCTCGCCGCGGGCACCGTGCTGTCGGGCCCGGCGGGCGGCATCTCCGGCAGCCGCCGTTGCGCCGAGATGCTCGGGATTCCCGATCTTGTGCCGTTCGACATGGGCGGCACCTCGACCGACATCTCGCTGATCGCGGATGGCGAGGCGTCGCTGTCGGCCGACGGCATGCTCGCCGGCCAGCGCATCGCGCTGCGCAGCCTCGATATCGCGAGCATCGCCGCCGGCGGCGGCTCGATCGCAAGCGTCGATGGCAGCCGCACGCTTCGGGTTGGGCCGGAGAGCGCGGGCTCGGTGCCGGGCCCGGCCTGCTACGGCAATGGCGGCACCGCGGCCACCGTCACCGACGCCAATGTCGTGCTCGGCTATCTCGATGCCGCGGCCTTCATGGGGGGCGCACGGCCGCTCGATCGTGCGGCGTCGGACGCGGCCGTCGACCGCATCGCCAAAGCACTCGAGCTGTCGCGGATCGAGGCTGCCGCGGGCATCTACAAGATGATCAATCTGAAGATGGCCGACGGCATCCGCCTGATGACGCTGCGCCGCGGCGTCGATCCCAGAAAATTCGCGCTGCTCAGCTTCGGCGGCGCTGCCGGCATGCATGCGGCCGAGGTGGCGCGCGAGCTCGAGATCAAGCGCATCATCGTGCCGACGGTGGCCTCCGTGCTGTCGGCCTGGGGCATGCTCACCAGCGATCTGCGCTACGAGGTCAGCCGCACCCATTACGGCACCGGCCGGATCTCCGCCGACGAGGTGCGGGCATTGTTCGCAGCGCTGGAAGAGCAGGCCGCCGGCCGGTTGCGCGACTGGTTCAAGGGTGACATCGCGATCGAGCGCTCGGCCGAGATGCGCTATGGCGAGCAGGTGTTCGAGATCGACGTGCCGCTCGGCGACCTCGATCTCGGCGCTGCTGATCTCGTCGCGCGGATCGAGGAGCGCTTCCATCGCCGCCACGAGGAGCTCTACACCTATGCCTCGCGCGGGCAGGAGGTCGTGTTCGTCAACGCCCGTGTCGCCGCGGTCGGCAAGATTGCGCGCGGCAGCAGCGATGCCGGAATGGCCGGCTCGGCTGCGCCCTGCGCACCGTGCGGCAAGCGGCAGGCCTGGCTCGGGGCCTGGCGCGAGGTGCCGGTCTATGCCCTCGACGATCTCAAGCCGGGGCAATCTCTGGTCGGTCCGGCTGTGATCGAGGCCGAAACCACCACGGTTCTGGTCGATGACGGCGACCGCGTCACGGTCAATCCGCTGGGCTGGCTCGACATAACATTGCGCTGATCGCCGCGTGGGACCTGCGCTCCCTCTCCCGCTTGCGGGGGAGGGTTGGGGTGGGGGCTTCTCCACAATGGTAAGCTCGTGG
>NZ_LFLZ01000072.1 GCF_001189845.1 Bradyrhizobium tropiciagri
ACGCCGCAGCCATCGCAAAGGGCACGCGGCTAGTCGGTGCGCGACAACCGAGTTTCGGTGGTTATGGGTCCCGGCCTTCGCCGGGACGACGATGTGGATTGCTCTCTACGCTGTCACTAGACCCGTCATCCTGAGGAGCCGCGAAGCGGCGTCTCGAAGGATCGACGGCCACCAGCCGGGCCGTACATCCTTCGAGGCTCACCCAGCGGCGCAATTGCGCCGCAAGGCTCGCACCTCAGGATGACGGTACAGGCTTGCTACGCAAACTTCACTGACACCTTTCCGATCGCGCCGAAATCGGCCGCGAACGCGTCGCCCGCCGCGATCGGCAGCGGGGGATGGCAGGTGCCTGTGGTGACGATTTCGCCTGCGCGCAATGTGATGCCGAGCGCGCGCAATTCGTTGGCGCACCAGGTCAGCGCTATCAGGGGATCGCCGAGCACGTTCTTGCCGTGGCCGACATAGCGCTTGCCGCGCAGCGTGATGGTCGGGCGTTCCTCGACCAGGTCGATCGCGCGCCAGTCGGCCGATGTTGCAGGTCCGAGCACGAACAGATGGGCGCAGGCATTGTCGGCGATCAGCTGCGCCTCGCCGGCGGAGGCGAAATCGGTGAAGCGCGAATCCGGAATCTCGATCGCGGGATGCAGCGTGCCGGCCGCCTCCAGCACTTCGCTTACGCTGTAGGGCGTTGTGCGCGGTGCGAGATCACGCGCCATGCGGAAGGCGAATTCCGGTTCGCCGACGCGCATCTCGATGCCCTTCATCGACGCGGTGCCGCCATCTGCGATCACTGTTTCGGCGAGGATGCGCCCTGCCAGCGGCCCGGCGACGTTGATGTGCTTCTGGCCGGCCTCGCTGGTCGCCGCGATCTTCCAGCCGAACAGTTTTTCGCGCGACGTCTTCCCGAGCTCGGCCTGCACCGCGTAACCCTCGGCGCGATCGCGCGGCCGGATCGTGCCATCGAGTGCGCCGAGTTTTGTCCCCGCGTGCCAGTGATCGTTCAGGACCCTTGCGGCCGCCGCGATCTGGTTGCTGTCGAGCATTGTTGAATTCCCAACTGCCTTGTCACTGTTGGAGCTGAAACTACTGGTTTGGCCTCGTCATTGCGAGGAGCGATAGCGACGAAGCAATCCATTGTTCAGTATATGCGGTCCGATGGATTGCTTCGCTTCGCTCGCAATGACGGGGATGGAGAGGTCCGCAGATTTGCTGATCTACCCGATGATGATCCGGGTCTGCGGAGCCATCCGCCGCAACAGCCGCAGCATCGACGCCTTCGTCATCGACACGCAGCCCGCGGTCGGTCCGAAATTCGGCCGCGCCAGATGCAGGAACACGGCGCTGCCGCGGCCGGCGATGCGCGGCGCGGCGTTGTGGTCGATCTCGACAATGAAGTCGTAGAGATGATCCTCGCGGGTCAGGCGGTCGCCGGCCTGCTCGCGGTCGAGCCGGATCGGCTGGTTGTAATGGCGGTTGCTGGGGTCCTCGCACCAGGCGTCCTCGCGGCGGATCGGCCGGGTCGGCAGCAAGGTCACCGGACGCCGGTGCCGGTCGGCGCGCCACCACAGTTGCCGCGGATGGAAGATGCCGCGCGGCGTGCCGCCGTCGCCCTCGCGCTTGTTGGCGAGGATTCCGCCGCGTCCGAGCGCCACCGGAACGGTCCAGCCATCGGCCGTCAGCCAGCCCCGGCGCGGATTGCCGGCGGCGGGGCGGACTTCGATGGCGGAGAGCGGGCGATCACGTTTAGCTGTCATATAAGTGATTGAAATAGCTGATCTTCCCTCAAGAATCGTTCCAAACTGAACTTGCCTAGGATGTTCGGATCATTCTATCACCCGGCATTACAGGACATTCACGCCCTGCCCCGCCGGATTTGAGGTAGACTGCCGTTGCCTTGTGAATCGGTAACAATCGCCTACCTGAGCACATATCTAGCCGATGTTACGGTCTTAAGCGCCCTCCGCCTCTGACCGCCCCGCCCCCGAAGGATTGTACCTATGGCCAATGCCCGCAAGATCTTGATCGTGGATGACGATACCGATCTGCGCGATACGCTGGTCGAGCAGCTGTCCCTGCACGAGGAATTCGAAGCCTCCGCAGTCGACACCGGCGCCAAGGGCGCCACTGCCGCCAAAGCCAATTCTCCCGATCTGGTCCTGATGGATGTCGGCCTGCCCGACACCGACGGCCGCGAGGTGGTCCGCAGTTTGCGCAAGGGTGGCTTCAAGGCCCCGATCATCATGCTGACCGGCCACGACACCGATTCCGACACGATCCTCGGTCTGGAGAGCGGCGCCAACGACTATGTGGCCAAGCCGTTCCGCTTCGCGGTGCTGCTGGCCCGGATCCGGGCGCAACTGCGCCAGCACGAGGCAAGCGAGGACGCGGTGTTCTCGGTCGGCCCCTACTCATTCCGGCCCGGCTCGAAGATGCTCACCGGCGCCAATGCCCGCAAGGTGCGGCTGACCGAGAAGGAAACCGCGATCCTGCGCTTCCTCTACCGCGCCGGCCAGATGCCGGTGTCGCGCGAGACCCTGCTCCAGGAAGTCTGGGGCTACAATTCCGGTGTCACCACCCACACGTTGGAAACCCACATCTACCGCCTCCGCCAGAAGATCGAGAAGGACGCCGCCAACCCGGAAATCCTGGTCACGGAAGCCGGTGGCTACAAGTTGGTGCCGTGATACGCTTCGCGCTCAACGATTCGTGAAATCGAGGCGCACCGCGGTTACCGGACCTGAATGTCGATCGATGATGACGTAGCCCTGCTCGAGCGGGTCCCGACGATGCGTCTGTTGGGCGAGAGCTCCTTGCGCATGCTGGCGATCGGCTCCGAGCAACGCGACTTCAACGCAGGCGAGGTGCTGTTCAAGGTCGGCGACGCCGCGGACGCCGGCTATGTCGTGCAGCGCGGCAGCTTCCGGGTCGAGGAAGGCGGCGCCGAGATCATCGCCGGCCCCGGCGCGCTGATCGGCGAGCTCGCATTGATCGTCGCGATGAAACGGCCGTCGACCGCGACCGCATTGGAGCGCGGCTCGGTGATCCGCGTCGCCCGCAGCCTGTTCCAGCGCGTGCTGGAAAGCGATCCCGCCGCAGCCCGCCGGCTGCGCGACGAACTCGCGCTGCGCACCAGCCAGCTCGCCAGCGATATTCTGATGGCGGGCGGGAAGTTGAGCACGTAGCTGCTGTTAGCGACAGCTCGATGATCCGTCACCCTGAGGAGCGCGCTCTTGCGCGCGTCTCGAAGGGTCGACGGCCACCAGCCGGGCCGTGCATCCTTCGAGACGCGCGTTCCGCGCTCCTCAGGATGACGGAAATAAGGGCCCTAAACCTCCATCACCGCCGTGACCGGCACGTGGTCCGACGGCCGCTCCCAACTGCGGGCGTCGCGGGTGATCTTGAAGTCGCTGACGTGATCCTTCAGCGCGCGCGAGACCCAGATGTGATCGAGCCTGCGGCCGCGGTCGCCGACGGTCCAGTCCGCGGCGCGATAGCTCCACCAGGTGTAGACCTTTTCCGACATCGGGATCCGCTCGCGTGCGATGTCGAACCATTCGCCATGCGCCTGCGCTGCGAGCAGCTTCTCGGTCTCGACCGGCGTGTGCGAGACCACCTTCAGGAGCTGCTTGTGCGACCACACGTCGTTTTCATGCGGCGCGACGTTGAGGTCGCCGACCAGGATGTGGCGATCGTCGCCGCGCGGATGCAGCGGCTCGCAGCTCTTCATCTCGTCGAGGAATTGCAGCTTGTGCTCGAACTTCGGATTGAGCGCGGGATCGGGAATGTCGCCGCCGGCCGGGACGTAGAAATTATGCAGCACCAGCGGCTTTGCAATCTGCGCCTTCTCGCCGAAGGAAACCGAGATGTGCCGCGAGTCGATCTTGTCGCAGAACGTCCGGATGTCGGTCGTCTCGAACGGCAAGCGCGAGACGATGGCAACGCCGTGATAGCCCTTCTGCCCGTTCAGCGCGACATGCTCATAGCCGAGCCGCTTGAAGCGCTTCAACGGAAACGCATCGTCGATGCACTTGGTTTCCTGCAGGCACAGCACATCCGGCCGCGCGCTCTTCAGGAATTTGGCGACGATATCGATGCGCAGGCGCACCGAATTGATGTTCCAGGTGGTGACGGAGAACCGCATGAGAGCTGCGTCTTAGCATGGTTCTCGTGGCGGAGTTCAATTGTCCACAGGGGGAGCTGCGTAGGATGGGTAGAGCGAAGCGAAACCCATCATCTTCCCACGCGGATCAAAGGTGATGGGTTTCGCTGCGCTCTACCTATCCTACGGCATCTCGATCAGCCCGGCGAGGAGCGGGATAGGTCGTGAAGTCGATCTTGAACAGCCCCGGATCGGGCTTCTGCGTGGCGTCGAGATTGTAGACCGCGACCGTGGTGTCGTAGCCCTGCGGGTCGGTGACGGTCCACTGCTTGAGCTTGCCGTCCTTGGCGCCGATCATCAGCAGGAAGCGGCTGGTGCCGACCAGCGCCTGCTTCTCCTCGATCGTGATGCTGACGAACACGTCGTCGGCGGTGACGCTGACGACGTTGGTGTCCTTCATCAGGTCGATGCGGTCCGACAGCAGATAGCGCAGCGGGGTCTGCGACAGCGGATAGATGTCCTGGGTGGCGAGCCTGCGGTCGCGCACCGCGACCGAGGAGCCGTCGGCGATCACCTCGATCGTGCTCGGATTGTCATATTCGAAGCGCAGCTTGCCGGGCTTCTGGATGTAGAAATCGCCCTTGGTCTTGGTGCCGTCGGGGCCGACCTGCACGAAATTCCCGACCAGGGTCTGCAGCGACGACAGATAGGCCGAGACCTTGGCGGCCTGCGCCTTCTGGTTGGCATCGAAGGTCTGGAAGATGCTGGCGGGCACGTTGCGGCGCGGATCGGGAATCACCGGGTCCGGCGGTGCCTGGGTGGCGCCCGTGGTGGTCGGGCCCTTGTCGGCATTGCTCTGCGCGCCGGCGTCCTTGGCCTTCGGTGCTGCCTTGGGTGCGGCGGGTTTCGGCGACGGCGCATTTTGCGCAGTCGCGCCGCCTGCGATCGCGGCGGTGACGAGAAGAGCCAGCGCAGTGCGCGCGCCGCGGTCAATGAGGTGTTTTGCCATCAGATATGTCAGGTCTCTGTTCGACGCTCGTCCCGCTTCGCCGGATTTTATCCCGCCTCTTCCGAGGGAGATATGGTTTTTCCGTGATGATCGCCCCCGATCAGAACTGGCCTTCTTCCTCCCCGACCAGGATTTCGCGCTTTCCGGCGTGATTCGCCGGTCCCACGATGCCCTCAAGTTCCATCCGCTCCATCAGCGAGGCGGCGCGGTTATAGCCGATCTGCAGCCGGCGCTGGATGTAGGAGGTCGACGCCTTGCGGTCGCGCTTGACGATCGCAACCGCCTGCGTGAACAGGTCGCCGCCGCCATCGCCGCCCATGCCGGTGGCATCGAACACGGCGCCGTCCTCGTCGGTCGGCTCTTCCGCGGTGACGGCCTCGAGGTATTCCGGCTGGCCTTGCGTCTTCAGGTGACGCACCACCTTCTCGACTTCTTCATCTGACGCGAACGGGCCGTGCACGCGGCTGATGCGGCCGCCGCCCGCCATGTAGAGCATGTCGCCCTGGCCGAGCAGCTGCTCGGCGCCCATTTCGCCGAGGATGGTGCGGCTGTCGATCTTCGACGTCACCTGGAAGGCGATGCGGGTCGGGAAGTTCGCCTTGATCGTGCCGGTGATAACGTCGACCGACGGGCGCTGTGTGGCGAGGATCACATGCAGGCCGGCGGCGCGCGCCATCTGCGCGAGGCGCTGCACCGCGCCTTCGATGTCCTTGCCGGCGACCATCATCAGGTCGGCCATCTCGTCGACAATGATCACGATGTAGGGCAGCGGCTCGAGGTCGAGCTTCTCTTCCTCGTAGATCGCCTTGCCGGTCTCCTTGTCGAAGCCGGTGTGCACGGTGCGCGTCAGCTCTTCGCCCTTGGCCTTGGCCTCGACAAGGCGCGCATTGTAACCGTCGATGTTGCGGACGCCGAGCTTGGCCATCCGCTTGTAGCGCTCTTCCATCTCGCGCACGGCCCATTTCAGCGCCACCACCGCCTTCTTCGGGTCGGTGACGACCGGCGTCAAGAGATGCGGGATGCCGTCATAGACGGAGAGTTCGAGCATCTTCGGGTCGACCATGATCAGGCGGCACTGATCCGGACGCAGCCGGTAGACCAGGCTCAGGATCATGGTGTTGATCGCGACCGATTTGCCGGAGCCGGTGGTGCCGGCGATCAGCATATGCGGCGTGCGCGCCAGATCGATGATGACGGGATCGCCGCCGATCGTCTTGCCGAGACACAGCGGCAGCTTTGCAACCGAATCGACGCTTTCCTTCGCGACCAGGAGTTCGCGCAGATAGACCTTCTCGCGATGCGCGTTCGGCAGCTCGATGCCGATCGCGTTGCGGCCGGCGACCACGGCGACGCGGGCCGACAGCGCGCTCATCGAGCGCGCGATGTCGTCGGACAGGCCGATCACGCGCGACGACTTGATGCCGGGCGCAGGCTCCAGCTCGTACAGCGTGACCACCGGGCCGGGATTGGCCTTGACGATCTCGCCGCGCACGCCGAAATCCTGCAGCACGCCTTCCAGCGCGCGCGAATTGTTTTCCAGCTCGGCCTTGCTCAGCGGCTGGCGATCGCTCGCCTTCGGCGCGCTGAGCACGGAGACCGACGGCAGTTCGAACTTGTCGGAATTCTTCTTCTTCGGCTTCGGCTCGGCCTTCTTGCGCGGGGCGCGGGCGGCGGGAGCTTCCTCTTCCTCGTCCTCCTCTTCCTCGTCGTCGAAAGCCTCGGCCTCGTCTTCGTCCTCGTCGTGATCGTGATGCGCGGGCGCGATCGAGGGCGCCGCGCGGCCGCCGCCGATATTGGGCTCCTGGCGCTCGAACGCGGCGCTCCGGCCCTGCGATCCGCTCGACACCAGCGATTTATAGGCTGTGGTGAACAGCCAGCCGAGCCGGGCTTTCGCACTCATCAGCGCGTGGAACAGCCAGCCCAGCGAGACCGAGCTGCGGTCCTCGTCGTCCTCGACGAACGGCTCGTCGTCATCAGAGATCGGCGTCAACTCCTCGTCCTGCTCCTTGGCGCCCCAACCGCAGGCGAACAGGAAGCACGCCGTCATCGCGACAAACAGGATCAGCCCGAGCACGACGCGGTAGATGAAGCCGGGCGGGCCGAACACCACGGCCGGCGCGCGCAGCAAGGCATCGCCGACCACGCCGCCGAGCCCGGTCGGCAGCGGCCACGACGTGTTGTGCGGCCAGCAGCTGGCGAAACCCGCCGCGATCACCGTGCACAGGATCCAGCAGCCGAGCCGCAACGCCTCGCGGTCGAACGGACGGTGCGTCAGCATCCGCCAGCCCCACACCGCGACCGGCAGCAGCAGCATGATCGCGCCGAGGCCGAGAATCTGCATCAATAGGTCGGCGCCGATCGCACCGGGATAGCCGAGCACGTTGCGGATCGCGCGCGAAGTGGCGTGGCTCAGCGACGGGTCCTGCACCGACCAGGTCATCAGCGCAGCAGTGATGCCGCCTGACAGCGCGATCAGGCCGAGCCCGGTCAGTTCGCGCAGCCGCCGCGCCAGCGCCTCGCGCAGCGAGAGCGGCAGATGGCCGACCAGGGGGATGACACGTTCGATCGCTGGCATACTCAATCTTCGCGCTTCGCGATTAACCCAGGGTTTCGACCAGGCGATGCATCGCCTCGGCCGTCGATTCACTGTCGGAGACCAGCGCAAGGCGGATATAGCCCGCGCCCGGATTGGAACCGTCGTTCTGCTCGCGCGCCAGATAGCTGCCGGGAATCACGCGAACGCCGGCATCGCGATAGAGCCTGACGGTTGTCGCCTCGTCGCCGCCGCGATCGGAGACATCGAGCCACACGCAGAAACCGCCGGCGGGCCGCTTGTAGCCGTAGCGGCTGCCGAGGATCTGGTCGGCGAGGTCGAACTTGATGCGATAGAGCCTGCGGTTCTCCTCGACATGCGCCTCGTCGCCATAGGCGGCGACCGCGACGTGCTGCAGCGGCACCGGCACCTGCGGCGCGGCGACATTGCGCAGCTCGAGGAATGCGGCCATGAACTTTCGATCGCCGGCGGCGAAGCCGACGCGCATGCCCGGCAGGTTCGAGCGCTTCGACAGCGATTGGAACGCGACCACATTGGTGAAGTCGGGTCCGGCGCATTCCAGCATGCTGCCCGGTGCTTCGCGGGTGTAGATCTCCGAGTAGCACTCGTCGCTCAGGATCATGAAGCCATGGCGATCGGCGAGCTGCTTCAGCCGCGTGAAATAGGCACGCGAGGCGACCGAGCCCTGCGGATTGGCGGGCGAGGCAAGGAAGAACGCCACGGTACGCGCCAGCGTCGCCTCGTCGATCGAATCAAGATCGGGCAGGAAGCCGTTGGCGAGCGTGGTCGGCAGATAGATCTGCTCGCAGCCGGCCGCGCGGGCGCGGCGCCATAGGCCGGATAGAACGGATTCGGCATCAGGATCGCCGGCCGGCCCTTGCGCGGCGAGACGTAGCGTGACGCCGTGATTGCGGCGAAGAACAGCCCCTCGCGGCTGCCGTTCAGCACCATCACCTCGCTCTCCGGATCGACCGGGCGCGGCAATTGGAACCGGCTCGACAGCCAGGTCGCGGCCGCGCGGCGGAACGGCTCGATGCCCTTGGCCATCGGGTAGCGGCCGAACTCGGCGGTGTGCTTCGAAAGCACTGGCCCGACGAAATCAGGCACCGGGTGCTGCGGCTCGCCGACCGACAGCGTAATCAAGGGCTTAGCCGGCTGGTACGGCGCCAGGAGCTCGGTGGTACGCACGAATGGGGAACGCTCGGCCTGGCCGGCGGATGCGACATCGCCGGCGCCCTGCGCCAAGCCGGATGAGGCGGTCATTGCCATGGTTGAAATGCCAGCACTTTCACTGCGGTCGGGGTTGAGGGGCGCCGACCGTAAACCGATCAAGTCACCATAGATAGGGCGAGGTTAAGACGCGATTAACCATCGGCGGCGGGCACGATCGGCCGGCCCGTGATATCAGCGCTCGCCGATCAAAACCGCATCGAAATTGCACCGAGATTGCGCCGAGATTGCTTTTGGACATGATCCATCGCCGCGCCGTCAGGGCGCTCATCATCACGGGCGCGCGCGAAGTCCTGCTGCTGCGGATTCGCCCGCCGCACGGGGATTGCTTCTGGATCGCGCCCGGCGGCGGCAGCGAGGGCGACGAGACGCGGGAAGCGACGTTGCGGCGGGAGCTCGCCGAGGAATTGGGGCTGGTCGATTTCGCGCATGAAGCCAACGGGCTACGGCACGAGATGCGCGACGTCTACCGCGCCGGCAGCTTCTCGAACGACGGCTTGCCTTCGGGCAGATGGTGGAAGGTCTGCTTGTCGCAGGCGTAGATCGTCATCTGCGGGGTGAACACACTGGGGTCGTCGAAGGTGCCGACCTTCAGGATCGCGGCGGGCAAGCTTGGTATCTTGGTCACGAGATGCGTGCCGCATTCCGGGCAGAACTCGCGGGTCACGGCGCGCTCGAGATCCTTGCGGGTGAACTGCTTCGGTTCGCTTGCGGTGTATTTGAAGCCTGCGGCCGGCATCGCCATGAACAGGTTCGGCCCGCCGCCGGTGATGTACTGGCATTCGCGGCACAGGCATTGCGCCGCCATCATTGGTTCGCCTTCGGCCTCATAGCGCACGTTGCCGCAATAGCACCTGCCTTGCACCTTCATGACGTCCTCCCGATTCATGCATTCTTCTTGGCGATCTTCATGTGAAGCGCCGTTCCGCATTTGGCGCGGACGGGCCGTAGTGTCGATGCCGCCGGTTATCCTGGCAAATGGTTTTTTGTGACGTCCGGATCACGAAAACACTGGTCGGCAGATGACGCGACGTCTGCCGGCCGCGTCATGGCCTCGCGCGCGTCTGCGCGCGCAACGCGCCGGGTGACTGATTGAACCATCGCCGGAACGCGCGGTGGAAGGTGCTGACATCCTTGAAGCCGAGATTGTCGCTGACACATGCCACCGGCTGCCCTTGCCGGATTTGCCGGTACGCAAGCTGTTTTCTCTCCGCGGTGAGTAATTCCGTGTAGCTGGTGCCCTCGCGCTTCAGGCGGCGATAGAGAGTGGGTCGGCTGACATGGAGCGATCTGCAGACATCTTCAATGTCCAGGCCGCGATCCAGGCTGGCGCGGATGCGCTGCCGGACCTTGCTGACCAGCACGCTTTCGATCTCGATGTTTTGCAGCGCCTGATGCGCACGCTCCTGCAGGATCGTCTTCAGATAGGGATTGGCCGTGCGGATCGGTCGATCCAGAACGTCCCGCGGCAGCAGCATGCAAGTGACGTCGCCGTCGA
This sequence comes from Bradyrhizobium tropiciagri, assembly GCF_001189845.1. Taxonomy (GTDB): domain Bacteria; phylum Pseudomonadota; class Alphaproteobacteria; order Rhizobiales; family Xanthobacteraceae; genus Bradyrhizobium; species Bradyrhizobium tropiciagri. The sequence goes on from NZ_LFLZ01000072.1 coordinate 10,391, forward strand.
AACTCACAGCCCTGCCGAACACCGCGGCGAAGTGCCGATGATAGGGCGGACGCGGAAAGGCGAATGTACAGGCGGTTGGCGCCGCAGGAACGCCGGTCATCTCCTCCAACCACGTCACAAGCGCGCTCATGCTGCGCTCGACGGCCGGTCGGGGATAGTCCTTGTCCGGCGCGAACGAAATGGTCAGCCTGAGCGAGCCGCCGCTGATGCTGGACTCCAGCGCTCGGAGGGGTTCATGAGTGCGATGTGGTGCTGGAAAACCTGCAATGCTTCGCCCACATCGCCGCAATGGCACAGCAGGCTCGCGAGCACGCCGCGCGTCGATGGATTATAGGCCTGCCCGGCGAGGAGGCCGATCTGGGGCAGCGTTGGATTGTTGGCGGCGATCCGCCACAGCGCCAGCAGCAGCGCCTCGGGAAGGCGTTGCTCCTGCGGCGGCAAGGCATCGCTGCCGTGGTCGATCAAGGCCGCGCGGTCGAGGCCGGCTTCAGCCAGTTGGGCGTCCGTCGCAACGCCGCGGTCGCGCAGGAAATCGTGGAGATCGAGCACCGCCATGGCGGATACGGTCGTGCGTGGATGCATCACGGGGCAGCCCCTGATCGCCGGACGGCGAACGATACAACAAGATCGATGCGTCACAAACTGCCGCCGATCGCAACGTTGCAACCGATTGCCATGCGATTGATCCCCGGAGCCATGTTTCGCGCGCACCGTCCACCGTAGTGTTTGACGCATGGCAACAATGTAAGGGGCTCTCCAATGCTGGATGTCATGCAACCCGGCAGAATCACGGCGCTGTCGGATCTGCGCAAGCTGATCGCGGAGCCGCCGGCGATGATGCACAGGCGCTTGCAGCGGCAGATCGACGATTACTGCCTGACCGTGATCCGGAATGCGTCGGTCTGCGTGGTCGGGTTGGCCAAACAGGCGGGCGTTGTGTTCGTCAATCTCCGCGCCACGCCGGTGGTCACGGCCGAGGCGGAGCGGGTCGATCTGGTCTGGCCGGCGGGCGTCGATTTGCCGGCGAGCCTGGCTCGCGGCGAAACGTTGAACGGCAGCCTCTATTTCATCATGCCGGGCATCGGCTTCGCCCTGCGGGCCAACGGTCGTTGCTCGGCAGAGCAGGTCGAAGGCGGCGAGACACGGTTGGCGTTCCGCGCCGACGCGTTCTTCCTGCACTGCTCGCGCGCCAAGGTGCGCGCCAGGTTCTGGGAGCCTCGAGCAGACCAACTGCGATATGCTGACGGAGCCGGAGGCGGAACGCTGTCCGAGGACGCCCTGACGTTCATCTCACGCTCGCCCTATGTGCTGATCCTGACGCAGGATTCCGCCGGCAAGACGGAGCTTTCGCCGCGTGGCGATCCCGATGGTTTTGTGCTGGCGCTCGACCGGAGCACCCTGCTGATCCCCGAGCGGCCCGGCAACAAGGTCGCCTGCACGCTGACCAACATCCTGCTGCACGACGCGGTGACGGTCGTCTTCCTGATTCCCGGCTCGGCCGACGTGCTCGTGGTCAATGGCCGCTGCTGGCTGTGCACCGAGCAGCACATGCTGATGCCGACCGCGGTGCAGGGCAAAACGCCGAAGCTCGGCATGGTTCTGCAGGTCGACGAATTTCGCTTCCAGCACAGCCCCGCGTTGGTCGAGGCGGGGCTGTGGTCCAAGGAGACGCATCTTCGCGAGAGCGACATTCCCTCCTTCTCCAAGATGCTGGCCGAGCATATGAACGGCAGGGGACTGCTCGGCAAGGCGACGACGCTGGTCGTCGATGCGGTGGTCAAACACGATCTGAAGCACCTTTACTGAGGGCCGTCACGCGATGGTGCTCAGGGTCGACGAATATGTCAGGTCAGATGCAACAGAGCTCGCCCGTCTGGTCAGGATTGGCGAGATCGCAGCAACCGAATTGCTGGAGGTCGCTACAGCCCAGCTCGCGCGCTTGAACCCGATGCTCAATGCCGTCAATCGGCCGATGCTGGTCGAGGCGCAAGCGCGGGTGCAGCAACCGCTCGCCGGGCCGCTGGCCGGCGTTCCCATGCTGATCAAGGATGCGATCCAGGATTATGCCGGGCTCGCGACCTCCAACGGCAGCCGTGGGTTCTGCCGCATCGTACCCGGGCAGCATTCCACATTCGTGCAACGGCTGCTCGATGCGGGTGCGGTGATCATCGGCAAATCGAACACGCCGGAGTTGGCGCTCAAGGGCGTCACCGATCCCAAGGCGTTTGGCGTCACGCGAAATCCGTGGGATCTCTCGCGCACGGCCGGCGGTTCCAGCGGCGGCTCGGCCGCGGCCGTCGCAGCAGGCATTGTGCCGATGGCCGGAGCCAATGACGGCGGCGGCTCGATCCGAATTCCGGCGGCCTGCTGCGGCCTGTTCGGCTTGCGGCCCTCGCGTGGCCGCGTTCCGCCCGGGCCGGCTGTCGGCGAAATCTGGGAAGGCGCCTCGAGTGATCACGTCCTGACCCGCAGCGTGCGGGACTCGGCGCTGGCGCTCGACGTTCTCTCTGGACCCGAGCAGGGCGATCCGTTCGTCATTGCGCCGCCGGTTGGCAGTTTCGTCGAGATGGCCGCGCGCGAGCCGGGCCGCCTGCGTGTGGCCTTCAGCGCGGCGTCTCCTCTGGATACCGACGTGCATCCGGAAGCCGTGAAGGCGGTCAATCATGCAGCCGAATTGCTCAGCTCACTCGGACACGACGTCGTCGAGGAGCGTCCCAAATACGACGGGCCGGCGCTCGCTCGCTGCTATCTCGAGATGTATTTCGGACAAGTCGCGGCAACGCTCGCGGACGCGCGCGCGGCCGGCGCCCGGAGTGCGGATTTCGAGCTTGCGACCCTGCTCCTCGAGGTGCTCGGCAAAGCCCGCAGCGCCGGCGCTTATGTGCGCAGTCATCGGCGCTGGAACGAGTTCGCGCGCGGCCTTGGCGAATTTCACCAGCGCTACGACGTGTTTCTGACCCCGGCGATCGCCTTTCCGCCCGTCGACCATGCGGCTACTGTGATGCCCGCGGCTCAGCAGAACGTTCTGGCGTTTCTGCTCAATACCGGCCTGCTCGGCGTCATGGCTCGCCTCGGCCTCATGGAAGGCGCGCTTGCCAGGCTTTCGCGTCAGAACCTGACCCTCACGCCCTTTACGCAGCTTGCCAATCTGACGGGTGTGCCTGCCATGAGTGTACCACTGCATCGAACGGTCGACGGTCTGCCGCTCGGCGTGCAATTCATCGCCGCGTTCGGCAACGAAGCGCTTCTCCTGCAACTCGCCACGCAACTGGAGTGCGCGCAGCCCTGGATGGAGCGGCTGCCGGCGCTCGCCATTCCACAATGAGCCGCCATGACGTCACGGCCTGGTCTCGCGCACGTGGCACCTGCTGTCGAACCCGCATGAGCCGATCGCGGAAAAAAGAAAGGGGCTCCAACTTGCGCTGGAGCCCCTCAACGGCCCGGACATTGCCGGGTATGTGCCCGGACCGTAGTTCTGGACCTGGCCCCGGAGGGAGCCAGAGTCCCGGGAGAACTCACATGTTGTAAGCGCGCTCCGTGTGCTCGGTGATGTCGAGGCCTTCACGCTCGGTCTCGACGTTGGCACGCAGGCCGACGATCACGTCGACGATCTTGTAGAGGATCGCCGAACCGATGCCCGACCACACCAGCGTGGTGCTGACGCCCCAGAGCTGCGAGATCATCTGCGCCGCGAAGTCGTAATCGGCGACCTTCGGCGGGATCGCGGTGTAGTCGATGATGCCGGCGCCACCGAGCGCCGGGTTGACCAGGATGCCGGTGCCGAGCGCGCCGACGATGCCGCCGATGCAGTGGACGCCGAACACGTCGAGCGAGTCGTCATAGCCGAGTGCGTTCTTCACCACGGTGCAGAAGAACAGGCAGACCACGCCGACCACGAGGCCGAGCACGATGGCGCCCATCGGACCGGCATAGCCGGCCGCCGGCGTCACCGCGACGAGGCCCGCGACCGCGCCCGAGAGCGCGCCGAGCAACGAGGGATGGCCCTTGATGATCCATTCCGCGAACATCCAGGACAACGCCGCCGCGGCGGTTGCCACGAAGGAGTTGGTCATGGCGAGCGCAGCGCCGCCATTGGCTTCGAGGTTGGAGCCGGCGTTGAAGCCGAACCAGCCGACCCAGAGTAGCGAGGCGCCGATCATGGTCATGGTCAGCGAGTGCGGAGCCATCAGCTCCTTGCCGTAGCCGGTGCGCTTGCCGATCAGCAGCGCGCCGACCAGGCCGGCGATGCCGGCGTTGATGTGCACGACGGTGCCGCCGGCGAAGTCGATCGCACCCTTCTTGAAGATCCAGCCGGCGTCGGCGTTGATCGCGTCGAGGGCGCCTGCGCCTTCGTCTTGGCATCGCCGTCAGCCGCGGCGGCGAGCGCCTTGGCAGCATCCTGGATCGCGTCCGGGCCCGGCCAGTACCAGACCATGTGCGCGATCGGGAAGTAGATCACGGTGACCCAGATCGGGATGAACAGCGCGATCGCCGCGAACTTCATCCGTTCGGCAAAGGCGCCGACGATGAGGGCCGGCGTGATCGCCGCGAAGGTCATCTGGAAGCAAACGTAAACCAGCTCCGAGATGTTGGCGTCGACCGAGAAGGTCGCGGCCTTCGAGTCCGGCGTGACGCCCATCAGGAAGGCCTTGGAGAAGCCGCCGATGAAGTCGGAGCCGCCGGTGAAGGCGAGGCTGTACCCGTAGAGGGCCCAGAGCACGGTGACGATGCAGACCGTGTAGAACACCTGCGCCAGCACCGAGAGCATGTTCTTGGAGCGGACGAGACCGCCATAGAACAGCGCGAGGCCCGGGATGGTCATCAACAGCACCAGCACCGTCGATGTCAGCATCCAGGCGTTGTCGCCCTTGTTGACGGTTGGCTCGGCGTAGGCGGCGGTTGCGGCAAACAGGCCGACTGCGAGGGCCGCCAGTCCCGCGCCATAGGGACGCTTGAACGTCATGTCATATTACTCCTGAGGTCTTAAGGTTTGAGCGCGAAATCAGAGGGCCGCCGCATCGGCCTCGCCGGTGCGGATGCGCACGGCGTGCTCGAGGCTGATGACGAAGATCTTGCCGTCGCCGATCTGTCCGGTCTTGGCGGCGGAGGTGATGGCGTCGATGGTCTTGTCGACCTGGTCGGAGCCGACTGCGACCTCGATCTTGATCTTGGGCAGGAAGCTCACGGCATATTCGGCGCCGCGATAGATTTCCGTGTGACCCTTCTGACGGCCGTACCCCTTGACTTCCGTCACCGTGAGACCGTGAACGCCAATGGCGGTCAGGGCGTCACGGACCTCTTCCAGTTTGAATGGCTTAATGATTGCCATAACAATTTTCATGAGTCCTATCCCCGCTTGGGCCCGGTGCGAACGAACACCGGGAGTTTCGACTGAGGTTCACCACGCGGAGGACTTCCACTACGCGGGCACAGCCGGGACCCTTAGAATCAAATGCCGTGCCAACCGGCCGGAGTTCGCTAATGGATTATGAATCCGGATATTTTCCCGCGTTGCGGGAGCAGGGTGCCCCTGCGCTATTCCGTCGCGCCTAAAATCTAATCAGGCCGGCTCAATTCGTGAGCAAACCAGGGTCCGGACACAATTCTGCTTAGCAGGGGAGCAGTGATAGGTATTCAAATAGGGCGGTGCCGGACCATTAGACCATTAGGCGGCGTCGCGCGCCGCGAAGACCTTGTCGATCAAGCCCCATTCGAGCGCCTGCTGCGCGGACATGAAGTGATCGCGGTCCAGCGTCCGCTCGACGTCGGCCTCGGTGCGCCCGCAATGTTGCGCGTAAAGCCGGGTGATGCGCCGCTTGGTCTCCTGCATCTCGGTGGCGTGGATCAGGATGTCCGACGCCTGGCCCTGGAAGCCGCCGAGTGGCTGATGCACGTGGAGGCTCGCATTCGGGAGCGCGGCGCGGTGGCCGGGTTCGCCGGCCATCAGCAGGAACGAGCCCATCGAGCGCGCGGTGCCCATGCACAGCGTGTGCACCGGCGCCTTGATGAACTGCATGGTGTCGTACATCGCAAGCCCGCTGGTGATCACGCCGCCATAGGAGTTGATGTAGAGGTTGATCGGCTTGTTCGGGTTGTCGGCCTCGAGGAACAGCAGCTGGGCGCAGACCAGCCCGGACATCGCATCATTGACCTCGCCGTTCAGGAAGATGATGCGCTCGCGCAGCAGCCTGGAATAGATGTCGAAGGAGCGTTCGCCGCGGGGCGACTGTTCGACGACCATGGGGACGAGTTGCATCATGTCGCGCATCGGCGACCTCCATGTCTGCAGGTGATGAAATCTCAGCGGTGAAGTTCGCGATCAGGCCGCGCGCATCACGGTGCGGCGGTTGCTGTTGGCGGCCCGCGGCAGTCTTGCTCGCTCGTCGCAGGCTTGCTGGATGATGCGAAAGCGGGTGCCGCCGGCCTCGTTCGGCTCGATCCGGAAGGTGACATGGCTTTCGCGAAACGGCGGCTCGGACTCGCGGAGCCGGTAACGCACCTCTTCGCCCGTGATCGTTGCTTCCGGCTCGGCGCCGGCGAGATCGGCATCCGGCAGCCAGCGTTCGCGCAGCGCCGGAATGGTCACGGCGCGCCAGACTTTTTCAGGCGGCGCGTCGAGCTCGTATTCGAGTACCAGGGCTCTGTCCGCGTCAGGCTCGACTGTGTCGCTCATTGATCCATGTCCTTCAGCAGGTCGGAGAGCGCCTCGATGCGCTTCGGCCAATAGGCGCGGTAGCGGGCAAGCCAGGCCCCGATGCTGGCGATCCCGTCCGGGTCGACTTCATAATTCACGAAGCGGCCCTGCCGCTGCTCACGCACCAGGCCGGCCGCGCGCAGCACCGCGAGATGCTGCGACATCGCCGGCTGGCTGATCTCGAGGCCGTCGCGCAGGGCGCTGGCGTTCAGGCTGCCGCCAGCCAGCTTCTCGAACACCTTGCGGCGGGTCGGATCGGCCAGCGCCTTGAAGAGATCAGCTTCGATCATGCCGACACATAAGCATACACTTATGTGTCGCGCAAGTCATTCCGGTCATTTGCCGGACAGCTGCTTTTCCAGTCCGGCGGTATCGACCAGGTCCCAATGCTCCGCGAATCTGCTGCCCTCAACGCGCCAGATGTCGATGGTCGCAAACGAGATCTTCTTGCCGGTGGCGGCAAATCCTCGAACGGTGCGGTCGTGCGTTGCCGTGTAGATGCAGCGCGCGACGACCTTGTCGCCGTCGATGATGCGATCCTCGATGTGCATTTGAATATCGGGCCAGGTTTCCTGAATGCGATGAAAGTTTTCGACCTGCGCGGCCAGCCCGGACGGGCTGCGCCCTGAGTGCTGGATATAGGTCTCGGTGAAAATTGCTGGGAATGCGGTCGTGTCGTGTGCATTGACGGCGGCCGCATAGCGATCGAGCAGCGCGGAATTCGCGGCGTTTGCATCGGCCGACGAGGCGGCTCGCGCCATCGTGCGTTGAGCGATCGCAACAGTTGCACCGGTGGCGAGGGCGAGAAAGAGGCGGCAATCGGTCATTTCAGGAGCTCTCCGGGACGCGAGGGTTAGAGGTCAAATCGCAGCGTTGCTGTTGCGACAAGCGACGTCACCGCGTGAATGCGGGCGATCAGCGCCCCGACAAGCGCAACCTCGATCCCGACGGACGCGATCGGTATCAAATGAGAGGTGGACCATCCAACTCCGGAGAGCCGAAGCGCGGTCAGAATGATATCGGCCAGCACCGAGCCGATCAGCGCCGCTCCCGCAGCGGCCGACAGCATGAACGATCGCTGCAGCCGGGTCTTGTCGAGCGCGCCCGACTGCATGCGGAACGCATAGACCCATCCGCACAGCCCGGTCATCAATGCCAGATAGAACGCATAGCGGTCGAACGCGTAGGCGATGACGCCGATATCCGGGAATCGTGCGGGCTCGCTCGTGGTCCAGCCCGTCGCCGCATACCACGCAACGCGCGCTTTCATGGCGGCGAATACGCCGAGCACGATCAGAACGACGATTGGTCCGACGGCCCGGGACCGCTTCAGCAGCGATGTCGCCGCAAATTGCGCGGCAATGATTTTCGTCGGGCCGAACAGCTCGATTGCGCGGCGCTCCGCCTCGATGGTGTCGCCGTCCGAATGGCGTTCCGCGGATTGGCGAAGGTGATCCTCGACCTCTTCGCACACCCGGCGCGACAATGACCGGTCAAACGACAGTTCATGCGCGAGCTGTTCGAGGTAATTGGCGATCAAGTGCGACACAGCTTGGGCTCCGTAAGAAGAGCTTCAATCGCGCTTGAGAACTGGACCCATGACGTTCTGCGTGCGGCCAGCGAGGCACTGCCGTGCTTGGTCAATGCGTAGACCCGGCGCCGGCGGCCAATCGGCGACTTTTCCCAATGGCTGGAGAGCAGTTGGGATGTCTCGAGGCGGTGCAACACCGGATAGACCGTGCCTTCCGGTAGATCGAAGGCGCCGCCGCTGCGGCGGCGGATTTCTTCGATGATCGCATAACCGTGCGCGGGGGCCGCCTCGAGCGCGGCGAGCACGATCATGTCGAGATGCCCTTTGAGCACTTCACCTTCCATACCTAGTATTGCTAGGCAATGGAAGGCTAGGTGTCAAGCATCGCGTGCCATGCTCCGGGACGTCGCGGCGTTCCGGTGCTTTGCATGGGGTTGTTTTGAGAGTTTGCCCTCGCGGCGCCTCATGAGTTCGGCCGCTTACTGCAGCGCCTCGCCGTGCTGCGAGATGTCGAGGCCTTCCATCTCCTGCTGCATCGAGACGCGCAGCGGGACGAAGGCAGAGACCAGCTTGAGCAGCACGAAGGTGACGCCGCCGCACCAGACGAATGTGACGGCGACGCCGTAGAGCTGGATCAGGAGCTGGCTCGGATTGCCCTCGAGCAGGCCCGAGGTGCCGCCGATCGCCGCCGACGCGAAGATGCCTGCGAGCAGCGTGCCGGTCAGGCCGCCGATGCCGTGCACGCCGAACACGTCGAGCGAGTCGTCATACTTGAAGCGATGCTTCAGCCAGGTACAGGCCCAGTAGCAGATCAGGCCGGCGAGGATGCCGATGATGACGCCGTGCCACGGCGCGACGAAACCGGATGCCGGGGTGATGGTGCCGAGCCCTGCGACCGCACCCGAGATCATGCCGAGCACCGACGGCTTGCGGCGCGTCGCCCATTCGATCGCGCCCCAGGTCAGCGCGCCGGCGCAGGCCGCAAGATGCGTCGCGGTGATCGCCATCACCGCGCGCGAATTGGCGGCGAGCGCCGAGCCGCCGTTGAAGCCGAACCAGCCGACCCAGAGCAGGCCGGTGCCGACCACGGCGAGCGACAGATCGAACGGCGACAGGTTGTCATGGCCATAGCCGTGCCGGTTACCCATCACCTTGGCCGCGACCAGGCCGCTGATTCCGGCGGACAGATGCACGACGAGGCCGCCGGCGAAATCCAGCACGCCCGCTGAGGCGAGGAAGCCGCCGCCCCACACCCAATGCGCCAGCGGCACATAGGCGAAGACGAACCAGCCGATCGAGAACAGCACATAGGCGGAGAACCGCATGCGGTCGGCGACCGAGCCCGCAACCAGCGCCACCGTGATGATCGCGAACGTCATCTGGTACAGCATGAACAGCGCTTCCGGGATGGTCTTCGCCGCCGGATTGACGCTGTCCATGGTGATGCCGGCCAGGAACCAGCTGTCGAGCGAGCCGAGCCAAGGACCGTTGCCGACGAAGGTCAGCGAATAGCCGAAGGTGACCCAGAGGATCGAGATCAGCGCGACGGCGGTGAGGCTCTGCGCCATCGTCGCCAGCACGTTCTTCTTGCGCACCATGCCGGAGTAGAACAGCGCGAGCCCCGGGATCGTCATCATCAGCACCAGCGCGGTGGCGACGATCATCCAGGCGGTGTCGGCGGCGTTGATGCCGGAGTTGGCTGCAGAGTCTTGTGCTGACGCCGGCATGCCCCACGCCAGCAGCATTGCAGCAGTGATCGGCGCAGCTGATATCGCTGCACGAAGAGCCCGTGCCCCCATCATCATTCCCCGGCGTGTCGTCGTTTCTTGGTGTGGATTTGTGACGTGCGCCGGCCTCGTTGCCGGCGACGGATTTGATAAAGCTCAGAGCGCGTCGCTATCGGTCTCGCCGGTGCGGATGCGCAGCGCGTGGTCGATCGGCGTCACGAAGATCTTGCCGTCGCCGATCTGGCCGGTGCGGGCGTGCTCGGTGATGACGCTGACCGCCTTGTCGGCGAGCTCGGTGTCGACGGCGATCTCGATCCTGAGCTTGGGCAGGAAATTCACGACATATTCGGCGCCGCGATAGATCTCGGTGTGGCCCTTCTGGCGGCCATAGCCCTTCACCTCGGTCACCGTCATGCCGTGAACGCCGATCGCGGTCAGGGCCTGGCGGACTTCGTCAAGCTTGAACGGTTTGATGATCGCGACGACGAGTTTCATGGTTCAGGCCTTTATTCCCTTGAAGTTTTCCCTGTGCGCCCCGTCCCCGGAGCGGCGCCTGCCGCCACCGGAGCGGCAATTTGTCGTCCCGCACATTTCGTGTCCGCCAAATCTGGCAGCTTTCTGGGCAAATGGCACAAAAAAGTTGCAGGTTGAAGGGGAAAACGTGCGCAGCGGGTGAACTCCGTCACTGTACGAGACGACAACCCTCCGCCAGAATATGGCTTTCCCGCCCCGGCCAGCGGTCCCGCTGGCTCGTTTCGCCTACCGCGCGCGACCTGCGCGCGCGCCCCGAGGAAACAAGAAATGTCGAACCGAAACTGGTTTTATGCATCCGAAGGCCAGCAAAAAGGCCCCCTGCCTGAAGCTCAGCTCCGCGACTTGATCACCCGTGGCATGGTGGGCGCCGATACGCTGGTGTGGACCGAGGGAATGGCCGGCTGGCAGAAGGCCGGGGAGATTCCAGGTCTTGTTCCGAGCGCAGGGGCGCCGCCGGCGTTTCCGCAGGCCGGTGGACCGCCGCCGGTTGCGGCATCGGCAAGCTACACTGGCGGCGCACTCTCGGCCGACTTCCCGATCTGGGGCCTGTTCGGACGCAGCGTGCTGATGTTCATCGGCCAGATCTTCGTCATCCCCGCGCCGTGGACCGCGACCGGCCTGTATCGCTTTGCGATTCCCTATATTCGCGTGCCGGGCCGGCCGCACCTCGCTTTCACCGGGCAGCCACTCGACATCTGGTACGTCTTCATCGTGCTCGGCCTTTTGACCTATGCGGGGGCGGCCCAGAGCACGATCGTGTCGCTGCTCTCGCTGGTGGTGCAGGGCTTCCTGAGCTGGATGATCGTTCGCTGGATCTTCGGCCGTCTCAGCTCGAGCGGCCAGGACCTGCCGATCTCGTTCAACGGCAGCCCGGCCGCCTATGTCGGCTGGTACGTGCTGATGGTGATCGCGTCCATCACCATCATCGGCTGGGCCTGGGTGATGACCGCATGGCTGCGCTGGATCTGCCGCAACGTCGAAGGCACGCGCCGCGAGGTCACCTTCAATGCCTCCGGCCTCGACGTGCTCTGGCGAACCATCGTGTTCGCGGTTGCTTGCGGCTTCCTGATCCCGATTCCGTGGGTGCTGCGCTGGTACGCCAACTGGTTCATCTCGCAATTCGCGTTGACCGAGCGCGGCGCTCACGCCGACGCGTAAGCGTCCTAGACCTTGCGTTCGCGCACGGATCCTTCTTGCGCGACCGACGCCACCAGCGTGCCGTCGGGCTTGAAGATCTGGCCGCGGGTCAGACCGCGGCCAGACTGTGCGCTCGGCGAATCCTGCGCGTAGAGCAGCCATTCGTCGGCGCGGAACGGGCGGTGAAACCACATCGCGTGGTCGAGGCTCGCCGGCATCATGCGCCGGTCGAACAGCGTGCGGCCATAGCGCGCCATCACGGCATCGAGCAGCGAGAAATCCGACGCATAAGCGAGCGCGCACAGATGCAGCGCCGGATCGTCGGGCAGCTTGGCCGCGGTGCGGATCCAGACATGGATGCGGCCGTCGTCGATCTTCTGGCCGAAATAACGGCCGAGCTCGACCGGGCGCAGCTCGATCGGCCGGTCGCTCTCATAGTAGCGGCGGATGAACTCCGGCATCTCCTTGAACATCGGCTGCTTCGACACTTCCTCCGCGGTCAGCTTCTCCGGCGGCGGCACGTCGGGCATCTTCTCCTGGTGATTGAAGTTGCTCTCTTCGTCGGAATGGAACGAGACCATGATGGAGAAGATCGCGTTGCCGTGCTGGATCGCGGTGACGCGGCGAGTGGTGTAGCTCTTGCCGTCGCGCAGCCGCTCGACCTGGTAGATGATCGGGATCTGCGGATCGCCGGGCAGGATGAAGTAGCAATGGATCGAATGCGGCAGTCGCCCTTCGACGGTGCGGCACGCCGCGACCATAGCCTGACCGATCACCTGGCCGCCGAACACGCGCTGCCAGCTCGTCTTCGGGCTGTTGCCGCGGAACAAATTCACCTCGAGCTGCTCGAGATCGAGGATGGACAGCAGGTCGATCAGGCTCTTGGACATTCGGTGGCTTTCGGTTGGTTAAACCGTCATTCCGGGGCGATGCGACAGCATCGAACCCGGAATCTCGAGATTCCGGGTTCTCGCTGCGCGAGCCCCGGAATGACGATCGGGCTTGTTTCTGCCCCCTGTTTCGCCCAGCTATTATCAGGTAGCAAGCACAGTCTGATGGCGTCGGGCGCGTAAGGAAAAGGCATGCCGGCACAACGAAGTATCGTGATCTGCGGGGGCGCATTTGCGGGGCTGGCGCTGGCGGTGGCGTTGCGCCAGGGGCTCGGGCCGGACATCCCGGTCATCGTGGCCGATCCAGCGCTGAGCCAGCGCCCGAGCCGCGATCCGCGCGCGACCGCGATCGTGGCGGCCTGCCGGCGGCTGTTCGAGACCCTCGGCGTCTGGGGTCAGGTGGCGCCGACCGCGCAGCCGATCACGGATATGGTCGTGACCGACTCCAAGCTGGAGGACGCGACGCGTCCGGTGTTCCTGACCTTCGCCGGCAATGTCGAGCCCGGCGAGCCGTTCGCCCATATGGTCGAGAACCGCTATCTGATCGATGCGCTGGCGGCGCGCGCCGAGGCCGAGGGCGTCGAGCTACGTGCCACCGCGGTGTCGACATCAGAGTCACGCCCCGACGGCGTCAGCGTGCGGCTGGCCGACGGCACCGAGATCGATGCGAGCCTTCTGGTCGCCGCCGACGGCGCACGCTCGAAGCTGCGCGAGCGCGCCGGGATTGCGACCCATGGCTGGGACTATGATCAATCCGGCATCGTGGTCACGGTCGGGCATGAGCGCGAGCATCACGGCCGCGCCGAGGAGCATTTCCTGCCGGCAGGCCCGTTCGCGATCCTGCCGCTGACCGGCAACCGCTCATCGCTGGTGTGGACCGAGACGCGCAAGGACGCCGCGCGTATTGTCGCCTCGAATGAAGAGCAATTCCACGCCGAGCTCGAGCAGCGTTTTGGTTTGCACCTCGGCGAGATCAAGGCGCTCGACAAGCCGCGCGCATTTCCGCTCGGCTATTTCGTCGCGCGCTCGTTCATCGCCGAACGGCTGGCGCTGATCGGCGACGCCGCGCATGTGATCCATCCGATCGCGGGGCAGGGGCTCAATATGGGCCTGAAGGATGTCGCAGCATTGGCCGAGGTCGTGGTCGATGCGGCGCGGCTCGGCATGGATCTCGGGCAGGCCGACGTGCTCGAGCGCTATCAGCGCTGGCGGCGCTTCGACACCATGGCGATGGGCGTTGCCACCAATTCGCTGAACTTCCTGTTCTCCAACGAATCGACGCTGCTGCGCACCGTGCGCGACATTGGCCTCGGCCTCGTCGATCGCGCGCCGCCACTGAAGAGCATGTTCATCCGCCAGGCGGCAGGATTGTCAGGCGAAGTGCCGCGGCTGCTGAAGGGTGAGGCGCTGTAGAGTTGTGATAGGCCGCAAAACGATTCGTCGTTTACTGGCTGCATCATTCCTGATGTTTCTGCAGGTCACCGACGCTTCGGCCATGATGGCGACGCCGCAGCCATTCGACACGCCTGTCCCGGAAGCGTGGCTTGCACCTCTCACACGCTTCCTGACCGGTCTGAACGTTGCTGATGCGGTAGCTACCGCCGAATTGAGCCGGGCGGTTGCCTTGCAGAATCAGGCTGGCGGTCCAGAAATGATGATTATTAGGGTCAGGCACAAGGAGGCCTGCACGGTCGATGAGGACGAGTGCCTTACGATCATCGCTCACATCGAGAACAACGAACTTGTCTCCGATGCGATGTTCTTCGCTGGCGACAAAATAAGCTATGGCGACCATAAGCCCCAGCTTCCGGGCGTGCGGTCATTGCCGATTTTCTTTTACAGCAGGCATCAGGTTGTTGCGGTGGTCGTCACTGCAAAGGGGCTTGTGATCACCGGTCATCCGGCTCCGTAGCCCCGATCGAGCTGCGCGAAATCCGGGGACCGGACTTTCCACGGTGAGATTTTCCCGGATTGCGCTGCGCTTCATCCGGGCTACGCGATCACATCAATCGATCTTGCGTGCCTCTTCCGGCAGCATGATCGGGATGCCGTCGCGGATCGGATAGGCGAGCTTTGCGGAGCGCGAGATCAGCTCCTGCCGTGCGGCGTCGAATTCCAGCGGTCCCTTGGTGATCGGGCACACCAGAATTTCGAGCAGCTTTGGGTCGGCGGTGCTTTCGAGGTGATCGGTCGTCGAATTCATTGCGGTCTCCGGCTGCAGCGTTTTCGAGCGAAGTGGGTACCGGTTCGCGTGAAGAAAACGCGTCAGAATAAACTGCCGTGATGTAGCACATCCAAATGTCAGCTGTCAGCGCTTCGTCATCCGCAGCAGCTCGTCGATCGCCGCCTGCTGCTGGGCTTTCGGCAGCGTCTGCTCGGACAGCGCGTAGCCGATGAACGCCCAGTAGAAGATCTGCGCCCGGCCGCGCGCCACGTCGTCGGGAAATCCGGCCTGCCGGAGCAGGGTTTCGATATAGCCGATGCGGCGCCGGTCGACCTCAAGCACGGCAGCGCGCGCTGCGGCGTCGGTGGTGGCCCAGCTGCGCACCGCGCGTTCCAGCGCCAGCCGCGCCGAGAAGGTCCGGCGCAGCAGCAGCGCCAGCGCGTCGCCGCCTTGCGGAATGGTCTCGAGCTCGGCGATCACCTGCTCGGCCGCGACCTCGCGCCAATGGTCGAGGATCGCGGCGCGGTAGGCGCCGATGTCGGCGAAATGCCAGTAGAAGCTGCCGCGCGAGACGCCCATGGCCTTGGCCAGCGGCTCGGCCTTGAGCGCCGTGAAGCCGCGCCGCGCCAGCGTCTTCAGGCCCTGATCGAGCCAGTCCTTGGCTGAGAGCTGTTCCGTCATGGTTCCCCATCTGCGCCGCCCACCATACACAAGTGTATTGACAGGCGCCAGCCGTTGACGTTTTATCCATACAGTACTGTATGGAGACTTGCCGATGCGTGATCTTCTGCTGCAAGGCGCCGGTACCATCGCCATCCTGGTCAGCCTGATCCATGGCGTGCTCGGCGAGACCAAGATATTCGCCCGCGCCACCGTCGAGCCGCCGCGGCTGCGCCTGCTGCTCCGCCTGGTCTATCAGGCCGGCACCGTCGCCTGGATCGGCGGCGGCGTGCTGCTGATTGCAGCGCCGGCGATGGCCTCCGATGCCGCGCGGCACTGGATCGTGGCGACGCTCGCGGTCGTGTTCGGCTGCGCCGCGCTGGCGAATGCGGTTGCGACCCGCTTCCGTCATATCGGCTGGATGGCGATGAGCGTGGTCGTGGCGCTCGCTGCCGCCGGCTACTAGCGGGCGCAACGATGACGACTGACCGCATCAGCCTGAGCATCGCGGGTGGCGTCGCCGACGTCAGGCTCAACCGTCCCGACAAGCTCAACGCCCTCGATCCGGCGATGTTTACCGCAATAGCCGACATCGGCGCGCAGCTCGCCGACAACTCAAAGGTCCGCGCCGCGGTGCTGTCGGGCGAAGGCCAGGCCTTCTGCGCCGGCCTCGATATCGAGCGCCTGGTCGCGACGACGGAAGGCGAGTCGATCCTCCCGTTTGCCGATCTCGGCCAACGCACGCACGGCATCGCAAATTTCGCGCAGCATCTGGTGTGGCTCTGGCGCGCGCTGCCGGTGCCGGTGCTCGCTGCCGTCCATGGCATCGCATTCGGCGGCGGCTTTCAGCTGATGCTCGGTGCCGACGTCAGATATCTCGCGCCCGGCACGCGCCTTGCCATCATCGAAGCCAAATGGGGGCTGGTGCCCGACATGGCCGGCACGCTGCTGATGCGCCATCTCGCGCGCGAGGACGTGGTGCGCGAATTGACCTATACTGCGCGCGTCTTCTCCGCCGACGAAGCGCTCGGTTACGGCTTCGCCACCCGAATCGCCGAAGACCCACGCGCCGCCGCACTGGAGACCGCCCGCGCGATCGCTGACCGCAGTCCCGATGCGGTCGGCGCCGCCAAGCGGCTGCTCAATCTTGCCGCCGATCGCGATGCGGCGACCGGGCTCGCCGCCGAGACAGCCGAGCAGGCGCTGCTGCTTGGCGCGCCCAATCACATCGAGGCGGTCAGGGCCAATCTCGAACGACGACCGCCGCAATGGAGGTTTGCATGACCACTGGAGCGGGATTCGATCTGGAGCGTCTGATCGCGACCAATGCGTCGGCGGCCTTCAACCGGCTTGTCGGCCTCGAGGTGATTTCCGCCGCGCGGCGAAGTGGAGCTGCGTATGCCCTGGCGCGATGATCTCACCCAGTATGCAGGCCACCTGCACGCCGGCATGATCGCGGCACTGCTCGACACCGCCTGCGGCTTTGCCGCCGCGTCCGTCGTGGGCTCGGTCACCGCTTCGCATTTCTCGATGAACTGCCTGAGGCCTGCAGTGGGCCGCGGCTTCATCGCCAAGGGCACATTGGTGCGTGCCGGCCGCCGGCAGGTCTTCGCGCGCGCCGAGCTGTTTGCCGCGAACGAGCAGGGCGAGGCCGCGCTGGTCGCGACCGGCGAGACGGTGCTGATCCCGCTCGCGGCCTGATCGGTCAACATTGGAGCATGAACATGTCTCTCGTCCTCGTCACCGGCGGGACGGGCCATCTCGGCCGCGATCTCGTCGATCAACTCGTCCAGGCTGGGCACCGCGTGCGTGTCTTCGCGAGGTCCCCGCAGGCACGGACCGACGTCGAGTGGGCGATCGGCGATCTCGCCACCGGGCAAGGCTTGCGAACTGCGTTGAACGACGTGCACACCGTGATCAATGCCGCGACACATTCGCCGATCGCTCGCCGCGGCGGCTTCAGGCCGGTCGACTTCTTCAAGTCACCGTCGGCGGTGGATGTCGAGGGGACCGCGCGGTTGCTGGCCTTCAGCCACGATGCCGGCGTGCAGCATGTCCTTCAGGTCTCGATCGTCGGGCTCGATGAAGCGACGCTGCCCTATGCACGCGTCAAGCTTGCTGGCGAGCAATTGGTCCGACAGTCGCACGTCTCATGGTCGGTGGTTCGCGCAATGCCGTTCCACTATCTCCTCGAGGATCTGTTGGCAGGCGTGTCCGGTCTTCCGGTGTGGCCGATACCTCGTGCGACGTTCAATCCGGTCGATATATCCGACGTCGCGGACTATCTCGTCAGATGCGCCTTCGACGGAGGACGCGGCATGCGCGCCGAGATCGGCGGACCCGACGACCTCTGCCTGGTCGAGATCGCCCGGCAGTTTCAGGCAGCGCGTGGGCTCCGCCGTGTCATCCTGCCCGTACCACTGTCGGACAAGGCTGCGCGGGGTATGGGTTTTGTGGTGAGCCAAGGGGTCCGCGGCACGCGGTCATGGGCGGATTGGTTGAAGCAGGCTTCCGGGCGGTGGCGGTCGGCCGCGTAATCGGTTGTTCCCGAAAGCAATCGCTGAAGCACAAGGTGCGCGGAACAACGGCAAACAAGTCCGCGCCATAGAGCACGTGTTCTAAATTTATGGGGCCATCAATTTCCGTGCGGAATCGGCTTACGCGCGGATAACCATGCCACTGAAAGTTGTAGAAAATTATCGAGAAGACAATCCAATCGGCCTAGCTTGTCCACGCGGACAACGATGGACCGACGCATGTTTCGTGTTCTGACGTGCCTTTCAGGTGAGCATGACTGGCGGCTGGTTCTGCTGGCCGGACTGGTCTGCTTCGTTGCCAGCATTGTCGCGGTCAACATCTTCCATCGCGCGATCGCCTCGCAGGCGCGGACGCGGCTGATCTGGATCGCGATCGCGGGCGCTGCGATCGGCTACGGCATCTGGGCAACGCATTTCGTCGCCATGTTGGCCTACGAGCCGGGCGTGCCGACCGGCTACGGGATCGTTCTCACCGCGCTGTCGCTTGCGGTGGCGATGATGCTGACATCCGGCGGCCTCGGCCTTGCTGCCAGCGACTCCAGCCCCTGGCGGGCGCCGGTCGGCGGCGCCGTGATCGGAGCCGGCATCGCCAGCATGCATTATCTTGGAATGTGGGCGCTGGAAGTGCCGGGCCACGTGGTGTGGTCGATGGACCTCGTGGCCGCCTCCATCGTGCTCGGCATGCTGTTCGGTTACGCCGCGCTGGCGACCGCGGTCCGTTACCAGGATCGCTGGTCGTCGCTGGTCGCGGCGCTGTTGCTGACGCTTGCGATCGTGTCGCATCATTTCACCGCGATGGGCGCGGTCGAGATCATTCCGGATCCGTTGCTCGCTCCGGAGGCCCTGTCGCTCTCTCCCGCCTTCCTCGCCATCGTGATCGCGGGCGTGGCGCTCTCGGTACTCGGGATGAGCCTGGTCGGCGTGCTCGCGGACCGACGCCTCGCGCTTCGCACCCGCCGCTTCGAGGAGATCATCCGCCAGCTGTCGCTGGCGCGCCAGCAGGTCGAGGCGTCGCAGAAGGAGCTCGAGCAACAGAGGTTCCGGCTCGATACCGCGATCAACCACATGGGCGAGGGCCTCTGCATGTTCGATGCGGAGAAGCGCCTCGTCGTCTGCAATGATCGCTACGCCAAGATGTACCGGCTGCCGCCCGAATTGCTGATGCCCGGCACTGCCCATCGCGAGATCATCACGCACCGGATCGCCAATGGCATTCTCAAGGGCGAGACCAATGACAACGCCGCGACCGAGAAGCTCGCCACGCTGAACGCGCTGCCGGCCGACGAGATCAGCAGCCGGGTCGACGAGCTTGCCGACGGCCGGCTGATCTGCGTGACGCGGCAGCCGATGCCCGGCGGCGGCTGGGTCGCAACCCATCGCGACGTCACCGAACAGCGGCGCTCCGAGGCCAAGATCACCCATATGGCGCAACACGACGCGCTGACCGACCTGCCGAATCGCGTGCTGCTCAAGGAATGGATGGAGCAGGCGCTTTCCGGCGCGAGGTGCGGTGGGCCGGGTCTTGCGGTGCTGATGCTCGATCTCGATCGCTTCAAGGACGTCAACGACACGCTCGGACATCCGGCGGGGGATGCGTTGCTGAAGTCGGTGGCCGCGCGGCTCCGCCGCTGCGTCAGCGACACGACGCTGGTCGCGCGGCTCGGCGGCGACGAGTTCGCTGTCATCGACTACGTCAGCGATCCGGTCACCGAGGCCGGCATGCTCGCGGAGAAGATCCGGAAGGCGCTCAGCGAGCCGATCGATCTCGGCGATCATCGGGTGACCACCACGACCAGCATCGGCATCGCGCTCGCACCGCGCGACGGCACCGATTCGGACGAGGTCCTGCGCAGCGCCGATCTTGCGCTCTATTCGGCCAAGAGCGGTGGACGCGGCTCGTTCCGTTTCTTCGAGCCGGAGTTCGACCGGTTGCTGCAGGCCCGGCGCAGCCTCGAGCGCGACATGCGCAGTGCGCTCGCCAATGGCGAGTTCGAGCTGCATTATCAGCCGTTCATCCATGTCGCGAGCGGGGAGACCTGCGGCTTCGAGGCGCTGCTGCGGTGGCACCATCCGCAGCGCGGCATGGTCTCGCCGGCGCAGTTCATTCCGCTCGCGGAAGAGACCGGCCTGATCGTGCCGCTCGGGGAATGGGTGCTGCGCACTGCCTGTGCGGAAGCCGCCAAATGGCCCGGCGATCTCAAGATCGCGATCAACCTGTCGCCGGTGCAGTTCAGGAGCCCGGAGCTGGTCCCGGTGATCGTGCACGCGCTGGCGAGTGCGGGAATTTCTCCTGACAGGCTCGAGCTCGAAGTCACCGAAACGGCCATCATCCAGGACAGCGAGGCGGTGTTCGCGGCGCTCAGCCAGCTGCACGATCTCGGGGTGCGGATTGCACTCGACGATTTCGGCACCGGCTATTCCTCGCTGAGCTTCCTGCAGAAGTTTCCGTTCGACAAGGTCAAGATCGACCGCAGCTTCGTGTCCGAGCTCTCCGGTGCATCGGACGAGTCGCGCCGGATCGCGCGGGCGATCGTTCGCTTCGCCGTCAGCCTCGGCAAGACGACGACGGCCGAAGGCGTCGAGACCAGGGAGCAGCTCGATATCCTGCGCGCCGACGCCTGCGTGGAAGTGCAGGGCTTCCACTTCAGCCCGCCGGTGCAGAGCGAGAAGGTCGCGCAGATGATCGGTGAGCGGGTCCCGGCAGCGGCCGAACGCCCTGCTGTGGTTCGTCGCGCAATGGCGGGTGCCGCGTCCTGATCGAAGGCGCGCGCCGGCAGATTCGGAACTCCGTAAGGCGTAAGGCCGCAGCACGCGGTCAAAACCGAATTGCGCGTGGAGCGCAAAGCGGTTTTCGCGGCGGTTAGAATTTCTCTAAAGGCTGCCGCTGCCGCGCTTCCTTGACTTGGCAATCCCCTCGGCATTGTTCACCCATGTGCTCGGCGCGATGTGCGTTGTGGGCATGATCGTCAACGGAGGGGAGATGCGCGTGAGAGTGATTTTGAGCGCTGTGCTTGCAGCTGGTGTTCTGGGGCTTGCGGGATCGGCGGCGTTGGCCGACGGCTACAAGACTTGTACCAAGCTCGACAAGGCGTCCTGGAAGCCGGCAAGCGATGCCGAAGCCAAGGCCAAGGCGGCCGGCTACGAGGTGCGCCGCTCGAAGGTCGAAGGCTCCTGCTACGAAGTGTACGGCGTCAAGGAAGGCAAGCTCTACGAGCTGTTCTACAGCCCGGAAGATCTCAGTCTGAAGCACACGATCGCCAAGTGAATCGTCAGGCGAATCGCCAAGTGAAGCGGCGGTGATGACGGAGGCGGCGCCGGGCGCCCGCGGCGCGACCAGCGTGCAGGTCTGGGACCTGCCGCTGCGGCTGTGGCACTGGGCGCTCGCCATCCTCGTCCTGGTCGCGTGGGTGACGCCCAGCTTCTGTGACGGGCTGCATCGGCTAGCGGGCTATTCCGTGATCGGGCTGTTGGCGTTCCGGTTGATCTGGGGCTTTGCCGGCACGCGCTATGCGCGTTTCGGCAAGCTCGGCGTCCGGCTGCGCGCCGCGCCGCGCTACATCTGGAATCTCCGCCGCGGCATCACCGGCCGCTATATCGGGCTCAATCCCGCGGGCACCGTGATGCTGGTGGCGCTGCTGCTCACGCTCGCGGTATCCGCGATCACCGGCGCAATGGAAGTCACCGTGACCTTCTTCGGCGTCTGGTGGGTCGAAGACACCCACGCCTATGCTTCGGATGCAGTGATGATCCTGGTCGCCCTGCATGTGCTCGGCGTCATCGTGGTGGGACTATTGCAGCGTCAGAATCTGGTGCGTGCGATGTTCACCGGACGCAAGCAGCTTCGCGATCGCTGATCAACGCGTGGCTTTTGTTTGGGCATGATCTCCGCGCAAACGCGGAGCGTTTGTCGCGCGGGAAAACCGCTTCGCACTTTTCCGGATCATGCTCATTGCACCGGCGGATCGCCCGAGGTGCGCTTCTTGGCGAGGTCCATCTCGGTGACGGCGATCAGGATCTCGGCGCGGGTCTTCAGGTCGGGCGCCTCGAGCATCGCCTGCTTTTCGGCCGGTCCATAGGGCGACATCATCGCCAGCGCATTGACCAGCGCTTCGTTGGGCGCGGACTCGATGCCCTCCCAGTCGACCTTCAGATTGTTGGCTTCCAGGAAATCGGCGAGCACCTCGAGCAGCGCCTTGCGGTCGACGGCCTCCTCGCCCTTGCGCGCGGTGAAGTCGCCGGTGAAGGAGAAGAAATCGACCTTGCACTGCCGGTAGGGCGTCTGCACGTTCAATTCCTCGACCACCTTGAAGCGCGCGACGCCGGTCAGTTCGAGGATGTAGCGGCCGTCGCCGGATTCGGCGAGCTGGGTGATGCGGCCGACGCAGCCGATGCGGAACAGCACCGGCTTCGCCTCCTTCTGCGAATGAGTCACGTCCGGCTGGATCATGCCGATCAGGCGGTGACCGTCGCGCAGCGCATCGTCGACCATCGCGAGATACCGCGGCTCGAAGATGTTGAGCGGCATCTGGCCGCGCGGCAGCAACAGCGCGCCGGGCAGCGGGAACACCGGGATCACCTCGGGGAGCTCGCCGGGCCCGCGATATTCGGCATTGATCGGCATCTGCGGTCCCGCTGCTGTGACGGGCGAATTTTACGAGAACAGGATGGTCGACAACCGCCGGCGCCCCTCGACGGTTGCCTCATCGGTGCCGCCCCACGCCTCGAAGAACTGCACCAGCTGCTTGCGCGCGCCGTCGTCGTTCCACTTGCGGTCGCGCTTGACGATGGCGAGCAATTGCTCCGTCGCCTCCGCGCGCTTGTTCATCGCATTGAGCGCGGTCGCGAGATCGAACCGGGCCTGATGATCGAGCGGGTTTGCGGCGACTTTCTGTTCGAGCTCGGCGATCGGGCCGACCGACTGCGCCTGTTCGGCGAGATCGATCGCCGCCTGCACCGCCTTCACCGCGGCGTCGTTGCGTTTGGATTCCGGCACCATCGCGAGCGTCTGCTTGGCCTGCTCGACCGCACCTGTCGTCATGTAGCATTTGGCGAGGCCGGCCAGCGCCGCGATATTGGTGGCGTCGTGCGCCAGCACCTCGGCGTAGATCTGTGCCGCACCTTCGGCGTCGCCCTCGGCGAGCACGGCATCGGCCTCGGCCAGGACCTCGGTGAGATTGGGCTCGCCGGCGGCGGGCACACCCTTGGTGATCTTCTCGATGAAGGCGTTGACCTGGCTCTCCGGCACCGCGCCCATGAAGCCATCGGCGGGCTGGCCGTTGACGAATGCGATCACGGCCGGGATCGACTGAATGCCCATCTGGCCCGGGATCTGCGGATGCTCGTCGATGTTCATCTTGACCAGCTTGACCCGACCCTTGGCGTTCTTGACCGCCTTCTCCAGGATCGGCGTCAGCTGCCGGCAGGGGCCGCACCAGGGCGCCCAGAAATCGATCATCACCGGCTGGCGGCGCGATTCCTCGATGACGTCCTTGACGAAGGTCTGGGTCGTCGTCTCCTTGATCAGATCGGGCGCTGCCTGGGGCGTGGTGCCGCCCTGCTCCATTATCGTCACGTTGTCCTCGCCTGCTTCTGAGGTCGGAAATCCGGGGGCGTTCTAGCACGCTCCGTACGGCACGTTCAGCCGTTCTGTGAGCCTAGAGCATGATCCCGGAAAAGTGGGAACCGGTTTTCCGACAGATCACGCCCAGTACATGGCGGTGAGCCGAGAAAATTCAATCGCTCGCCGTCCCATCCCGTTCCATCGGAGATCGGGTGGGCTCGCCCCCCCGGAACGGCTGATGATGGCCGTCCTTGATGGCAACGGGGATCACCCATGGCGAAGGCCTATTACAGCACCGTGTTCGAGCAGCCGGCCGGCGAGGTCTGGAAAATCATCCGCGATTTCAACAATTACCCGGTCTGGGTCCGCGGCGCGGGGTCGAGCGAGATCGAGGACGGCAAGTCCGGCGACACCGTCGGTGCGGTGCGCAACGTGCTGTACCGGGAACGGCGGATCCGGCAGCGGCTGCTCGCGCAGTCCGACGTCGAGCGCTTCCAGACCTACGAATTTGCCGGTCCGGCGACCCTGCCGATGACGGATTTCAGCGCAACCCTGCGGGTCACCCCGGTGGTCGACGGCGACCGGGCCTTTATCGAATGGTGGGCGGTGTTCGATTGCGACGCCGACCGCCGCGTCGAACTGGCGCAGACCCTGACCGGCTGGTTCGAGAGCTGGCTCGAATCGCTCCGGGACGAGATGGCTTTGAGGCCGGTTCCGGCGGAAACATAAAAAGAAATCGTCGCAGCGGCCGGTTTCGGCCGATTCGGGGTCAATTTTTAGCGAAACCGTGCGATTTCGTGAGGGGCAGACCGCGCTCTTGTGTTGCATTCACGGACGGCATTTGGCATAGGTCTGCCGTTGCCGGCGAGCGATCGCCGCCAGTTCGGATGCGGGTGTAGCTCAGTGGTAGAGCACGACCTTGCCAAGGTCGGGGTCGAGGGTTCGAGCCCCTTCGCCCGCTCCAAAATCTCTCGCTGACCGAATATCTCGCCGACAGAGCTGACAGTCTGATGAAGGCCCGCCCCTAATGCGGGCTTTTTTGTTGTTGGCGCGGTCTTGCCGTTTGCCGCGGCCCGCAATGGCCGCTTCCGGCCTCGTTAGCCGTCGAATGGTGCATTCTCAAAACTGATAGGAATCTGTGGTTGTGTCGGCGTTGAAATGGCTGCCGCTCGCGACGCGGCACGCAAGTGAATCATGTCGATCAGCTGGACGCCAGATCCTGCCTTGGAGCGCCGCGTTGCGCGCGCAAGCGTTGCAGCGCTGATCGCGCTTGCCGGCGCCGGGATATGTTCGCCGGCTTCAGCGCAGCAATTGCCGAGCGACTCCGCCTACGCGCCGGCGCCCAGTTTCTTTCCGATGCCCGGCCTTGAGCCGGCTCCCGGCTCCGAGCCCACCCAGCAGCCGCGGACCCGGGTCTACATCACGACGCGCTCGCATTGGGGCGGCGCGCAAAACTTCTGCGTTCGGACCTGCGACGGCCGCTTCTTCCCGCTGCCGCGCGTCAGCGGGGCAGCCGATGTCAGGTCGTGCGAGGCGGCCTGTCCCGCTGCCGAGGTCAAGCTGTATTCCGGCTCTGACATCGACAGCGCCAGGACCGAAGAGGGCGAGACCTACAAGACGCTCGCAAATGCATTCCGGTTTCAGCGCGAGATCGTGCCGCAATGCTCGTGCAGCGCCAGCGCCTCAACCGGTCTGTCGCGGATTGCGATCGAGGACGACATGACGCTTCGGACCGGCGACATCATCGCCGCCGATGATGGCTTCAAGATCGCGGCGATCACCAGTGGCGAGCGGCGCAGCGTGTTGTTCAGGCCGCTGTCGAAGGCCAAGGCGCACGCGCTCGGCCTGGCGCGCCTCTCGTCGCGATAGATTCCAAGCGTTAGCTTCATTCGAATATCACGCTGCGGTGCAGAATGCCTTGTTCGCAGGCAGAGTGCGCAGGAAAATATCGTCTCAAATATCGTCTCAACTTGTTTTGACGCAGCGCACACCGCTGCACGCGCTTTTCAGCGTCGTTGGATGTGCTACCATTTTGCCGTCTGACCTACCTCCAGACCGCCACCATCATCTCTCAGGGCGTTCAAAATCAATAACAGGCAAGCTGCAACGGCTTGCACAGGGGAGTGACGCGATGAAATCGGCTTTCAATCGATCGATACTTGCGTTCGCGGCGGTTGCGCTGCTGGCGGGGACAACCTTCGCCAATGCGCAGCAACAAACTGACAAGAACCGTGCGCTGAAGAAATACGAATCCGGCACCAAGGAATTCTGGACCCATCCGCCGGATGACTGGTTCCTCGGCGACGAGACCGAAGCGCAGAAGGGCCTTGCCCCGCCGTCCGGTCCGCCGACCGGCGCGTCCGATGCCGAACTCGCCAGCATGATGAAGAAGATCAAGCTGCCGCCGGGCTTCAAGATCGAGGTCTATGCCTCGAACGTGCTCGCGGCGCGGCAGATGGCCTGGGGCGACAAGGGTACGCTGTTCGTCGGCTCGTTCGGCCTCGGCAACGTCTATGCGATCAAGGACAACAACGGCAAGAAAGAGGTCAAGACCATCCTCAAGGGCCTCAACATGCCGACCGGCCTCACTTTCAAGGACGGCGCGCTCTATGTCATCGCGGTCGACAAGCTGATCAAGTACGACAATGCCGAAGCCAATCTCGACAATCTCGGCAGCGGCAAGGTGGTGTATGACGACATGCCGTCCTATGCGGCGCATGGCTGGAAATACATCGCCGTCGACAAGGATGGCTGGTTCTACATTCCGTTCGGACCTCCCTTCAACATCGGCATCCCGCCGACCTCGGTGTCGCAGATCCGCCGCGTCGATCCCAAGACCGGCAATGCGGAGATCTGGGCGCTCGGCGTGCGCAACTCGGTCGGCGGCGACGTCGATCCGCGCACCGGCAAGTATTGGTTCACCGAAAACGCCCGCGACTGGATCAGCGACGATCTGCCGAGCGACAAGCTCAACATGATCTCGAAGATCGGCGAGCATTTCGGCTATCCCTATTGCCACCAGGGCAACCTGCCGGACACCAAGTTCGCGATGGGTCACAAGTGCTCGGAGTTCACCCCGCCGGTGTACAATCTCGGCGCACACGTGGCTCCGCTCGGCATGAAGTTCTATACCGGCAGCCAATTCCCGGCCGATTACAAGAACGCGATCCTGATCGCCGAGCACGGCTCCTGGAACCGGCACAAGTACCAGGGCGGCCGCATTGTGAAGATCACCGCGAGCCCCGATGGCAAGAATGCCAAGCAGGAAATCTTCGCCTCCGGTTGGATCGAGGGTGACCAGGGCTATCTCGGCCGTCCCGCCGACATCCTGCTCGACAAGGATGGCTCCATCCTCGTCGCCGACGACTGGGCCGGTGCGATCTATCGCATCAGCTACAGCAAGAAGTAACA
The DNA here is from genome assembly GCF_001189845.1 of Bradyrhizobium tropiciagri. Classification (GTDB taxonomy): domain Bacteria; phylum Pseudomonadota; class Alphaproteobacteria; order Rhizobiales; family Xanthobacteraceae; genus Bradyrhizobium; species Bradyrhizobium tropiciagri. The sequence goes on from NZ_LFLZ01000072.1 coordinate 37,236, forward strand.
GTCGAAGCTCATGAGGCTGCGGCGGCCGTGAGGCGACCGCAGCCTCTGTTGCGATCGGGTAAAGGAACCACCTCGTCATGCCCGGACTTGATCCGGGCATCCATCCAACCAAGAAACCTTCACCAAGCACGATGGATCGCCGGGTCATCCTCGATCAGCTCGAGGACAGACGCCCGGCGATGACAGCCGGAGAAAACTGACATGCGACTTGCGTCCCTTGGAATTCTGGCGACGGCAATTCTCCTCGTTTCGTCCGCCAGTGCCGCCGATGTCGCCGCCGGCAAGGCGAAGGCCGAAATCTGCGCCGGTTGTCATGGCGACAACGGCATCTCGCAGACCGAGAACATTCCATCGCTGGCCGGACAGCTCGACCAATTCATTCAGTGGCAGCTGGTGTTCTTCCGCGCCGGCGCACGCAAGAACGAGCAGATGCAGCCGATCGTCGAGCAGCTCAACAACGACGACATCCGCAATCTCGGCGCCTATTTCGGGTCGCTGCCGCCGTTCAAGGGCGGCAAGGACGACAATCCCGATTTGTCCGAGAAGGGCAAGCAGGCGGCGGCCGGCCGCCGCTGCGCCTCATGCCATGGCGACACCTTCGCCGGCACCAAGGCGGTCGCCCGCATCGCCGGCCAGCGCGAGGAATATCTCGTCAAGGCGCTGCACGACTACAAGTCGGGCCAGCGCTCCGGCGGCGCGCAGGCCGCGATGGCCGATGTGGCGTATCCCTTGAGCGACGAGGAGATCACCGCGCTCGCGCATTATCTGGCGCATTTGTAGCGACGCGGCACTCTGCCATCCTCCCCTGGAGGGGTCGAGACGAGCGAAGCTCGCTCTGGGATCGGCGCGAATGCAATGAGCGACGAGGTGGGGTGACAGTCTCTCCACTCGAACAGTGCCCGTGTTGAGAGATCACCCCACCCCGTCTCACATCTCGCTTCGCTCGGTGTGAGCCGACCCTCCCCCTCCAGGGGAGGGTGGAGGCTACCCCCGCTGCTTCTCATACGCTTTGAGATGCGTGTAGGCCGTGCGCAGCTTCGGCACCGGGATCTTGGCCGCATCGGCGCGCACGATCAGGTCGCCGATCACGTGGTCGGCTTCGACCGGCAGCCCCGCCTTGATGTCGCGGAACATCGACGCGGTCATCGGCGAGCCTTCGGTGGTCAAGAGCCCGCGGGTGCGCTGGAAGAACGGGCCGCCCGGCGCGTGGCCGGCGTCGGCCGCGATCGCGCTGCATTCGTCGAGAATGCCGAGCAGGAAGTCCTTGCCGCCGGGGGCGGCCAGGATGTTGCCGACCGAGGTTCGCATCAGGCTGGTGGAGGCGGCGAGCGAGGCCAGGAACACCCACTTCTCCCACATGTCCTGCATGATGTGGTCGCTGGCGGCCGCGCCGTTGACGACGGAGAAAGTGTCGGCGATCGCGCGCACCCGGTCCGACAGACCGCCGGCGCGTTCGCCGAAGGCGAGCGACTGCATCGGCTGCAGCTGCACCACCTCGCGCTTCTCGTTCAGCGTCGCCGCGATCGCGCAGAGGCCGCCGAGCACATGCTGGGCGCCGAACTTCTTCTCCAGCGCATCGAGATGCAGCATGCCGTTGAGCAGCGGGATGATCGTGGTCTTGTCGCCGACACCAGGTGCGAACGACTTGATCGCGTCCTCGAGGTCGAACGCCTTGCAGCTCAGCAGCACAACGTCGAACTTGTCCGAGAGCTTGTCGGCCTGCACCGTCGGCGGATTGCTCAGCGTGACATCGCCGTTCGGGCTCCTGATCACGAGCCCGGCGGAGGCGAGCTCGGCGGCGCGGCGGGGCCGCACCAGGAAGGTGACGTCGCGGCCGGCCTGAAGCATCCGGCCGCCGAAATAACCGCCGATCGCACCGGCGCCGACCACGAGAACACGCATGGGAATTTTTCCTTCTTTGTAGTTGCCCGGAAGCTAGGGGCGAATGGGGAGTGGCGAATAGATTGGGAACTGAACCGTCTATTCGCTACCCGCTATTCACGGCCGGCTCATCTCACTTTCCCGACACCATTTCCTCGACTTCGCGCAGCTGCTCCTTGCCGAAGAAGATCTCCTTGCCGACGAAGAAGGTCGGCGAGCCGAACGCGCCGCGTTCGACGGCCGACTGGGTGTATTCGATCAGCTTGCCCTTCACATCGGCGTCCTGCGCGCGGGCGAACAGCTTTGCGGCATCCAGGCCGGAGGACGCCAGGCTTTGCCGGCCACTTCCGGATCGTCCATCTTCTTCGGCTCGACCCACATGTGGTGGAAAGCCGCCTCGATATACTTCTCGAACACACCCTCGAACTGGGCGGCGACCGCCGCGCGCATCAGGTTCAGCGTGTTGACCGGGAAGAACGGGTTCCAGGTGTAGGGCTTGACGTTGAAGCGCTTGAGGAAGCGCTCGGTCTCGATCTTCATGAACTCGGGCTTATTCTTGACGCCCGCCAGCGTCTCGGCCGGCGACTTGTTGTTGGTGGCCTTGAAGATGCCGCCGAGCAGGATCGGGACATATTCGAATTTGACGCCGGTGCGCTGTTCGATCGCCGGGATCGCCTCATGGCTGAGGAACGCGTTGGGGCTGCCGAAATCGAACAGGAATTGCGGATTTTGGCTCACGGCGGTTTCTCCCTCAGCTTGTCTTGTTTGGGCTCATTGTAGCATGGGCCTATCGTCGCAGGCGCCATCGGTAGAATATGATACTCATCATGTGAGCAGCAGTGCATGATGTCAAATCAGCCGCTTGATGGTCTGCTTGCGCCATACCAGGGCGTAATAGGCCATCTGCAACAGGAACATGGTTGCGAAGGTGACGGGATAGGCGATCCAGATGCCGCTCATGCCGATGGCGCGGCTGAGCAGGGTCGCGACCGGCACCTCGACCGCCGCGATCGCCAGGGTCGAGATGAACAGCGGCATCCACACCGTGCCGCCGGCGCGCATCGCGCCAGAAAACACCGTCGCCATGCCGAACAGCACCATGCTCCACAGCACGATGTACAGCAGCTGCTGGGCGAGCGCGAGCACCGCAGGGTCGACGATGAAGAAGCCCATCAGCGGCCGCGCAAAGAGATAGCCGAGCACGACCAGTCCACCGGTCAGCGCGAGATTCATTTCGAGCCCGGTCCTGACGATGGCGCCGACCCGGCCGGGTTCACCGCGGCCGATCGCCTGCGCGCCGAAGATCGAGGTCGTGATGGCGATCGAGATCGCCGGGAACTGCACATAGCCGATCACCTGGTTGACCGCGCCATAGGCGGCGGTGGCGTCCGAGCCGAATCCGTTGACGAGGCCGAGCAGCACCAGTTCGGCGAGCGAGACCACCACCATGCCGATCGCAGTCGGAATGCCGAGCCGCAGCACGATGCGCAGCAACGCGCCGTTCGGCCGCATCGCACGCAGGAACGCCGTGTCGAAGGCGAGCGGGTGCTTGTGCCTGAGCATGTGGACATGCAGCCAGAGCAGCGTCACGACGCCCGAGACGGCGGAGGCAATCGCGGCACTGGCGACGCCCAGCATCGGCAGGCCGAGCCAGCCGCGGATCAGCGCGGGCGTCACCACGAGCCCAACGACGGTCGAGACCGTCAGCGCCACCAGCGGCGTCACGGTGTCGCCGACGCCGCGCATCATCGCCGCGAGCAGCAGGAACGCGAAGGTTACCGGCATCGTGATCATCATGATCCGCGCATAGGACACCGCGGCGTCGAGGACGTCAGGCGGCGTGGCGAGCGCGACTAGGAGCGGCCGGGCGAACAGGCCGCCGAGAATGGCGATCGCCAGCGCGAGCAGCAGCGTCACCGTCATGGTGGTGCCGGCAACTGCCTTGACCCGGTCGGGCTCGCCGGCGCCCCAGGCCTGGCCGATCATGACCGAGGCACCCGCGCTGAGGCCGATCACGAAGGAGATGAAGAAGAACATCACCGGGAAGAACACCGACGCCGCCGCGAGCGCGTCGACCCCGATCATCTGGCCGAGATAGACGCCGTTGATGGTGCCGAACAGCGACTGCAGCACATTGCTCAGCAGCATCGGTGCGAGGAAGAGCAGGAAGGATTTGCGGAGGGAGGGAGGTGTGGACACGTTCAAATTCCAAAAACTGAGATCGTCAGGGCGGCAGTGGGACGCAGGCGCCGCTCACCTCGCCTCGCGTGCGGGGAGAGGTCGGAACGCATCGCGAGATGCGTTCCGGGTGAGGGGGAGTCTCCGCAAATTCAGCTATCGCCGAGTATGCGGAGGCAGCCCCCCCCAACCCTCTCCCCGTAAGAACGGGGCGAGGGAGTGCTGCGCCGTCGCGGTTGGTGTTCAACCTAATCTCACCACGAGCTAGTCCGCTTGATCGCTATAGGCGAGCGCGATGGCGTGGTCGCGGATATCGGCCGGCCAGTCCGCGATCAGGGCCGCGAAGCGCCGCCGGTCGTGCGCGAACAGCGCGCGGATCGCCTCCTCGTAATGCGGCCGGTTGCCGGCCATCGTGGTCATGAAGCGATAGGCGGCATCCTGTGCAGCGCGCGCGCGGTCCTTGTCGCCGCTTGAGCGCCGGGCCTCGTCGACCAGCTTGCGGATCGCAACCGATGCGCCGCCCTTCTGCTGCGCGAGCCAGTCCCAATGCCGCGGCAACAGCGTGATCTCGCGCGCGACGACGCCAAGCTTTGGTCGTCCCGGCCCGCGTGGCGCGGCCGGTGCCGCCGGCTCCTCGTCGAGCGGACGGGCGGGCTTGGGCAGCCGCGCCAGCACGTCGTCGACCGAGCCGCGGAAGTCGATATCGACCAGCGCCGAGGTGCGGCCGTTGAACACCAGGACCGCGGCATCCTTGTGCCGGTCGAGGTGCTGCTTGGCGGCGCGCGCAACCTCCGGGAGGTCACCGGCCCCGATGCGATGCTCGCCTTCGAAGGCGACATAGGCAGGATTCATGATAGACCTCTCCGATTGCGCGACATAATGCCCGGGTTATTCCGGGCCATTGCGGTGCGTGGATCTCGACTTTCCTGTTCCCGGCTGGCACCAAACGCCGCCCGATTGCGCTGACATTTGAGAGGACGCCCATGCTGACGGTTCATCACCTCAACAATTCCCGCTCGCAGCGCGTGCTGTGGCTGCTCGAGGAATTGGGCGTTCCTTACGAGATCGTGCGCTACCAGCGGCAACCCGACATGCGGGCGCCGAAGGAGCTGCGCGCGATCCATCCGCTCGGCAAGTCGCCCGTCGTCACCGACAACGGCAACACCATCGCCGAATCCGGCGCGATCCTCGAATACATCATCGGATCTCACGGCAATGGCCGCCTGATCCCGCAGGCCGATACGCCGGAGCGGCTGCGCTACACCTATTGGCTGCACTACGCCGAGGGATCGGCGATGACGCCGCTGCTCTTGAAGCTGCTGTTCACGCTGATGCCGAAGCGCGCGCCGGCGCTGCTGCGGCCGCTGGTGCGCAAGGTCTCGAACCAGGCGCTGTCCACGCTGGTCAATCCGCAGCTCAAGCAGCACATGGCCTATTGGGAAGGCGAGCTCGGCAAGAGCGAATGGTTCGCCGGCAACGAATTCTCCGGCGCCGACATCCAGATGAGCTTTCCGCTGGAAGCGGCCGCCGCGCGCGGCGGGCTTGAGGACGGCCATCCCAAATGCGTGGCGTTCCTCGAACGCATCCACGCCCGCCCGGCCTATGCGCGGGCGCTGGAGAAGGGTGGGCCGTACGAGGTCGGCCGATAAACGCGCGCTCATCGCGGCAGCTCGACCAGCGGCAGCAGCCGTGAATCGGCGAGCGCCGCGGTGCGATGCCCGATGCCGGCCAGATAGGCCTCTGCCACCGCAAAGGCGAGAAATGCGCCGCGGCTCTTCTGCCGGATCAGCATCGCGCGGTCCCAGCGCTCGCCCTCGGGCCCGATCAGGAACGCCCCGCCGTCACCCATGAACAGGATGTCGCCGCCGCTCCTTTGCAGATGCGGGAGCGTGTGCGCGACATAGCGGTCGTACGCCTCCGCGCCGGATATCGGCTGCGGCGGGGCGAGCTCGGGGTCCTGCGAATAATCGGCGATCTCGCGGAAGCGCAGCAGGTTGAGCATCACCAGCTCGCCGGTGATCTCGCGCTGGGCAAAGTCGCGCCCGGCGTTCCAGGTCGGCTCCAGATAGCAGGTGGTGTCCATGTTGGTCGTCCCGTCGGGTTCGGATGGGCATTTTTTACCCGGGCATAATTGCCTTGTCAATAATACCCGGATATAAATCATCACGCCACGACGACAGGAGCCCCCATGAAGACCGAGGACCGCAAGCTGGCCATCGCCGATTACAAGAAGCGCGCGAGCGTTGCCGGCGTGTTCGCGATCCGCTGCCGCGCGACCGGCGCGGTCTGGGTCGGGCAGGCGCTCGATCTCGACAAGATCCAGAACCGGATCTGGTTCACGCTGCGGATGGGCAGTCATCGCAATGCCGAGCTGCAGCGCGCCTGGTCGGCGCATGGCGCGGACAATCTGTCGCTCGAAACGCTGGAGCGGATCGAAGATGAGGAGCTCGCCTATGTGCGCGACACGCTGCTCAAGGAGCGCGTGGCGCACTGGCGCGCGCAGCTGAAGGCGTCCGCAGTCTAGTCGCGCTCAACGCGACGTCTGCGGCAGCGCCTGCACGGTGACACCGGGCGGCGGCACGTCGTCGTCAGGCACGAAGAAATCCGACATCAGCGGCACCGATGGATCGACGCGGTAGTGCTCGAAGTCGCGCACGCCGTTGGCATAGAGCACCTTGTCGTCGATGCAGAAACGCCCGGTGAATTCGCGCGACGGCCGCGTGATGATCGCATAGGCCGCATCGCCCATGATCTCGGGGGTGCGGCTCGCGCGCATCATGGCATCGCCGCCGAGCAGATTGCCGACCGCGGCGGTCGCGATCGTGGTGCGCGGCCACAGCGCGTTGACCGCGACGCCGGCCGATTTCAACTCGCCGGCCAGCCCGAGCACGCACATGCTCATGCCGAATTTCGCCATCGTGTAGGCGGTCGAGTGCTCGAACCATTTGGTCTTCATGTCGAGCGGCGGCGACAGCATCAGGATGTGCGGGTTCTCCGCCTTCTTCAGATGCGGAATGCAGTATTTCGACACCATGAAGGTGCCGCGGGTGTTGATCCCCATCATCAGATCGTAGCGCTTCATGTCGGTGGCCTGCGAATTGGTCAGGCTGATCGCGCTGGCATTGTTGACGCAGACGTCGATGCCGCCGAACTCGGCGACGGTTTGCTCGATCGCCGCCATCACCTGGACCTCGTCCCTGATGTCGCAAATGACCGGCAGCGCCTTGCCGCCGGCGGCGCGGACTTCGTCGGCGGCGGTATAGATCGTGCCCTTCAGCTTCGGATGCGGCTCGGCGGTCTTCGCCGCGATCGCGACATTGGCGCCGTCACGCGCGGCGCGCAACGCGATCGCCAGCCCAATGCCGCGGCTCGCGCCGGAGATGAACAGCGTCTTGCCTTTGAGCGATGTCATCTGCTGCCTCCTCCACAGTTAGGAACGCACACTAGCAGGGCTCCCTCCCCCTTGCGGGGGAGGGTTGGGGAGAGGGGTAAGCCACATACACCACCTTC
>NZ_LFLZ01000073.1 GCF_001189845.1 Bradyrhizobium tropiciagri
GCTTTCGCAGAGACGACACTGAGTTTGCTTCGGCGTCAGTCGTCATGCATCCGCATCCTCAACATGAGCTGCCCAACTGTTGTTTCGCCGCTTTGCGGATCCCGATCACACCTATGGGCCCGCGCCCTCGAGCCGACTGTCCTCCGTACTAATACGGATACGAAAGTGGCGGATTGCGGCGCCGGACTCGGCTAAGCAACTGGGTGCAAGCCACCCGATATTGCCCCGGCGCCGACAATACCTTTCCTGCTCCTGTTTTCCTTTTCCATTTTCCGGTGCAGCTGCTCACGATGAGTTGGTCGGGATGAATTTGTCGGGCCGTCTGGCGGTCGGGATGATGCTTCCCGTCGTCACACTCCTGGTCACACTGGGCTTCATCCATGGGGTCACCTGGCCGGGCATGGCGCTCGCCGGCGGCGCGGTTGCGGTGGTGTTGATGACTGCTGAGCTGATTGCGAGATCGCTGTCCAGGACGCCCGCCCAGTTGGTGCAGGCGGCCGAAGCGCTGTCGCGCGGCCAGCAGGTACCCACGACAGGCGGCAACGACGAGACCGCGCAGCTCGCTGCGACGCTTGCCGAACTGTCGGCGCAATTGGGCAGCCGGCAGCACCTGCTGGAGAAGACCGTCGAGAGCATCCGCGATCCGGTGGTGGTCGCCGATGAGCACGCGATGATCGTGATCGTCAACGCGGCGGCGCGGCGGCTGTACCGCGTCGAGCCCGGCTTTGACACGCTGACCGGCGTTCGCACCTTCAAGAACTATTATGCCGACGGCACGACCGAGATGCCGATCGCGGACACGCCGATGGCACGTGCGCTGCGCGGCGAAGACATCGACGATTGCGAACTGATCGTGAAACCCCACCCGCCGGAGCCGGCCGTCTGCCTCGTCGTCAACGCGCGGCCGCTGCGCGACGATGCCGGCAATCTGCGCGGCGCTGTCATCGTGCTGCACGATGTCACCGCGCAGCGTCGAGCGCATCAGGCGCTGGTGGAAAGCGAGCAGATGGCGCAGGCCATCGTCAGGACCGCGCTCGACGCCTTTGTGCAGACCGACCAGGACGGCATCATTCTCGACTGGAACCCGCAGGCCGAGGCGCTGACCGGCTGGACGCGCTCCGAGGCGGTGGGTTGTCGCGTCGTCGAACTGGTGTTTCCGGAGGAACTTCGCGTCGCGCACCGCCAGCGCATCAGCCGCTTCCTGCAGGAGGCTGCGGGCGGCGGCATGGGCATGCGCTACGAGACCGCGTCCGTGCATCGCGACGGTCACCGCTTCCAGGTCGAGGTGTCGCTCAATGCGCTGCGCCGCGGCGATGGCTGGATCATCAATTCCTTTGTCAGGGACGTCACCCAGCGCCGCATCGCCGCGGAGCAATTGATCCAGGCGCAGAAGACGGAATCGCTCGGGCGGTTGACCGGCGGCATCGCGCACGACTTCAACAACATGCTGACGGTGATCACCGGCACGGTCGAGATCCTTGCCGACGGGGTCAAGGACAACCCGCAGCTTGCGGCGATCGCCAAGCTGATCAGCGATGCCGCCGATCGCGGCGCGCAGCTCACCTCGAGCCTCCTGGCCTTCGCGCGCAAGCAGCCGTTGCAGCCCGCCGAGACCGACGTCAACGACCTGATCGGCGACGTGGTCCGCCTGTTGTCGCAGACGCTGGGGTCGCAGACCGAGATCAGGACGGAACTCAACCGCAGCGCCTGGCTCGCCTTTGTCGACCGCAGCCAGCTCGGCGCCGCGCTGGTCAATCTCGCCATCAATGCGCGCGATGCCATGCCTGAAGGCGGCACGCTGACGTTTGCGACCCGCAACATCCAGCTCGGCATTCCCGACGCCGTGGCGCACGGCGTCGAGCGCGCCGGTGACCATCTCGTGATCGAGGTCGCCGACACCGGCACCGGAATTTCGCCGTCGCATCTGGAGAAGATCTTCGATCCGTTCTTCTCCACCAAGAAGGTCGGGCAGGGCACCGGGCTCGGGCTCAGCATGGTGTTCGGCTTCGTCAAGCAGAGCGGCGGCGGGATCGAGGTCAGGAGCGAGCAGGGCCGCGGCACCGTCTTCAGGATCTATCTGCCCAAGGCCGATGGCACCGCGCAGCGCGCGGCCGAGGAGGACGATCAGCCGGTCAGGGGCGGCGACGAAACCGTCCTGTGCGTCGAGGACGACCCAACGATCCGCGACTATGTCACGGGCCAGCTCGAAAGCCTCGGCTACAAGGTGCTGGTCGCGGCAAACGCAGACGCCGCGCTCGAGATCGTCAACCGCGGCACCGCGTTCGATCTCCTGTTCACCGACATCGTGATGCCCGGCAGCATGAACGGCCGGCAATTGGCTGATACGCTGATGGCCGGGCGGCCGGCGCTGCGGGTGCTGTTCACCTCGGGCTACAGCGACGGTGCGTTGCCGGCACAACAGGGGCGGGGCAGCCACGGCATTCCGCTGCTGACCAAGCCGTATCGGCGCAGCGAACTGGCGCGAATGCTGCGGCGCTGCCTCGATCTTCAGGTCGACTTCCAGGGCGATCCCGTTCCGCAGCCTTATTCCGTGCAGCCCGATCTCGAACGCTTCCTGCGCGAGAACCCGCCGGAAAAGAGCTAGGATGGCGATGCGCTGACAAGCGCGGGCGGGTGCGGTGAACATCGCGCACCGGGATCCACAACCAGCTGCGAGTTCGCCGGGGAGAAGCCTGCATGACCATCACGATTACCGCGTTTGAGCGGTCGCCCGACGGCGGCAAGGGACTGGCGCGGGACACGCGGGTTCGATGGGCGCTTGAAGAGGTCGGACAACCCTACGCGGTTCGTCTGGTTTCGTTTGCTGCGATGAAGGAGCCCGCGCATCTGGCGCTTCACCCGTTCGGCCAGATACCGACTTATGAAGAGGACGATCTCGTCTTGTTCGAGACGGGGGCGATCGTGCTCCACCTCGCCGAGCGCCATGTTGGCTTGCTGCCCGATGACGCCAATGCCCGGGCGCGCGCAATCGCATGGATGTTTGCCGCGCTCAACACGGTGGAACCGCCGATCCTTGAGTTCGTGACCGCGAGGCTGTTCGAGCGCGACCGGCCATGGCACGCGGAACGCCTGCCGCTGGTCGAGGATCGGGTCCGGCAGCGGCTGGACCAGCTGTCGGATCGTCTGGGCGACGCCGACTGGCTCGACGGTAGGTTCAGCGCGGGCGATCTGATGATGGTGTCGGTGCTGCTCCGCCTGAAGCCGTCGGGCATGCTCGACGGGCATCCGAAGCTTGCGGCCTATGTCGCCCGCGGCGAAGCGCGGCCTGCCTACAAGCGGGCTTTCGCGGCTCAGTTGGCGGTCAATAGTCCGCAAGTTGCGGGTGGCGCCTGATTTAGCGCGATGTTCCGTAGGATGAGTAGCGCGAAGCGAAACCCATCATCTCTCCTGCGGCCCACTGTTTGATGGGTATCGCTTCGCTCCACCCATCCACCTTGACGCAAGTTCGACGAGAGGAATGCACAGTGCAGGAAAGCGGCAAGGTTGCGATCTTCGATGGCCACAATGACGCGGCTCAACACCTCGCCGAGTATCGGGAAGGCGGGCGGGACTTTCTCGCGCGGTCCGAGGAGGGCCATCTCGATCTGCCGCGCGCCCGTGAAGGCGGCATGGTTGGCGGGCTGTTCGCGATGTACGCGAAAGCGGAGCATCCGCGACAGGGCGATTTCACGCGAACCGCCGACGGCTACGAGGTGCGCCTTGCCGAGCCGCTCGATGCGGCCTATGCGCGCCGCACCATCGATGCCCAGCTGCGCGCGCTGGAGGCCATGGTGGCCCGCGCCGACGGAAAGATCCGACGGGCAACGACCGTGGATGAGATCGAGGCGGCGCGCCGGGACGCGGTGTTTTCGATCGTGCTGCACCTCGAGGGCGCCGAAGCGATCGACGCTGATCTGGATGGGCTGGCGAGGCTCTACGCCCGCGGTCTGCGTTCGCTCGGCCCGGTCTGGAGCCGGCCCAACATCTTCGGCCATGGCGTGCCGTTCGCCTATCCGCGCTCGCCGGACACCGGGCCCGGTTTGACGGACGCCGGGAAGGCGCTGGTGAGAGCCTGCAATGATCTCGGAATCGTGGTCGATGCAGCCCACCTCAACGAGCGCGGCTTCTGGGATCTGGCGGCACTCAGCACGGCGCCGATCGTGGTCACCCACGCCTGCGCGCATGCGATCTGCCCCGCGACCCGCAACCTGACCGACCGGCAGCTCGACGCCGTCAAAGCATCCGACGGCGTCATGGGCTTCAATTTCAGTGTGTCCGAGGTGCGCCCGGACGGGCACAGCGATCCCGATGCCCCGATCGAGACGGTCGCCAACCATCTCGGCTACCTGGTCGAGCGGATGGGCGAGGATCACGTGGCGCTGGGATCGGACTTCGATGGTGCGGTGATGCCGCGTCCGCTCAGGGATGCAAGTCATCTCCAGAGCCTGATCCAGGCGTTGCGCGGGCGCGGCTTCGATGATGCCGCGCTGCGCAAGATCGCTTTTGATAACTGGATGCGGGTGTTGCGCCAGAGCTGGCGTTGACCGGTCGACAGGACGGGTATCGCTTCGCTCCATCCATCCTACGCGCTATGCTCCCATGACAATGGCGCGGCCGGTCAACGGCCCGATCTCAGGGAGCATGGAATGCAGGACCGCAAATGGTCGAGACGCGACTGGCTCAAGGTGACGGCGGCCACCGCCGCCGGCATGGTGTTCGCCGAACCGTTGCGCGCGGCGGCGCCGCCGGCCGAGGCCGTGACGCCGGAGCTGATCGCGGCGGCCAAGAAGGAAGGCAAGATCTCGTTCTACAGCGCGCTGGAACTGAACACGGCCGAGCGCCTCGCGCGCGACTTTGAGCAGAAATATCCCGGGATCAGCGTCCGCGTCGAGCGCTCCGGCGCCGAGCGCATCTTCCAGCGCATCGCCCAGGAGCAGGGCAGCGGCATCCATGCGGTCGACGTCGCCAACTCGACCGATCCCGCGCACTACCTCGACTGGAAGAAGAACGACTGGCTCGCGGCCTACATGCCGGAAGATGTCGCAAAGCATTTTCCGGCCGACCAGATCGATCCCGACGGCACCTCGGCGACATCCTGCGCCTGGTTTGAGGTGATCGGCTACAACACCGAGCAAGTGAAGCGCGAGGAGGCGCCGAAGAGCTACGCCGACCTGCTCGATCCCCGGTGGCGCGGCAAGATCGTCAAGGCGCACCCGAGCTACTCCGGCGCGATCATGACCGCGACCTTCGTGCTGACGCGCGATCTTGGCTGGCCGTATCTGGAGAAGCTGTCGCAGCAGCGGGTGATGCAGGTGCAGTCGGCCGCCGATCCACCGAAAAAGATCCTGCTCGGCGAGCGCGCCGTCATGGCCGACGGCAACGACTACAACCTGGTGCTGGCCAAGGATCAGGGCAAGCCGGTCGAGGTGGTCTATCCGGCCGAGGGCGCGCCGCTGATCATCGTGCCGAGCGGCATCTTCAAGAGCGCGCCGAACCCGAACGCGGCGCGGCTGTTCCAGAGCTATTTCTTCAGCGCCGAAACCCAGCAGATGCTGGCCGACGAATTCGCGCACCGCTCGTTCCACGCCGGAGTGAAGGAGAAGGCCGGACACGTGCCGCTCGACAAGCTGAAGATGCTGAAGGCCGATCCGGCCCAGGTGCAGGCACAGAGCGAAGAGATCAAGGCAAGGTACGCGAAGCTGTTCCGGGTGTGAGTGGCCTGTCCTTGCCGCGGGGAATTTGGCCTTGACGCAGCCCTCTCCACGTCATTGCGAGCGAAGCGAAGCAATCCATCCCTCCGCGTACGCGGATGCATGGATTGCTTCATCGCTGAGTTTATCATCGGGCCGGCCAAAGGCCGGACCCGTTGGTTCCTCGCAATGACGGGGATAGTGCTCGGACCACCCACGCAGCGCAGCGAGTGGCCACGGCCGGCTACCCTCCGACTTCCGCGCTGAGCATGGGTCCGAACAGCTCCCAGCGCTCGCCCTTGAACCGTCTGAGTTGCATCTGCTTGATCGGTGCGAAATCGATCGGGCTGGTGTTCATCGTGATCCCAGGCAGCAGGTTGTTGGTCCGGAAGGCCTTCAGGTTGGCGGCCTGTTTCATCACGTTCGCGCGCGTGAGATCGTCGCCGCACTGCTTCAGCACCTGAACCAGCGTCTGGGCAGAATTGTAGCCTGTCATCACCAGGCTGTCGGCCCGATTGCCATCGGGGAAATATTTCGCGAGATATTCGTCGAACGCCTTCATGCCGGGGTCGTCCTTCCATTGCGGATCGAGCGGATCCATCAGGTAGGCCACCGAAATGATGCCTTGCGCGTTCTCGAAGCCGGCAGGCTGGATCACCGCGCCGATCGAGGAGCCGACCGAATTGAGGATGTGCAACGGCTTCCAGCCGATCTCGGCCGTTTTCTTGATGGCCTGTGCCGCGAATTTCGGCGTGGCAATGTCGACGAATACATCGGCATTCATCGACTTCATCTTGACGATATGCGTGTCGATGGTCGGCTCGGCGACCTCATACGCATCCTCGACAACGATCATCGACGCCGCCTTGTCGCCGAGACCGTCCTTCAGGCCCTTGACGTAGTCCTTTCCATAATCGTCGTTCTGGTAGAGCACGGCGATCCTGCCATGCGGCTTTTCCTTCAGGATGTGCTTGGCGTAGATCCGGCCCTCGGCCTGATAGCTGGGCTGCCAGCCCATGGTCCACGGAAAGTTCTGCGGATCATTCCACTTGGTCGCGCCGGTTTGGATGAACAGCTGCGGCACCTTTTTCGTGTTCATGTATTTCTGAATGGCGCCGTTGGATGCGGTGCCGAGGGCGGCGAAGATCAGCAGGACCTCGTCGCTTTCGACGAGCTTACGCGCCTGCTCGACCGTTTTCGGCGGACTGTAGCTGTCGTCGTAGGAGATGAAATTGATCTTGCGGCCGTTGATTCCTCCCTCGGCATTGATCTTGCGGAAGTAGGCCGCCTGGGCCCGGCCGCTGGTGCCGTAGGCCGATGCGGGCCCGCTGTAGGGCATGATGTTGCCGATCTTGATTTCAGTATCGGTTGCGCCGGTGTCGTATGTCTTCTGGGCAGATGCGCCGCCTGCGCCGGCGGCGAGGATGATGATGGCGGTCGAAAGCGCCGCCATTCGTCGTGTGACGAAAGACATCTCGTTTCTCCCAAAATGCAAAAAATGAATGTGTCTGTCTTATCGAAGGCCGCTTGCGGGTCCTTGTTGGCAGTGAACACCTTGCTCCGGATATTGTCGATTCCGAAGCACAGGCGTACGCGCCGGTTCGCATCACTTCATTGGGTTCGTCAGTACTGCTGACCGTAGTCTTCCGGGATTGCCGCGATTACGCCGCACGCATTGATCGTTGCGCGCGATAGGCCTGCGGCGATGTCAGCGTGAGCTTGCGGAAGGCCTTGCGAAAGCTGCTCTCGTCCTCATAGCCCGTGGCGCGAGCGATCGCCTTGATCGGTTGCGCCGTGGTCTCCAGCAGCGTGCGGGCGTGCTCAACGCGGCGTCGCGTGATGAAGGCCTGCGGCGGTTCGTGGGTCAGTTCGCGGAAACGGCGGTTCAGCGTGCGTTCGCTCAGGCCCAGCGCCTGCGCGAGGCCGCGCACCGTAATCGGCGTCTTGCCGGTGCGGCGCACCAGCATGTCCGCCTTGATCAGCAGCGGGTCCTGGGCGAGCATGTAGCCGAGCGGCATGAAGATCGCCTGCGTGCGCTGCGCGGTGTCGATCACGGCATAGTCGGCGCAGACCTTTGCGACCTCGGGTCCTTCGACGAGCTCGATCAGCCGCAGGAGCAGGTCGACCCATGACATCGGTCCGGCGGCGCAGACCAGGCGGTCGGCCTGCGTGATGACGGCGTCGCTGGCGAGGTCGATCCTCGGATGGCGGCGGCGCAGCTCGCTCTGCAGCCACCAGGTGATGGTGGCGCGGCGGCCGTCGAGCAGGCCGGCATTGGCGAGCAGCAGCACGCCGCTGCAGAAGGCGCCGATCAGGCGGCCGCTGGCATGTTGCTGGCGCAGCCAGGCGCCGGCACGGTCATATTGCGGCTGCAGGCGTTCGGCGGTGAGATGATCGACCAGGCTGCCCGGCACGATGATCGCGTCGAACGCCGTCCGCTTGCCGACGGCGCCATCGACGGGAAGCAGCTTGCCGCCGCCGGCGCGCACCGCCTTGCCGTCGAGCGACAGCGTCTGCCAGCTGAAGCGCGCCTTGCCGCCCCGCAGCTGCATCACATGGTTGCCGAGCGTGAGGATGTCGGCGATGCCGGCGACCGCCGAGTGCATGCAGCCTTCCAGCGCGAGGATTGCGAGCTTCATGGGACCTCCAGGCGTTGCCGTCATCCTACCCGATCAGCGCGATCAGGCCATGGCGGATATTGCCCGATCTCTGTCTGATCGGCCACTGCCTGATTGTGCCATGCCGGTCCATCTTCGTTTTGCTGTCACAACCTCAGCAATGGAGAGAGACCATGCCTTACGTCACCATTTCCACCGTCCGCGGCATCTTCGATGTGGCCCAGAAGAAGGCGCTGCTGGAGCGCGTCACCGATCTCATGGTCGAGGTCGAGGGGCAGGGCGACCCGGACTTCCGCCGCAACGTCTGGGTCAAGATCGAGGAGGGCGAGCCGGCGAGCTGGTCGCTCGGCGGCATGATGCCGACGCCGGACATGATCGCGGGCAAATTCGGCGCGCTCGACGCCGGCGGCCGGCGGCTTGCGAAAGCGAAGGTGTAAGCGAGGAACAGGCGCTTTCACCACATCGTCATTGCGAGCGAAGCGAATCAATCCATCTCTCCGCATGCGCGGACGCATGGATTGCTTCGTCGCTTCGCTCCTCGCAATGACGGATACCTCAAAAAACAAAAGGCGCTTCCGGTGGAAGCGCCTTTTGCATTCGTGAGATGCTGCAAAGCTTACAGCGAGTAGTACATCTCGAACTCGACCGGGTGCGGGGTCATTTCGAAACGGGCGACCTCGGTCATCTTCAGCTCGATATAGGCGTCGATGAAGTCGTCGTCGAACACGCCGCCGTTCTTGAGGAACGCGCGATCCTTGTCGAGGCTCTCGAGCGCTTCGCGCAAGCTACCGCAGACGGTCGGGATCTGCTTCAGCTCTTCCTTCGGCAGGTCATAGAGGTCCTTGTCCATCGCCGGCCCGGATCGATCTTGTTCTTGATGCCATCGAGGCCGGCCATCAGCATCGCGGCGAAGCCGAGATAGGGGTTGGCCATCGGGTCGGGGAAACGCACCTCGACGCGCTTGGCCTTCGGGTTCGCGGTGTAGGGGATGCGGCAGGCCGCCGAACGGTTGCGCGCGGAGTAGGCGAGCAGCACCGGGGCCTCATAGCCCGGGACCAGACGCTTGTAGGAGTTGGTCGACGGGTTGGTGAAGGCGTTGATCGCCTTGGCGTGCTTGATGACACCACCGATGTAGTGCAAGCAGGTCTCCGACAGGTCGGCATATTTGTTGCCGGCGAAGGTCGGCTTGCCTTCCTTCCAGATCGACTGGTGGACGTGCATGCCCGAGCCGTTGTCGCCATAGACCGGCTTCGGCATGAAGGTGGCGGTCTTGCCGTAGATGTGCGCGACCTGGTGGATGCAGTACTTGTAGATCTGCATATGGTCGGCCATCAGCGTCAGCGTGTCGAACTTCATGCCGAGCTCGTGCTGGGCGGAAGCGACCTCGTGGTGATGCTTCTCGACCTTGACGCCCATCTTGGCCATCGCGCCGAGCATCTCGGAGCGCATGTCCTGCACCGAGTCCTGCGGCGGCACCGGGAAGTAGCCGGCCTTGGTGCGGATGCGGTGGCCGAGGTTGCCGCCCTCATATTCGGTCGAGGAGTTGATCGGCAGCTCGGAGGAGTCGAGGCGGAAGCCGGTGTTGTAGGGGTCGGCCGAATAGCGCACGTCGTCGAACACGAAGAACTCGGCCTCAGGGCCGACGAACACGGTGTCGCCCACGCCCATCGACTTCACCATCGCCTCGGCCTTCTTGGCGATGCCGCGGGGATCGCGGTTGTAGGGCTCGCCGGTGGTCGGCTCGAGCACGTCGCAGGTGATGACCATGGTGGTCTCGGCGAAGAACGGGTCGATCGTCGCGGTGACCGGGTCGGGCATCAGGCACATGTCGGATTCATTGATCGCCTTCCAGCCGGCGATCGACGAGCCGTCGAACATCGTGCCCTCGGCGAAGATGTCGTCGTCGATCATGCTGACGTCGAAGGTAACGTGCTGCCACTTGCCGCGCGGATCGGTGAAGCGCAGGTCGACGTATTTGACGTCGTTGTCCTTGATCGATTTCAGGACGTCTTTGGCGGTCTTCATGAATACCCCTTATGGATGTGCGGGTGTGTTTCCGGCGGTGGGCGACGTTATTCCCGCTTTTGGCGGGTTCGTGTGACTACTCAAACGAAATCAGGCTGCCGAAGCAGCCTTTTTTTCTTTGTCGTCAGAAATTCCGGATAGCACCGCCCTCAAATAGCGTCCAGCCCGGATTCGCCGGTCCGGATGCGGATGGCTTCCTCGATGTTGGAGACGAAGATCTTGCCGTCGCCGATCCGGCCGGTCTGGGCGGCGCGGCGGATCGCGTCGATCGCCTTCTCGACCAGGTCGTCGCCGATCACGATCTCGATCTTCACCTTGGGCAGGAAGTCGACGATGTATTCCGCACCGCGATAAAGCTCGGCATGGCCCTTCTGGCGGCCAAATCCCTTGGCCTCGGTCACGGTGATGCCTTGCAGTCCGACTTCCTGGAGCGCTTCTTTCACCTCGTCGAGCTTGAAGGGCTTGATGATGGCTTCAATCTTCTTCACTGAGCGCCTCCCGGGCATTGCAGATTGCAGGGTCGAGTTCGATGCGCGTGGGGCGCAGTCTGGTTGGTCTTAAGCCTTCCGGCCGGTGGCCGGAAACACGCGCAATGGTCGCATCGAGCGGCCTTGTACGCGGCTTCCTCAAAAGCAGGGTCTATGCCAAGTTGTTAAGGTCCCCGATTTCGGAATGTTATCAGCCTTTTAACAGGCAGTCGGCTGATATCGAACCAGATGGGCTATGATATCCAAGCCTAACAAATAGGCAAATAGATCAATCCATATGCAGTCGGCCAGTAGAAACCCCGCGAACGTCACAGGAATTGCCTCTCGAAAAGGCGAAGCGATTGAGGATTCGGCATGGACGTTCTGACCACCACCGAGATGGAGCGCGCCGACCGGCTGACCATCGCAGCCGGCACGCCGGGCTTCGCGCTGATGATGAGCGCGGGCCAGGCCGTCGCGGAAGCGGCGATGGACCTGGTCGAGGAGGGGCCGATCGTCGTGGTCGCCGGCCGCGGTAACAATGGCGGCGATGGCTTTGTCGCCGCCGCCGAGCTCGCCGCGCGCGGCCGCGAGGTCTCGGTGATCCTGCTCTGCGAGCGCGACAGCCTGCAGGGCGACGCCGCGCTGGCCGCGAAGGGCTGGAAATATCCGGTGCTGCCGTTCAACCCGCAGGCGCTCGGCAAGCCGGCGCTGATCATCGACGCGCTGTTCGGCGCCGGGCTCAATCGCCCGGTGAAGGGCGACCCGCTGGAGATGATCGCGGCCATCAACGCCAATGGTGCGCCGGTGCTGGCGGTCGACCTGCCGAGCGGCATCAACGGCACCACGGGCGCTGTCATGGGCGCGGCCGTGCAGGCGACGGAAACCGTCACCTTCTTCCGCAAGAAGCCCGCGCATCTGCTGCTGCCGGGCCGGATGTATTGCGGCCGGGTCCGCGTCGCCGATATCGGCATCGACGCGCAGGTGCTCGACGAGATCAAGCCGCTGACCGCGGAGAACGTGCCGCAGGCCTGGCGCTGGTCGTTTCCGGTGCCGCGGATCGATGGCCACAAATATGCGAGGGGGCATGCCGTCGTGGTTTCGGGCGATCTCGCCTCGACCGGGGCGGCACGGCTCGCTGCGCGGGCAGCGCTGCGCGCCGGCGCCGGCCTCGTGACGCTGGCCTCGCCGCGCGATGCGCTTGCCGTCAACGCGGCGGCGCTGACCGCGGTGATGGTGCGCGCGGTCGATAACCCGATCCAGTTCGCCGAACTGCTTGACGACAAGCGGCTCAACGCCTGCGTGATCGGCCCCGGCACGGGCGTCAGCGCGCGTACCCGCGACTTCGTTCACACCGCACTCTCTGCGCGGCGGCACCTCGTGCTCGACGCCGATGCGCTGACCAGCTTTGCCGGCACGCCGGACCGGCTGTTCGAGGCGATCAAGGCAAGCGACGGGTTTGGGGTGGTGCTGACCCCACATGAGGGCGAGTTTCCGCGGCTGTTCAGCGACATCTCCAACAAGCATCCCGGTCGCTCGAAGCTCGAGCGCGTGCGCGCGGCGGCCGAGCGCTCCGGCGCGGTGGTGCTGCTGAAGGGCGCCGACACGGTGATCGCCTCTCCGGATGGCCGCGCCACCGTCGCCGCCAATGCGCCGCCGTGGCTTGCCACCGCCGGCGCCGGCGACGTGCTGTCAGGCATCATCGCAGGCTTCCTGGCGCAGGGCGTCGCGGCCTTCGAGGCGGCCAGCATCGGCGTGTGGCTGCACGGCGAAGGCGCCAGCGAGGCGGGGCCCGGCCTGATCGCCGAGGATCTGACCGAGGTGCTGCCGGCCGTGTTCCGCCGTCTCTATGACGAGTTCGGCATTGAATATTAGGCGGCTCGCGCTTGCCGACATGGACGCCGCGGCGCGCGCGCACGGCGTTTGATCGCAGGCGCGATGCGATCAGGTTGAATCGTCATCGCGCTCGAGCCCTTTGCGAGCGCATGATCCTTCCGGAAGACAGCTTCGCACTTTTCCGGATCATGCTCTAGGCAACGTCAGTGGAGAGCGAAACGCTCTTCCATGCATCAAATTCGGCCTGCAACAATTTCATCTTGTCCTCGACCAATCGCACGGCATCGCTGCCGAGCAGCAGGTGCGCCGGCGGATCGGCCGACAGTGCGAGTTTCAGCATGGCCTGCGCGGCCTTCTTGGGATCGCCAACCTGCCAGCCACTCAGTTCCATGCGGCGCTTGCGGATCGGGTCAATCAGAGCGTCATAGTCTGCGATCGATCGTTCCGCCCGCACCATCGATCGTCCGGCCCAGTCAGTGCGGAAGCCGCCTGGCTCGACCGCGGTGACCTTGATGCCGAGGTCTTTGACTTCCTTGCCGAGGGTTTCGGAGATCCCTTCCAGCGCGAACTTGCTGCCGTGATAGTAGCTGAGACCAGGCATCGTGATGATCCCGCCCATCGATGTGATGTTGAGGATACGCCCGGCGCGGCGCTTGCGCATGAAGGGCAGGACCGCCTGGATCATCGCCACCGCGCCAAAGACGTTGACCTCGAACTGGCGTCGCAGATCGTCGATCGATGATTCCTCCAAAATGCCCTCATGGCCATAGCCGGCATTGTTCACCAGAACGTCGATCGCGCCGATCCTGCGCTCGACGTCGGCGACGGCGGGCGCGATGGCCTCGAAGTTGGTGACGTCAAGGATCACCGCGTGCACGCCTGCGCCGAGCGCTTCGAACTTCTGCTTGTCGTTCTCGGTGCGCACGGTGCCGACGACGATGTGGCCGTCACTCAATGCAGCCTCGGCCAACGCGCGGCCGAAGCCGGACGAAACGCCCGTGATAAGGAAAGTCTTTGCCATAGAGGATGTCCTTTAGATCAGGTTGCCGATCCAGATTGCGGGCTCGATATAGTCGACTTGATTAATGCAATAATCGGCATAAACTGGCATGACCTGATGCAAGTAATCGTACAATGCAGCATGCTGGTCTTTTCGAGCTGAACGCGGTCGTCGCGATCTCGACCCATCGCAGCTTCCGCGCCGCCGCGACCGAACTCGGCATTTCGCCCTCGGCGCTCAGTCATGCGATCGCCGGGCTGGAGAAGAAGCTGGGCGTGCGTCTCATCAACCGGACGACGCGCAGCGTCGCGCTTTCAGAAGCGGGAGAGCGCTTCCTCGCCAGGGTCAGTCCCGCGCTGCGCGAGATTGCCGGAGCGATGGAGGACGTGAACGAGTTCCGCGATACTCCCACAGGGACGCTGCGCATCAACCTGAAGGAGCGCGCCGCGCACCAGATCCTGCGCCCGGTCGTCGCAAAGTTTATGCGGCACTATCCTGACATGAACGTCGAATTGACGCTGGAGGGCCGTGCCATCGACATCGTCGCGGAGGGCTTTGATGCCGGTATCCGGCTGGCCGAAGCCGTGCCGCAAGACATGGTCGCGATTCCCTGCGGCCCGGACACGCGCTTCATCGTCGTTGGCGCGCCCGGCTATTTCGCTCGCGCGTCGGTGCCGCGGTCTCCGCTTGATCTGCTCGCCCATGAATGCATTCGCAGACGGATGCCCAGCGGCAAGATCTATCACTGGGAATTCGAAAAGCGCGGCGGCGAGCAGATGGCGGTGGACGTCCCGGGCAGGCTGACCCTCGACAGCGACACCCTGATGGTCGAAGCCGCTCTCGAAGGCCTGGGACTGGCGTTCGTCAGTGATTTCTGGGTCGCGGGGCATCTCGCCGCCGGAACATTGCGAGCCGTGCTGGACGACTGGACGCCGCCATTTCCCGGCTTGTGTCTCTACTATCCGCGGCATCGGCACATGACGGCCGGGCTTCGGGCTTTCGTCGACATGATACGAGCGGAGACGAAGCTGGCCGCTAAGGGGGCTGGGGCCCTCTCACCCCAAGCCAAACGATCGCGCGATCATCGCAACGGCGCTTGAGCTGCGGGCGCCCGGCGCGGACCTCAGGTCGATCTCATTCCGCGGCTGAAATCAGCGTGGTTTGGTTCACCCGCGTCTCGCCCTTGAGATTGTCGACGGTGACGTATGTGTCGTACCAGGTCAGCCGCGGCCGGGCTCCGAACCGCTCGGTGAGCTCGGCGATCTTGGCCTCGGTGAACCATGCCTCGGCCGCCTCCCAGCTCTCCCACAGATAGACGCCGCCGGTGCCGGCTTCTCCGTTGAGGTAGTCTTTGCGGATCAGCCCCTTTGTCGCGAGCTTTCGATAGATGGGGGCGGTGCCCATGCCGCCCTTGATGGCCTGTTCTTCGGTACGCTTCGGAAGGTCGAATTGAACGACGACGATGCACTGTGCCATCCTGGTTCTCCGATCTGAGTTCACGCGGTGTCAGGTTCGCTCGGCAGCACGCCGATCTGGTCGAACAATACAGCATGCAGCCCGCGCTTGTCCCGGTCTAAGCTTGGTGCGTTCGGCGCCGCTCTTGACATTTAAGACGACCGGTCATATTGAACGATCAGGAGATCAAAGCATGGCAAGGCCGAGCGTCCGGGAACAATTGATCGAGGCGGGGTTGCAGACCCTGCATCGGCATGGCTTCAACGGCACCGGTGTTCAGGACATCACGGATGCCGCCGGGGTGCCGAAGGGATCGTTCTACAATCACTTCGAGAGCAAGGAAGCTTTGGCGCTGGAGGCGCTGGAGCGGTACTGGCAGAACGGCGCCGCCCGGCGCGGGCAGCTGAGCGACACAAGCGTCGACCCTGTGGAGCGGCTTCGTCGCTTCTTTCGTGGCTTGTCGGACCTTGCCATCCGCCAGAGCTTCCAGACCGGATGCATGATCGGGAACTTCAGTGCAGAGCTCTCTGTGCAGAGCAAGGAGGTCCGCGATCGTCTCGCCGAGATCTACGCCGCCTGGAGCCGTTCGATCGAATCCTGCGTGCGCGAGGCCGAGAAAGCCGGCCGCGTCCAGCCGCGTCTGCCCGCCGCCACCATTGCGACATTCCTGGTCAATGCCTGGGAGGGCGCCGTGCTCAGGTCCAAGGTCGAGCAGGACAAGTCGCCGTTCGATCAGTTCGAGCGCGTGGTGTTCGCAAGCATCTTCACCTGAACCATCGAGAGCCAAAGGTACCAAAGAGCCACTGGCATTAACTTGTCTTATGACTAAGATGACCGGTCATATTGGAGAGAGAAAATGAAGCTTTCAACCGCGTTCCAGCTTGGACCCTTTCAGCTCACGCACCGTGTTGTGATGCCGCCGTTGACCAGGATGCGATCAGCCAACGGTGTGCCGTCACCGCTTGCCGCGACCTACTATGGTCAGCGCGCGACCGAGGGCGGGCTGATCATCGCCGAAGCGACCCAGATTTCCCAGCAAGGGCAGGGCTATCCGCAGACGCCGGGAATCTACACGCCGGACCAGGTCGCCGGATGGCGCACCGTCGTCGACGCAGTCAAGGAGCGAGGCGGAGTGATCTTCCTGCAGCTGTGGCACGTGGGAAGGATTTCGCATTCCTCATTTCAAAAGGACGGAGCCGTTCCTGTCGCGCCGTCTGCGATCCGGCCGGCAGGCAACGCGTTCAAGAGCGATTTTCAGCGCGCGCCCTATGAAACGCCGCGCGCGCTCGAGCTGAGCGAAATAGCGCAGATTGTCGCCGACTACCGCAAGGCCGCGGAGAACGCCAAGCAAGCCGGGTTCGACGGCATCGAGATTCATGCCGCCAACGGCTATCTGCTTCAGCAATTTCTGGAGGACAAGACCAATCACCGCACCGACCGCTATGGCGGCTCGATCGAGAACCGCGCCCGTTTGCTGTTTGAAGTCCTGGATGCCGTCTCGGACGTGTGGCCGGCCGATCGTATCGGCGTTCGGCTGTCGCCGTTCAGCAGCGTCGGCGATGTCGCGGATAGTGACCCGATGGCTCTGTACACGCACGTGATCGAGGAATTGGCCGCACGTCAGATCGGCTTCCTGCACTTGATCGAGGCCCGGGTGCGCGCCGGTCTGGTGGATCAGACCGACGATGCGGCACCGCAATCCGTCGCCACGCTGCTGCGCCCGTTGTTCCCCGGCCCGTTCATTGTGTCGGGCGGCTTCACCGCCGAGACCGCGGAGCAGGCGCTCGCCGCCGGCACGGCAGACCTCGTCGCGTTCGGGCGCGCCTTCATCGCCAATCCCGATCTGCCGCGGCGTCTCGCGCTTGGCGCGCCGCTCAACGCGCCAGACCGATCGACGTTCTACGGCGGCGCCGAGCGCGGCTACACCGACTATCCGAGCCTCGATGAGGTCGGCGCATTCAGTGCCTGAGCAGGGAAAGGCACGAGAGCGATGGCCGCGGTGACACGGACCAGTTTCGCCCAAATGATAGCGGCGTTGGAGCATCAGGGATGAACAGGGCAAGAGCTGGATCTGGTTCGACGACTACGTCGTCGCGCTGGTCGACGAACGCGAAACGTCCGCGCATGATCGCGCGCTTCACCGTCGGTGACGAGGGAGCGCGACAATGAAGCTCTACGGGTTCGGGCCGGCAGCGAGCGCTCAGCGCGTTCGTGTCTTCTTGGCCGAAAAGGGGCTCGATGTCCCGACCGAACAATTGAACGTGCGCGACGACGATCAGTTCGCCGCAGCGTTCACCGCGATGAACCCGTTCCACTGCGTACCGTTTCTTGAACTGGACGATGGCACCGTGATTGCGGAGTCCGTTTCGATATGCCGGTACCTGGAGGAACTGCATCCGGAGCCCGCGCTATTCGGCCGCACGGCCGTCGAGCGCGCCGTAATCGACATGTGGCTGCGCCGCTTCGAACTTGATGGCCTGGTCCCGATGGTTCACGCCGTGCGCAACCATGTGCCGATGTTCGCGGGCAAGGTCGTGCCGGGCACACGCACCGATCTGCCGCAGCTGCCTGCAATGGTGATCCGCGGCAAGGAGCTGATGGAAATCCTGCTGGGTCGCGTCGAACCACACATCGCCAGAAGCGAATTCGTCGCCGGGCCCGAGTTTACCATCGCCGACATCACCGGCTTCTTCGCCGTACGTTTGACTGGGGTGTTGGAGATGGACATCGCCACGCGCTATCCCGCCGTCGCTGCCTGGTTCGCCAAGGTGTCGGCGCGTCCGACTTTCCAGTTCTAAGGAGATGAGCATGAGCAAGCCAGTCTGCATCGTCACCGGCGTCGGCCCCGAGTATGGCACGGGCGCCGAGATCGCCAAGCGCTTCAGCGAGGGCGGCTATCAAGTGGCCATGCTGGCCCGCAATGCCGATAACCTCGACGCACTGGCTCGCAAGTACAGGGATGCTCGCGCCTATCCGTGCGACGTCGGCGATCTCGACGCCTTGATCAAGACCGTTACGCGTATCAAGGCGGAGATGGGCGCACCTAAGATCGTGGTCCACAACGCCCTGCGCGCGACCCGGGGCAGTATCCTTGAGATGGACCCGAACGATCTTGAACGGAATTTCCGGGTCAACACCACGGCGCTGCTTCATCTCGCTCGGGAGACAATTCCGGCGATGCTGGAAGCGGGTGAGGGCGCGATCCTGGTGACCGGCAACACGTCGGCCATCCGGGGCAAGACCAATTGGGGCTTCTTCGCCTCGACCAAGGCTGCGCAACGGATCCTGGCGGAATCGATGGCGCGTGAGTTCGGGCCTCGGGGTATTCACGTCGCCTATATCCTGATCGACGCCTCGATCGACACGCCGCGCACGCGTCCGTTGCTGGCGCCCGACAAGCCGGACGACTTCTTCGCCAAGCCCGCCGCGATCGCCGAAGAAATGTTCCGGGTTGCCCACCAAGACCGCTCCACCTGGTCGTTCCTCGTCGAATTGCGCCCGTTCGGTGAGGTCTGGTAGCCGCAGGAATCAAAGCGGAGAGAAAACGGCCGAAACAGCCCAACGCAGCTCTGCCCAGCTGATACTCTTGTTGTGCGAGAAACGCCGCGCTGATCACACGCGGCCTGCCGGCCGGAACTGCTCGATCAATTGCGCACGAAATAGAGCGGCGTTCTCAGTGTCAGCTGATAGGACGGCTTCGGCACCCACATGATCTGAGCCGTGACCCCGAACAGACGATTGTCGTTGTCATCCATCCGGTCGAGATCGAGCCGGAGAATGGGCTGGGTGAAGGACTGAATTTGCGCGAAGTTCAGCAGCTGTGCGCCGCCAAAATGTTGCGCGCCGACGCGGCCGGTGAATTTCCAGTTGCTCGGCCACTGATAATAGCCGCCGACATAGCCGATGATATTTGGATGGATCCGGGCGAGTGCGGTCGCCACCTCGACGCGGGTGTCCTGAATACCCGCCAGCATTCCCCGCGTGGCATCCGCGTCGAAGGCGTAGTCGAACTCGAGGATGTTGTTGAAGGTCGTGGTTCCGGTCGGTCCGTTCGGGATTGCCTGGGTGATTGTCGATTGCCAGGTGATGGTCGGGATCGAGCCGCCATTCTGAGTGTAGAGATCTGCCTGAAACCCAACGTTCCAGCTGGTGACATCGAACTGCGACCAGCCCTGCGCAGGTCCGTAGGTGGTCGTGCCGGAAATGCCGGCATAGAGCGAGACGGTATCGCTGACGTCCACCGTCAACGGAAGATCGACCGCGAGGGATTGCCTGGATGGCAGGGATACGTTTGTCGGCAGGGTGCCGCCGCTGGCAAGCGCAAGCGACTGTAGCGCGGTAAACAGCGCCGAGCTGCCGAAACCGACCGGCAAGGCGCCGGCCGGCACGGTGGCGTAGCTGGTCCGCAAATCTAGATAGATATTCGGTGTCGCGCTGGAGGTGCTGCTATCGTCCTCTCGGTCCTTGCCGAACGCTGGTCCGGTGAAGCATGCGCCGATCAGGCAGGCCAGGACGAGCTTCGGCAATACCGGGGCTCGTAGAACGAGATGGTCGAAACGCGAGGGGAGACTGGCAGGACCTTCGGGCTCTACGTCCATTTCGTCCTCGCGCTAGCTCACGAGATACTTCGCCACGGCCGGCTCGTTCCATTCGATGCCGAGCCCGGGACCGCGCGCGGTCACGGCGCCGTCGACGATCTCGGCAGGCCTTGCCAGGATCGCGCCGGCGAAATCGAGGAATTCGAGCCAGTGCGCGGTCGGCGTCACCGCGAGCAGGTGCGCGCTGACTTCCGCGAACAGGTGGCTCGACATCGGGATCGACGCAGCATCAGCTTGCCCTGCGACCTGCATCCAGCCGGTGACGCCGCCGACCTTCATCACGTCAGGCATGATGAAGTCGGATGCGCCGGCCGCGATCGCCTCGGCGAAGCCGCGCGGAAACCACCAGTTCTCGCCGGCCTGGATCGGCGTCGGCGACGTCTCGCGGACCCTGGCGTGGCCGGACAGGCTCTCCTGCGGCACCGGCTCCTCGATCCAGTGCAGATCGTAGGGCGCAAGCCGGGCGATGCGGCGGGTGGCCTCCGCCGGATCGAGCGACTGGTTGAAATCGAGCATCAGCGCGATGTCGGGGCCGAGCAGTGCGCGCACGCCTTTCACGACGCGCTCGTCATTGGCGGCATCGCCATCGCCGCCCTTGATCTTGATGCCCTTGAAGCCCTGGTCGAGCGAACGGCGCAGTGCACGTTCGTCGGTAACGGGATCGACCGCGCCGTAGCTGTCATAGGCCCTGATCGGCTTCGCCGAGCCGCCGAGCAGCTCGACCAGCGGCTGGCCAGCGAGCTGGCCGAGCACATCCCAATAGGCCATGTCGAGACCCGACACGGCCATGCCGACCAGGCCCTGCCAGCCGAGCAGCCGAAACTTGGCATCCATCGCCTTCATCAGATCGAACGGCGCGACCGGCCTGCCGGCCAGTTCGCGACCGATCTCCTCGATCAGATAACAAAGCGGGTGAAGTGTGAGCTTGCTGTAGGCGAAGATGTAGGTACGCCCGGTAACGCCTTGATCGGTCTCGACATCGATCAGGACCAGCGGGCCCGAATCGATCACGCCGAAGGCGGTCCTCACCGGGCGCTTGAGCGGCACCACGACCCCTCGCGCCTTGACTCCGCGGATCGCTGCAACTGTCTGGCTCATGGATGTTTCCCTGCGGGCTTCCCGGAGTGCTTCCTCTTCTTGTTATTGGACACTGTACCATCGGACCAGCCGCGGTGCGGCCCAATCGGTCGCGACCTGCTCGATCAAATAGCGGCCCGGATATTCGGCAAGGAAGGCGATGCGCTGGGTCTGGCCCGGTTCGACCGCGAGCGTGTCGAGCCAGAACGGCTTCCAGCCGTCGTCGAGCCGGTCGAGCAGACGGAAGTGATGGCCGTGCAGATGAAAGACGCTGGCGATCGCGCCGCGATTGGTCAGGGTCAGCACGACCGGCCGGCCGGCCTTGGCCTGAAAGGCGGGCGCGGCCGACGGCTTGAAGTCCGCCGGGCGGAACCACTCGGTCGGCGTGCCCAGCGCCAGCCCGAATCTGGCGGCGCTCCTGAGGTCGAGCTGGGCGGGCATGTCGTTGCCCGGGAGCGGCGGAGCGGGAGGGAATGGCGCCGGGCGGATCGGCGGTTCGTTCGCGACGGTGAGCTTGCCGACCGGGCGCGCCTGCTTGCCGTCATGCAGCAGCATCGGGAAGCTGGTTCCGGCCGGACCGACCGCATCGACGAAGACATCGGTTCGGCTTCCGGGCGCCAGCACCAGCGCACCGTTGCGGGCCGGGAACGGTTCGGCCGGCTGGCCGTCGATCGCCATCACCCTGACGTCGAGGTTCTCCAGCTTGACCGCCAGCACACTGCGTTGGCTGCCATTGATGAAGCGGAGTCTGAGCCGGCTATTGGCCGGTGCCGAGAGCTCGTATGAGGTCTTGCCGTTAATTGTATGAATTGGCGTCGAATCTTTCGATTCGGTTCCGGGCGGAATCGCGGTTCCGTCCGGCAGCAGGCGCCACTCCTCGATCAGCAACACCTCGTCGCGATCCACCGCGACCGGCGAGGTGCCAGTCACGATCAACGGGCGCGGGCGGGCCGGCGCCATACCGCCGTCGCCGAGCAGCGGCTCGCACAGGAAGGTACCGGCATGCCGGAGCGGGAGCTGGAACGTATCCTTGGCTCCGGTGGCAACCTGCGCCCGGGACGCCAATGGCTCCGCGGCCGGGTTACCATCAAGCCCGCGGCAATCGAGCGCGGCCGCGACCGGCAGCTCGTTGCCAAACGTCACGTCGAGGACCTCGCCGCGCCTGAAGCGGAGCTCGCCGCTGCCCAGCGACCAGACGGGCGTGTCCGGCCCGTCGGGGCGAAGCGCGATGCGATCGATTCTGGCCTGAAGCGCGACCGCCGTCCGGCCCTGCGCCGAGACCGTGGCCGGCCAAGCGGGGCAAAGCGCCGCGGCGCCGAGGGCGGCCATGAGGTCGCGCCGGCTGAGCCAAAATTCGGGACTTGCTACGGGGCTTGCCATCCGGCCGATGCGGACCATTTTCAAGTGTGCCTGTCCAGTCGCGATCGGTCGCAGGGCGGGCTCTCCAGCGGCCATTTTTTTGCTGCGAACCGGTGGGCGCATGTTATAAGCCCGGCCGCCCGCGGCATCGCGGCCGGACTGGATGCTTTTCGCGCGGGCGTGGCGGAACTGGTAGACGCGCTGGATTTAGGTTCCAGTGACGAAAGTTGTGGGGGTTCGAGTCCCTCCGCCCGCACCAAGCGCTTACAGCGTTTGCATGACGAATTCTTGGAGAACCTTGGGCCCGCAGGGACGAGGGTTCGCCGAACCCACAGACGTCAGGCCGCAAGGCTTACCGTCGAACAGATTGAACACTGCCACGGCCGCTCGGGCCGCGGCAAAAGCGGAAGAAGATTGATACCATGCAGGTCACCGAGACCCTCAACGAGGGACTGAAGCACGAATTCAAGATCAGCGTTCCGGCATCCGATCTCGATGCCAAGGCGGACGCCAAGCTGGTCGACCTCAAGGACAAGGTCCGTCTCAACGGCTTCCGTCCCGGCAAGGTGCCGGTGGCGCACCTGAAGAAGATCTACGGCCGCTCGGTCATGGCCGAGACCATCGACCAGACCATCAGCGACACCAACCGGCAGCTGTTCGAGGATCGCGGCTTCCGCCTTGCCGGCGAACCGAAGATCACGATGCCGACCGAGAAGGACCAGGTCGATGAATTGCTGTCGGGCAAGACCGACCTGACCTACACGGTCGCGATCGAGGTCGTGCCGCCGATCCAGCTCGCCGATTTCAAGTCGTTCTCGGTCGAGAAGCCGGTGGTCGAAGTCTCCGACGCCGACGTCGACGATGCGATCAAGCGGATCGCCGAAGGCAGCCGCCCGTACAACGCCAAGGCCGAGGGCACCAAGGCGGAGAAGGGCGACCGCGTCACCATCAGCTTCAAGGGCACCATCAATGGTGAAGCCTTCGAGGGCGGTACCGGCGAGGGCATCCAGGTCGTGATCGGCGCCGGCCAGTTCATCCCGGGCTTCGAGGAGCAGCTGATCGGCATCGGCTCGGGCGAGACCCGCACGCTGAAGGTCTCGTTCCCGAAGAACTACCTCAACGACAAGCTTGCCGGCCAGCCGGCCGAGTTCGAGACCACCGCGACGCTGATCGAGGCGCCCGGTGAGGCCACGATCGACGACGAGTTCGCCAAGACGCTTGGCCTTGAGTCGCTCGACAAGCTGAAGGAAGCCGCCCGCGAGCGCCTGACCGCTGAATTCGCCGGCGCGACCCGCCAGAAGGTCAAGCGCGCGCTGCTCGACCGCCTCGACGAGAGCCACAAATTCGAGGCGCCGCCGTCGCTTGTCGCCGAAGAGTTCAACCTGATGTGGAACTCGATCAAGGCCGAGATGGACTCGACCGGCAAGACCTTCGCCGACGAGAACACCACCGAGGATGCGGCCAAGGAAGAGTACCAGAAGATCGCCGACCGCCGCGTCCGCCTCGGCCTCGTGCTGTCGGAGATCGGCGAGAAGAACAAGATCACCGTGACCGACGACGAGGTCTCGCGCGCCGTGATCGAGCGCGCGCGCCAGATGCCCGGCCGCGAGAAGGAAGTCTGGGATTACTACCGCAGCAACGCCCAGGCGCTGGCCCAGCTCCGCGCCCCGATCTACGAGGACAAGGTCGTCGACTTCGTCCTGGAGCTCGCCAACGTGACCGAGAAGAAGGTCAGCAAGGACGAGCTGTTCAAGGATGAAGACGCCGAGAAAACTGCCGCCTAATTCCGGCACCTCGCGTTAATAATGAACCGCGAAAGCGCGCCTTGTGAGGATCCCCTCGCTAGGCGCGCCACCGCGAATCGGCTTGAACGTCGACGACCTGCCCAGTTGGCTAGTGTCGGCCTTGTCGGCCGGAAATTGGCCCATATCTGGTTTAAGCGTTGAGCCAACCAGCCTCGAGCCAGTAGTCTTGGACGAAGCTAGTTCTGGGCAAAGTTCTGCATCACCCCTAACCCCTGGGTTCTTTCATGCGCGATCCCGTTGAAACCTACATGAACCTCGTGCCGATGGTCGTCGAGCAGACCAATCGCGGCGAACGCGCCTACGACATCTTCTCGCGCCTCTTGAAAGAGCGCATCATCTTCGTCACCGGTCCGGTGGAAGACGGCATGTCGACCTTGATCGTCGCGCAGCTCCTGTTCCTCGAGGCCGAGAATCCGAAGAAGGAAATCTCGATGTACATCAACTCGCCGGGTGGCGTGGTGACGTCGGGCCTTGCGATCTACGACACGATGCAGTTCATCCGTCCGCCGGTGTCGACGCTGTGCACCGGGCAGGCGGCCTCGATGGGCTCGCTGCTGCTTGCGGCCGGCGAGAAGGACATGCGCTTCACGCTGCCGAACTCCCGCATCATGGTGCACCAGCCCTCCGGCGGCTTCCAGGGCCAGGCCACCGACATCATGCTGCACGCGCAAGAGATACTGAATCTCAAGAAGCGCCTCAACGAGATCTACGTGAAGCACACCGGCCAGACCTACAAGGCGATCGAGGACGCGCTCGAGCGCGACAAGTTCCTCACCGCCGAGGACGCCAAGGCGTTCGGCCTCGTCGACAAGGTCATCGACAAGCGTCCGGAAGATCCGTCGGCCGCCAAGGCTGCATGACAAGGCTGCATGACAAGGCTGCCTGATCTGGACAGGCCTCCCGGGGCGCGGGTGTGATCTCCACATTGGCGCCTCACATACCCGGCAAAAGCGGGACGGGCGGAGTACCCCGCAAGGGCCTATGCGCGGGCGGAAGGTTCCGCTTTCGTGCTCATTGGCCGGCGTGGTAATCCCGCAACGTTCCGTGGATTTCGACGCGTATTCCACGTGCGATCGTGGAAAATCACGGTATTGTCACGGTCTTGAGCCGGGCATCCGATTAGCGAATTCTTGATAGTCGGGTGCCAGCATGGTTGGCTGTAATGCATCGGCTATGATCGCGGAGATTCGAATAAACCGTGATTGGCACGGTCAGTATTGCGTAGGGTCTTTTTTGGTACGGAATTTGCTCTATCTACCCAAGACCCCGGTTTTGTGCCGGATTGGGTCGATCTGGCAAACAAGATCGAACGGCGGACGGAGATAAGGAATGAGTAAGGTCGGCACGAGCGACGCCAAGAACACGCTATACTGCTCGTTCTGCGGCAAGAGCCAGCATGAAGTTCGCAAGCTGATTGCCGGACCGACTGTCTTCATTTGCGACGAGTGTGTCGAACTGTGCATGGACATCATTCGCGAGGAGAACAAATCCTCGCTGGTGAAGTCGCGCGACGGCATTCCGACGCCGAAGGAAATCTGCAAGGTCCTGGACGACTACGTGATCGGTCAGAGCCATGCCAAGAAGGTGCTGTCGGTCGCCGTCCACAATCACTACAAGCGGCTCAACCATCAGACCAAGCACAACGACGTCGAACTCGCGAAGTCGAACATCCTGCTGATCGGTCCGACCGGTTCGGGCAAGACGCTGCTCGCGCAGACGCTGGCCCGCATCCTCGACGTGCCGTTCACCATGGCTGACGCGACGACGCTGACCGAAGCCGGCTATGTCGGCGAGGACGTCGAGAACATCATCCTGAAGCTGCTGCAGGCCGCCGACTACAACGTCGAGCGCGCACAGCGCGGCATCGTCTACATCGACGAAATCGACAAGATCAGCCGCAAGTCGGACAATCCCTCGATCACCCGCGACGTGTCGGGTGAGGGCGTCCAGCAGGCGCTGCTGAAGATCATGGAAGGCACGGTGGCCTCGGTCCCGCCGCAGGGCGGCCGCAAGCATCCGCAGCAGGAGTTCCTGCAGGTGGATACCACCAACATCCTGTTCATCTGCGGCGGTGCGTTCTCGGGCCTCGAGAAGATCATCTCCGCGCGCGGCCGTTCGACCTCGATCGGCTTCGCGGCGCAGGTGCTCGCGCCGGAGGATCGCCGTACCGGCGAGATCTTCCGCCACGTCGAGCCGGAAGATCTGCTGAAGTATGGCCTGATCCCGGAATTCGTCGGCCGTCTGCCCGTCGTTGCGACGCTGGAGGACCTCGACGAGACCTCGCTGAAGAAGATCCTGACCGATCCGAAGAACGCGCTGGTGAAGCAGTACCAGCGGCTGTTCGAGATGGAGAACATCGAGCTGACCTTCGCCGACGAGGCGCTTGGCGCGGTTGCCCGCAAGGCGATCGAGCGCAAGACCGGTGCGCGCGGCCTGCGGTCGATCCTGGAGAGCATCCTGCTCGAGACCATGTTCGACCTCCCGGGCCTGGAAGGCGTCGAGGAAGTCGTGATCTCGCGCGAAGTCGTCGAGGGCACGGCGCGTCCGCTCTACATCTACGCGGATCGTTCCGACCGCGCCGTCGAGAGCAGCGCGAGCGCCTAACAGCACGCGTCTCGACCCGCTGAAAATTGCACGGCTGCCGGGCGATCCGGCGGCCGTTGCGGCGCAATAACAGCGCCGTTATGGCATTGCAGTAAATGCCTGTTTAGCCTGAATTTCCGGGCACTTCTCAGACTTGACACCCCCCGGCCTGATAGCCACCTAATGCTATCGACGAGGGATCTCATGCGTTGAGATTCGTCGCTTTTCGATGCGGAATAAGCGGCTGCTGACGGCAATCTTTTTCCGGATCACCAAGGCACCTTGTGGCGGTTGCGCAAGCAGGCGGACTGCGAGCAAGGGGGCAAAACAAAAGGATAAGGCCATGACGACCTCAAAACCCCGGCCAACGATCGTCCACGGCGAAAGCCACTCCTATCCGGTGCTGCCGCTCCGCGACATCGTCGTCTTCCCCCACATGATCGTGCCTCTCTTCGTCGGCCGCGAGAAATCGATCCGCGCGCTCGAAGAGGTGATGAAGAACGACGCGCTGATCATGCTCGCGACGCAGAAGAACGCGTCCGATGATGATCCGGCACCCGATTCAATTTACGAGACCGGCACGCTCGCCAGCGTCCTGCAGCTCCTGAAGCTGCCCGACGGCACCGTAAAGGTGCTGGTCGAGGGCCTCGAGCGCGCGCGCGTCGAGAAGTATTCCGACCGCAGCGAGTATTACGAGGCGACCGCGGTCGCGCTCGCCGACACGGACGCCAACTCGGTTGAAGCCGAGGCGTTGGCGCGTTCGGTCGTGTCCGACTTCGAAAGCTATGTGAAGCTGAACAAGAAGATCTCCGCCGAAGTCGTCGGCGTGGTCCAGGCGATCACCGATTTCGCCAAGCTCGGCGACACCGTGGCTTCGCATCTTGCGGTCAAGATTGCCGATCGGCAGGCGATCCTGGAGACGTTGTCCGTCACGCAGCGCCTGGAGAAGGTGCTGGGTCTGATGGAGAGCGAGATCTCGGTGCTGCAGGTCGAGAAGCGCATCCGCTCGCGCGTCAAGCGCCAGATGGAGAAGACCCAGCGCGAGTATTACCTGAACGAGCAGATGAAGGCGATCCAGAAGGAGCTCGGCGACGACGAAGGTCGCGACGAGCTGGCCGATCTGGAGGAGAAGATCTCCAAGACCAAGCTCTCCAAGGAAGCGCGCGAGAAGGCACAGCACGAGCTGAAGAAGCTGCGCCAGATGTCGCCGATGTCCGCGGAAGCGACCGTCGTGCGCAACTATCTGGATTGGCTGCTTTCGATCCCGTGGGGCAAGAAGTCCAAGGTCAAGAAGGACCTCGAGGCCGCGCAGGCGGTCCTGGACTCCGATCACTACGGGCTCGAGAAGGTCAAGGACCGTATCGTCGAGTATCTCGCGGTGCAGTCGCGCGCCAACAAGCTGACCGGACCGATCCTGTGCCTCGTCGGACCTCCCGGCGTCGGCAAGACCTCGCTCGGCAAGTCGATCGCGAAGGCGACCGGCCGCGAGTTCGTGCGCGTGTCGCTCGGCGGCGTGCGTGACGAGGCAGAGATCCGCGGTCATCGCCGCACTTACATCGGCTCGATGCCCGGCAAGATCATCCAGTCGATGCGGAAGGCGAAGACCTCGAATCCGCTGTTCCTGCTGGACGAGATCGACAAGATGGGCGCCGATTTCCGCGGCGATCCGTCGTCGGCGCTGCTTGAGGTCCTGGACCCCGAGCAGAACTCGACCTTCAACGACCATTACCTGGAGGTCGACTACGACCTGTCCAACGTGATGTTCATCACGACCGCGAATACGCTGAATATTCCGGGCCCGCTGATGGACCGCATGGAGATCATCCGGATCGCCGGTTACACGGAGAACGAGAAGGTCGAGATCGCGCGCAAGCATCTGATCCCGAGCGCGCTCTCCAAGCACGGTCTGGACTCCAAGGAATGGTCGATCGACGACGCGGCCTTGTTGCTGATGATCCGCCGCTACACCCGCGAAGCGGGCGTGCGTAACCTGGAGCGCGAGCTCTCCACACTCGCCCGCAAGGCAGTGAAGGAGCTGATGATCTCCAAGAAGAAGTCGGTGAAGGTCACCGAGGCGAATATCGAAGAATTCCTCGGCGTTCCGAAGTATCGCTTCGGCGAGATCGACGACGAGGATCAGGTCGGTATCGTCACCGGTCTGCCTGGACCGATGTCGGCGGCGAGCTGTTGACCATTGAAGGCGTCATGATGCCCGGCAAGGGCAAGATGACCGTCACGGGCAACCTGCGCGACGTGATGAAGGAGTCGATCTCGGCGGCGGCGTCCTACGTCCGCTCGCGCGCGATCACCTACGGCATCGAGCCGCCGATGTTCGATCGGCGCGACATCCACGTTCACGTGCCCGAGGGCGCAACCCCGAAGGACGGTCCGTCCGCAGGTGTTGCGATGGCCACCGCGATCATCTCGGTCATGACCGGCATTCCGGTCCGCCACGATGTCGCGATGACCGGCGAGATCACGCTGCGTGGTCGCGTGCTGCCGATCGGCGGTCTGAAGGAGAAGCTCTTGGCTGCCGCTCGCGGCGGCATCAAGACGGTGCTGATCCCGGAGGACAACGCCAAGGATCTCACGGAGATTTCCGATGCGATCAAGGGCGGCATGGAGATCATTCCGGTCTCGCGGCTGGATGAAGTCGTCGCCAAGGCGCTGACCCGTGTGCCTGCGCCGATCGTCTGGGAAGAGGAGACCAGCAAGGTCGACGTCAAGCCCGACGCATCGGATGAGGCGTCCGGCGGCCTGACGGCGCACTGAAGCCAGCTTCAACCGAAATCATGAAACGGCGCCCTCGGGCGCCGTTTTTTGTTTTGGTGGTTCGCAAGTGAGGTCCGGACGTCCCCAAGTGAGGTCCGGACGTCCCCCGGCCGAGTTCGTGCGGCAGCGCAATATGTCGCGATAGGCCAAACCGGAAAAGGCCGCCGCGCCTTTACTTATCGGCTCGTCGGCGGGCACGAGCAGGCCAGGCCAATCGGGGCAATGTTTGGATATGATCCTTGCGGGCCTACGCACGGTGCGGGACAATTGCGATTGTTCGAAGAGCAGGGAGGAATCTCCATGTTTCGTAAGCTCGTGATTGGCGCGCTAGGCGCGATCGCTGTCTTGTTCTCGACGACGGCATTCGCGCAAGGTACTGCGGCCGACGCCAAGGCCATGCTTGAAAGGACGGTTGCGGCCATCAAGGCCGACAAGGCCAAGACGCTCGAACAGATCAACAAGGGCGAAAACGGCTTCCTTGCCGGCGACCTCTATCCGTTCTGCTTCAATCTGAGCGACGCACTCCTCGTCGCGATCGGCAATCCCAACGTTAAGGCGTTGCTCGGCAAGGATGCGAGGACATTCAAGGACCCCACGGGCGACGTGTATGGCCCAAGGCTCCTTGACGCGGCGAAAGAGGGCCAGGTCAATGAGGTCAGCTACATGTCTCCCAAGGCCGGCGCTGACAAGACGTGGGTGCCGAAGGCGAGCTTCGTGACCGCGGTCGCGGGCCTCGGATGCGGCGTCGGTTACTACAAGTAGTCCGGCCAAACCAACCGTCATATGGGCGCCGAACTGCCGATCTCCGGCGCCCACACAATACTATTTTTCTCGCGTGACCGGTCAGTGGCGAAGTCCTTCACTCCGCATGTGCGGTTGAGCCCGCATCCTGGTTCTTCCTCTCGACGACGAAATTGCCGATCGCGCCGAGCGCCATCAGCACGCTGGTGCCGAGGAACACCGCGCGCATGCCGATATGGCCGCCGATGAATCCACCGGCGAGCGGGCCGATCACCTGGCCGGCATATTGCGCCGAGATCGAGTAGCCGAGCATGCTGCCGGTGACCGCGTCGGGCACGTTGTGCCGGATCACGCTGGCGATGCAGGGCAGCAGGCCGCCGAGTGCCAGTCCCATCAGGAAACGGAGTGCAATCAGCTGCCAGCCGCTGGCCACGAAGGCCTGCGGGATCAAGAGCAGCGCCGAGGCCGCGAGGCAAATGTTGATGATCCGCCAATGGCCGGCGCGATCGGCGAGCTTGCCGAGGTGCGACGACGACAGCAGGCTGCCGAAGGCCGCCGCCGACATCACGAGGCCGGCCACGAACGTCACCTGCGGCGCCTCGACCAGTTGCGCGACATAGACCGTGATGATCGGCTCGATCGACATGTTGGCGACCATCAGCAACAGGCCGGTGCCCCACATCGCGATCACGGGGCGCTTATCCGGAACGAGCGACCAGCCGCCACGCGCCTTGCTGCCTTTCGCTGTCTTCGGACGCGCTTCCTCGCGGATCAGGAAGGTCGTGCCGAGGAAGGTGATGAAGATGACGCCGCCGATCAGGAAGAAGGTCGCGCGGATGCCGATCAGGCCGGGCAGGACGCCGCCGATCAATGGGCCGACCAGGCTGCCTGCCATGATGCCGGCCGACAGGACCCCGATCGCCCAGCCGGAGCGCGCCTTCGGCGTTTGCGCCGCGACCAGCACCGTCGAGCCCGACGCGTAGCCGCCGAGCAGGCCGGTCATCAGCCGCAAGCCCACCAGCTCATAGACATTGTGCGCCATCCCGATCAGCGACATGGCGATCGCCATGCCGAGGCTCGCGCGGAT
The DNA here is from genome assembly GCF_001189845.1 of Bradyrhizobium tropiciagri. Classification (GTDB taxonomy): domain Bacteria; phylum Pseudomonadota; class Alphaproteobacteria; order Rhizobiales; family Xanthobacteraceae; genus Bradyrhizobium; species Bradyrhizobium tropiciagri. Next base: position 31,114 of record NZ_LFLZ01000073.1, read on the forward strand.
CAGCATCAGCTTGCGGCCGTAGCGATCGGCAAGCCGTCCCCACAATGGCGCCGTCAGCGCCGCGCTGAAGAAGGTCGCGCCATAGGCGATGCCCGACCATTGCACGATGGCGGCATGATCGGTCACGCCGAGCTGCTCGACATAGAGCGGCAGGAACGGCAGCAGCAGCGTCATTCCCACGATGGTCGTGAAGGAGCCGAACACGCAGACGATCAAATTGCGTCTCCAGGGGCCCGCGTCGAACAGGGCCTCGCGATCGATTTCAATGTTCATGTCAGCGCAGTCCGACGACGGCGAAGCCGCGCGCCCGCAGGCCGCGGCGATCCTCGTTCAGCGAACGCAGCAGGCGATCGCGGGTGTCCTTGATGTGATCGGCAGCCTCGCGCGCGGCAGCTTCCGGATCGTTGGCCTTGATGAAGCCGAGAACGCGCCGGTGCTCGCGCCAGGCCTGCTCGCGCGACGGTTCGGTCCACACTTCGAGCCAGCGCGCCCGCGACAATCGGGTCATGGCGCCGGCGATCGCCTTGACGATGAAGGGATTGCCGGAGAGCCGCGCGATCTCGACATGGAAATCGGTGCCGACGCGGTGCCATTCCTCGCGCGGCGCGCCGGACTGGCAGGCATCCAGCATCTCTTCGACGCCGGCGATGTCGGCTTCGCTCGCGCGCGCGCAAGCGAGGCGGACGGCGGTCGTCTCCAGCGGGATCCTGAACTCCGCCAGCGCTTCCAGCTCCCCGAGGTCGATCGGCGCGACGATCCAGTTGCGGCCGTCGCGGCGGACCAGCTCTTCGCCCTCGAGCCGCACCAGCGCGGCGCGGATCGGCGTGCGCGATCCCTCGAACCGGCTCTCGAGCCAGCGCTCGGTCAGCCGCTCGCCGGGGCCGAGGTCGAGGGAGAGGATCATCTCCCGGAGCTGGTCGTGGATCTGGAGCATCTGTGACATGGGCTGTCTGCCGGTGGTGGGAATGGCTTGGATTGGATCGACGTATCCCCAATTGGTATCCCAAACAATGCCGATTTGGGATACCAGCGTTGTCCGGGTAGGGCACCGGACGGTGGCGCGGGGCGCCTTGCAGGCTGCAATCGAAGGGAACGACCTCTTGGCGACCGCCTTGTTGCACGACGCCGAATTGGGAGAACGCGGATGCGGATCGACGGGCAATGCCACTGCGGGGCCGTGACCTATCAGGCCGAGATCGATCCCGAACTTGTGTCGATCTGCCATTGCACGGATTGCCAGGCGCTGACCGGTTCGCCCTATCGCGTCACTGTGATATGCGACGCCGAACAGGTCCGGCTGACCCATGGTGCGCCGAAAGTGTACGGCAAACGCGGCGATAACGGCCGGACCCGCTTCCAGCATTTTTGCGGCGATTGCGGTTCCCCCTTGTTCACCAGCGGCGAGGATGGAGGTCCCGATGATTGGGGCATCCGCTGGGGCAGCATTCGCCAGCGCGGCGAATTGACCCCGCGACGCCAGGTCTGGTGCCGCTCCGCTGCACCCTGGATCAATGATCTCGGGGGATTGCCGGCACGGCTAATGGATTGAAGCTTTGCGACCTTGCGCCTCGGGGGCAGGCGAGGCTAAAGAGGCGCGCAGGTAAGGGCGGCTAGCTCAGCTGGTTAGAGCATCTCGTTTACACCGAGAGGGTCGGGAGTTCGAATCTCTCGCCGCCTACCAGCCTTCGCCCTGCGGGCTACGGCTCGGCAAGCCTGCCTTTATGGATGCAGTTGCCGCTTACGCAGTGGCGCAGGGCGAAGGCTGTCGCGCCGAAGCTCGAAGAGCGAAGGCGGACTCCATAGGCAACTCTCAGACAAAGCCTGTCCGGGCTTTTCCGATAGATTAGGGAATTCCGCCTGCGCTCCACACCGGACGACCGGGTCCGGCCCTATGGTTGCAGCATCCGTATTGTCGAGATCGGCCACTTCCCGATGTGCCCCGCAATCGAGATGCGCAACCCGTGAGACTCGTCCAGAAACACGCCCTCGACGGTTCCCGCAGTCCCGTCGGTGAGAACTGCGGCCCTTCCAACCAGTTCTGCTTCCGCTTGTACATGCTCGCGCAGGATGACGGTGGCGCGGTGTTTCACGAGCTGCAAAGCGGCCTCTGGTTGAAGAGCCCTACGTAGCAAGGCCATTGCGCGGCCCTCTGTGAGCGCGTGGAGAGGGCGCGATCCCGACCGTGGGGTAGTATGTGGGGTGGCCGGGACCGCGCTTGCTCCGCGCTGGCCGGTCAAATGTCAATCGTTGGCCGATGGTGCGAAAGGTGCCGAAAGTCACCTGCGCAGATTTGATGCCGACCTTGATGCGATGCTATTCTCTCCGCCTAACCCGGGAACTCGATGCATGCGCAAAATTGCCGCGATTATTCTCCTCACCATGATTGGCGGACCTGCATTGGCGCAGTCGGACCATGTTCAGCGCTATCGCGAAGAGGTCGAGAAGTCGCCGGCCGATGCGGCCAACGAGGCGCGGCAGCAGCGTGCCTACCAGCGCGCGCTGAGCGGTGTGCCGGACCAGAAGCCGACCGATCCGTGGGGCATTGCGCGCCCCAATGAGGGGCAGGCCGCTTCGAAGGGAAGTGCCGCGAAGACGAAGCCGGCCAAGCCCACGAACGCAGCCGCCAAGTAGTCAGCAAAGTAATCAGCGAACGTGGACCAGGTCGATGAAATACTACGTCTGCAAATTGACCGGACCGCGCCCGACCTTCCCGCAAGACATGACGCCGCAGGAAGCCGCGATCATGCAGGCGCACGTCGCCTATTGCGGCGAATTGCTGCAGGCCGGCAAGGCGCTGATCTTCGGGCCGGTCGCCGATCCCGCCGGCGTCTGGGGATTGGGCGTGCTGCAACTATCCGATGACGCCGATCCACAGGAGATCGTCGCCAACGATCCCGTCACCAAGGCCAATGCCGGATTCACCTATCAGGTCACGCCGATGCTGCGCGCTGCGACGCGCGAGAGCTGCTAGCATCGGCCAGGCTTCCTAACAAGGCTTCCCAACAAGGTTTTGAGCGCATGAACGCTGGCCATCCGCAGAACGCCGATCAAATTGCATATTGGAACGGGCCGGGCGGTCAGCGCTGGGCCTCGCGGCAGGCCGCGCAGGACATCGTGCTGCAGCCGGTGCTTGACCTGCTGATCGATCGCGCCGCGCCGAAGGCCGGCGAACGCGTCGTCGATGTCGGCTGCGGCAGCGGCGCCTCGAGTTTTGCGCTGGCGGCAAAGGTCGCGCCCGCGGGCCACGTGCTTGGCGTCGACGTCTCTGAGCCGATGCTGACGCGGGCACGGCAGAGTGCGCCGCAGGGATTGCCGGTCGAATTTACGCTCGCCGATGCGACGGTGTATCCGTTCGCGCGCGAGAGCTTCGATCTGTTGGCCTCGCGCTTCGGCGTGATGTTCTTTGCCGATCCGGCGGTATCCTTTGCCAATCTGCGTAAGGCGATGAAGCCGACCGGCCGTCTCGCCTTCGCGTGCTGGCAGGAGCCGCGCGAAAATCCGTTCTTCATGGCGCCGTTGCAGGCGGTCTACAAGCACGTGCCGAAACTGCCGCAGCTCGGCCCCGAGGATCCCGGCCCGTTTTCATTTGCCTCCGAAGCCCGGGTGAAGCGGATCCTGGGCGAGGCCGGCTTCTCCGGCATCGCCATGGAGCCGTGCAAGGTCGAGCTCGATGTCGCGACCGGCCGCGGCATCGATGCCGCGATCCAGGGCGCGCTCGAGATCGGGCCCGCCAGCCGCGCGCTGGAAGGCCATCCGGACGACGTGCGCGCCGCCGCGATCGCATCGATGCGCGAGGCGCTGGCTCCCTTCGTCAAAGGCGATTCCGTGCTGCTGCCGGGTGCGATCTGGATCGTGACCGCACGGGCCTAGGAAAACGAGTGGTTGTGCCGTCATTGCGAGGAGCTCGCGACAAAATTGCGAAGCAATTTTGCGCTGAAGCGACGAAGCAATCCATCTATCCGCGCGTTGAGATATGGATTGCTTCGCTTCGCTCGCAATGACGGGGAGAGGGTTGCGACGAGCCTACGCCCGCTCTTCCCAGATCATCGCCAGGTGCACGATGGTCTGCACCGCCTTTTCCATGTCCTGCCGGCTGACCCATTCGAGCCGCGAATGGAACGCATGCTCGCCGGCGAAGATGTTCGGGCAGGGCAATCCCATGAAGGACAGCCGCGAGCCATCGGTGCCGCCGCGGATCGAGGTCTTCACCGGCGTCAGTCCCGCGCGCTCGATCGCCTCGATCGCGTAAGCGACGATCTGCGGGTGGCGGTCGATCACCTCTTTCATGTTGCGGTACTGCTGCTTGACCTCCATGCGGTAGGTCGAGCGCGGATATCCCTTCATGACATCCTTGGCGATGGCTTCGAGCAGCGCTTCCTTCTGCTTCAGGCCGGCTTGGTGAAATCGCGTACGATGAAGTCGATCCGTGCGTGCTCCAGCGCGCCCGAGATCGCGACCGGATGCAGGAAGCCTTCCTTGCCTTCGGTGGTCTCGGGCGAGCAGGTGTCCTTGGGCAGGCGATCGACGATCGCGGCCGCGATCTTGATCGCGTGCTCCATCTTGCCCTTGGCGAAACCCGGATGGGTCGCGACGCCTTCGATGATGATGCTGGCCCCGTCGGCGGAGAAGGTCTCGTCCTCGATATGGCCCGCGGTCTCGCCGTCCATGGTGTAGCCGAAATCGGCCCCGAGCTTCTTGATGTCGACCTTGTCGACGCCGCGGCCGATCTCCTCGTCCGGCGTGAACAGGATCTTGATGGTGCCGTGCTTCACCTGCGGATTGCTCATCAGGAAATGCGCGGCATCCATGATCTCGGCGAGGCCGGCCTTGTTGTCGGCGCCGAGCAGGGTGGTGCCGTCGGTCGTGATGATGTCGTTGCCGATCTGGTCGGCCAGCGCTTCATGCTCGGCGGCGCGGATCACCTGTGTGGAGTCGGCAGGCAACACGATGTCGCCGCCGCGATAGTTCTTCACGACCTGCGGCTTGACGTTCTTGCCGGTGCAGTCGGGCGAGGTGTCCATGTGCGAGCAGAAGCAGATCACCGGCACCGTCTTGTCGGTGTTCGCGGGGATCGTCGCATAGACATAGCCGTGCGGATCGAGATGCGCGTCGGGTATGCCCATCGCCAAGAGCTCGGTGACCAGCAGGCGGCCGAGATTCTTCTGCTTCTCGGTGGAGGGGCAGGTCGGCGAATCCGGGTCGGACTGGGTGTCGATCACGACATAGCGCAGGAAGCGCTCGGTGACGGTGTGCTTGAAGTCGAGAGCCGGTGCCAGCATGAAGACCGCGCAGAGGTAGGGACGGGGACAATGCGCCTTGGCGAAGTTGGTTCGCGCAAGCAAACCGGATCAAGGCGAGCAGGAGACAATTCTATAACAGAAAAGCGCCACTCCGGGGCCGCGTCACGAGCCGGAATGGCGCTTTGATATCAACGGAGAGTAAAGCCTTAAACGGCTTCCTTCAGCTCCTTGGCGGCGCGGAAGGCGACCTTCTTGCTCGCCTTGATATGGATCTGCTCGCCGGTCGCCGGGTTGCGGCCCATGCGGGCGGCGCGCTTGCGGACCTGGAGGATGCCGAGGCCGACGATCCTGATCCGCTCGCCCTTCTTGAGGTGCTTGGTGATCCGGGTGACCATGTCGGTCAGGATCGCCTCGGCTTGCTTCTTGGACAGCTCCTGCTCTTCGGCAATGGCCGCCGCCAGGTGCTTCAGCGTGATCGTCGCCGGGGTCGCTGCTTTCTTCGCCATGTGTGGCCCTCCTCGTTGCTGAATGGCTGGATTGCTTGCTTGCGCGCGAATGGCGTGCCGTTCGCGTCGGGAAATTGCGCCCGGAAAAGTCCTGAAACCGCCGGCTCAGGGAACGGGCAGCGCCGGGCCGGCCACAGGAAACCCAGACGTATCAGGCCTTATTTGATTCGGGGCTTTGCTGACTACGCCGTTTCGCCTGAAAACAGGCTACAACTCGCAGCCATAGCGCAAAAGCGCCTGCGCTGTGCAGGGATCCGCAACGCGCTTGACTATCGGGATGCGGGCCTTTATGCCCTCGGTCCTGCGCGGATCAATCCGAAGATCGGCATCCGCGGGAGTAGCTCAGTTGGTTAGAGCGCCGCCCTGTCACGGCGGAGGCCGCGGGTTCGAGTCCCGTCTCTCGCGCCAGTCTTATCAATCACTTAGCCCAAGTTCCGGATTTAGAGACGTGCCACTCGGCTCGCTGTCATGACGTCTTGGACGCCTCCCTGTCCGGGCTTGCCGGCACGCATCTTCGAGACCCCCCCAAAAACAACCGCCAAGCTCGCCTCTTTCAGACGATCTCAATCGCCGGTTCGCACCCGGCGATCGCATGATCATCATTCACGCGCGCAATCCGGCATCCCGCCACGCCTGACACGATCAGCCAGGTTTCTGGCTGTGCGCCTTCTCCGATGACGACCGTTGCGTCCTGATCCGGGAGTGCCTGGAGTGCTTGGATTAGCTCGCGGACTTTCATCGATACGATTCCTGGAGGCCGCACGGCTGGAGCGCCTCACGCGAGCATTGGATAGGCGAGCGCGGTAGTGACTATCGCCACCCCGGTCGGTGAGAATGGAAGCAGCGCGGGTCCCGGTTCACGTGCGCAACGTAACGCGCCAGCCTGACGTCAACCTTACTTTGCTGGGCTGAAGTCCAGCCGATTCCGTCGCTGCTGTATCTGACGGAACCAATCAACTACGTCAGGTTGTCATTTTTCGGCACTACACTTGATGAAAGCTGTCGCAAGGCTTGCAGCAACAGCCGCGTGCGCGGTTCCACCGCGTTCCGGAACTCACGCGTATGATGCGTCTTAAAGTTGCCGGAGAAATCACCGACAGTTTTGGAAACATTCAGATGACGCTGGCGCGGCAAGGACCGACAAACAGAGTAGGAGATGTGCGGATGAATTGGAGCCTGTGGCTGAACGAATACTACAAAGACGAGCTGGCGAGGACGGAGGCCGCATGCGGAAGGGGAGAGCCTGCGTACGAAGCGTTCAAGTGGATCGACGATCCCTATCTTTGGAACGTGCTGCTCTGGAAGGAGTATGATGGTTTCGACGCCATCAAGGCGACGATTCCCGATCCGCCCGACGCCGGCACCCAGAAGAACTGGAGCGGTCGTTCCGGGATGGAGCTCGGCGCCGCGGTGATCGAAACCTATCGGCTCATACACGACAAACTCAGGCTGCATCTGGACAAGCCATTCGAGGAGTGTTCGGTGCTGGACTATGGTTGCGGCTGGGGCAGCGTGCTCAGATATTTCATGAAGGATGTGCCGCTGCGCAATTTGCATGGGTGTGATCCTCACAAGGGCATCATCCAGGTGGCGCAACGCTCCAACCCTCGCGCCGATATCGTGCTGTCGGACAGCCTGCCGAAACGTCTTCCATTCAACCAGAAATTCGATGTCGCCTACGCGCTGTCGATCTGGACGCATCTTTCCCCGGTCGCGAGCGACGTATGCCTCGACGCGGTCCACGCTGCGCTGGAGGATCGTGGTCTGTTCCTTCTGACGGTGCGGCCGCCGGCATATGCATTCTATGAGCCGATCTCGAAATTGCCCGGTTGGGATCAGCAGAAGATCACCGAAACCGTGCGGCGAGACGGCTTCTACTTCTATCCCCAAAGCTATCCGGTCGATGGCGAAATGACATACGGCGAGACCATCATCACCAAGCAGTACATCGAGGAGCACTGGACCGACCGGTTCGATATCGTCGACGTCGGCATGAATGGGATCTCGCCCTATCAGAGCATCATCGTTCTTCGAAAGAAGTCGCGGCCACATTAGTCAAGTCGCACTCAGGCACCGTCTTTTGCGCGCCCGCCACGTCGCGGCTGGGCGCGCAAGATCAGGACGCCGCGAGGCCGACGACGCCGGTCTGCTGGGCGGCGTGCGCGGGACTGCGGGATAATTCCGCGCGCTGTTCCGGCGTCAGCCACCACAGCAGGAACAGCAGCGCGATTCCGTTTGAGACCAGGCCCGTGGTCAACGGCACGTTCATGATCGCCTGGACGGCGATGCCGGATGACACCGCGATGAAGCGCGGCGACAGATGCCGCGAGAGCGTCGATCCCGCCGACAGGATCAGGCCGCACGCGAGCGCCGAGACCGGGGCGAGTGCGAGGCCGACCGACGCGATGCCCTCGGTGGCGAGGAAGGACGCGTTGAAATTGCCGTCGCGATAGATCGCGCCGAGCGCCGGCCCGAGTTCGCCATAGGGGCAGGCGGTCACCTGTCGCAGGATCGATATCTGGCAGAACCGGGTCAACTCGCGGTGCGCAAAGAAGTCGGCATATTGATCGAGCGCCAGTGACGGGATCGCAAGGAAGCGCAGGTTGATGGCGCTGAACACGACGTAGTCCTTGTCGGCGCTGATAACGGCGAATGCCGTCAGCCCGACGGCCGCCGGGAGCAGGAAGCCGAGCACCGTGGCCAGTCGCGGGTTGAACTGGCCGTAGAGCCAGAACAGGAACGGCAGCCAGATCGGCAACAGCAGAACGGTCTTGTTGTTGACGACCGGATAGAAGCACAGCGCGAACAGCAACACGCAGGCGGCCTGCAACCATTGCCTGCGTGATGCGAAATGCGCAAACAGATAGGGCAGCACCGCTCCGATCATGATCCCGGTGAGATAATTCAACAGCGCCGGCCGCGCGATGGCGTTGCGGGCTGTGCCATAGGGATTACCGAGGTTGACCCCGTAGGAGATGTCGGAGATCAGCACGGCGAAGGACGGTGCCAGCAGCAGCAGCGCAACGCGTTTGATGGCCGCTTCCGACAGGTTGGGCCGCCAGACCGGCATGTTCTGGAACATCAGGGGGATCATCGCGGCGGCCAGCGCGGCGATCATGGCCCAGCGGGCGATCGCGTGCGGGTAGTCGAACGCGCTGAAGAAGCTGAGCCAGACGAAGCCGAACACGGCAGACAGCAGCGAGAAGCTCACCAGATAGCCGAAGCTGAATCGTCCCGCGGTGAATGCCGGGATGAAGATGACCATGATGGCGGTGCCGAGGATGGCCTCGGCGGTGATGCCGGACCGCCAGACGTGCATCGCCGGAAAGGCGTGTCCGCAGGCGATCAGCGAGGCGGTGCTGACGGCGAAGAACCCGAGGATCGTGCCCCCGACAACCAGGTCATCGCGCGTCATTGCATCGGCCCGTCCGATTCGAGAGCTGTGCGACAGCTAGCCAGCCGGCCTCGGTCGAATCAAGTCAAGCAACGTTGAGCGACGTTGCGGTCTGTATTGTAATATTTCCGTTGTGCGATCGGTCACCGCGGCGCCGCATTGGACACGCAATCGGCGGCAGGCTGCCCTGATCAGGCAAAGAATGCGGCAACCGCGTTCAGGTCGGATTGTCCAGGCGTGTCGCCGCGCAAATTCGCGTCGATGATGCGGCGGCAGGCGTCGACCGTGTGGGTATCGCCCAATTCGTTGGCGGCCTCGAGGATCGACCAGACCGTATCCAGGGGAATGTCGCTCTGCATGGTCGCGCTCGGATCTGACAGCATCGGCGGGGCCGGGGTTAGAATTCGAACAGGTCGCGGCCGCGCTGCGCCAGGGTGTGCAGGTCCGCCACCGTACCGCGTACGGCGTTGCAGCGGCGGCATTCGATGATGGTGTCGCCGGACGCGTGCGCGGGATCGGCGACCTTGATCGCCAGGCTGCCGCAATCGGTGCACGTGATCTTGAAGCCGGTGGAAATTACTTGCTGCTGCAAATTCATTGTGGGCCCGCGCTTCTGTTGACGCGCACCTTACGGAACAATTTTTAAGACGGGGGTCGCGGAGCGGATCGCAATCGAACGACCGCGTTAGGACGCGGTTAAGATTTCGCCGCGGCCGCGATCCGGCGGATGCAGCGTCGGCCTGCCGAGCGCGGATACTGCGGCGCGCAGCGCCTCCCGCGCATTGACGGTGATGATTCCGGCGGCGTGGGCCCAGACCGCGAGGTCGGATGCGCTGTCGCCGGCATAGATGAAGCCACCGGGAAAGCGCTTCAGCAACAGGCCGGCCTTGTTGGCGCCCTTGAGATTGTGCGCGCCGTCGGAGGCGAGCACGTCGTCGAGCCAAGGCAATCGCGATGCAAGCCGGTTCGCGAGCAGCGCGTCGGCCGCGGTTGCCAGCACGACGCGGCGGCCGGCGGCCTTCTCGCGCTCGGCCAGTGCGACGACGTCCTGGTGCAGTTCGATCCGGCTCCAGTCGATGCGCTGGCGCCGTGCAAGCTGGCGCTTCAACGCCGCGCGTCCGTGCGTCAGCCAGGCGGCGCATGCAATGACGATCAGCGGATTGCGGCGCAGGATCGAGACGAAACTGAGATAGAGCAGGTCGCCCCTGATCAGGGTGCCGTCGAGGTCGAGCACCAATGGCAGCGACGTCGGTAGCCCGAGCAGGGTGGACGCTCCGCCGGTGCGGGGATCGTCCTGCGGTTCGGCAAGTATGTCGCCCGCGAGGCGAGGCTCAGTCATTCGCGACGCTCAGCCGGCTTGCGACCCTGCGCACGTCGATCGCGCGCGCCCCGGTCTCGGTGGTTCTGCAATCGCCGTAGCCGAACTGGGCGGCAAAGGCCACAGCGTCCTGATCGGAGCGCAAAGTCGATCAGACCCAACAAAAAAGCCGCCCGAAGGCGGCCGTTTTGTCTGCCGAAGCCTGAAAAATCCTAGCGGACCGTCGAAGTCCCCGAAGAAGTGATCGCGACCGGCTTGCCGGCCTTGACGACCTGGTTGGTCTGGGCGGTCTGGGTGAAATCCGCATTGTTCCGCGCCGAAATGCCGAACGCCGCAACCCCGATGGCCGCAACGAGGGCAACCACCACGATCTTGAGGTGGGTCGCGCGATCAGCTGAATGGATCGAGTGGTTCATGGTCGCCTCCGGGCGTCTATGCGCCGTCTATGGCAGCTACTGGTAAGCCCGATCTGTTTCCGGATCGTTTCGTGAGTTCCTTGAAATGGTTTCGTGCCACGGGCCGATTGGTTTCACCGTGCCTTGCGTCACACAGGCGGAGGGCCGAAACTGCCCACAGGCGCGGGATGCGCTCGGGAGAAAAACAATAATGAAAACAACGAATATGACCCGCCGCCGGGTGCTCGGCACCGGCACGGCGGCAATGGCTGCCACGATGTTTGGTAAGCCGGTCCTTGCCGCGGCCGAGTTCGACTTCAAGCTTGGCGTCAACACTCCGGAAACCCATCCGCTAACAATCCGTCTGGCCGAGGCGGCCAAGCTGGTCGGCACGCAATCGTCCGGCCGGCTCAACATCACGGTGTTCGCCAACAGCCAGCTCGGCGGCGATCCGGAGATGCTGTCGCAGGTCCGGGCCGGCGGTATCGAGCTATTGGCTGCGCCCAGCATGACGCTGTCGACGCTGGTGCCGCTGTCCGGTCTGCCCAGCATCGGCTTCGCCTTCCAGTCCTACGACCAGGTCTGGGCGGCGATGGACGGCGGCGTCGGCGACCTCGTCCGGGAGGCGATCGCCAAGACCGGCGTCGTGCCGCTGAAGAAGGTCTGGGACAACGGCTTCCGCCAGATCACCTCGTCGTCGAGCCGGCAGCTCAACAGCGTCGACGATCTCAAGGGCTTCAAGATCCGCGTGCCGGTGACGGCATTGCTGACCTCGCTGTTCTCGGGGCTCGGCGCGCTGCCGTCGAGCATCTCCTACAGCGAGCTCTATTCGGCGCTGCAGACCCACATCGTCGAAGGTCAGGAGAATCCGCTGGCGCAGGTCTCGACCGGAAAGCTGTACGAGGTACAGAAATACTGCGCGCTGTCGAACCACTGCTGGAGTGGCTACTGGATCCTCGGCAATCGCCGCGCGATGGCGGGCCTGCCGCCCGATCTGCTCGAGCTCATCAACACCGCGTTCGACGCGGCCGCGGCGAAGGAGCGCGCCGACCTGATCGAGATGGACCGCTCGTTGCAGGCCGAGCTGACCGGGAAGGGCATGACGTTCAACAGGCCCGATCCCGTGCAGTTCAGGGCCGCGCTGGTCAAAGCCGGCTTCTACACCCAGTGGCAGAAGACCTATGGCGCGGACGCCTGGGCGTCGCTGGAGAAATACACCGGCAAGCTGACGTAACGGCACAATTCGCCAGCAGCAATGCAGCGGCCGATCGCGCGAGCAATGCGGTGCGCGATCGGTATTTGTGCGCCCGGTAAAGTCTGCGAGAAAACATGGGACCATCCTTTGTTGCGCAGAAGGCACACTGTCGCGCTTTCGGTTCCATTTTCGTTTTTTGTCATGCGGCAGGATGTCTCAGGGGATACAACCTCACGCTGAGATTTTCAGTGGCCGCGCGGCGCGCGGCCCGAGTTGGAATGCCATGCGCGTGCACGTTGTGGAAGGCTTCCGTCTTCCCCGTTTGCGACGGGTCGCGGTAACCTTTGCTTTGCTCGTCGCGTGCGGGACCGCCGCACACGCCCAAACGGTGCTGAACGCCAGCGATGGCGCGAGCCTCGTCACGGCGCTGACGACGATCGATAACAATCCGGGCACCAGCTACACGCTCAACATCACGAACAACATCACGCTGACCGCCGGGACAACGCTGCCCGTCATCAGTTCGAGCAGCACAGTCACGATCAACGGCGGCAACTTCACGCTCGACGGCGGCGGCGTGCAGCGCGGGCTGTTCGTCTACTCGGGCACCGTTGCGGTCAACAATCTGACCATCCAGAACGCCGTGGCCAAGGGGGGCAATGGCGGCAACGGGGGCGATGGCGGCGGCGGCGGTGGCATGGGTGCCGGCGGCGCGCTGTTCGTTGCCAACGGCGCCAATGTCACCGTGAGCAATGTTGCGCTCGCCAGCAACCAGGCCAATGGCGGTAGCGGCGGCAATTAC
>NZ_LFLZ01000074.1 GCF_001189845.1 Bradyrhizobium tropiciagri
TGCGGGTGGTGGCTCTCTCCACGGAATGACTCGCGGAGAGAGCCCCACCCCAGCCCTCCCCCGCAAGCGGGAGAGGGAGCTCAGTTCATTCCGGGGCGACGCGTTCGCCTCAAACCTGCTCCAGCGCGCGCTGGAAATCCTCGATCAGATCGTCGGGATGCTCGAGCCCGGCCGAGAAGCGGATAAAGCCTTCGCTGATGCCGAGTTCGGCGCGGGCCTCCGGCGCCAGGCGCTGATGCGTCGTGGTCGCGGGATGCGTGACCAGGCTCTTGGCATCGCCGAGATTGTTGGAGATGCGCGAGATCTTCAGCGCGTTGAGGCAGCGGAACGCGCCGGCCTTGCCGTCCTTGACCTCGAAGCCGACCAGCGTCGAGCCGGCGCCCATCTGCTTCTTCACCGTCGCAGCCTGCGGATGATCCGCGCGGCCCGGATAAACCAGTCGGGTGACCTTCGGATGGTTCGCCAGTGCCTCGGCGATCTTGGCCGCGTTCTCGGTCTGGGCGCGGACGCGGACGCCGAGCGTCTCCAGCCCCTTCAGCAGCACCCAGGCGTTGAACGGCGACAGCGACGGGCCGGTCTGGCGCATGAAATTATGGATGTGCTCGGCGATGAAGGCTTCCGACGACAGGATGACGCCGCCGAGGCAGCGGCCCTGGCCGTCGATATGCTTGGTCGCGGAATAGACCACGACGTCGGCGCCGAGCGACAGCGGGCTCTGCCAGATCGGCGTTGCGAACACGTTGTCGACGATCAGCCGGGCGCCGCCGCTATGCGCAATCTTGGCGATTTCAGCGATATCGAGCACGTCAAGCGTCGGATTGGTCGGGCTCTCCAGGAAGAAGGTTTTGGTATTCGGCCGCAAGGCGCGCTGCCACTGGTCGAGGTCGAGACCGTCGACCAGCGTCGTCTCGATGCCGTAGCGCGGCAGCAAATCCTGCACGACATAGAGGCAGGAGCCGAACAGGGCCTTCGACGCCACCACGTGATCGCCGGCCTTCAGCGGTGCGAGGATCGCGGTCGTCACCGCGGCCATGCCGGTCGCGGTCGAGCGCGCGGCTTCCGCGCCCTCGAGCTCGATCATGCGGCGCTCGAACATCGCAATCGTCGGGTTGGAATAGCGCGAATAAATGAAACCGGGATCCTGGCCCTTGAAGCGCGCCTCGCATTGCTCGGCGGTGTCGTAGACGTAGCCTGGGTGAGAAACAGCCCTTCCGACGTCTCCCCGAACTGCGAGCGCAGCGTGCCGCCATGGACCAGGCGGGTTTCGGGACGGAAGCGGGCGGTACCTTCAGATTCAGACATGTGACCTCCGAAGTGGCCATTTCCCTCGGAAATGGCCACAAAAAAACCGGCCTGGAGAAACCTCCACAAGCCGGGATCACACTGTCCCCGGCCTGTTTAGCGACTTATTTAACGTGGCTGCAAGCCGGCCGGCTCAAATCACCACGGGATAACTGGAGCTGATATTCCCTCGCGCCCTTTCCGTCAAGACGGTCATCGGATAACCCGTAAAAGCCCATATTTTGGGGCTTGATGGCCGCTCAGAGGTTGATTTTGGGCCATCTCGAGGGATCGCCGAGGGACCGTATCGTGTCGTTCACGCTGGAAGATGAATCCAACGGAATTCTGCCCGACCGCATGATCGCGGAGATGGCGGAGGCCGGCCTCATCCTGCCCGCCTACGACTTCGTCGAAAGCCAGATCCAGCCGGCGAGCCTCGACCTGCGCCTCGGCGACATCGCCTACCGCGTCCGCGCCAGCTTCCTGCCCGGGCCCGACGCCACCGTCGCCGAGCGGATCGACCAACTGAAGCTGCACGAGATCGACCTCTCCGACGGCGCGGTGCTGGAGACCAATTGCGTCTACATCGTCCCGCTGCTGGAGAGCCTAGCGCTGCCGCCGGAGATCGTGGCCGCCGCCAATCCGAAGAGCTCGACCGGACGGCTCGACGTCTTCACCCGCGTGATCGCCGACGGCACCCGCCGCTTCGACATGATCGGCGCCGGCTATCACGGCCCGCTCTATGCCGAGATCTCACCGAAGACGTTTCCCGTGCTGCTGCGCGAGGGCTCGCGGCTCAGCCAGGTCCGCTTCCGGATCGGCGAGGCGACGCTTTCCGCCGACGAGCTCGATGCGCTGCATGCCGCCGAGCGGCTGGTCGATGCCGACAATGCCGATCTCACCCATGGCGTCGCGCTCTCGGTCGATCTCTCCGGCGAGAGCTCGGGCGGCTTCGTCGGCTATCGCGCCAAGCGCCACACCGGCGTGGTCGATGTCGATCGCCGCGGCGGCTATGCGGTCGACGATTTCTGGGAGCCGATCAAGGCGCGGCCCGACGGCAGCCTGATCCTGGATCCCGGCGAGTTCTACATCCTGGCGTCGAAAGAGGCGGTGCAGGTGCCGCCGGACTACGCGGCGGAGATGGTGCCGTTCGATCCCTTGGTCGGCGAATTCCGCGTCCACTATGCCGGCTTCTTCGATCCCGGCTTCGGCTATGCCGGCGCCGGCGGCAAGGGCGCGCGCGCCGTGCTCGAAGTGCGCTCGCGCGAGGTGCCGTTCATCCTCGAGCACGGCCAGATCGTCGGCCGTCTCGTCTATGAGCGGATGCTCGAGCGTCCCGACGCGCTGTACGGCCAGCGCATCGGCTCGAACTATCAGGCGCAGGGCCTCAAGCTCTCCAAGCATTTTCGCGTGTAATTCCGTTTCGCGGCGCGCGTAATTCCGTAGCCGGATGAAGCGCAGCGAAATCCGGGACGCTGCATACGCGCATTGAGCTGCCCCGGATTGCGCTTCGCTGCATCCGGGCTACGATCCTCGCCAACAATCTCCGCCGTCATTCCCCGCGAAAGCGGGGAATCCAGTACGCCGCGGCCTCTCCATCGATAACGACTGTCTCTGGAATACTGGATCGCCCGATCAAGTCGGGCGATGACAGTGTGTGTGTTGCGCCGGTTCTTCGGCGATGACACATTCCGGCAAACAACAAATCGGGAGTGAACATGAGCGCCGCAACAGATTCAGCGCAGCAAGAGGCGCAGTGGCGGAAGTGGCGCAGCGTCGCTGATCTCTATCATGCCTTCTTCACCGGGCTGATCCTCACCGTGGTGACGCGGCGCGGCACGGCTGATGCCGCGGAGCTCGTCTTCCGGGTGTTTCGCCGCCAGCAGCAGGAGCGCTTCCTGCCCGGCTTGAAGAAGCTCGGCCTCGACGGCCTGCCGCCTGCGGTCGCGGCCGCGCAGTATCATTATCTCTCCAACTGGATCGGCGGCGTGCACGTCGAATACATGTATGAGACCGACCGCAAGGCCTGGATCCGCTATCCGCCGCCGCGCTGGATCTGGAAGGGCACCGCGATCTGCGGCGTGCCCGGCGAGGTCTCGCGCGCGATGCTGCGCGGCTGGCACGCCAACAACGGTGTGGCGCTCGGCGATCTCAGGCTCGGTTTCGTCTGCACCAAGCAGAGCGTCGACGGCCAGGATGGCCTCGAGGGCTATTACTGCGAATACGACCATCCGCTCGAGCTCGATCAGCGCCTGGTGTTCGCGCGCCATCTCGAGGCGCCGGCGTTCGATCCGAAGACCGCGCCGGCGCTGCCGGTCGACAGCTGGCCGCGTCAGCGGCTGGAGAAGGCCTACCGCAACTACGCGATGGAATATGTGAAGACGGCCGCACCGGTTATCGTGCAGGTGTTCGGGCCTGAGGATGCGAGCTATCTGCTGCACCTCACCGGCAAGCTGATTGGCATGCAGTATTTCGACGAGGTCGCGCAGGGGCTCGGCGGCAGCCGTGGCCGTGCCACGGAATTTGCCGCATTTCTGCGCACGCTCTTCGAGTCGCAGGATGATGTCACTGAGATCAGCGAGTCCGAGGGCCAGTTCGAATTCCGCCAGCAGGGCTGGAAGCTGATGGCCGATGTCGCCGATTATCATCCGGCCTGCGCCAGCGTGCTGACTGGGCTGTTCGAGGGCCTGGCAGCCGGCTGCGGGCGGCACATTCCGGTGCATCTGAAGCCGAACAGCGCCGCCAGCGCGCCGTTCGTGTGGTCGATCGGCTAGATCAGAGGTTCATCAAGCTTCACCTGCAATCGCGCAGGCCCCCCTTGCGTCCCGCGCACGTGGAATCCGTCGCTGCCATGGTAGGGAAACACCTTGGCGCGGCTCCCCAGATCGCGCGTGGGGGTGGAAATGTCCGATCTCGGCCTCGCCGAAATACCTGTCGACGAACAAGAACGGCCGCTGCCGCCGCCGGTGACCAAGCCGGCGCGCAACGCGCTGCTCGACGGGCCGATTTTGCGCACGCTGTTGTGGCTCGCCTGGCCGAACGTGATCGCGCTCTCCGCCGGCACCTGCGTGGTCATCGCGGAGACCTCCTATATCGGCCGGCTCGGCGTCGAGTCGCTCGCGGCGATGGCGCTGGTGTTTCCCTGCGTGATCCTGACCATGACGATGTCGGGCGGCGCGATGGGCGGCGGCGTCGCATCTGCGATTGCGCGCGCGCTCGGCGCCGGCGAGATCGAGCGCGCCTCGACCTTGGCGATGCATGCGCTGCTGATCGGGTTGACGTTTGGCGTCACCTTCATGCTGGGCATGCTGATCTTCGGTCCGCGCCTGCTCGAACTGCTCGGCGGCCGCGGCAATGTGCTGGCACAGGCGATCGCCTATACGCAGATATTCTTCGGCGGCGCGATCCTGCCCTGGCTGATGAACACGATGGCCGGCATCCTGCGCGGCACCGGCAACATGAAACTGCCGTCGACCATGATCCTGTCGTCCGCGGTGTGGCAGATCATGCTCGGCGGCACGCTCGGGCTCGGCCTCGGGCCGGTGCCGCAATTCGGCATGCGCGGCGTCGCCGCGGGTTCGTTGATCGCCTATTCGATCAGCATCAGCGTGATGGGCTGGTACCTGTTCTCGGGCCGCGCCCGCGTCAAGCCGAAGCTCAAGGGGCTGCGCGTGCAATGGGCGATGTTCATCGACATCCTCAGGGTCGGCGCGGTCTCCTGTTTCTCGCCGCTGCAATCGGTTCTGACGATCTCGATCTTCACCCACATGCTGGCGCAGTTCGGCACCGCGGTGCTCGCCGGTTACGGCATCGGCGCGCGGCTGGAATTCATGCTGACCTCGGTCGCCTTCGCGGTCGGCATCGCCTCGGTGCCGATGATCGGCATGGCAGTCGGCGCCGAGCGCGTCGCGCGCGCCCGCCGCATCGCCTGGACCGCGGGCACGGTGTCGTTCCTGTCGGTCGGCGTGGTCGGCAGCTTCATCGCCGTGTTCCCCGACCTCTGGGTCAATCTGTTCACCAGTGATCCGCATGTGCGGGCGACCAGCCATCAATATCTGTCGACCGCCGCGCCGATGTACGCCTTCATTGGCCTTGCGATGTCGATGTATTTCTCCTCGCAGGGCGCCGCCAAGGTGCTGGGCCCGGTGCTGGCGCAGACCGCGCGGCTGATCTTCATCGGCACCGGCGGCTGGTGGCTGTCGACGCATGAGGCGAGCGCGCAAAACTTCTTCGCACTCGCCGCCGCCTCGATGGGCGTGCTCGGCGTGCTGTCCTGCCTCAGCGTGATCCTGACGCGCTGGGGGAAGTCGGCACCGGTCGCCGAGGCGCAGCCGGCGCTGTCTTAAAATCTGTCAATCCGTCATCCTGAGGAGCCGCGAAGCGGCGTCTCGAAGGATCGACGGCCCCGCTGCTTCGGCGTGCGCTCGTGGAAACAGCTGGGCTGTCGCCCTTCGAGACGGCCGCTTCGTGGCCTCCTCCAGCGACAAAGGCAAAGCCTTTGCGCGGGGGTGACGGTCATAGTTTGAAATGCGCGGCCGGTCGCATGACCTGGCGGATCACGCCGCGCTCTTCTCCCTGGCCGATTTCGCAAGCGCGCCCTGCATCGCCGCCGCGCCGAGGTCCATCTGCGCGTCGATGTAGGGCGCGATCTCGTGCGGCAGCACGTCGGCGATCCACGCCACCCGGCAGCGCGCATCGCCGTCGGTAAATACCTGTACCGAGGCGGAATGCTGCTTCAGCCGCTCGCTGCTGACCGCATAGACCAGCCGTCGTCGCTTGTCGTCGCAATCGACCAGCGTCTCGCGCGCCACGGTGCCGTTACTGAAAGTGACGGTGCGTACGTCGCCGTCGAGCTGCGTGTCGGTGACGAAGCCCGGCACCAGCCGCGTATGCAGCGCGCCGAAATCGCGCAGCGCGTCCCAGACGTGGTCGGCCGGCGCGTCGATTGGAATGTCTTTGTGAATGGAAGCCATGAGATTGGGTCCTTCGAAAGATGGTGAAGCCGTCATTGCGAGGAGCGAAGCGACGAAGCAATCCATGTCGCAGCAAGCGGGAAGGTGGATTGCTTCGCTCCGCTCGCAATGACGGCGGAGTTTGCCGCGTGCACTCAGGTCGACACCGCCTCGACATTATTGCCGTCGGGGTCGAGCAGGAACGCCGCGTAGTAGGTCGGGCTGTAGTCCTTGCGATGGCCCGCCGCGCCGTTGTCCTTGCCGCCGGCCTTCAGGCCCTCGGTGTGGAATGTCTTGATTGCGTCGTGGCTGGGCGCGCGGAACGCGATATGCGCGCCGCCCTGCGCCTTGCCCTTTTGCAGATGCAGCCAGAGCGCGGGCTCGCCCTTCGGGCCGAAGCCGGCGCCGCTGTCGTCGCGCGAGCACAGCACGAAGCCGAGCGGCGCCAGCACCGCGGTGTAGAAGCGCACGCTGGCGTCGAGGTCGGCGACGCGCAATCCGATATGGTCGTACATGATGAAGTCTCCAGTCGCTGTGCGCGTCGACGGACGCGGACTGGAGAAGCCTAGCTATTGCAGCGCAAGGCGTTCTTGGAGAATCTTGCGGTCGCCGCGGGAGGCCTGGCGGAACTTGAGCGGCGAGGCACCGGCGGCGCGGTGGAAGCTGCGCACGAAATTGGAGAGATCGCCGAAACCGACGTCATAGGCGATGTCGGTGACCGGGCTGTCGTCGTCAACCAGCCGCCGCGCCGCATGGCGCAGCCGCGAGCGCACGAGATATTGATGCGGGGTGACGCCGAGCACCGCAGAAAACAGCCGCAGGAAATGAAACGTGCTCAACCCGGCCTGTTCGGCTGCATCGTCGAGATCGATCTGATGATGCGAATTGGCGTCGATCCACAGCGCCGCCTCAACGGCGCGGCGGCGATCGCGCAGGCCGGCGGTGAGGGGCTTTGCCTTGCGGTCCGACACCAACTCGACAAGGCGGCTCGTCAGGAGATGGCCGACCTCGTCGAGCCCGACATCGCTGTTGCCAGCTGCCGCCGTTTGGGCGAGTTCGCCGATTACCATCAATTCCGGCAGCGGCGGCACCGAGCCGACCTGCCAGACCGATGTGCGATCGCCGATCGTCTCGACCAGCTCGGGGTCGAGGAAGAATGACAGGCATTCGTCGCCGACCACATGGTCGTGCGTGCAGGTGTATTCGTCGCCGGGATGGCCGACCAGGATCGAGCCGGCCACCAGCTCATGAAAGCGGCCGCGGCAATGGCAGCCGAAGCTGCCGCTGCGCACATAGGACACGGAGTGGCAGGCGAACTGCTCGGCGAACGGCTTGTCGCCGGGTTCCGCCGTGCAGCGAAACTCGTTCACCGTGATGCGATCGCGCTGCAACAGCGTGGTGTGGGTCATACCCGAGATTTAGGCGTGCGGCCGGGGCCGTGCAACGGGCAGCAGAACGTCGAACAGGGTCTTGCTGGTGGTCGGTTGGGCGCCTTCGATCGAGAGCAGCCGCCGCTTGGAGATGCTGCCGCCGTTCGCTGAAATCCGGTCAGGATAGTGCCCCGCCTCGAGCACGCGGTGGCAGGGCACGATGATCATGAAGGGATTGCGGCCGAGCGCCTGCGCCACCGAATAGACCGCGCCGGTCGCGCGGAGGGCGCTGGCGATATCCTCGTAGGTCCGGGTCTCGCCGCGGGGAATGCTGCGGACGGCCTGGTAGACGCGCTGGTTGAAAGCCGGCATGCCGCTCATGTCGAGCGCCACGCCTGCGAGGTCGGCATCGCTGCCGCGCAAGGTCGCTGCAATGCCCTCGATCGCAAGCTCGATCTCCTCGGGCGGCCGCGTCTCACGCGCATCGGGATAGAGCTGGAACAGCCGCCTGCGGGTGTCGATCTCGCGGAGCTCGGGAAGCTGGACACCGGCAACGCCGGCTTCGCCCCATGCGATGCCGCATCGGCCGATTGCCGTGTCGAAAATGGTGTACCCACGCCCCGCCATGACGCCACGCGCCCCCACGCAGGCGAGCATAACATCGTCGCGGACCGGCGCATCCGATAATCTTGACGTTTGGTTAAGCATGTTGCGACCGGCGCTGTGTGACCTCGACAACGTCCGGTCACGCATCGTCCAGTCACGCATCTTAAATGCTTTGCCCGCTATCTGGTCGCCGGCATGCTGCTCCAGAAGACGATCTTTGGGACGATGACGAGCACGAGCGCCGAGGCCGCGCCCGGCAGCGCTGCCATGGCCGGGCGCGCGAGTGGGCGTTTGCACCCGCTGTTCGCGTTGCTGCTGCTGGCGCTGGTGATCCGCCTTGCGGTCGCCGTCTGGCCCAACGTGATCTATCCCGACGAGGTCTTTCAGTATCTCGAGCCGGCGTGGCGGATGCTCGGCCATGACGGCATTTTGACCTGGGAATGGCGCGAGGGTATTCGCGGCTGGTTCATGCCGACATTGATGGCCGGGCCGGTTGCTCTGGGTGATGCGATTGCGCCTGGCGGCGCGGGGGCCTTCTTGCTGCCGCGCCTGATCGCCGCTTGCGCCTCGCTGTCGATCGTGGTCAGCGCCTGGTTGCTGGGCGCGCGGATCTCGCGAACCCATGCCGTCGTCGCGGCCTTTGCCGCCGCGACCTGGTTCGAGTTGTTCATGCTCGCACCCCATACATTGGGCGAGCCGCTGGCGACCGCGCTGATCGTGCCGGCGGCGCTGCTGATCACCGATCATCCGTCGCAGCGGCGTCTCGCGATTGGCGGCGCCTTGCTCGCTTTCGCCTTTGTCTGCCGCTTCCAGTATGCGCCGGCGATCGCCGTGCTGGCCCTCGGGGCGTGCTGGACACGCTGGCGAAACCTCGTTCCGTTGGTCGCCGGCGGGCTCGTTGCGTTGCTGCTCGCCGCCGCGATCGACCTTGCGCACGGCGCCGTGCCGTTCGCCTGGCTGATCGCGAACATCAAGGAAAACCTCGTCCACGATCGCGCCATCGAGTTCGGCGTGTCGCCGCCTTCGGCCTATCTGATCGACTTCCTGACCGTTTGGTCGGTGGCGATCCTGCTGCCGCTCGCTGCGATCTGGCGCGGCTGGCGGCACGCGCCGCTGCTGCTGACCGTTGCGCTGGTCAACCTCGTCTTCCACAGCCTGATCACGCACAAGGAATACCGCTTCGTCTTCCTGTCGCTGGTGCTGTTCATCATCGTCGCGGCGCTGGGCTCGGCCGATTGGGTGCAATCGCTGCGCGCGAAAGCCGCGTGGCGCCGCTGGGCGTTGCCGATCGTGCTCGGCGGCTGGGCGTTGCTGTCGGTCGCGATGGCCGGCGCCAGCGACGGGATGCGCGAGTACTGGATGCGCGGCGTCGGCGCCGCGTGGCTCGCCGCCGAACTGCGCAGCGATCCGCAGATGTGCGGCCTTGCGCTTTACAACGTTCGCTTCCAGCAATTGCCGGGGCGGGAGCGACTGGTCGGCCCGGCGCCGCTCTACGCGCTGCAGCCCGCCGATCCGCTCGCCGAGCTGATTCTGCCGCCGCTGCTGCTGCAGGCGACCAGGCCGGCCTTCAATCGCATCCTGGCGCGGCCCGAGGCCGCAGGCGATCTGCCGGCGGATTTTTCGCAGCAAAGCTGTGCCCGCGTCGGCTTCAGCGATGCCTGCATCTATGCACGCGGCGGGAACTGCGATACATCGGCCGCTGCGCCCTTTTTCATCAATGACGTGCTCGTGAGGATGGGCCAGTAGCGCGCGGCGGTGCCGCGACCTGCGTCACTGCACGCTTGATCCTCAGCCGCCGCCCGGGCTATGGTCCGGCCGGTCGCCCCCGTGGGGTTCGACCTCAAGCAATTGAGATCGCGGGCGAGTTCAATGGTAGAACGGCAGCTTCCCAAGCTGCATACGAGGGTTCGATTCCCTTCGCCCGCTCCAGTCCCCAGGCAAAAATCGCGCGAGCATAGCAGGAGACGAGACGTGAGGTTGCTTGCAGCGCTGTTGCTCTCGCTCGGCGCGCTTTACATGACGACGCCGGCATCGGCGCAAATGTATGACCCTCGCTATCCCGTCTGCATGCATGTTTACGGGGAACTGCTCGGCGAGCGAATGGATTGTATCTTCACATCGTTGCAGCAGTGCCAGGCCAGCATGGCGGGCAATCCGGCAACCTGCCTGGTGAACCCGTTCTACGTTCCAAGATCGGGGCGTCCTGACCGGCCTGAACGATGACCCTTCCGCTCGTCCCTGCGAGCGTTCATTCGAGATCGATGCATGGAATGGTGGTACTTCGCGCTGTTTGCCGTCGTCCTGATCGGGTGCGTGTTTGCCGTCCGCGCCCGGCGCGGCAGGGATTCGGACGGGGATCAGGAACTCAACCGGCGGATCGATGAGCGTATCGATCGCCTCGATCTTGATCGCCGCACGCGTGACCGGGACCCCTAACCGACCTCGCGCCGGGGTCCCGGGATATTACGGCGGTCTGTTCACGCAACGTGCGCGCCTAACGAACTGTACTCAACCTGTTCTTCTCACAACGCGCAGTTATGTTTCCGTAGTTCTCCGCGTTTGAGAACGGAGTTCCGCCGGAACGTTTCTGCGTGTTCCGGGATTATCCAGGCAGAACCGGCCTCACCTCCGGCGGAGCATGGCCGGTTCAAGCCCGCGGCCAGTCGTCCGCTCTCAACCACACCCCCCTAGAGCACGGCCGCCGCGGGTCCTTGTCCAAATTCGACCCGCGTGACGAGGGTGCCGCGGCGTTCCTCGCTGGATTCAGCGCCAACCCATCGCGGGCGCGACGTGGGTCAAGATGCTCTCGATCACATGCGCGTTGTAGGCGACGCCGAGTTGATTGGGGACGGTCAGCAGCAGGGTGTCGGCCTCCGCGATCGCCTCGTCGGTCTTGAGCTGCTCGATCAGTCTGTCAGGCTCGGCGGCGTAGCCGCGGCCGAAGATCGCGCGTGTCCGCTCGTCGATGAAGCCGATCTGTCTTCCTCCTGCCCGTTGCCGAAATAGGCGCGGTCGCGATCGTCGATCAACGCGAAGATGCTGCGGCTCACCGAGACCCGCGGCTCGCGTGTGTGGCCGGCCTCCTTCCAGGCGGCACGGTAGGCCCGGATCTGCGCGGCCTGCTGGATGTGGAAGGCCTCTCCGGTCTCGTCGCTCTTCAGCGTCGAGCTCTGCAGGTTCATCCCGAGCTTCGCCGCCCAGACCGCGGTCGCGTTCGAGCCGGCGCCCCACCAGATGCGTTCGCGCAGGCCTTCCGACAGCGGCTCGAGCCGCAGCAGGCCCGGCGGATTGGGAAACATCGGCCGCGGATTGGGCTGCGCAAAACCTTGTCCGCGCAGCATGTCGAGGAAGATCTCGGCATGACGCCGGCCCATGTCGGCGTCGGTCTCGCCTTCGCCCGGCTGATAGCCGAAAAAGCGCCAGCCATCGATCACCTGTTCGGGCGAGCCGCGGCTGATGCCGAGTTGCAGGCGTCCCTTCGCGATCAGGTCGGCCGCGCCGGCGTCCTCGATCATGTAGAGCGGATTTTCGTAGCGCATGTCGATCACGGCGGTGCCGATCTCGATCCGGCTGGTCCTCGCGCCGACCGCCGCCAGCAGCGGGAAGGGCGACGCCAGCTGTCGGGCGAAGTGATGGACGCGAAAATACGCGCCGTCCGCGCCGAGCTCTTCGGCGGCGACCGCAAGGTCGATGGATTGCAGCAGCACGTCCGCGGCCGAGCGGGCCTGGGATTGCGGGGAGGGCGTCCAGTGCCCGAACGAAAGGAATCCGATTTTTTTCATCTCGGCAATGTAGGCACGGCCGATGCGAATTGCGACCGATCACACGAACGGCGAGAACAGAGGTCACCCTCCCCTGGAGGGGGAGGGTCGGCTCACAGCGAGCGAAGCGAGATTTGAGGCGGGGTGGGGTGATCTCTCCACTCGGGCAGCGCCCGATATGAGAGACCCTCACCCCACCTCGGTTCGCATTTTTCATGCGAACCGATCCCAGAGCGAGCTCCGCTCGTCTCGACCCCTCCAGGGGAGGATGGATTCTGAACTCGCCGATCCGTGGCATGATCCCAGGCATGACTGAAAGTCAGCCGGGGATGACTGAAAGTCATCAAGGGATAGTGGAATGTGTTGACCAGCCGCGTGAATATCCGCGGCAAACATTGCGGGTTGGATCGTGCTGTCGCCCCGGATGCTGCATGCGTGCAGGTCCTGCCGCCTGCGCCGTTGCGCGACTTGCGATTGCGGGACGCGCCGCCTAGCTTGCGGCCGCCATTCTTTCCGCCACCACGCTACCGCAGGTCCCGATGTCGCAGCCGTTTCTGTTTCAGCCGATCACGCTTCGCGGCGTGACCTCCCGAAACCGCATCCTGATTTCACCGATGTGCCAGTATTCGGCGACCAACGGCCTCGCCAATGACTGGCACCTTGTTCATCTTGGTAAATTCGCCCAGGGCGGCGCCGGGCTCGTGATGGTCGAGGCCGCGGCGGTCGCGGCCGAAGGGCGCATCACGCATGGCGATGTCGGCATCTGGAATGACGAGCAGATCGCGCCGCTCGAACGCATCGCCGCCTTCCTGAAGGACAACGGCGCGGTGCCCTCGATCCAGCTCGCGCATGCCGGCCGCAAGGCCAGCATGCAGCGGCCCTGGTACGGCAATGCCGCGCTCGACGAGGCCGATCGCGCCCGCGGCGATCTGCCGTGGCGGACCGTGGCGCCGAGCGCGATCCCGATGGAGGAAGGCTGGCTGATGCCGCACGCGCTCGATGCGGCCGAGCTCGCCGCGCTGCGCGAGCAATGGCGCCGCGCCACCTTGCGCGCGGTCGAGGCCGGCTTCGAATTCGTCGAGGTGCATTGCGCGCATGGTTATCTGCTGCACGAATTCCTGTCGCCATTGTCGAATCGCCGCAGCGACGCCTATGGCGGCGACCGCGCCGGGCGGATGCGCTATCCGCTCGAGATCATCGAGACCGTCCGCGCAGCCTGGCCTGCCGAGCGGCCGCTGGCGGTGCGGATTTCCTCGGTCGACGGTGTCGACGGCGGCCTGACGCTCGAGGACCAGATTGCGTTCGCGCGCGAAGCCAAGGCGCGGGGCGCCGATTTGATCGATTGTTCGTCGGGTGGCCTGCTCGGTTCGGCAACCGCGGCGCGGATTCCGCGCGGCTATGGCTTCCAGGTGCCCTATGCGGACGAGATCCGGCGCGCCGCCGACGTCGCCACCATCGCGGTCGGCCTGATCCTGCATCCGCAACAGGCGGAGGATGTGCTGGCAGGCGGCCAGGCCGATCTGGTCGCGATCGGGCGCGAAGCGTTGTTCGATCCGAACTGGCCGCTGCATGCCGAGCTCGCGCTCGGCGGCGGAAGCAGCGAAGTGTTCGCGTCCTGGCCGAAGCAGTATGGCTGGTGGCTGGAGCGGCGCGAGCCGGGCCTGCGCAGGCTCGAAGGCCCGCCGCTGCCGTTCCGCAGCGCGTGACACGACAAGCTGCGACAAGATCATGAGGGAGGATTTGACATGACGAGTTCGGCACAGCGCCCCTATCGCGGCGTCTTTCCGGTGGCGCCGACCATCTTCGACGCCAGCGGCAACCTCGACCTCGACGGACAGCGGCGCTGCATCGATTTCATGATCGATGCCGGCTCGCACGGCATCTGCATCCTCGCCAACTTCTCCGAGCAGTTCGTGCTGACCGATGCCGAGCGCGAGACCGTGATGCATGCCGTGCTCGAGCACGTCGCGGGCCGCATCCCCGTGATCGTCACCACCACGCATTTCTCCTCGGCGGTGTGTGCCGCGCGCAGCCGCGAGGCACAGGCCGCCGGTGCTGCGATGGTGATGATCATGCCGCCCTATCACGGCGCGACCTTCCGCGTGGGCGAGCCGGCGATCTACGAGTTCTATCGGGTGGTCTCGGATGCGATCAACATCCCGATCATGATCCAGGATGCGCCGGTCGCGGGCACGCCGCTCTCGGTCGATTTCCTGGCGCGGATGGCGAAGGAGCTCGCCAATGTCAGGTACTTCAAGATCGAGGTGCCGATGGCCGCGAACAAGCTGCGCGGCCTGATCGAGAAGGGCGGCAGCGTGATCGAGGGACCGTGGGACGGCGAGGAGGCGATCACTTTGATGGCCGACCTCGATGCCGGCGCCACCGGTGCGATGACCGGCGGCGGCTATCCCGACGGCATCCGTCAGATCATGGATCCGTTCCTTGCCGGGCGCCGCGACGAAGCCGTGCAGGCCTATGCGCGCTGGCTGCCGCTGATCAACTACGAGAACCGGCAATGCGGGTTGCAGGCCTGCAAGGTGCTGATGCGCGAGGGCGGCGTCATCAAGTCGGATGCGGTACGGCACCCGCTGCAGCCGCTGCATCCGGCGACGCGTGCCGGTCTGATCGAGATCGCGCGCACGCTCGATCCGGTGGTGCTGCGCTGGGGACGCTGAGCGTCATAGGCTGCCCGTCCGGATCATCGCTCCCGGCTGCATTCACATAACCGTCAACAACGGTATCTACCGTTCCTGTCAGGTACGGGGAGCGGGGAATTTTGCCCCGCGTGTGCACTCTGGACACGTCTGACCGCTCGGGCAGAGGATGACCGAAACCTTCCGGGTTGGCGGTTTTGCGATGCGCTACGGGCATTTCGTCCC
The DNA here is from genome assembly GCF_001189845.1 of Bradyrhizobium tropiciagri. Lineage (GTDB taxonomy): Bacteria > Pseudomonadota > Alphaproteobacteria > Rhizobiales > Xanthobacteraceae > Bradyrhizobium > Bradyrhizobium tropiciagri. Next base: position 14,850 of record NZ_LFLZ01000074.1, read on the forward strand.
GCGGCTTTACAACTATTGCCGGTCGCTCGGCTTTCAGCGGCAGCACATGCTGCCGTCACGCGCCTTCTGCTCCGACGAGAGCCAGGGTTATCCGGTGATGCTGCTGGCCCAGCATTTCGGGACGTTTCCGTTCGACCACGGGCGGGTCGGCGGCAAGGTCGCGATCAACCGCCACGGGCCTTATGCCCATCACGGCGAGGACCTGGTGCTGATCCAGGCCAGCCATGTCGGCTACAATCCGGATGATGGCCGCTTCGGCGTCTATCAGCGCCACCGCACCGACGGCTGCAGGTTCGGAGATTGCTGCGGCAAGCTCTGCGGCGTGCTGCGCTGGTACGAGGACGAATACGCCCATGCCTGCCGGCAGGTGCAATGCGGCCGGCTCGATGGCGAGCCGGTGTTCCAGGTCGACAATCAGTATCTCGACGACAGCCGCAGCGAAGGTCTCTTTCTGTGGCTCGACCGCATGGTCGAGACGCCGCGCCAGCCGCTGAGCGTGCTGAGCACGTCGAAGGTCTTTCGCGCTAGCCCGGCAATCCGCGAGCGGCTCGGCGACGCCTGCTTTCGCGAGACACCGGCGCCGATCGGGACGGCGCTGTCGCCCGATCTGTTTCACTTCCGCCGTGCGCCGGCCGAAGGTCCCGACGGCCATGACATTCTCGAGGCGGCACTCGCTCCTGTCATGCCGGCGCTGGTGACGTCGCCGCATCCCGCGCTGGATGCCGCCCGCTTCGTCACCCAGGCCGAGTTCGATCGCACCTACCGGAGCATCCTGCGCGAGCCGGCGTTTGCGACCAAGAACGTGCTGTTCGTCTCCGGCCTCAACATCGACGTGTCGCCGCGCGAGGAATTCCCGTTTCCGTTCACCAAATTCGTGCCTTGGGCCGCCTATGCCCGGCTGCGCGACGGCCGCACATTCCTGCTGGAGCAGGAGCAGCTGGTCGAGACCTTGCGCCGAATGCCGGGCGAGAATCCGGACTGCCTGTCGTTCGACGGGACGATCGAGCAGATGACCACCGCTCCGGAAATCCGGATTCCGATCGGCTGATGGATATGACGACGCTTCCTGCCCTGCGTGCGAACACTGCTCCCGAACCGCGTCTCCAGCGCCTGGAATTCGCGGGCCGCGAGCGCGGCTTGACCCGCCGCCACTTTATCCTCGGTGGCCTCAGCCTTGCCGCAAGCCAAATGGTGAGCCTGCTCGACAAGCTCCAGCAGTTGCCGCTGCTGCGGATTCGCTTTCCCTGAACTTGTATTGGCGCGCTAGAGCGTCGTTGAATCCGCTTGGCGTGGTCTCGGTTCACCTCTCCCCTTTGGGGAGAGGTCGGATTGCGCCTGGCGATGCGAAGCATCGTCCAGTGCAATCCGGGTGAGGGCTCTTGCTCTCTCGATAGACCGTAACCCCTCACCCGATTTGCTGCGCAAATCGACCTCTCCCAAGGGAGAGGTGAACCTTCGACGCCGTTCCAGCTCAACCCAATCTCATCACGCGTCAGAGCCAGCGTGACACAGAGAAGATCACCAGGCCGACGAGCCCTCCGACCACGGTGCCGTTGATCCGGATGAATTGCAGATCGCGTCCGACCTGCAGCTCGATCCGCATGATCAGCGTTTCGGTGTCCCAGTTCTCGACCACCTTGCGGATGAAGGCCGCGATCTCCTGACGCCGCGACGCGACAGCGCGCAGCGCGGCGACGCGGAGCCAGCGGTTGATGCGGTCGCGCATTTCGGCATCGTCCCGCACCCGCGCGCGACCGAGATCAGGGCGGTTTCGATCGCGTCCGCGATTGCCGCCGAAGTCGCCGCGGAGTTCAGCCGCGCCTCGATGGCGTGCCACATCGCATCGATCTGTCCGATCACGGCGGGATTGTCGAGCATCTGCTGCTTCAGCTCCTCGCCCCTGGCGAGGTAGTCGGGATCGGTGGCGAGGCGGTCGATCAGGCGCTCGATCTCGGCCTTGAGCTCGACGCGCCAGGGATGGTTCGGCTCGCGCATCTCGTCGAGCGTCTGGCTGACGCCGGAAATGACACGGTCGGCCACCATGCCGTCGACCCATTTCGGCACGAACCGGTAGGAGCGCTGCGAGACCTTCTTGCGGATCGTTTCCTTGTTGTTGGCGAGCGCCACGCTCGCCGATGTGATCAAGCGCTCGACCAGCGCCTGTGCGTTGCCATGGGCCCACAGCAGCGCCAGCACGCGCGAGGCGAGCGGGGCTGCAGGAACGGCTGCGATCCCCTGCCGGGTGCGGCGGGTCAGAAACGCGTTGATCTCGGCGCTCGGTGTCGCCTGCAGCGCCTGATGGACCGCCGAGACGGTGCGCTGGGCCGTGCTGCGGGCGTGCGTCGGCCGCTCGATCCAGTGCGCCGCCCAGCCGGCGATGTCGACGTCGCGGATGCGATCGCCGACCACGCGGGGCGACAGGAAGTTGTTGGCGATGAAGCGGCCGAGCGCGACTGCGATGCGCTGCTTGTTCTGCGGGACGATCGCGGTGTGCGGAATCGGAATGCCGAGCGGATGACGGAACAGCGCGACGACGGCGAACCAGTCGGCGCAGGCGCCGATCATGCCGGCTTCGGCGAAGGCGCGCGGATAGGCCAGCCAGGGCCAGTGCGGCTGCGCCATCGAGGTCGCCAGGAACACCAGCAGCATGACCACGAGCAGGGCCGTGGCAAGCGCCCGCATGCGACGAAGGTCGCGCAGCCTGGTGTCTTGAAGCACGGCGCCGATGTCCAATTGCTGCCAACCGCCTCATGCCGTCGCGACGCCGCGCCGCGGCGCGAGCCCGGCCGCGATCGCCGCATAATGTTGCCGACGCCGGCGCTGCCATGGACCCGCTCCAGCCGGCGCACAGTGAAGTGTCCCTTCGCGATCTTCTGGAAATGGTCCATGAAGATCACGTTGACGGTCGCGCCGAATGCCGCGCCGATGATCGGCACCGCGCCGGCCGCGGCCTTGTCCGAAACCACCAGGCCGAACCGGGAGACGATCTCGCTGACCAGATGGGAGATCACGGGGGCGGAGGCATCGACCGCGCCGCGCTCCAGGATGTAGGCGGCGGCGTCGCTGGTGTATTTGCTGATCAGCGCGCGGGCGGCGTAGTAACCGATATCGACATTCTCGTCGGTTCGCTTGGTGCCATAGGCGAACACTTCGAGACAGGCGAGCCTCGCCTCGATGTTGGAGAGGTCCTCGCCCTGGTGCCGCGCGATTTCCGCGATCGCGCGCAGCATCAAGGTCGTCGTCAGGGGAAGCTCGACCGCAAGCGCGCCGAAACCGAACAGGCCGCTGACGCCCCCGGTCACCCCTGCGAGGAATGAGGAGAAGGTGACGGCGGGTGCAGGCGGCGGCTTCTCGTCGAGCGTGTCGACGGCGACTTCCAGCCCCTTCATGACAGCGGTGCGCACCAGCCCGCTGAGCTGGCGGTTGGCGGCCTTCGGCAGCAGGTTGAGGACGCGATTGACCGGGACGCCGGCATAGTCGGCGATCCGTGCCGCGAGGTTGGAGCTCTCCAGCGCCTTGACTGCGGCTTGTAGCGCGGCGCGATCGCCGGGAGGAAGGACAACGAGCTGGGTGACATCCTGGCTCATTGATACCTGAGAATTGGCCGTATGCCGTTGAAGCTCGCGAGGATCGCCGAGCCATTGCTGATCAGCGCGGTGACCTCGGGCGTGATCAGGCCGCCGGGCAGGGCAAGGCCGAGCGCCAGCGTGTTGAGCGCAGCGACGATGGCGTAGTTCTGCTTGATCAGGCTGACGGCGCCTTGCGAGATCTCGATCGCCTTGACGAGCTTCCAAAGCGAGTCCTCCATCAGGATGACGTCGGCGGATTCGTGGGTGACCTCGGCACCATGCTTCATGGCGATCCCGACATCGGCGAAGCTGAGCGCAGGCGAATCGTTGATGCCGTCGCCGACCATGGCGACCCTGCGTCCCTGGCGCTGCAGCTCCTGGATGACGCCGGCCTTGTCGGCCGGCAGCATGTCGGCGAAGTGCTCAGTAAGCCCCAGCCTGTTGCAAACGGCGCGCGCCACGACGGCATTGTCGCCTGTCAGCATGATGCTGTTCTTGACGCCCAGCTCATGCAGGCGCTGGATGACCGGGCGGCTCTCCTCCCGGATCTCGTCGGAGTAGGGCACGAGGCCCGCGAGCTTGCCGTCGACGGCGATATAGAGGCTCGAATAGCCGCGCTGGTCGAGCGCCGCGCGATCGAGGGCCGAGGCATCGACGGCGATCTCGCTCTGGCGCATGAAGCGCTGGTTGCCGACATGGACGTAATAGCCGTTGACCTGGCCTTCGACGCCGAGGCCGAGGCGGTAGGTGGTCTCATTGCAGGGCGGAATGTTCACCGCGAGCTGCCGGGCCCGCGTGCGCAACGCTTCGGCGACCGGGTGCTGCAGCTTGGTCTCGGCGGCGGCGGCGAGCCCGAGCAAATGGTTCGGCGTGATGGAATTCTGGTAGGAGATCACGTCGATCACGGCGGGCGTGCCGTGGGTGAGGGTGCCGGTCTTGTCGAACACCATGGTGTCGATCCCGGCGAGCTTCTCCATGTGGCCGCCGCTCTTGATGATCATGCCGGTGCGGGCGGCGAGCGTCATCGAGGACAGCACTGACGTCGGCGCGGCGACGCGGATGCCGGTGCCGTAGTCGACGATGACGAGCGACAGGAAGCGGTTGAAGTCACCCGAGACCATGGCGGTGCCGGTGGCGAGCGCCAGCGTCGGGGTCACCAGCCGGTCGGCGAAGCGTTCGGCATGGTTCTGCATGCGGGTGTCGCCGATCGGCGCGGATTCGATCAGCCGCACGATCTGGCCGGCGGTGGTCGCGGTTCCGACGCGCAGCGCGCGCAGCGTGATCTGGCCCTCGCGGATCACGGTCGCGGCGAAGGCCGCTTCGCCCTTGCCGCGATGCACCGGCAGGCCTTCGCCGGTGATCGTCTTCTGGTCGATGGTGGCGGAGCCGTCGATGATCTCGCCGTCGACCGGGATCATCTCGCCGGGATACACCACGACGATATCGCCGTTCTTGAGCTCGGCGGCGGGGATCGACACCACCTCGCCGTCGCGCAGCAGCCAGGCCGTCTTGGACTGGAATTCGAGCAGCTCATTGATCGCGCGCCGCGAGCCCGCCGCGGTGAGGTCGCGGATCCAGTCGCCGAGCTTGATCAACCAGGTGACGATGCAGCCGGCCAGCGGGTTGCCCTGGAGCATCGAGGCGCTGATCGCGAACGTATCGAGCACGTCGATGTTCAGCCGGCTCTCGTTGGCCCAGACCTTCCAGGCGCGCTTGGCGATCGGGATCGCATTCCAGAGCATCAGCGGCATGTTGATCGCCGCGATCACCGGATTGGCGCTGAACGCCATGAACAACGACAGCGTCGGCAGCGCCAGTGGCGAGCGCTTGGAGACTTCCGGCACGCTGGCGCGCGGCGAAGCCGCCTCCGGCGCGGCGCTCGCGCACAGCGCCTTCACGTCGGCGAGGCTCATGGCCTTGAAGCCGGTCAGCAGCACGAGCAGCCGCTGCTCGTGCGCCGGATCGTATTCCAGCACGAGGCTTGCGCAGTCGTAATTGATCCGCGCGGTCCTGATGCCGTCCTGCGCCCGCAGCCAGCCGAGGCAGGTTTCGCCTAGCTTGCGATCGCGCCCGAGCGCGGGAATGCTCAGACGAATGCGCCCTGGCATGGAGTGGCAGAAGCGGAAGTCCATGGATCTGCGCTCTCGCCCCTGGCGGGTCAGGCCGTCGCGCCTGCCGGCTCCGCCTGCTCGGCGGCACCCATGTTGGCCTGAATCATGTGGTTGAGTGCAAACACTGCCAGCGTGACCCAAACCGGCGTCGCCGCGGTGGCGCCAACCTCGAACACGGTGAAGCCGGCGATTCCGGCTGCCAGCACGATCTTCAGATCGATCACGTTGCCGCTGGCGATCTTGATGCCGTGGTCGAAATCCCTGAAGAAGTCGACGATGACCTTGGCCGTGTGCGAATGCTCGGCGAGATACTCGGCTTCCTGCTCGATCTTGTTCGCCAGCGCGTCGATTTCATTGGTCGGCGGCTTGTAGTGACCGCCGGTGTGATGCTGCAGCCGGCCATGAAACTCGTCGTGCCGGTCGGTGTCGTAGTGCAGCACGACGCTTCCCGTCGTCGGGTTGACGATGACGTTCTCGATGCCGGGAATGACGCTGAAGGTCTGCTTGATCTGCTCGAGAAGCTCGGGGTTTTCCTTGGCCGACGGCACCTTCATGCGAATCCGGCCCGGAACCTGATGCGCGATCTGCAGCTTCATCTTGGTCATCGTAGTCCTCTAACAGCATTCGAACGCCGGCGCGGGACGCGAACGATGCCGTCGTCAAACACGATTGCCTGCGGGCGCCGGTCTCAACGTCGCAAGGACGGTCACCGGCGCGTGTCGTCGCCTGGTATCTTGAGCGTCTGACGCCCGGCTCAGGCCGCGGAGTGAGTCCGGCCCTCTGTCGCCGCTGCCTTTTCCTGCGCCTGGCCTTCGGCCTTCACTTCCGCAACGATGTCGTTCACCTGCTCGTGCGCTTCAGCAAACATCTCGCGCGACTTCTGCGCGAACTTGTAGGTGCCGCGAACGGTGGACTTGAACAGCGGATTGAGTGCGCCCGCCAGCTTCGGCAGATACTTCGGCGCCGCGACTGCGGCAACGCCGAGGGCAAGTCCCGGCAGCAAGGCAGCTTCGAACACGGCCGCACCGACAGCCACCACCGCGACGACCGCGACCGTCTTGTTGATGCCGCCGCCTTCCTCGGATTCCTGTTCGGGGGCGTCATGGTGGAAGGCGGTATCGTGACTGCTACCATTGGTGTTCGGGTTCATCGGAAATCCCTTGTGACCGCACAACTAATTGCAGTTTCACCAATAACGGCGGATTGAAATGGATTCGTGACAGTTTGATTACAGCCGTCCGACCGGTTGCGGCGGCATGGTGTCGCGGTGCACAAGACGCATTTTGGCAGGTCGCGCGCGCGTCCGCACCGGCGGCTGGAGCCGCATTTTCATGTCTATGTGTGTCTTCCGTTGCGGAACTTAAACAAATCCGGCCGCAGGGCGGGCTCGGCGTCGCGGGCGACCGGCCGCCTTGTGCGCTACCGGTCCCACGTCACCGGCAAATCCAGCAGGCCGCGGAACGCCCAGCCGCCGATCCGCGGCGGCCGGTCCGCGATCAGGCGCAGATTCGTCAGTCTTTCGAAGATTGCGGGCAACGCGACGTCGGCGACCATGGCGCGCGAGGCCCAGGCGCCGGCGCAGAAATGCGGACCGGCGCCGAACGCGATGCTCTTGCTGGCGTCGCGGCGCACGTCGAAGGCGTCGGGTTCGCTGAAATGCTTCTCGTCGCGGTTCGCCGAGCCGAACATCAGGAACACGCGCTCGTTGGTCTCGAATGCGATATCCCGGATCGTCCAGGGCTTTGCGATCCGCCGCGGCGACATCCCGATCGGCGAGATCCAGCGCGCATATTCCTCGAACACCTGCAGCCAGGGGACCGCGCCGCTCCTCGCCAGCGCGAGTTGGTCCGGGTGGGTCAGCAGCGCCCACACCGCGCCGGCGATCGCGTCGCGCGGCTCGTTCTGGCCACCCGAGATCGCGAGCTTGATGTTGGCACGCACGCTCTCCATCGGCATGTCGGCTTGCCAGAGCACGCCGAGCAGGCTGAGGTCGGGCGTCTCGCGCAGCACCGGCACCATATCGTCGATCGCAGCGTCGATGCCCGAGGTCGCCGCATGGCAGCGCGCCTCGATCGCGGGATCGCCGACATAATTGGCGATCCCGTCGATCATGCCCTGCGACCAGGCATTCATGTCCTGGAAGGGCATGTTGGTGAGGCCGGTGATCGATTTCAGGCATTCGGCCGAGAACGGCAGCGCGAAGGCCTGCACGAAGTCGACCACGCCGTCCGCCTGCAATTCATCGAGGATGCGCGTCGCGTGTCCGGCGAATTGCGCGGTCCAGTGCGATCGCACCGTCTTCGGCGAAATCGCCGGGAAGATCGCCTTGCGCTCGTTCATGTGCGCATCGCCGTCCTTGCGCATCATGTTGTGGCCCATCAGCCTGTTCATCAGCCCTTCGCTGGTGCGACGAGAACACGTCGATCTGCTTCTCGGAGACGAAGATGTCGTCGCGGTTGCACAGCAGCGTGCTGCCGAGCTGCGGCACGAAGGCGATCGGCGCCTCCTTGCGCATGCGCGCCAGTGTCGGATAGGGGTCCTGCCAGAAGGCGGGGACATCGATGTCGAAATGGGGAGCGGTGCTCACGGCGCGATCTCAGGTTGGCCTTCAGGTTTCGAACCGAGCATAGGCGCCCAGGCGCCGCCGGTCTGTCCCCACCGTTGGGGACAGGGGGAGACCCGTCGCTCCGCGCCCCTTCAGTTCAGCAGGCGTGCCGACGCCATCAGCCGCAGCGCGATCGTGAACAGCTCGTTCTGCGAGGAGATGCCGAGCTTGTCATAGGCGCGCTTGCGATAGGTGAGGGCGGAGTGCAGCCCGATGCCGAGATCGGCCGCGATCGCCTCCGAGCTGAGGCCCGAGAGAATGCGCAGGCAAACCTCCTTCTCGCGCCCGGTCAGCCGGACCAGCGGCTCGGCGGTTGCGAACAGGGTTTTTAGCCGTTCGATTGGATCGGTGTCCGCCGCTGGATCGTGCTGGAAGTGCCGCGCCACGGCTGCCGTCAATGCGGGTGCGACCGCGGCCAGCCGCGCGATCTGCTCGCGGCTGAAGCGGCCTTGCTCGGTGATCTGGTAGAAATTGACGTAGAAGCACGTCTCGCCAGTCCAGATTGCGGAAGCGAATTTGTCGACGATGTCGGAATCGTCGAAGAAGATCTTGCGGTAGCCGTCGCTGTACATCCGGCGGGCAAAGGTCGGCAGCAGGATCGGCGCCGCCTGCGCCTGCCCCTCGAACACCGCATCGCGGTTCGGGTCGGCCTGATGGAAATGTTCGGAATAGGCGATCCCGAGGTCGCGCCCGGTCGGGATGTTGCCGACATCGAGCAGGCATGCGGCGGAGCGCGGGCCGGTGAACGAGAACACCATGCAGTGGCCGACCCCGGCGACGCGGCGCAGCGCGCCGATCAGGGCCTGCGCAAAGCTGTCGCGGCCGATCGCCAGCAGCGCCGGTGTGATGTCGCTGACGACCGAAGTCTTGAAGGCGTAATCGGCCTTCATGGTGTCCTCCCTGTGTTTCGGGAAGACTAGCAGCGACGCCACGGGGGTGGAAGCGGTTGGCCGCCACGGCTTCTGGCGGTTTGAACCCGTTCCCCAGTCATTCCGGGGCGACGCGCAGCGTCGAGCCCGGAATCCATTCAGCCACGAAACTTGCGGCCCGATGGATTCCGGGCTCTCGCTTCGCGAGCCCCGGAATGACGAAGGTGGAAGTTGTCCCGTGGGAAATCGCCTCAGGCGCCCGGCACCTGGTCGAGGAAGCCGGTGATGCTCCGGATACGGCCGTCCTTCAGCATGGCGAAGTCGGTGCCCTTGATCGGGCTGTCGACGCCGTCGGGCCCGAGGCCCCACGAGAACCGGACGTGGTCGCCGAAGCCGTTCGGCTCGCCGATCAGCTTGAAGGTGAAATCCGGAAACTTCTGCTGCACGCCGGCGATCAGCGCATCGACGCCCTCGTGGCCGTCGCCGCTCATCAGCGGATCGACATAGCGCGCATCACTGGTCCAGTTCTGGCTCAGCATCTCGCGGCGCCGGCTCGGCGTGCGCTCGTTCCAGAGCTCGATGTAGTTGCGGGCGATAGTCGTGTGGTCGGTCATGGTGCTCTCCTTCTGATCTGCCGGCCTTAGGCGGCTGCCCGGACTATCGAAGGTTTGCAGGTGCCGATCGATTACCTCGGAGGTCATCGCGCGTGGAACGGCGCGCCGGTCACGGCCTGATATAGGCCTCCGGATCGCCGCGTGCATGCGCCTCCATTGCATCGAGGAAGCAGCGCACCTTGGCCGGGACAAATTGCCGCGCCGGCAGCAGCGCGTGCACGTTGAGCGGCTCGCAGGCATGATCCGGCAACAGCCGCCGCAACTGGCCGGCCGCGACTGCGGCGCGGGTGTAGCTCGCGGTGACCCGCAGCACGCCATGGCCGGCGAGCGCCGCCTGCAGCCGGACATGGGCATTCGAAGAGGTGAGACGCGCGCGATCGACCGCGAGATGCTCGACCGCGCCGCCGGGAGCTGTAATCGCCCATGGCGGATCGCTGGGGCCGGTCAACAGCGGCAGTTGTCTCAGCTCATCCAGTGTGCGCGGTTCGCCGAGCTTCTCCAGCAGCGCCGGTGCCGCGAACAGGCCGCGCTCGAGGGTGAAGACGCGGCGGATCACGATGCCGGCCGACGGCAGCGGTGCCTCCAGCATCGCGAACACGATGTCGTAATTCTCGGCGATCGGGTTGACGATGTCGTGCTCGACGTCGATCCGGATCGCGAGCTCCGGGTAGCGGCTCATCACAGCGCAGGCGACCGGCCCCGCATGGTGCGCGCCGAATTCGTACGGCGCCTTGATGCGCAGGGTGCCGGCGACCGCGCTCGACATCGCCAGCGCCTCGCTGTGGGTGTCGTGCAGCGCGGCGAACAGCGGACGCACCTTGCGATAGATGGTCTCGCCGGAATCGGTCAGCCGCAGGTGCCGCGTGGTGCGTTCGATCAGCCGCAGCCCGAGATTGGCCTCGAGCCGCTGCACCGCAGCACTAAGGCTCGATTTGGGGTGCCCGAGCACGCGCGCAGCCGCGGTGAAGCCGCCATGCTCGACAACCTCGCAAAACAGCTCCCAGTCGCGCCATTCCATGGCCGATTGTCCATCCAGCGGTACAGTGTGTCCAGCCAAATCGGATTATCCCGATCGCCGGGATCACCTAACCTGATTGCAAGCAAATTTGCATCGGGAGGGTGATATGGCCGACGACGGAATTTTCCTGCGCAACGCCTGGTACGTGGCGGCGCTGAATCACGAGCTGATCGACGGCAAGAAGCTGGCGCGTACCATCCTGGAGCGGCCGATCGTGATCTATCGCGGCGCCAGCGGAAAGGTCGTCGCGCTCGATGACCGTTGCTGCCATCGCGCCGCGCCGCTCTCGATGGGGCGCGTCGAGGGCGACGACATCAGGTGCATGTATCACGGCATGAAGTTCGCGGCCGACGGCAAGTGCATCCAGATCCCGGGCCAGGACGCGATTCCCGCCAAGCTCGGCGTGCGCAGCTATCCCGTGGTCGAACGCTACAACATGATCTTCATCTGGACCGGCGATCCCGAGAAGGCCGATCCGAAGCTGGTCCTCGACTATCCGCCGCTGGAAGATCCAAAATGGCGCGGCTTGCCGGGCTACATGCACTACAAGGCCAACTGGCTTTTGATCGTCGACAACCTCAGCGACTTCGCCCATCTCGCCTTCGTGCACACCAACACGCTCGGCGGCTCCGAGGAGTACGCCTACAAGACCAAGCCGGTCGCGATCGAGAAGCTCGACGACGGCTTCCGCGTCGAGCGCTGGCACATGGGCGCCGATGCGCCGCCCTACCACAAGAAAGTGATCTCCAACCGCGACGACAAGGTCGATCGCCGCAATATCGGCCGCATGATCGTGCCGGGCATCTTCACGCTCGACACCACGTTTGCGCCGGCCGGGCAGGGTGTCGAGAAGGGTGTTCAGGTTCCAGGCACGCGGTCATACCGCAACGCGCAGTTCATGACCCCGGAGACCCGTTCCTCGACGCACTTCTTCTGGAACTATCTGCACGATTTCGACACCGACAATCCGAACATCTCGCTGTCGCTGCGGCATTCGCTCGAGGAAGCCTTCAACGAGGACAAGGACTTCATCGAGGCGCAGCAGAAGGTGCTCGACGTCGACCCGGATTATCAGCTGCTGGCGATCGGCGCCGATGCGCCGCTGACCTATTTCCGCTGGCTGTTCGCGCGCAGGCTCGAGGCGGAGCGCACCGCCGCCCGAGCAGCCTAAAGCATGCGGTTTTCCGAAAAGATCATGCTCAAACAAAGAGCTAAAGCGCGATGACGCTTCAACCTGATCTCATCGCGCTTTGGTTGGAGCGGGCCGGCGGCCCTCTTCCTGGCTGGAACGTCATCCCGGGGGTCGCGAGATCGTGAACCCCAGCGTGGCGGCTACTCCCTTTGATTTGGCGTAGAATTTTCGATCTGAATTCGTCGGTTCTTGATCGGGGTCAAGGTTTCGACCCGTGCTGGCCGGACCATGTCGGCGGCGATCGATCGGTGAATGATTTGACCGAAAACGCGAAGTTACCGGAACGGGAGACGGGCGCTGTCGAGGCGCAGCATGCCTGGCTGTGGCCGTTTGAAGCCGCGAGGCTGGTGTTTGACGCATATTGGCAGTGGTACGCCGACCACGCACCCGGGCATGCAGACCCGGGCGGCGCACAGCTCGCCTGGACGACGCCAAACAGGATCGCGCTCGAACTGCCGTCGATGCATCTGCTGGATTTTTCGCAGGCCGCGCGAGGGCAGCCGCTGCTGATCTGTGCGCCCTACGCGCTGCACCGCGCGCTGATCGCGGATTTCGCGCCCGGCCACAGCCTGATCGAGGCGCTCGAACAGTCGGGCATTGCGCGTCTGTATCTCACCGATTGGCACTCGGCCACGCCTGAGATGCGCTATTTCTCGATCGACAGCTATCTCTCCGACCTCAACGTCGCCGTCGACACGATCGGCCCGCCGGTCGATCTTGTCGGTCTCTGCCAGGGCGGATGGCTGTCGCTGCTCTATGCCGCGCGTTTCCCCGGCAAGGTGCGGCGGCTCGTGCTGGCGAGCAGTCCGATCGATATCTCGGTGCCATCGCAACTCTCCGGGATGGTGGCCGCGCTGCCCGAGCAGAGCTTCGCGGCGCTGGTGCATCAGGGTGACGGCATCATCAGCGGCAAGCATATGCTGCAATGCTGGAGCATTCCCTTCGGCCTGCAGGATGTGGAAGCCGTGCTGCAACGGAGCCTGCACGACGCATCGGACGATGCCGGTTCGCTGCTCGATCGTTTCCAGCGCTGGAATCGCGAGACGCTCGATCTGCCCGGCGTCTACTATCTCGAGGTGATCAACTGGATTTTCCGTCAGAACCGGATCGCTCGCGGAGACTTCGTCGCGCTCGGCCGCAGGATCAATCTCGCCGAGGTGAAGACGCCTGCCTTCCTGCTGGCCGCTGACGATGACATTGTTGTTCCGCGCGATCAGGCGTTTGCGACAGCGCGGCTGTTGGGCACGCCGCCGATGTGGCTGGAGCGTGGCACCGAACCGTGCGGGCACCTCGGCCTGTTCATGGGCTGCAAGGCGCTGACCAGCTCATGGCGCCGGATCGCGCGCTGGCTTCAGTCCGACATCGGCGATGCCTCGGCTCAACGGCCACGGATCAGTGCGTAAGGCTGCGGATAGAACAAGCCCCGGATTGCGGTTTGCAATCCGGGGCTCGAGAGGTCTTGTTCGATCAGCTTGCGCGGGCTTACTTGGCTGCGACGACCATGATCTCGACATTGTACTGCGGCGCCGCGAGCTTGGCCTCGACGGTGGCGCGCGCCGGGGTGTTGCCCTGGGAGACCCAGCCATCCCACACCGCGTTCATCTCCGGGAAGGTCTTCATGTCGGTGATGTAGATGGTCGCGCTGAGCAGCTTCGACTTGTCGGTGCCGGCCTTGGCGAGGTGGCCGTCGATGATCGACAGGATGTCCTTGGTCTGGTCGGTGACGCTGCCGCCCGCGGCCTTGCCGGCGACGACGCCGGCGAGATAGACGGTGTTGCCGTGCACGACGGCCTGGCTCATGCGCGGGCCGGTTTCGAAACGCTGAATGCTCATTTGGGTCTCCACTTGAATGGCGGCACTGTCTAACCCGCCAAAGCGACCGCCGCCACTGCGCATTTGCAGCGCTGTTCACGGAAACGCTCCAAATTGCTCCGAGGTCGCCTCGGCGCAATCAGGCTGGCGGATTCAGACCATTGGTCCAGCGCGCGAACAGCGCCACCTGCTCGGCCGGCCAGGCGCCGTCGCAGGGCATGGTGCCGGCCTCCAGGCGGGCGAGAATCTGGCGGCTGTGCCGCGCGACGTCCTGCTCCTTCCAGAGATCGAGGGCGAACAGCATCGAGCTGCGATCCATCGGCCGGAACAGCGGCCGGATGTGCTGCTCGAACTGCACGGCCTCATCGGGGCCGGGCAGCGCGACGCCGGTTTCGTTCGCGGCCTGCGCATCGCCCGCGATTGCGGATCGGCGTGCCGCGGGCGTCGCGTTGCAGACCCACCACCAGCGCGGCACCGGCATGTTCGGCGGCGGCTTCGCGTCGGCGCCTGAATTCTCCACGGCGATCCGCGAGCCCCATTCGATGTAGGCGACGAAGGCGGCGCGGAATTCCGGATCGGACGGCAGTCCGGCATCGTCGGCACTCTGCACCATGTAGGTGGCCCACAGCGCGCGCTGCTCCGGCCGGATTTCCTTGCCGATGTGTTGCGACACCATCCGCCGATAGCCACCATAGCGCTCGGTGTAGAGACGCGGTCCGCCGAACACCTCGCTGAGCCAGGCCGCGACCCGTTCGGGATGATCCGGCGACATCTCGGCGAACAGCGGGCCGAGCAGTGGGTCTTCCGGCACGTAACGGCTGTAGAAGATCCGCGTCATGTCGAGCAGCGCGGGATAGCCGCCGGCCCATTCGAACAATGTCGGCTCGCGCAAGGGATCGGGGAAGGGATCGGGGACGGGGTCGTGAAACCCGACATTCCAGTGCATGCCGCTGCAAAACGGCTTGTTCAACGACGCGCCGCAGCGGCACAGGCTGACATGTTCCTGCGATGCACCCGCATTCTGTGCGACTGGTACGCCATCCTCATCGACGAGCTCGACATCCCCGGTGACGCGATAGGGACCATCCTTCGACACTTCGATCTGCGGCGGCCGGCTGACGTCGGACAGGTTGGCATCGCGCGCGGGGCCGATGCCGATGCCGAGTGCGCCCGACGGGCATCCGCGCACCGCGTTGATGAGGTCGTCGAGGCGCGCGCCGCTCGGCGCGACGAACGGTTCCTCGCCGAGATGAAACACCGAGTTGAGCCGGTCGGTGCAGAAGCCGGAATGCGCACAGGTGCCGCGGTTGTCGAACACGTGGGCCTGCTGCCCGGCATAGACCTCGAGCTTGTCGGGCACGCGTCGCGGATCCCTCGCGTCTGTGAAGCCGCGTGCGACGTGGCTGCCGTCGCAGAACGGTTTGGTCTGCGATTGTCCGCAGCGGCAGAGCCGCACCGGCGCCTCGGCCGCAACAGGTACGCCGAGATGATCGACGATCGCAATGCCGGGCTCGGGTTCGTAGGGGCCGTTGCGTCTGACGAGGATGCGCTTGCGCGCGTGTTGCCTGTCGCTCGCACCTTGGACGGAACTGTTGTCTGTCATGCCTTGCAATGATCCCTAAGCTCGCCCAACCCGTGCGAAGCGTGCTTAGATGGATCGATGGCGGCTCTCAACGAACCAGATGGAAAGTGCCGCGGGAGAGTTGCGATGATCCGCAAGACCAAGCACAAATATGGCTGCCCGGTCGAGTTCTCGATCGATCAGCTCAGCGGCAAATGGAAGACCGTGATCCTCAGCCGGCTCAAGGTCCGGCCGATGCGCTATGGCGAACTCCGCCACGACATCCCGCAGCTCAGCGACAAGGTCCTGACCGAGCGGCTGCGCGACCTCTGCAATTCAGGCTTCGTCAAACAGGAGCGCGGCGGCGGCTCCTCGCGCTACTGCCTGACCAAGCGCGGCGAGATGCTGAAGCCGATGCTGCAGGCACTCTACGATTGGGGCGAGGCCAACGCCGACACGTTCGGCGTGCGCTTCGCGAGCGTGGAGGTGGAGCGGGACCAGTCTCATTAAGGCGCAGCCATAGCCTCATCGAGGCGAGCTGAACGAAAGCAAGGTAGTTCGCTGCCAACGACCATCTGGATTCTGTAAGAAGGCCTTAGGTCGAAAGCCGAGCGATATCTCGGAGTCGGTGGACATCTCGAATCTCAATTCGCCGATAGTCGCACACCAGCACTCCGTCGGCCTGCAGCCGTTGCAGGATCTCGTTGACGGTTTTTCGTGTCAGTCCCGTCATTTCGCCCAGCGCCTGCTGGCTGAGTGGCAGCGCGTCAAGCCTCACGGTTGCTTCCGCGATGTCCGAAAGTCGCGCGGCGACTCGTTGAGTGGGTGGCAGAGTCAATACGTCTGCGCCGAACCTCAAGGCAGCGCGGAGCTGACGATAGAGTAGTTTGGCGACGCGCGCCAGATTTCGGGGCTTTGTTCCGCGATGCGGCTCAGCGCGGTGTCCGAGACGACGAGAATTTCGCACGGGATTGCAGCCGCAGCAGTTACGAGACGCCGCCCGCCGCCGAAGCGCACGCTTTGCCCTCCGGCGGTTCCTGGTCCAACGAGCCCAACACGTACGCGTTGTTCACCTGCTCCATGACAAAAAAGATCGACCGCGCCGTCCACGACGACGAGCAATCCGGTATCTTCGTCGCCCTCTGAGTGAATCCATGCTCCCGCCGGACGACGGACCAGCCTACCGTGTTGGACCAAAAGCGGGGCAAGCTTGAGGGCGTCGGGCGCCAGCCATTCAGCGCCTTCCAAAATCCGTCTTGCTTCGTCTAACGCGCTCACGCTCGATTGTATCGCTGCGCTGCGACGATCTCAATCGAGCCCGGTGGAACCGATTGACCTCGCGAAAAGCCGGAGCTGCCGGGCAATTTGCGAGCGTTGCCATTTTCACGGCGTTCGCGCGGCATCCGAGACGAACAAAATTTCATCATGTGCTGCAGTTGTGGGCATCTGCAGACACGTGAGCTAACGCGCCCAACACGTGCTTGTGACGACCCCTCTTGCTCGATTGTAACGCGAGTGACGATCGCGGTTCGCGCCTTGTCAGAACAACGGCTCGTAACCAACGCTGAAGGATTGCTTGCTCCGCAGTCGTTCGGACAGAGCGACACCTCCAGGCGGTCCGGTTACTCACACAACACCGCTGCACGGCGTCGACCGGCGCGGCAACTCAAGGAATTGTCAGATGTCACGTAAACTTGTCTTGGCGGCGTCGGTTGCCGCTTTCGCCGCACCATCGCTAACTGCGCTGGCAATCGTCTTAACCTCGCTTTCTGGATCAGCGGCCAGGGCCCAAGATGACACTACCCTTTCTCACTGTTTGGTCGACGCGGAGAGGATGTGTCCCGGCGTCACTCCGGGGGGCGGTACCATGATTGAATGCCTCAAACAGCATCCGGACGACGTGAGCGTTGGCTGTGCGAAGGCGCTGAAAGCAGTGAAGGCGAAAATGGGCAAGTAGCCCTATAGGGACGCGCCCAACACATGCTTGTGACGCTCCCTCCCGCCCGACTGTAACGCGAGTGACGATCCCTGATCGCACCTCATCATAACAACGCATCGTAGCCAACGCTGAATGGTTGCCTGCTTCGCAGTCGCCGAAGCAGGCGCCACCTCCAGGCGCTCTGGTTACTCACACGCAACACCGCTGGACGGCATCGACCGTCGCGGTAACTAAAGGAGTGTCAGATGGTACGCAATCTTGTCTTGGCGGCATCGGTCGTCGCTATCGCCGCAACATCGCTGGCTGTGCCGGCAGAAGCTCGGGCGTTCGCAGCAGCTGGCTTTCACGGAGCCGCAGTCGGGCGATTCGGCGGCGTTCACGGCGTCAGCTACGGAGCCTATCGCGGCGGCGGCGCCTATTGGGGTGGCGGATACCGCGGCGGCGGCTGGGCTGGCGGTTGCTGCTACGGAGGCGGGATTGCCGCGGGCGCCGTAGCGGGTGCAGCGGTGGGCGCGGCAGCGACGTCAGCCTACGCTGCACCGTCAGCCGTCTATGTCGCGCCGCCGGTCGTCTACGGATCGCGTGGCTATTACTACGTCCGTTGATCGGCTCGACGCGCGTCAACGAGCGTCTGTCAATATGAGTTGGCACTAGCTCGTCGAACCCACCAGCGTCGCTCTCGTCTGCCGGAATGAAGGCGCCGGCAGACGAGCAGCGGTTTCTTCCTCACATCAGATCGATACGCGTCATGAGTCTCGGCCCGAAGATGGTTTTTGTCCTGCGCTCCATCCACAGTGAAGTTTGCGAGGGCGTTGCTGCGGACGCAGTCACGATCCGTACCCATGTCGCCAGCCGGCTACTCGAGGCGGCGCAGAGCGGCAAGAAATTGAAAAGAGAACTGAAGTCCATCGGACGGGCGGCGCTTCTGGAAGCGAAGAGGATCGATCGTCGACGTCAACTGTCTCACGGCCACGGGAATCACCCTTTGGAGTTCTCCAAATGAAAAACAGCATTGCTTTTAGTCGGCGCAGTCTTCTCGCTTTGACGGCTGGTGTTCTGCTCACGGGGTGCGAGCAGAACACGTTCGTTCCGCCGCCGCCGCGCGTCGTCGAGGTCGCGCACCCCGTTCAAAAGACCTTCACGCGCTATCTGGAGACGACCGGAAATCTGGCGCCGATAAACACCGTCGACCTGGTCGCGCGTGTGCAAGGCTTCCTGCAATCGATCAATTACAAGGACGGCGCTTTCGTTAAGCAAGGCGCCAGCCTGTTCACGATCGAGCCGCAGACCTACGAGCTCCAGCTCGAGCAGGCGCGAGCCGCGGAAGCCGGCGGGCAGGCGACGCTGAAACAGGCTCAGCTCGATTTCCAGCGGCAGGCGACCCTGGTCCAGAAGGACGACGTCGCGCAGTCGACGCTCGACGTCTCGACGGCCACACGCGACAACGCCCAGGCGAGCCGGCGGCAGGCCGAGCTCAACGCCAAGATCGCCGAAATCAATTACGGCTACACCAATGTCGCGGCGCCATTTGACGGCATCGTCAGCAATCACCTCGTCTCGGTCGGCGAGCTCGTCGGTGTGGGGTCGCCGACCCAGTTGGCCACCATCGTGGCGCTCGATCCGATCTATGTGAATTTCAACGTCAACGAACAGGACGTTCTGCGAATTCGCGATGTGATGCGGCGGCGCGGCATGACAGCGGACGACCTCAACCAAGTGCCGGTCGAGGTGGGGCTGCAGACGGATATCGGCTATCCGCATAAGGGCAAGCTCGACTACGTCTCGCCTTCCCTCAACCAGTCGACCGGCACGCTCGCGGCGCGCGGCGTGTTCTCCAACCCCGACCACGCTTTGCTGCCGGGCTTTTACGTCCGGGTCCGCGTGCCCTTCGACAAGCAGGACGCGTTGCTGGTGCCTGATGTCGCGCTCGGCAGCGATCAGGCCGGACGCTACGTCCTGGTCGTGAACAACGACAATCTGGTCGAGCAGCGCAAGGTGGCTGCCGGCCCGCGCGAGGGCGATCTGCGGGTCATCGAAAGCGGCCTGAGTCCGGACGACCGCGTCATCACTGCCGGGCTGCTGCGCGCGATTCCCGGTCAGAAGGTCGATCCGCAACTGCGGAAGATCGACGTATCCGAATAGGGGAACACGATGATCTCGAAATACTTCATCGAGAGGCCGGTCCTCTCCAACGTCATCGCGATCCTGATGATCCTGATCGGCGGCGTGGCGCTGTACAATCTCGCGGTCGCGCAATACCCCGACGTGGTGCCGCCGACCGTGCAGGTGACGACGCGCTACCCCGGCGCCTCGGCCAAGGCGGTGGCCGACACCGTGGCGCTGCCGATCGAGCAGCAGGTCAACGGTGTCGAGAACATGCTCTACATGCAGTCATATAGCGGCGCCGACGGCACCTATACGCTCACGGTCACGTTCAAGATCGGAACAGACCTCAACTTCGCGCAGGTGCTGGTGCAGAACCGGGTGTCGGCCGCGCTGTCGCAACTGCCGCAGGCGGTGCAGGACCAGGGCGTCGCGGTTCAGAAGAACTCGACCTCGATCCTTTCGTTCGTGACGCTGACCTCGCCGAACAAGACCTATGACAGCCTGTTCCTCTCCAACTACGCGACCATCAATATCCGCGACGAGCTGTCGCGGCTGCCAGGCGTCGGCAACGTCACGGTGTTCGGCGCCGGACAGTATTCGATGCGGGTGTGGCTCGATCCCGACAAGCTGCAGGCGCGAGGGCTCGTGCCGCAGGATGTGATCCAGGCGATCCAGCAGCAGAGCCAGCAGGTTACTGCGGGCCAGGTCGGCGCGCCACCAGCTCCGGCGGGGCAGGCGTTCCAGTACACGCTCAACGTCAACGGCCGTCTCGACGATGCGAGCCAGTTCGAGAACATCATCGTCAAGAGCGGCAACAATGGCGACGTGACACGGGTGCGCGACGTCGGTCGAGTCGAGCTCGGCGCGCAGACCTACAGCCAGGTCTTCTCGCTCGACAACAAGCCCGCCATCGGCATCGGCGTGTTTCAGACGCCGGGCGCCAACGCGTTGGAGGTCGAGAAGGCGGTCGAGACGAAGATGGCGGAGCTGGCAAAGGCGTTTCCGCGCGACGTTACATATGACACGCCGTTCGACACTACCAAATTCGTCAACGCCTCCATTATCGAAGTCTACAAGACCCTGATCGAAGCGGGCCTGCTGGTGCTGGTGGTGATCCTGGTGTTCCTGCAGGACTGGCGTGCGATGCTGGTGCCGGCGACCACCGTGCCGGTCACCATCATCGGTGCGTTCGCCGCGATGGCGGCGCTCGGCTTTACCATTAACCTGTCGACCTTGTTTGCGATAGTGCTCGCAATCGGCATTGTGGTCGATGACGCGATCGTCGTGGTCGAGGGCGCGGCGCAAAATATCGAGCGCGGCATGTCCAGCCATGATGCCGCGATCAAGGCGATGGACGCATTGTTCGCGCCGATCGTCGGCATCACGCTGGTCCTGATCTCGGTATTCCTGCCGGCGGCCTTCCTGCCGGGGCTGACCGGGCGGATGTACGCGCAGTTCGCGCTGGTGATCGCGGCAACCGCGCTGCTCAGCGCGGTGAATGCCGCGACGCTGAAGCCGACGCAATGCGCCTTGTGGCTGCGCCGTCCGGTGCCGCCGGAACGGCGCAACGTCTTCTATCGAGGTTTCAATGCCGTCTATGCCTGCCTGGAGCGCGGTTATGCCAGGCTGATCGGAGGCATCGTCCGGCACGCCTGCGCCGCGGTCCTGATCGCGCTGATCCTCATCGGGCTCGCCGGCTATGGCCTGTCGCAGATACCGACCGGCTTCATTCCGATCGAGGACCAGGGGTATCTTCTCGCCGCCGTGCAACTGCCCGACGGCGCCGCGCTCGACCGCACCCAGCGCGTGCTCGACCAGGTCACCGAGATCGCCGGGAAGACGCCCGGCGTCGAAAACGTGGTCTCCATCGCCGGCATCTCCGCACTCGACAACTCGTCGAGCCTTGCCAATGCCGGCGTCGCGTATGTGATGCTGAAGGACTGGGACTCGCGGGGGCCCGGCGAGGACCTGCGCTCGCTGGTCATCGGGCTCAACGAGAAGCTTGCGGCGATCCCGGAAGCGCGGATCCTGGTGATTCCGCCGCCGCCGATTCAAGGCATCGGCAATGCCGCAGGCTTTGCCATGCAGGTCGAACTGCGCGACGGCACCGCCGACTATGGCAAACTGCAAGCGGTCACCGGCGCAATCGTGGCCAATGCGCAGACGCAGAGCGCGCTGCAGCGCGTCTCGTCGTCGTTCCGCTCGATGGTGCCGCAGTTCGATGTCGAGGTCGACCGCATCAAGTGCGAGACACTGCATGTCACCCCCGACCAGATCTTCTCGACGCTGTCATCCTATCTCGGCGCGAGCTTCGTGAACCAGTTCACCAAGTTCGGCCGCACCTTCCAGGTCTACGCCCAGGCGGATTCGAAATTCCGTCTGACCGTCCGCGATATCGACAACATGATGGTGCGCAACAGCAATGGCGACATGATTCCGATTGGGACTGTTGCGAAGGTCACGCCGTCGGTAGGGCCCTCGCTGATCAGCCTCTACAATCTCTATCCGTCTGCAACCATCATCGGCTTGCCGGCGGCCGGTTACAGCTCCGGCCAGTCGATGGCGCTGATGGAAGAGATCGCCGCCAGGACGTTGCCGCCGGGCACCGGCTATGACTGGACGGCGATGTCGTACCAGGAGAAGGCGGTCGGCGGGCAGATATACATCGTGTTCGGCCTCGCGCTGCTGCTGGTCTATCTCGTGCTTGCCGGACAATATGAGAGCTGGTATGCGCCGATCTCGGTCATATTGGCCGTGCCACTGTCGCTGCTTGGGCCGATGCTTGTGCTCTCAAGCCTGCGGATCGACAACAATCTTTACACCCAGATCGGTATCATTCTGCTGATCGCGCTATCGGCGAAGAACGCGATCCTGATCGTCGAGGTGGCGCTCGAGCATCACGTGCGCGACCGCAAGCCGCTGATCGAGTCGGCGGTCGCTGCGGCCCGCGCCCGCTTCCGGCCCATCCTGATGACGTCCTTTGCCTTCATTCTCGGCGTGGTGCCACTGGTGCTTGCGACCGGAGCCGGCGCAAGCGCCCGTAAGTCGATCGGCATCACGGTATTCTCGGGCATGATCGCCTCGACCTGTCTGGCCGTACTGTTCGTGCCGGCGTTCTTCGTCGTGGTCCAGCGCTTCGCAAATTGGCGAGAAGCCCGGAAAGCCAAGGCAATGGAGCCGCATGGGAGTATCTCATGAGAACGGCAGTTTTGAAGGTCCTCGGCCGACCCGAAATGTGGCGCCGCGCGAACCGGACATCGACGAAGATGACTACGCGCCTTGCAGCAAGATGGGGAAGCCATGGCCGCGAACCAAGGCGTGTTCCCTCCCGCCTGCGACGTGGAAGCGTCAAATGCAGCCCGCAAATGCCATATGCGACAGCCTTCATATGCACCGGCCTTGGGGGAGGGACGCCTGCGCAATTTCTGAATATTAGAAGTGTGCCCCTGAGTTGCCCGACGTGTCAAGTTCCCGGTCGAACGTCGGCCACCCGGCTGCTTTGCATGGGGTTGTTTTTCGATATTTTGGCAGCGCCCCATGCGACGGTCCCATCACTTCATGCTGCACTGGAGCGTTTCCGGCCGGAACCTTAAGCAAGGAACGGTCGTTGTCGCGGGATGTTGGGGGTCATCAACACAAGGAATGCTCATGCGCATCCGCATCTCTACGGCGTCGATCATCGTTGCGGCGCTCTCGCTTGGAACTCCTGCCTGGGCGCAAACGCAGGGAACGCAACCGAACACGCCGTCGCAGGCCGAGTCTGACCAACCCGCCACGATCAAGACCATACAGGTCGTGGACGTCAAGGAATTGAAGCCCGAAGTCCGGTCAAGGGTCGAGGCTGTCATCGCAAAGGCAAGCGAAGAAGACCTGAAGAGCCTGCGCGGTTCCATCGACGCGTCTACGGAAGCGACATCCGCGCTCAAGGCGAAGGGACTGAGCTCGGCACAGGTTGTCGCCGTCAATCTCAGCAACGGCATTCTCACGCTCTTCACCAAGTTGGCGTGAGCGCCAGGATCGCTCAGGACATTCGGACTCAATGACAAGAGCCCGCCGGCGGCTCAAACCCGGCGGGCTTTTTCATTTTCGTTTCGCCGTCTCTTCCGTGGCGAGGGGATTGCGTTAACCCACCGCCTTCGCCGCCGCGCGCCCGGCGTTGCGGCCCGAGAACAGGCAGCCGCCGAGGAATGTTCCCTCCAGCGAGCGATAGCCGTGCACGCCGCCGCCGCCGAAGCCGGCGGCTTCGCCGGCTGCGTAGAGTCCGCGGATGATCTGATGATCCCTGCCGAACACGCGTGAATCCAGATCGGTCTCGAAGCCGCCGAGCGTCTTGCGGGTGAGGATGTTGAGCTTGACCGCGATCAGCGGCCCGTGCGCGGGATCGAGAATCCGGTGCGGCTTCGCGGTCCGGATCAGCCGGTCGCCGATGTAGCGCCGCGCATTGTGCAGGTTCATCACCTGCGCATCCTTGACGTAGGGATTGGTGATCTCGCGGTCGCGCGCCTCGATCTGCGTCCTGATGGCGTCGAACTGCAACAGGTCGTTGCCAACAAGCTTGTTCATGGCACCGACGAGGTCGGCGAGATTGTCGCGCACGATGAAGTCGGCGCCGTGCTGCTTGAAGGCCTCGACCGGCGCCGGCGCGCCCTTGTTGGTGGCGCGTTTGACCGTCATGCGCCAGCTCTTGCCGGTGAGGTCGGGGTTCTGCTCGGAGCCCGACAGCGCGAACTCCTTCTTGATGATGCTCTGGGTCAGGATGAACCACGAATAATCGTAGCCGGTGCCCATGATGTAATGCAGTTGCCCGAGCGTGTCGGAGCCCGGGAACAGCGGCGCCGGCAGCCGTTTGCCTGATGCGTCGAACCACATCGACGATGGCCCCGGAAGAATCCGGATGCCGTGACGCGGCCAGATCGGGTTCCAGTTCTGGATGCCCTCGACATAGTGCCACATGCGGTCGCGGTTGATCAGCCGGCCGCCTGCTTGCTCGGTGATCCCGATCATGCGGCCGTCGACGTGCTCGGGCACGCCGGAGATCATGAAGGTCGGCGGCGCGCCGAGCCGCTGCGGCCAGTTCTGCCGCACCAGATCATGGTTGCCGCCGATGCCGCCGGAGGCGACGATCACTGCCGGTGCACGCAGAGAGAAATCACCGACCACGTTGCGCGAGGAACTCTTGCCGCGTTCGACGCCGGATGGTTCCAGGATCGCGCCGCTCACGCCATCGACGGTACCGTTGCTGACGCTGAGTGCATCGACGCGATGGCGGAACTTGAATATCAGCCGTCCGCTCTTCGCAGCCTCGCGCGCGCGGCGCTCGAACGGCTCGACGATGCCGGGGCCGGTGCCCCAGGTGACATGGAAGCGCGGCACCGAATTGCCGTGACCCATCGCATCGTAACCGCCGCGCTCGGCCCAGCCGACCACCGGGAAGATGCGATGGCCCATCGCGCGCAGCCAGTCGCGCTTCTCGCCCGCCGCGAACGCGACATAGGCTTCGGCCCATTTGCGCGGCCAGTGATCCTCGTCACGATCGAAACCCGCGGTGCCCATCCAGTCCTGCAGCGCGAGGTCGACCGAGTCCTTGATGCCGAGCCGGCGCTGTTCCGGCGAATCGACCAGGAACAAGCCGCCGAACGACCAGAAGGCCTGGCCGCCGATGCTCTGTTCCCCTTCCTGGTCGAGCACGATGACGCGCTTGCCTGCGTCGGCGATTTCGGTCGCGGCGACCAGGCCGGCAAGTCCGGCGCCGATCACGATCACATCTGCATCGTCAGCCATTTTGATGTCCCCCGTCCCGTTGCGATTCAAGACCGCGTCGTTGTGTGCGGTCAACGCCAAATGGACCTTGCCTGTGGCGGCGAGGCACCAAATGGTTGCGGCAAGTTGTTCCAGTTTGGGACCTTTTCCCCACGTCACTGCAGCGTCGGCGCAACACCCAATTTGAATTTGTTTTGACCGGCTTCGCTCGTCTGGACAAAAATCTGCGCGCGCAACACGCTCACGCCAATCTTGCATCACAAGACCAACAGATTCGGTTTCGACTTGGGGCAGGCCAATGAAGTTGCTGACGGGGTTGCTCGCTGCGGTTCTCCTGCTGGCGGGAATGGGGGCGTCTCAAGCAGTGGTCAGGATCGCCGACGATCGTGGCGGCAAGATCGGGGTCTATGTCGACAGGTATCAGGACCTGCGCACATCGGGCGAGACCGTGATCATCGACGGGCTGTGCGCCTCGGCCTGCACCATCGTGCTCGGCAAGGTCCCGCATGACCGGATCTGTGTGACCTCGCACGCCACGCTCGGCTTCCATGCTGCCTGGGATTACGGCGACAACGGCCGCCCGGTGCCCAATCCTGAAGCCACCCATATGCTGTACCTGATGTACCCGCCGGCGGTGCGCAAATGGATCACCGATCGCGGTGGCCTGACCCGGCACATGATCTTCCTGCGCGGCAAGCAACTGCAGGCACTGTACAAGCCGTGCTATCTCAACGCCCAGGCCTCGGCGCCCAAGGCGACCGCTGAGCCCGCTCACTGAGCTGCTGATCCCGGTCCAACATCCTCTCGCGTCATGGCCGGTGCGCCGGGCATGACTGGGTTCGCGGCGGACATCGCCTCGCTATCATTTGACGGAATGCGACCGCCATTGCGCTTGCTGGCTGGGGGAACCCGGCTTATCTCAACCGCATGGTTCAGCCGATCGCCACCCGATCCGAGCTTGTCACGGCTCCGCAGGGCCGGGTGGCGTCCGCGATCCTGTGGGGCGCTGCCGGCATCGGCGGATTGGCCCTGCTCGCCGCCGCCGCGCTCTGGTTCCACTACGGGACCGCGGTGTTTTTCGAAATGATCACGGCCGGCATCGCCGCCTGCTTCTGACAAGGACGCCCCTGCATCATGCCCCGGACCACTCGCCCATTGGTGATCTTCGCTGCCTTCGCGGGCAGTCTGGCGGTCGGCCTGTTCCTCATGTTGTGGGCGGTCGGCGGCTTGCGCACCGTCGCAGCGCCGGCCGCGATCGGCGGGCCGTTCCAGCTGACCGACCAGGCCGGCCAGATCGTCACCGACAAGAACCTCCAGGGCAAGCCGACGCTGATCTTCTTCGGCTTCACCCATTGCCCGGACATCTGCCCGACCTCGCTGTTCGAGATTTCCGAGGTCCTGAAGGCGATGGGCAGGGACGCCGATCGCGTGAATGCCTATTTCGTCTCGGTCGATCCGGAGCGCGACACCGCCACCGCGATGAAGGACTACCTGTCGAGCTTCGATCCGCACCTCAAGGGCCTGACCGGCGATCCCACAGCGATCGCCAAGGTGCTGTCGAGCTACCGGGTCTACGCCAAGAAGGTGCCGCTGAAGGATGGCGACTACACGATGGATCACACCGCGCTGATCTATCTGATGGACCGCGACGGCCATTTCGTCGCGCCGTTCAATCTGAAACGGACGCCGGAAGAGGCGGCCGCCGATCTCAAACGGTATCTCTGACCGCCATTTCCGGCCCAGAATTAACCCATTCGGCGCTCGCATCGGGCGCCGGATGGTCTATAAGCCGTTCAATTTCCTGATATTGCCGGTTATGCCAAATCCGTCTGCCCAGCCCCTTGCCGTCCGCTCGCGCCAGCTTCGCCTGGCCGCAGCAATGATGACGGCCGCCATGCTGGCCGTGGCGGGGCCGGCAGTTGGGCAGACACCTCCGGCGGCCGCGCCGCAGGCACCAGCAGCCAAGATCGCCCCCGCACCGGCCTCGCCGGCAAAGCCCGCCCCCGTACCGGTGCGCCCGCGACGCCCCCGGCAGCCGCCGCTCCGTCGGCACCGAACCAACCGGCCAGGGCCGCTGAGGCCGCGCCGCAGGCGGTGCCCGGCTTCTGGGACCCGCGGCGCCGCCCGGACCGTCCGGACCTGTCGCGGCTCACCGTGATCCGCTTCTTGACCGAGACCGACTATCCGCCGTTCAACTTCACCGGTCCGGACGGCAATCCGGCCGGCTTCAATGTCGATTTGGCGCGCTCGCTCTGCGACGAGATCAAGGTCACTTGCACCATCCAGATGCGGCGCTTCGAGACCCTGATCGATGCGCTGGCGACCAACCGGGGCGATGCCATCATCGCGTCGATGGCGGTGACGCCGCAGCTGCGCGCCAAGGTCGATTTCACCGATCCCTATTACCGCGCGCCGGCCCGCTTCGTGTCGCGCCGCGACAATGTGATGCCGGAAATCCGCCCGGAATATCTCGAGGGCAAGAAGGTCGGCGTCATCGCCGGCACCTCGCACGAGGCCTACCTCAAGGCGATGTTCACCGACGCCGAGATCCACTCCTATCCGGATAACGACGCGCTGCGCGCGGCGCTGCGCCGCGGCGAGGTCGACTTCATCTTTGGCGATGCGATCTCGCTCGCGTTCTGGATCAACGGCACCGATTCCGCCGAATGCTGCGCCTTTTCCGGCGGCCCCTTCGTCGAGAGCCGCTATTTCGGCGAGGGCGTCGGCATCGCCGTGCGCAAGGGCAACGACCTGCTGCGGCAGTCGCTGAACTGGGCGCTGTTCCGGATCTGGGAAAAAGGCCGCTTCACCGATCTGTGGCTGCGCTATTTCTCGATCAGCCCGTTCTGACGCCGTGGTCTTCACCTCGCCCCGCTTGCGGGGAGAGGTCGTAATTCAAGCGCAGCCTGAATTCCGGGTGAGGGGGAGCTTCCGCGAGTTCTTCGTTGACCGCC
>NZ_LFLZ01000075.1 GCF_001189845.1 Bradyrhizobium tropiciagri
CCAGCTGCCGATGGCGGTCGGGGTCGACCAGCGCGGCGAGTCCTATGGTCTCCTGATCGACCAGATCGGCGAGGTGCTGCGGCTGCCCGACGACAGCCGCGAGGACAACCCGGTCAACCTCGATCCCCGCATGGCCAAGCTCGCCGGCGGCGTCCACCGCCTCGACGGCCAGCTCATGGTCGTCCTCGATGTCGATCGCGTGCTCGAACTGGTGCCCGATGCCAAAGCGGCCTGAGACCGGCCGCTGCAATTGAAGAAACTGAAACATCCCACCGGGGATGAGGAAGGTGAGGTCGCAGATGAGAACATGTCTTGTTGTCGATGACTCAAGCGTCATTCGCAAGGTCGCCCGCCGTATCCTGGAAGGGCTCGATTTCACGATCGTCGAGGCTGAGGACGGCGCGAAAGCGCTTGAGGCCTGCAAACGCGCGATGCCCGAGGCCGTGCTACTCGACTGGAACATGCCTGTCATGGACGGCTACGAGTTTCTCGGCAATCTCCGCCGCATGCCCGGCGGCGATCAGCCCAAGGTCGTGTTCTGCACCACCGAGAATGACGTCGCGCATATCGCACGCGCGCTGCATGCCGGTGCCAACGAATACATCATGAAGCCGTTCGACCGGGACATCGTCACCGCGAAGTTCCAGGAAGTCGGGCTTATATAAATCTACGTTCGATCCGGCGGCAGAAGCCCTCGGCTCAACGGTTGTTGTGCGTCGTGTTGCGTCGCTGGTGAAGTCATGAGTGTTGCGTTGACAAATACTGCGGTTCCGACATCGACCTGGTCCGACAAGGTGCGGGTGATGGTGGTCGACGATTCCGTGGTGATCCGCGGGATGATCTCGCGCTGGATCGGCGCCGAGCCCGACATGGAGGTGGTGGCCTCGCTGCGCACCGGCCTCGACGCCGTCAACCAGCTCGAGCGCATCAATCCCGACGTCGCGGTGCTCGATATCGAGATGCCCGACCTTGACGGCATCTCGGCGCTGCCGCAGCTGCTGGCCAAGAAGCGCGATCTCGTCGTCATCATGGCCTCCACGCTGACCCGCCGCAACGCGGAGATCAGCCTGAAGGCGCTCTCGCTCGGTGCGTCCGACTACATTCCGAAGCCGGAGAGCACGCGCGAGGCCACCGCCGCCGAAACCTTCCGCCACGACCTGATCCAGAAGATCCGTCACCTCGGCGCCAAGGCGCGGCGCAGCATCGTGCACACCACGGCGAGCCCGCCGCTCGCGCCCGGTCACGACAGACCGCGTGCGCCGGCTCCCGCCGCTGCGCCCGCCGCGCCGGCCCAGATCGCACGCCGTTCGTTCGGTCTGCTGCAGCCGAAGGTGCTTCTGATCGGGTCCTCCACCGGCGGTCCGCAGGCGCTGATGTCGCTGGTTGCGGAGATCGGACCGGTGATCGATCGCGTTCCGGTGCTGATCACCCAGCACATGCCGCCGACCTTCACCACCATTCTCGCCGAGCATCTGGCGCGCACCAGCAAGCGGCCGGCGCATGAGGGGATCGACGGCGAGAGCATCAAGCCGGGCCAGATCTATCTGGCACCCGGTGGGCGCCATATGCGCATCGTTCGCCACGGTATCGACGCCACCATCGCGCTCGACGACGGGCCGCCGGTCAATTTCTGCAAGCCCGCGGTGGACCCGATGTTCACCTCCGCGATCGATGTCTGGCAGGGCAGCATCATGTCGGTGATCCTGACCGGCATGGGCTCCGACGGCATGCGCGGGGGCAAGGACATCGTCGCCGCCGGCGGCAGCGTGATCGCCCAGGACGAAGCCACCAGCGTAGTGTGGGGCATGCCCGGTGCTGCGGTCCATGCCGGAATCTGCGCCGCCGTGCTGCCGCTCAATCAGATCGCACCGAAGCTTGTTCGGGTGTTTGCGGGAGACCGTTCGTGACGCCGCTGGACTACGAGTATCTGCGTAAGCTGCTGAAAGAACGTTCCGGGCTCGATCTGTCGAGCGACAAGCAATATCTCGTCGAGAGCCGCTTGCTGCCGCTGGCGCGCCGGTCGAACCTTGCCGGGATTGCCGAACTCGTGCTGCGGATCAAGGGCGGCGCCGAGAAGCTGACGTCGGAGGTGGTCGAAGCGATGACCACCAACGAGACCTTTTTCTTTCGCGACAAGATCCCGTTCGATCATCTGAAGGACGCGGTGCTGCCGGCGCTGGCACAGGCGCGCGCGGCACGCCGCAGCCTGCGGATCTGGTGCGCGGCATCGTCGACCGGGCAGGAGCCGTATTCGATCGCGATGCTGCTGAAGGAGATGACCGCGCTGTTCGCCGGCTGGCGCGTCGAGATCATCGCCACCGACCTGTCGCAGGCGGTGCTGGAAAAGTCCAAGGCCGGCCTGTTCAGCCAGTTCGAGGTGCAGCGCGGCCTGCCGATCCAGCTGCTGGTGAAATACTTCACGCAGCAGGGCGAGCTCTGGCAGCTCAACGCCGACATCCGCGGCATGGTGCAGCACCGGCAGCTCAATCTGCTGCAGGACATCTCGCATCTCGGCACCTTCGACGTGATCTTCTGCCGCAACGTGCTGATCTATTTCGATCAGCAGACCAAGGCGGGCATCTTCGGCAAGATGTCCCGGATGCTCGAGCCCGACGGCGTGCTGGCGCTTGGCGCGGCGGAATCGGTGGTCGGCATCACCAACCTGTTCAGGCCCTATCCCGACCGCCGCGGGCTCTACCAGCCCAGCACCGCCCCGGTCGCGCGCGCCGGTGCCGCGCATGTGCTGAAGGCGGTTGCGTCCGCGGCGCGGTGAGGGCAAGTCCTCTGCTCTAGAAAATAGCTTCACTGCTTCCCCGTCATCCTGAGGTGCGAGCGAAGCGAGCCTCGAAGGATGCACGGCCACCGGCCGGGCCGTGCATCCTTCGAGACGCGCTACGCGCTCCTCAGGATGACGGTGAGAGAGATGCGTTCGCTTCAATCAGTTCCAGCTACAAAATCGCGTGCGGCAGGAAGCGCGAGGTGTTGCCGGTGATCGGATTTTCGTCTTCGCGGATCGAGAGCCCGCAGGGCGTGTGGTCGACCAGCCAGCTTCCGAGCACCGGATACTGACCGGAAAAATTCGGCAGCGGCGCCAGCGCCTGGCGGATGAAGCCTTCGGCGCCGTAGGGGCCTTGCTCGGCGACCAGCGTGATGCCGGCGCTGACCAGTTCGACATTGGCACCCTCGCGCGAATAGATCGGCTTGCGCACGAAGGAGGTGCCGAGCTGCGCCGCCTGCGGGTCGTCGTCGAAATAGGCCGGCAGCAGATTGGGGTGGTTTGGGAACATCTCCCACAACAGCGGCAGGATGCCCTTGTTGGACAGGATCGCCTTCCACGGCGGCTCGATCCATTGTGTCGGCGCGGAGCTGAGGTTCTTGCCGAACGCGTCGTGAAACATCCACTCCCAAGGATAGAGCTTGAAGGCGAGCGCGATCGGGCTTTCGTCGAGGTCGACGAACCGGCCATCATCGCGCAGCCCGATCTCCTCGATGTCGAGCAGCGTCGTCTTCAGCCCGGCTTGCGCCGCGGTGTCCTCGAGATAGGCGAGCGTGCCGGCGTCCTCGGCATTGCCGGTCAATCCGGTGAGGTGCAGCGGATGGTTGGCGCCGATGGTCTTCCAGGCCTCGATCAGCCGCTCGTGGATCGAGTTGAACTGGTCGGCGCGCTTCGGGATGATGTTGCGTTGGATCGCCTGTTCGAGCCAGGTCCATTGAAACACCGCCGCCTCGAAGATCGAGGTCGGCGTGTCGGCATTGTATTCGAGCAGCTTGGCCGGGCCGCTGCCGCTGAATTTGAGGTCGAGCCGGCCGTAGAGGCTTGGATCCTCGCGGCGCCAGCTCGCCGCGATCAGGTCCCAGAATGCTTCCGGAATCCTGAGCCGGCGCAGATAGCGCTCGTCCTTGACCGCGCGTCCGGCGAGCTCGAGGCACATCGCATCGATCTCGCCGGTCGGCGCCTCGATATCACGCTCGATCTCGTCGAGCGTGAAGGCGTAGTAGGCGCGCTCGTCCCAATAGCGTTCACCGTCGATGGTGTGGAACGTGAAGCCGGCGCTTTCGGCGGTCGCCTGCCAATCGTCGCGTTCGGGACATGCGATGCGTTGCATGAAGGGGACCGTGATTGTCAGAAGATGTGTGTCAGCCTCGTGTCAGCCGCCATGCGAGAGCTCGCCGCGAGCGAGCGCGCGCGGCGCATCGCCGAAGCCGCCGGAGGGGTACACTTGCTCGGGCTTGCGCCTTTCTCCGTGCCTCGTATGGTGGTGATGACTGCGGGCGTGACCTGGCGTCAGGCCGATCGACGCTGCGCCGATCGCGACGCTTCCCATCAATTTCAGCCAGACGCGGCGCGAACGCTTCATCGGCGCGATCCCTGCCGTCTGCGGAGCCGCGCCAAGTTTCCATCAGCTCGGATCGCCGGGCAAGTGAAAGCACGTGACGACACGCCAAAGTGCTCATCAGCCACCGCCGAAGCCGAATGCATGCGCGAACGAGCCGAAGCCGCCGCGGCTCACCGACGAGCTTGACGACGAGCTCGACGAGGATGAGGAGCCGCCGGACGACGAGCTGCCGCTGTAGAAGCTGCTGCGCGACGAGCCGCCGCCGCTGCTGCCCGATCCGGACGACGAGCTGCGCTGCGTGCAATCGGCGCCGGGTTGCGGGACGGCCGGCGCGGTGACGCCCGGCGGTGTCGGCGGAATCGGCTGGCAATTCTGCCGTGGCATCAGCGCGTAGGCGCCGCCGCCGACCGCGAGCGTGCCCATCATCAGCAGCGCGACATGGTTGGAGCGCTTGGAGGGCGGATCCGGCCGCGGCGGCACCGCCGGCACCACCGGTCGCCGCTTGCCGAATTCCGGGTTGGGTTTGCGCACCATGGGTTGGCTCGATGGCTCAGTAGATCATGCAGGCCGCGTTCAGCGCGCCTGCGGCCAGTGAGGACAGCCCGAGCCAGATCGCCGCCGCCATTTCGCCGGAGGCGATCCGCGCCGACAGGTTCGGCACCGGGATCTTCACGATGTAATAGACGATGATCTGCACGATCAGCGCGATGATGCTCCAGACCAGGCAGTCGATCACATTGGCGGAATGGGCGATCGCGCTGACCACCGGCAGCACGAAGCCGAGCAGGCTGAGGCCCAGCGCAATCGCCGCCGCGGAATCGTTGTCGCGGATCAGCTGGAATTCGTCATGCGGCGTGACGCGGGTGTAGACGAAGAGGTAGGCGACCACGGCGATCAGCGCCGTGCAGAAATAGACCAGGAACGCCGGCAGGCCGGCGAGGGATTGCAGGATCATGTGATGCGCCCGAACAGCCCTAAAAGCGCGATGAGATCAGGTTAAATCGTCATCGCGCTTTTACTCGTTGTTTGAGCATGATCTTTCCGGAAAACCGCTTCGCACTTTTCCGGATCATGCTCCAGATGGTCATCCTATAGCTGATTGGTCGCAGTTCGCGAAGCTCAGGTTCGATCCGGCCACCGGCTTGTGCACCGGCGTGCGGACGGCCGCCGGAAATTGCTGCGCCGGTGTGAGCCGCTTCACAGCGGCCCTTGCGATAGCCGTCTATACGATATGCAACCAGAAGTGCATGTCGCGAATGGGCTCGGTGATCCCGATGACGACCAGTTTTGGCAACGACATCCTGCCGATGTTTCGACCGGGCGACATCGCCTGCATGGCGCCAAAGGGCGTTCGGCTCGGCGACGCCGACTGGATGGGCGACCCGGCCGGCAATGATGACTTTGCCGATCACGCCAATGCACGCCGCGTCTTCGCCGCGCTGTCGTCCGGCTTCATGCCGCCCGGTCACCGATGGTCCCAGGACTCGCTCGATCTCTATGCGAGCTGGATGGGGGACGGCTTCCATCCTTGAACCTCAATGTGGAGAGCAAAGATGAGAAGGTCGATCGACACGCTGCTCGTCTGTGGTCTGTTTGTGCTTCCTGCCGTTCCGGCCGCGGCGCAGTCGCCGCCGAATCTTGCGATGACCGCGCCGGATCAGGTCGCCTGGCAGCTCTTCATCCAGGCCAATACCCGCGCCGGCGGCAGCAATTCGACGTTCGAGACCTGGGCGAGCGATACCGATCTGTTCCAGCCCAATCCGCAGTTTCCGGCGGCCGCGACGCCGCCGTCGCTGCGTCCGCCGATCCTGCCGCAGGTGGCGCGCGAAGGCGTGCAGCAGAGCGGCGGATTGCTGCCGGCGCTGCCGCCGGGCGCAGCGCAAGGGCAGATGGAGGAAACGCGTCACAACAAGGCGACGTTCGACTTCATCGTCCAGAACAACCTCTACAAGCTGTCGGGCGTGAAGGCCGCATTCGGCAAGACACTGTCGTTCCCGGTCGACTCGATCGAGGTGAAGGGGAATTGGGTGCCGGTCAGCGACATTCCGCAATTCACCGACAACAAGGTGACGGCGGCGCAGGCGCCGCAGCTCTATCACGTCAACAGCGCGGCCGGCGTGCAGTACGCCCTGGTCTCGATGCATGTGATCAGCAAGCAGGTGCCGAACTGGACCTGGGCGACGTTCGAGCACCGCTTCAATCCGGGCCGCTGCGACATCATCGGCTGCCGCGATAATTTCGGCGCGCAGACCGCGTTCGTGCCGTCGAACCGGACCGCCGGCCAGGGCTATCCGGATTGCGTCAAGACGCCCGCATTGGCGGCGATGCTGTCGGGCGCGGACATCGATCCCGTTTACAGCAACTACTGCCTGAAGGGGTCGCAGGTGGATTTCGTCGACAATGTCGGGCTCGACATCAGGGTCGGCAATTCCGTCACCGAGGACGGCTTCGTCGCGACGTCGTCCTGCATCACCTGCCACGGCCGCGCGGCCTTCAAGGCGGACGGCACGCCGGCGTCGCAGGCCGGATTCCTCTCGTTCGGTCCGAATGGTCCGGTCGCTCCGCTCGGGCCGCTGCTGCCCGAATGGTACTGGAAGTTCGCGAGCCAGCCGCCGATCTTCGAGGGCAAGCCCGGCCTCACGCGGATCGCGACAGCGGCGGACTTCGTGTGGTCGATCCCGTTCTGCGCCTATGACGATACGCAAAGTCCGGTGCAGCCGACGCCATGCGCCGGGAAGTGAGACCGCAC
The DNA here is from genome assembly GCF_001189845.1 of Bradyrhizobium tropiciagri. Lineage (GTDB taxonomy): Bacteria > Pseudomonadota > Alphaproteobacteria > Rhizobiales > Xanthobacteraceae > Bradyrhizobium > Bradyrhizobium tropiciagri. The sequence continues at coordinate 7,087 of NZ_LFLZ01000075.1, forward strand.
TGATGGCCGGCTCGCGCGAGCGCAGGATTCCGCTTGCGGGCAGCAACCGCGCCGCGCCCGATGGCGCGACGCTGGTCGGCGATGTCGATCCGAACGAGCGGATCTCCATCGTGGTCTATGTCAAGCGGCGGACCCCGGACGAGTTTCAGCCGGGCAGCGCCGGTGATCTGGCCCGGCTCGCCAAGCCGGTCACGCGGCACCAGCTCGCAACGCAGCGCCACCGCAGCCATGCCCGCGCCGCCGCGCGGATCGCACGATTGGCGGCGGAGCGGGGATTGAGCGTCCTCGGCACCGATGTTGTCGCGCGCACCGTCGTGCTTGAAGGCACCGCAAGGCAGATGGCCGAGACCTTCGGCGCAACGCTTCGCATCTATCGTGACGGCCAGCGCGAATTTCGTGCGCGGGTCGGCGGCCTGACGGTGCCGGCCGAGATCGCGCCATGGACCCGCGCCATTCTCGGTTTCGATCAGCGCCCGCTCCGGACCAGGATGCCGCTTGTGCAGGCCCGCGCCGACACGGGGAGCGACAGCGGGTTGTGGCCGACCGACATCGCCGCCCTCTACGGCATTCCGCTCGATCGCGACGTGTCGTCGATCTGCGTCGGCATCGTCGCGCTCGGCGGCGGCTATCTCCAGAGCGATCTCGCGATGGCGCTGACCGGCATGAACCGGCAGCCGCCGGTCGTCGTCAATGTGCCGCAGACCGGTAACGACAGCGGTCTCGGCACCAACGATGTCGCCGATCAGGAGCTCGCGCTCGACCTCCAGGTGCTCGCCGGCCTGCTGCCGAAGGCCAAGATCGTGGTCTACTTTGCCGAGAACTCCGCCGCCGGTCTCACCGACGCGATCCATCAGGCGGTGTTCGATGAGCAGCATGCGCCGCAGGTGATCTCGGTCAGCTGGGGCAGCGCGGAGAAATTCTGGACCGAGCCGGGGCGCGATGCGATGCAGGCGGTGCTAGCCGATGCCGCGCGGCTGCGGGTCAGCGTGCTGTTTGCCTCTGGCGATCAGCTTGCGACCAGCGGCCTGACCGACGGCAAGGTCCATGTCTGGTTTCCCGCCTCGAGCCCCTATGCGACGAGCTGCGGCGGCACGCAGCCGGTGCTTGCCGCGGGCAACGGGGCGGCCACGGCGGAGGCGGTCTGGAACGCCGGCGCGGTCGGCACCGGCGGCGGCATCAGCGATGCGTTTCCGGTCCCCGATTATCAGTCGCATCTGACGCTGCCGAAGTCGCAGAACGACGGCGCGATCCGGCGCGGCGTCCCGGACGTCGCCTGCGCGGCCGCGGCGAGCCCGGGCTACCGCATCATCGTCAACGGGCAGGCGATGGCGATGAGCGGGACCAGCGCCGCGACACCGCTATGGGCCGCCCTGGTCGCGATCGCGATCGCCACGCGCGGCGAGCAGATCGGCTTCCTCAATGCGGCGCTTTACGCCAATCCCGGCGCCTTCCGCGCGATCGAGCAGGGCAACAACCGCGTCGGCGGCAAGGGCTACGATGCCGGCCCCGGCTGGAGCGCCTGCACCGGGCTCGGCGTTCCCAGGGGCGCCGATGTTCTCGCCGCGCTGGCCGCGGTCCCGGTGGCGTAGACTGCCAAAAACAAAAACCCCGCCATTTGCGGCGGGGTTCAGGAGGTTTGCTGCAGAAAGCGTCAGGCGGGAATGCGCTCGTCGGCCTCGTGCGGCTCGCGCAGCACGTAGCCGCGGCCCCACACGGTCTCGATGAAGTTGCGGCCCTCGGAGGCGTTGGCGAGCTTCTTGCGGAGCTTGCAGATGAAGACGTCGATGATCTTCAGCTCCGGCTCATCCATGCCGCCGTAGAGGTGATTGAGGAACATTTCCTTGGTGAGCGTGGTGCCCTTGCGGAGCGAGAGCAGCTCCAGCATCTGGTATTCCTTGCCGGTCAGGTGCACGCGCTGACCGCCGACCTCGACCGTCTTGGTGTCCAGGTTAACCACGAGATCGCCGGTCTGGATGACCGACTGGGCGTGACCCTTGGAGCGGCGCACGATCGCGTGGATGCGGGCGACCAGCTCGTCCTTGTGGAAGGGTTTGGTCATGTAGTCGTCGGCGCCGACGCCGAGACCCTTGACCTTGTCCTCGATGCCGGCGAGGCCGGAGAGGATCAGAATGGGAGTCTTGATCTTCGAAACCCGGAGCTGCTTGAGCACGTCGTAGCCGGACATGTCGGGCAGGTTGAGGTCGAGCAGGATGATGTCGTAGTCGTAAAGCTTGCCGAGATCGACGCCTTCTTCACCGAGGTCCGTCGTGTAGACGTTGAAACTCTCGGATTTGAGCATCAATTCGATCGACTGCGCGACGGCGCTATCATCTTCAATCAGCAAAACGCGCATGCCAGTCCCCTATAGTCGCCGCTCCGGGCGTCAGGTCGGCCGCACTTGCGGCACTCACAAAACGCCTTTGAACAACTGATTCGGATCCTGACGAGATATGGTTAACAAAAACTGATTCCTCGACGCAAGCTCTAACCGTGCAATTTTTGTCGAATCGCCCTAAGATATTGCGTAGAAGAAGCTTTTCCTAACCGCGCTCGTTCAGTTTCCACATTAAGAGACGGGCCTAACCGACTCTCGCGACTCGCCCTTCTTCTGATGGGCAAGCGACCTCAGTCACCAAAGACAGTGACGCAATGATTAATGATGCGGGTAAACACGAAGTTAAGCGGCTGGAGCAAAATCGCGGAAACTTAAGGTTTTCGCAATGAAGGCCCTCGCGGAGCAGATCGGCGACATCGACGGCGTCAATATTTATGGCCGTGTCGTCGGCGTCCGCGGGCTGATGGTCGAGATCGCCGGACCCATTCACGCGATGTCGGTCGGCGCGCGCATCGTGATCGACGTCGGCGCCGGACGCTTCATCCCGGCCGAGGTGATCGGCTTCTCCGGCGAGAACGCGGTGGTGATGCCGTTCGGCGGACTCGAAGGCGTCAGGCGCGGTTGCCGCGCCGTCATCGCCAATGCGGCGAGCCAGGTGCGGCCGTCGCCCGCCTGGCTCGGCCGCGTCGTCAATGCGATGGGCGAACCGATCGACGGCAAGGGGCCGCTGCCGCAAGGCGCCTCGCCAATGTCCTATCGCAACTCGCCGCCGCCGGCGCATTCGCGCAAGCGGGTCGGGCCGCCGCTCGACCTCGGCGTGCGCGGCCTCAATACTTTCCTGACCTGCTGCCGCGGCCAGCGGCTCGGCATCTTCGCTGGAAGCGGCGTCGGCAAGTCGGTGCTGCTGTCGATGCTGGCGCGTAATGTCGATGCCGCGATCTCGGTGATTGGGCTGATCGGCGAACGCGGCCGCGAGGTGCAGGAATTCCTCCAGGAGGATCTCGGCGAGGAAGGGCTGGCGCGCTCGGTCGTGGTGGTCGCCACCTCGGACGAGCCGGCGCTGATGCGGCGCCAGGCGGCCTATCTCACGCTGGCCATCGCGGAGTATTTCCGCGACGAGGACAAGGACGTGTTGTGCCTGATGGACTCGGTGACGCGCTTTGCGATGGCGCAGCGCGAGATCGGGCTCTCGGCGGGCGAGCCGCCGACCGCCAAGGGCTACACGCCGACCGTGTTCACCGAACTGCCGAAGCTGTTGGAGCGGGCAGGGCCCGGCACCGGCGCCGGCACCATCACCGCGATCTTCACCGTGCTGGTCGACGGCGACGATCACAATGAGCCGATCGCCGACGCGGTGCGCGGCATCCTCGACGGTCATATCGTGATGCAGCGGGCGATCGCCGAGCGCGGCCGCTATCCCGCCGTCAACATCCTGAAGTCGGTCTCGCGCACCATGCCGAAGTCGGCCGACCCCAACTTCCTGCCCTTCATCAACAAGGCGCGGCAGGTGATGGCGACCTATGCCGATATGGAGGAATTGATCCGGCTCGGCGCCTACCGGCCGGGTTCCAGCCCCGAGGTCGACGAGGCGATCCGGCTGCATGAGCCGCTCGAGGCCTATCTGCGCCAGGCCAAGGACGAGGCGACCAGCCTCGGCGACGGCTACCGGCAACTTGCTCAAATCCTGTCGGGTTTGGAAACGGAACGCTAACTTTGTCAGGCCATCATCCCCGGCACACCATAGCTATGCCGGCGGGGCCCAGCGGGGAGCCGGCTCTGTCCCGCGTTCAGATTTGGGACTTCTGGGGAGTATGAGTCGATGAAGTCACGTGAAACGCTGATCCGCCTGAAGAAATTTCAGGTCGATGAAAAGCGCCGTCGGGTTACCCAGATCGAAGGCATGATCGCCGACTTCCAGCGCATGTCAGTCGAGCTCGAGCGCGAGATCCAGACCGAGCAGGAGCGCGCCGGGATCAATGATCCCTCGCACTTCGCCTATCCCACCTATGCCAAGGCCGCGATCCAGCGCCGCGAGAACCTGACCCGCTCGGCCGACGAGTTGCGCGCCCAGCTCGACGACGCCAAGGCGCTGCTGTCGGAAGCCTTCGAGGAGCTGAAGAAGGTGGAGCTGCTCGACGAGCGCGACCAGGCGCGCGAACGCGCGGAGGAGAGCGCTCGCGAGCAAGCCGACATGGATTCGATCGGCCTGATGCGGGCCCGTCTCGGCGTCATCGCCTGAACCCTAGCTCCCTCCGCTGACCATCTTGCAAGCCCGGGCCGATCGCCCGGGCTTTTTGCTGGGCGCTGTCCACAAGCCCGCGACGTGCCGGCCTCTTGTCAGCCACTTGGCGGATCGTGCTGTTCCAAAATATGCTACCACCGGTCCGGACCGGACGATCGGCGGCGCGGTGGCAATGAGGCGATGGGGGATGCAGGCTTGGAGGGCGCTGAATGCTGACGCCGGCTGAGCTCGTCTGGCTGATCGCCGCCGTCGCCAAGGGGGATGAGGCCGCCTTCGAGCGGCTGTATGCCGCGACCCGCGCGAAACTCTTTGGCGTGGTGCTCCGTATCTTGCGGCGACAGGACCTCGCCGAGGAGGTCATTCAGGAGGCTTACGTCAAGATCTGGAACAGCGCCGGGCAGTTCAACCCAGCCCTGTCTTCCCCGATCACGTGGATGACGTCGATCGCGCGCAACCGCGCCATCGATGTGGTGCGCAAGCGAGGCGAGTCCTCGCTGGAAGAAGAGCCGGCCGCGATGGAAGTCGCCGCCGACCAGCCCGATCCGCTGGCGCGACGGGAGATGACGGAAGAGTTGAAGCGGCTGCTGGAGTGCGTCGGTCGCCTGGAGCCCGATCGTCAGAAGCTCGTGCTGCTCGCCTATTACAACGGCTGGAGCCGCGAGCAGCTCGCCGCAAAGTTCGAGACACCGGTGAATACGGTGAAGACCTGGCTGCGCCGCAGCCTGATGGATATCCGGGAGTGTCTTGGACTCTGATTGATGGCCTATAGCGAAGACCATATCGCGCTCGCCGCGGAATATGCGCTCGGTACGCTCGATGCCGACGAGCGCACGCAGGTCGAGACCATGATGGCCGTCGACACCGAGTTCGCCGCGCTCGTGCAGGCCTGGGAATTCAGGCTCGGGCCGCTGAACCAGATGGTCGGCCTGGTCGAGCCGCGCCCGGTGGTCTGGGAGAACATCAAGGCGGCGATCGGCCATGCCAGCGCGCCGCAGGCGCCGCTGCTGCTGCCCGAGACGCCGGCCGCCACGGTGACGTCGCCGCCACCGACACCGATCGCGGACGATGTCGAATTCGGCTCGGCGTTCGATCCGGAGCCTTCGCAGTCGCCACAGATCCCGCAGCCCGCCGAGGCCCGCCGGGCATCGGTCCGGGCGCGTTTTGGCATCGACGACAGCCAGGTGATCGCGCTGACGAGCCGCATGAAGCGCTGGCGCGGCATCGCGTCGGCCGCGACAGCGATCGCGGCCGCGCTGCTGGTGACGCTCGGCCTGCAGATCTACCGGCCCGATGCCTTGCCGAACGCGATCCGGCCGCAGCCGCGCATCCAGACCGTGGAAGTGAAGACGCCCGCGCCGGCCTTCACGCCGTCGGCGCAATATGTCGCGCTGTTGCAGGGCCAGAATGGCGGGCCGGCCTTCATCATGACCATCGACGGCGCGACCAAGAACTTCACCGTGCGCAAGGTCGGCGCCGCCTCGGAGCCCGGCAAGAGCTTCGAGCTCTGGCTGATCTCCGACAAGCTGCCGCAGCCGCGCTCGCTCGGCGTGATCGGCGCCGATGATTTCACCGCGCGTCCGGTGCTGTCGGGCTACGATCCCGACGTGATCAACGGCGCCACCTACGCGGTGACCGTCGAACAGGCCGGCGGTTCGCCGAACGGCCAGCCGACCTCGGCGCCGATCTTCACCGGCAAGCTGATCGAGACCGTGCGGCCTGGGTCAGGTTCGACGCCGCGATAGGCCAGGCGCCTCGTCGTCGGAGACTGTCGGAAGCGGTAACCCCGTCATTGCGAGGAGCGGAGCGACGAAGCAATCCATACTTCCGCAGATGCGGAGACATGGATTGCTTCGCTTCGCTCGCAATGACGTGGAGAGGGCTGTGCGCGCTGGGGTCGGCGATTGGGTTGAATGCCACCCGCACAAAAAAGAAAACGCCCGTGGGGAGCGGGCGTTTTCGATAGTCAACTTGGGGGTAGTTGGGGTCTTAAATATCCACGCAGCGACTTTGGGGGGCTGTAAAGAACACTACGTGAATTCCTGAAACTCTCCTGTTAGCGAGCCTGCCGATCAACGGACCAGCGAGTTGCTCGAGCTCGTGATTGCCACCGGCTTGCCGGCCTTCATCACACGCGCCGTCTGGGTGTAACCCTCGTCCGACGAATTGTGCGCCGAGATGCCGAAACCAGCGACCAGGATACCGGCGACCAACGCCACGACCACAATCTTCAGATGCGTCGTACGATCAGCGCTGTAGATCGAGTGGTTCATGGAAGTCTCCTGCCGCCTTCCTGCTCTCTGTCAATCTGTCGGTTCGGTCTACTGCCCGGTTCAACGTCTCGTGCCTCGCTAACGTAGGATTTGCCGATTCCGTTCCCCAGAGGTCATCACAAGGGCGTGATGAGACGTGATCGGGCGCGATCAAAGATGACCCTTTGGTAATCTAGAGTCGCATTAAACCAATGTAATATCAGTATCTTGAACGAATGCTGGGATGCTGCATCCCAGATAGGTCCGTTTCGGTCTGTTCCACACAAATCAGTTGCCTGTGGCGAGAAAACACAGACGAAAACGCAAGTGATTTGCGGCCGCTAGAGCATTTTCGAATGATGCGGCCGCCCGGTTCGCGTGACGACAACGCGTCAGATAACAACCCAGGGCTTCGGTTCCGCTCGGCCAGAATCGAAGCTTCAGACGCTGCCGACCGTCTTCAGCCGGGCCCGCGGATGGATCTCGGCCTGCGACAAAACGGTGGTCTGCGAACGGAACCGTTCCACCAGCGAGCGGACGAACGGCCGGATCGCGGCCGACGTCACCAGCACCGGAGCCTCGCCTTCGCGCGCCGCCTGCTCGAAGGCGTTGCGCACGGCGGTCATGAATTCCGAAAGCTTCGAGGGCTGCATCGCCAGGCTCCGGTCGTCGCCGGTGCCGACGATCGACTCGGCGAATGCCTGCTCCCAGCGCGCCGACAGCGCGATCAGCGGCAGGTAGCCGTTCGGCGAGGTGTTCTGGGCACAGATCTGCCGCGCCAGCCGGGTGCGCACGTGCTCGACCATGGTCGCCGGATTGCGCGAGAACGCCAGCGCGTCGGCGATGCCCTCGAGGATGGTCGAGAGATCGCGGATCGAGATGCGTTCGGCGAGCAGCAATTGCAGCACGCGCTGGATGCCCGACACCGTGACCTGGCTCGGCACGATGTCCTTGATCAGCTCGCCCTGCTCCTTCGGCAGGTCCTTCAGGAGCTTCTGCACCTCGCCGTAGGACAACAGGTCCGACATGTTGGTCTTGAGCAGCTCGGTCAGGTGCGTCGACAGCACCGTGGCGGCGTCGACCACGGTGTAGCCCTTCAGCGCGGCCTCTTCCTTCAGGCCGGCATCGACCCAGGTCGCAGGCAGGCCGAAGGTCGGCTCGATGGTGTGGATGCCCGGCAGCTGCACCTGGTTGCCGGCGGGGTCCATGACCATGAACTGGTTCGGCCAGATCTTGCCGCTGCCGGCGTCGACTTCCTTGATCTTGATGGCGTAGCTGTTGGCCTCGAGCTGCACATTGTCGAGGATGCGCACCGCCGGCATCACGAAACCCATCTCGATCGCGAGCGAGCGGCGCAGCGCCTTGATCTGCTCGGTGAGGCGGTCGGTGCCGTCGGGACCGTTGACCAGCGGCAGCAGCGCGTAGCCGAGCTCGATCTTGAGGTCGTCGATCTTCAGCGCGGCGGCGATCGGCTCTTCCGCGGCGGCTGCGGCGGCGGCCGCGGCTGCAGCGGGGGCGGCGGCCGCTGCGGTTTCGGCCGCCTTCGCCGCGCGCTTCTGCTTGCGCGCGTTCCAGGCCAGCATCGCCGCGCCGGAGCCCAGCGCCAGGAACGGCAGGGTCGGAATGCCCGGCAGCAGCCCCAGCACCAGCATGACGCCGGCCGACATGCCGAGCGCCTGCGGATAGCCGGAGAGCTGGCGCATCAGCGCCTTGTCGGCGGCGCCGGAGATGCCGGCCTTGGAGACGAGCAGGCCGGCTGCGGTCGAGACGATCAGCGCCGGCACCTGGGTGACGAGGCCGTCGCCGACGGTCAGCACGGTGTAGGTGCGGGCGGCTTCGCTGAAGGACAGGCCCTGCTGGGCTACGCCGATGATGATACCGCCGACGATGTTGATGCCGACGATCAGGAGGCCGGCGATGGCATCGCCGCGAACGAATTTCGAGGCACCGTCCATCGCGCCGAAGAAGCCGCTTTCGTCTTCCAGCGCCTTGCGGCGCTCCTTGGCGGCCTTCTCGTCGATCAGGCCGGCGGAGAGATCGGCGTCGATCGCCATCTGCTTGCCGGGCATCGAGTCCAACTGGAAGCGCGCCGCGACCTCGGCGATGCGGCCCGAACCCTTGGTGATGACCACGAAGTTCACGATCACCAGGATCGCGAACACGATGATGCCGATCACGAAGTTGCCGCCCATCACGAAGTTGCCGAAGGCCTCGATGACGTGGCCGGCCGCCGCCGTGCCCTCGTGGCCGTGGCTCAGGATCAACCGGGTCGAGGCCATGTTGAGCGACAGCCGCAGCATGGTCGAGATCAGGAGGATGGTCGGAAACGACGAGAATTCCAGCGGCGCCTGGATGAAGAGCGAGGTCATCAGGATCAGGATCGAGACCGTGATCGAGACCGCCAGGAAGAGGTCGAGCACGATCGAGGGCAGCGGCAGGATCAGCACCACCAGGATGGTGAGGACGCCGACCGCCAGCGCGATGTCGCCGCGCTTCAGGATGTCGCCGATCTCGCCGAGGCTCGGTAATCCGCTCTTGCCTGCCGTGCCCTGACCCGCCGTGACGTCGACCATGGTAGCCGCTCTCCCTCGCGACTGGCGGCCGCGGCCGCCAAGCGTCTGCGCGACGGCCGCAGGGCCGCCGTTCCGAAAGTGAGGCACCGCGCTGGCGTTCACGGGGATCTCCGCCCGTTAGACGCGTTCGACGACACTCGACTTCACTCGGCAATTCTTGCCGGGTGTATGGTTAGCAAAGGGTTAATAAGTGCCGTCCTAGGGGCTGCGCGGGACGTCGCAGGGGGCCAGGAAATGCGATTCTGGGCCGTGAAGGGCGGGTCGGACCGTCCGGCTGTTCCGGGGGGGGGCGCGCGCCGGCGGCCGCTATCTGAGCGCGCCGAGCACGACGCCCGATGCGGCGATGATGCCGAGCGTAATGACGCTGGCCCGCCAGAGCAATTGCTGCCGGGCGGTGCGCTGGTCGTGAAAGGCCAGCCAGTCGCGGACAAAGCCTGCGGGGATGTCGAACACCACGGCAGGCTCGTCGTGATGATGCGTCTCGTGCTCGCTGTACATCGTCCGGACCGTCGCCACGCCCAGCCGCTCGAGCTCGCAATGCCATTCCCAGGCATGCTTGCCGTTGGTCCAGCGATTTTCGAAAGGAATCACGTGTGATTCCATGACGAGCCTCCTGGCCCACCCTTGAACCTCACGTGGCAATTCTAGCTCAATATCCGGGCCGGTGCGAGGCCGGTGTCGGCTGCACCGGACCGATCAGCGCGGTGCTAGTTGGCTGACTGCATCCATTTGCGCCAATGCGTCGGCTGGATGTCGAGGTGCCTGCTGCCGGCATGGTCGACCCACTCGGTGCCATCCCGGTGGCACGGGAACATCAGCGCATGGACCATGCCGTCATAGTCGAGGACACAGACCTCGAGCTCCCGGTCCGACGGCGCCGTTGCAACGGGTAACCACTCTGCTGACGACGAATGCATGATGAGCCTCCGACGGTGTGCGCTTCGATCCTCATAACCTGCGAACTGCGCGCCATCCGGCGGGATGATAGGTCCGGATGGCGAGCCGCCAGTGTGAACCGGCTCGCATTGTATCAGTTTTTCCTCGTCAACATGGATCACGGTTCGGCCGACGATATTCCCGGCCGATCGGTCCGGCCGCGATCGCTGCGGTCCACACCGCCGTTGAACTTTCGCGGCCTCGTCTTCGACGAAAACGCCAGCAAGGCAATTCAGCCGCCGGAGGCATCCATGGTGAACCGCGCTGGTCGAACCGCGACAGCAGCATGCGCCGCGGCAATCGCGCTGCTGTCGGCGCCGGCCTCGGCGGCGACGCTACCCGACGATCGGACCTGGCTGATCCGCATGATTGCCTGCAACGGCAACGGCGTCCTGATGGAGGTCTATCTGCCGCAATCCGTCGCGTTCGCGCCGCATGGCGGCATGGCCGCGGGCACGACGGCGGAGGGCTATTACACGCTCGATCTGACCGAGCTCAACAAGGGCAAGGGCCTCGAGCCGGTGCATGTGACGATGAGCGCGGACAAGAAGTTCGTGACGGTTGATCAATATACGCGCGGCCTGCCGCCGACCCGCATCCCGGTTGGCGGCGGCACCGTCGATTTCGACCATCGCTTCGGACTCGATGCGAAGTGCGGCCCGTTCCAGGCGCAGGATCCGAACTACGGCAAATGAGCTGCTCACGCGCCGGTGAAGTTCGGCGCGTCCCCTTGCTGCTGCATGCCTAATCTCTCGGCAACGCGCTTGACCTTGAGGCAAATGCCGACGAAGTTCCGCGTGCCGTGGTAATTTCTTCTGAATATTCCCCTGAAGCTGCAACGTTCGTTCCCGACTCGAGCCGGGCATGGCTGCGCCTTGTCGTCGCCGTGGTGATCGGCTCGCTCGGCAGCGTCGGCATGTGGTCGGTGGTGGTGGCGCTGCCGATGGTGCAGACCGACTTCGGCGCGACCCGCGGAACGGCATCGCTCGCCTTTACGATGGTGATGCTCGGCTTCGGCCTCGGCCAGGTCGTGACCGGCAAGATCAGCGACCGCTACGGCATCGTCGCGGCAATCGGTGCCGGGATCGGCATCCTCGGCCTCGGCTATATCGGCGCCGGCTACGCGCCGTCGATCCTGGCCTTCATCCTGCTCCATTTCGCGATCGGCTTGTCGTCGGCCGCGACCTTCGGTCCCCTGATGGCGGAGGCTTCGCACTGGTTCGAGCGCTACCGCGGGCTTGCGGTCGCGATCGCCGCCAGCGGCAATTATGTCGGCGGCACGGTGTGGCCGCCGCTGGTCAATTTCGGCATGCAGAGCGTCGGCTGGCGCACCACCCACATCGCGATCGGCATCTTCACCGCGATCGCTATGGCGCTGGCGCTGGTGGTGTTGCGGCTGTTGATGGGGGCGGCGACCCGGCGCAGCCATGTCAACGCGGCGCCGCCGCGCGTCGACCTCAAGCTCTCCACCAACGCGCTGACCGCGGTCCTGTCGCTGGCGTCGATCTCCTGCTGCGTGGCGATGTCGATGCCGCAGGTTCACATCGTCGCTTATTGCGGCGATCTCGGCTACGGCGTGGCGCGCGGCGCGGAGATGCTGTCGCTGATGCTCGGCTTCGGCATCATCAGCCGGATCGGCTCCGGATTCCTCGCCGACAGGATCGGCGGCATCCGCACGCTCTTGATCGGCTCGATCGCGCAGGGCTCGGCACTGCTGTTCTATCTGTTCTTCGACAGCCTGACCTCGCTCTACGTCATCTCGGCGATGTTCGGCCTGTTCCAGGGCGGCATCGTGCCGAGCTACGCCATCATCGTGCGCGAGGCGATGCCGGCCTCCGAAGCTGCGACCCGGATCGGCATCGTGATCTTCGCCTCGGTGTTCGGCATGTCCTTTGGCGGCTGGATCTCGGGCGTGATCTTCGACGCCACCGGTTCCTATGCGGCAGCCTTCGCCAATGGCCTGGCCTGGAACCTGCTCAATGTCAGCATCATCCTGCTGCTCCTGCTGCGGTCGCGGCAGCGGCTGGCGATGGCATGATCCGGAAAAGTGCGTAGCGGTTTTCCGGAGAGATCACGCTCAGATGAGAGCATGATCCGGAAACGTGCGACGCGGTTTTCCGACGAGATCATGCTCGGATGAGAGCTTGATCAGGACTGCGGCTGAGATCAGCGAACTCCGCTAAAGATCGACCGAGATCCTCGCGATCGCCTTGTCCAGGCGGCTCTTGATGGAATCCATCTTGCCGGTCAGTTGCAACAGCTCCCGCAGATCGAGGTCGGCATAGACGAACTCGTTCAACTCCCGGCGTTGCGCGGATAGATTCGCCATCTGCTTCTTGGCGTGCTCGGTCAGCGACAGGTTCACGACCCGGGCATCCTCGGTCGAGCTCTTGCGGCGCACGAGGTTCTTCTTTTCGAGCAGCTTCGACTGCGTCACCACGAACGACTGATCGACGCGCAGCGCCCTCGAAACCGCGCCGACAGGCAGGCCGACGCTGCGGTCCTCGGCATTCGCCAGCACCGTCATGATCATCCATTGCGGCCCGGTGATTCCGATCATCTTGGCCCAGATGCTGCGCAACTCGTCCAGGCGGATGCTGGTCGACACGATCTCCCAAGCCAATCGCTCAGCCGCGTCCTGCAGTTTGTCGGTCGATTTGCGCTCGGTCATGACCTACCTTAACAAAAATTCATCTTCACAGATATCGAGCAATTTTTGAAGCAGGCGCTGGACGAAAATGTTCGTGCGGGCGTTGCCTGAATGACACAAGGGTGCGCAAACATAGAATGACTAACTAATATAAGTTGAATATGTGACCTCTCAATTGCATTGTTCCGCATCGTAGATGGGGGGCATCCACCATCTCACGCCTGCAGTGGCCGAGTTGACCACGAGCATCTTGAAAATGGCTGCGCCGCAGCGGTTTTCGGGAGGGGAACGTTTGTCGCTTTGCCAGCAGAGCAAGGCATCAATTGGAGGATAGCATGAAGATAGTTAAGGGCCTTTTGTTGGGCTCGGCGGCAGCTCTCGCCGCGAGCAGTGGAGCGATGGCGGCCGACCTTCCGGTCAAGGCCAAGGCAGTCGAGTACGTGAAGGTCTGCTCGCTCTATGGTCCGGGCTTCTACTTTATTCCGGGCACCGACACCTGCATCAAGCTGGGCGGCTATTTGCGCGTCGACGTTCTGGCGAACACCAACTCGGATCACACCGGCAACTACGCGCGCCGGCGGCGCGAACAACCGCTTCACCAACGGCTACACCTGGCGCTCGCGCGAAGACCTCAACGTCGACACCCGCACCGCGACCGAATACGGCGTGGTTCGTACCTTCTTCGATGCGACCTTCAGCTGGACCTCGGACAGCTATGGCGCGGGCGCCGCGGCAGGCTCGACGGTCTACTCGCCGATCGGAACGTCTGCTGCTCCGAACAACGCGAGCGCGGGCGGTGTCGCCGCCGGCACGGTCGGCGTCTATTACGCCTTCATTCAGTTCGCCGGCTTCACAATGGGTAAGGCGGTCTCGCAGTTCGCTACGCCGTGGGCCAACTATCCCGGCAACAACTTCGACGGTCTCGTCGGCGGTGGCGGCACGATCACCGGTGTGAACCAGTTCACCTACACCGCACAGTTCGGCAACGGCGTGTCGCTGGCTTTGTCGGCCCAGGATCAGTCGGCCTATTATCAGGCCGGCGTGCAGAATCTCGGCGTGCTCGGTACCGGCGCTCTCGGTCCCTACGGCGCGAGCGACTATGCCGGCACGATTGCTCCGGATCTCGTCGCGTCGCTCCGCGTCGACCAGGCCTGGGGCCTGTTCCAGGCGTCGTTCGCGGCGCATGACAATCACGCGGCCTACTATGGCGGCACTGAACTCACCGGTCATCCCGACGACAAGTGGGGCTGGGCGGGTCAGTTGGCCCTGTCGATCAAGAACATCCCGACCGGACCCGGCGATACCATCAACGTCCAGGGCGTCTACACCAACGGCGCAACGCGCTACAACATCCAGGATCTCTCGGGTGCCGGTGCGTTCACCTCCTTCGGCAACACCAGCGTTCCCGGTGCCTATCAGAGCATCGGCTTCGGCATCGCGCCGGACAGCGTGTTCGTCTCGGGCGGTCAGCAACAGCTGATCACGACGTACGGCGTGCGCGGTGCATACGTCCACAACTGGAATCCATATTGGAACACCAGCGTCTATGGTGCGTGGGCCCAGGTGAACTACAACGGCACCGCCAAGAGCTACATCTGCGGTCCGGGCGGAACTGGCGTGGGCGGATCGTTCGGCGTGCTGATCGGCGCCACCTCGAACCTGACCTCGTGCAACCCCGATTACAGCATTGCTCAGATCGGTACGCAGACTCAGTGGACCCCGGTGAAGAACCTGACCTTCTCGGCTGACTTCACCTACACCCATCTGGATCAGAACTACGCTGGCACGATCACCTACCCGGGTAGCGCTGCGATCGGCAAGCCGGCCGCTGTCTACTCGCTCAGCAACCAGGATACCTACATGCTGCTGCTCCGCGCGCAGCGCAACTGGTAAAGCCCGGTTGATCCGGACTTGATCGCGACCCAAAGCCTCGACGGGAAACTGTCGAGGCTTTGATTTTGGAAGAAGAGCGCATTGTATGATTTACTAACATTAGTCTATCATGTACAAACGTGACGTCGGTTGCTCTGCCGACCATGACGAGGAGATATCAAACTTCTTCATGAACCTCCGAAACCTCCGGCAATGCCCTGCCGGAGGTTTTTCATTTCAGGGAGGTAGGATCGCGCGCTGCTCGAGCTTGCGCCGATGCAGTCGAACGTCAACGACGTCTGGCTGGATTGCATGAACGACGCGGAGTTCTCGATCTCTCTCGATCTCGTCGAGCGCTGCATCAGATCCAGCGACCGAGCGCCGGCAATGCAGGACTACCTGGTTAAGGGCGGGCGCCAGCGCACGCGTTTAGCGGTGCGGGGATATGCCTGCGCATTCGAGCTGCGAGCTCTGCGCAGTCACGGCCGAGTGAGTGAGGGCGTGCCGGTTCTCGCGATCCCGTGAGCAGCTGCTTGCGCCGCCGGCAAGTTCGCAAGCGGAACGTTTCCGAGCGTTTGCTCGGCAACGATTGCTGCAGCAACGTTCGGCCCCTCAGGCATAAGCGCAACGCATTCCTGCGCCGCCATATCAACATTTGCCGCCGTCGAATTACTTCAATTATATGAAGCGACATTGGAATATTTTCTTGGGAGAGCTGGGTGATTGGCGTTTGCGATCTCGACGCCAACGTCGCGCGGCTACCGAGGCGGCGGCTCATCGATAACAACAAGTGGACTCGTACCGATCACGCATGCCGGCAGCGGAGCCGGGTGCGAACGAGTTGACGAAATATGCATGACCACTGTGGGGCGCGCGGTGCCTCGTCAAGCAGCGTCGAGTTCGACGACAAAGGCTGGCCTGCCTGGCCGGATCGAGAGGATCTGTCGGCGGAGTTCGTCAAGCTGCTGGCCGCCGCGCAGGAAGGCGGGTCGACCGTCTCCGAGTGCTGGCTGACCTTGAGCAAGATCAACCTCGCTTCAGAGAGCTCGTGGTCCGAACAGTGGATCAAGACCGCGGAACTGAACGAGGCGCGCGCCAAGCTTTCGTTGCTGAACAACAATCTGGTCACCGCCCGTCGCAATTGGCTTCGGGCCACGACCTACTTTCACGCCGCAGCAAGGCCTCCCGGATACGCCAACGATTTGCTGGCACGTGCTGTCGACGGAATGCGGCGATGCGCGACCAGCTTTTTGAAGACCCGGGTTCCGGCCGGCCAGGTGCTCTCGATTCCGTGGACCGAAGACCTGTCGCTTCAGGCCTACTATCTGCCGTCGGCGTTTCGCGACGATGGGCCCGTCATCGTGTGCATCGGCGAGCCCGGTTCGTACAAGGAAGAGTTGATCACCAAATACGCCGGTCATGCGAATGAGCGCGGCTTCTCGCTGCTCGCGGTGGACCTGCTGGGCACGCAGACGGCCGTGTCACCGGAACGGCTCGAGGGCCACAGGTTCGAAGCCGCCATGAGCCGCGTGCTGGACTTCCTTTCGGAGAAGCCTGGTGTCGACAGCACGCGGATCGCCATCGTCGCGGATGCGTGCAATTCCTCCCTGGTCGCCCGTGCGGCGGCAAGCGACGCCCGGTTTGCCGCGGCGGTTTGCGATGCCGGAATGTGGGACTCGCACGAAAGAAGTTTCTTCTTTCGGCAAGCCGGCGACGACGAGCAGGCCGGATGGCTCGAGGAGGCCAATGCGATCTCGCGAAGCATCGAATGCCCGCTGCTTGTCACCGCGGGCGAAGCCGGCTGGCTGCTTCCGGGCGCCTTGACCGAATTCGGCGATCAACTGGGCAGCTCTCACCGCGACGCCAGGTTGATCCTGTTCCGGCGTGGCGAAACCGCTGCCATGCAAGGTCATATCGACAACCCGACATTGGTCAATGAAGTCATCTTCGACTGGCTCGAAGACAGGCTGCGCTTGCGAAAGGGCTTGTCCTGAGGGGCCAACCGCGCGGCCGATCGCGGCGATCACACCGATTGGCCGGCCTTGAGCAATGAGCAGCCGGTGATCTTCAAACTGCCGTCCGCCTGCCGCTCCAGCGTGTAGAGCGCCTCCCATGCCTCGCCATTGGCATCGACGATGTGAACGCGCTGCGCAATCCGGTCGCCCTCGCTCTGCGCCTCGCCGAACTCGAAGCTCTTGTGGCGATAGACCGGCGCGTATTGGCTCTGCACCATCGACATGAAGATCTCGGCCTGCGGAAAGATCCGCCGAATCGCGGGCGCGGCATAGGAATAGGCCGCCGCGGCGTCGTCGCGGCCGAACGCCTGCTCCTGGGCGCGGATCACGTCCTGTGCGGCGCCGGCGTCGTCGGCTCGGGCAGGTGAGGCGAGGGCGAACAGAATGGCGGCAATGAGGGCGATCGCGCGCATGCGGGGCTCCGTCTCGGATACCAGCTGCTACGGATGACACCCCGGGCCGGTTTCCGCTGCAAGCACAAATGCCGTGCCCTGGCGCCGAACGTCCTTGCTCGAAGCCTTGCCGCCCGCGCCAAGGCCGAGTGCCGCGTCAGTTGATCCGCCAGTTGCCGCGCCGCAGCGCGTCCGCGGTCGGGCATCCGGCGTCTCGCGCGCGGCGT
Organism: Bradyrhizobium tropiciagri; assembly: GCF_001189845.1. Taxonomy (GTDB): domain Bacteria; phylum Pseudomonadota; class Alphaproteobacteria; order Rhizobiales; family Xanthobacteraceae; genus Bradyrhizobium; species Bradyrhizobium tropiciagri. The sequence goes on from NZ_LFLZ01000075.1 coordinate 24,578, forward strand.
GTGACGAAGGGGCGTTCGATGGTGACGATCTGGCAACCGAACTGCTGCGCCACATCGGCGACGACGTTCGCCACTGCGTCGTCGATCTGCGATCCGGCAAGGTGGGCCACGATCAGGTCGCCGATGCTGAGCCGCTTGCGGACGCGCAGGTCGCTGTCGATCCGGTAACTGAACAGGGCATGGACCACGCCGCGGCGGTCGCGGATCGCGATCAGCCTGGAGCTGCCCCGGCTGTGCCGGCGCACGAATTCCAGCCATTGGCCCGTGGTAATACTGGCATCATGCATGAACACGAGCGGATAGGCTGAATTTGCGTGCCGATCGTCGATCGGAAGCGCCTGAAATTGCTTGTTCATCGTCCGAAATCCCCGATCTTGGCGAAATTGCCGGGGGATGGCGGTGAGGGCATTGATTTGCATCAATGCCGGGGATGGTTGATCCAGCTCAAATAGCGGCCGATAAAGGTCGATACCGAACCATGCGGACCCCCGAGCGATGAGGATTGCCGACCCCCTGCAGGATTCATGTGCTGGCGCGGCGACGCGCGACTGTAGGCATGGCCTGGCCACGAATGGCTGCGAGGACTGCAAGGTCAGGCTGTTCAGCGTCTGCGCCGCGCTGGAGGCCCCCGAGCTCGAAGAGCTCGACCGGATCAGCCAGGCCCGAGAGGTCCCGGCGAGAACGACATTGTTCGAGCAGAGCGCGCTGGCGGGCAGCGTGTTCAACGTCACTGAAGGCGTGGTGCGCCTGTACAAGTCGTTGCCCGATGGCCGCCGGCAGATCGTCGGTTTCGCGCTGCCGGGTGATTTCCTCGGGCTCGCGTTGCAGGACCGCTACGGCGTGACCGCCGAAGCCGTCACCGCGGTTGCGGTGTGTCGTTTTGCGCGACCGGCGTTCCTCGCCTATGTCGACGACAAGCCGCATCTGTTGCGCCGGCTGCACGAATTCGCCGGGCATGAATTGAGCCTTGCGCAGGAGCAGATGCTGCTGCTCGGCCGGCGCACCGCCGAGGAGAAGATCGCTGCATTCCTCCTCAACATGCAGGCACGGTATGCCCGCATTGGAACGGTCTCCGTCACCGTGCCGTTGCCGATGAGCCGGCAGGACATCGCCGACTATCTCGGTCTCACCATCGAGACGGTGAGCCGCACCCTGACGCGGCTTGCGCGCGAGAAGGCGGTGTTGATCGTGCCGGACGGCGTGCGGCTGCTCGATCTGGAGCGGCTCAAGCTCGCAGGCGCGAGCTGATCGTCCCGACCTCTGCATTTGATCCAGCACAAAGCAATGTGCGCAGCCGCACGTTAGGTTTTCTCCGCAGCACGCAGGAGAAGACCGATGTCTCTCGACACCATCCCTGTCTTGATCGCCACCGTCGCGATGTTTGCCACCGTTGCCGCCGTGATCGCCTGGGGCGATCGGCAGACGCGCGACCTGTGATGATGTGATGACCGGCGCTGGCGCGGCTACCTGATCGAGCCCTTGAGATTGTCGATATCGGGCGAGGGGCGGGCCGGAAACAGCCGCGCGGCCGAGGAGTTGTCGAGCCGGCGCCTGCATTTGGCCTCGTCGGCGCTGTCTTCAGCGCCGTCCTTCCCGGTGCGCTTCTTGGCAAAGACATCGTCGAGCCGGTTGACGATCAGCATCGCATGGTCGCGCTCGAGCGTATCGGGATTTTTCCGCCGCTCGTCGGAGCGGAACGCGCCGCCTGCCATCTTGCCCGTCATCTCGTAGTCGCAGCCGGCCTTCCAGTCGCCCTGGTCCCATTTCCATCCCTTGGCCGTCACGGCGCCGTTGCCGTCGGCGGTAACCTTGATGATGGCGTTGTAGGCGAGCCACATGCCGGCAAGTCCGCTGCGCTTGTCGTCGAAGCCTTCGAGCAGCGCCAGGCGTTCGCGCTGCAAGCCGTCGACGTGATCGCGTGCATCGACGGTGAAGTGGACCTGCGAGCTCTGCTTGTTCCAGGCCGGATGCAGGAATTCCGGGAATTGTCCGGTCTGGCTCTTCACCCAGTTGCGCTGGTCGTCGATCAGCGCGCGCCGCGTCGCCTCGTCGAGCCGCGGCTGCAACGCCTTCCAGGCGCGGTTCAGCCGCCGGTCGTTGTCGGCGAGATCAGGATCGGCGCAGATTTCTTCGTCGGTCGCGGTCTCAGGCTTCGTGCAGTCGAAGGTCGGCGCGACGAAGGCGGTGTCCGCTTTGTCGGATGCCGCATCCTTGCCGGCGGCAAAATAGCTGCCGGTGACCTGCCACATCGACGAGCAGTCGTTGATGCCGTCCCAGTCCTCGTCATCGATGGTCCCGACGATCCGCAAGGTCTCGCCCTGGCGGCGGAGTTTGAGTGACGGCGGCTTGGCGGGAGTGGCGGCTGCGTCCGTCGCCGTGTCGGTCTTCGGCTTGTCGGCCGGTGTGTCCGCGACGATCACCACGGTACCAGAGAGCCAGCCAGTCCCCGAAGGCTTCAACTCGGCGGTCAGCTTGCAGGTCCGCCTGCGGTCGCCGCCATAGTCGCCGCGCAGATCGGCGGCGAGGCGATAGGCGCCGCCGTCGGCCGGCGTCAGCGTGATGCTGCCGAAGGCATTGACCCATTTGCCGGCAATGCCGGGCCGGCCGGATGCGATCCCCTCGAGCGCGGCCGCGTGGCGGCGCAACGTTTCAGTGAAACTCTGCTTCAGTGCGTCCTCGCCGGAATCGGCCAGCACTTCAGCGGCATCGATGATCATCTCGTTGAACCAGGCCTGGTCGCGCTTCAACAGCGGCTTGACGTTTGCCGGCATCTTGCCGAGTGCCGCATCGAAGGCCTTGTCGATCTGCGCCACCAACCTGTCGGTACCGGCCTTCTTGCAGTCGGCGGTCTTGATCGTGCCATCGCCGCTGTCGCCGCACAGCCTGATCGCGGTCGGCGCGCTGCTCGATGCGCGCAGGAAATCGTCCATCGCAACCGACGGGCCGGACGCGAGGACCGAGATGGCCGCGACGGCGGCGGCAAGCCGTGGGGAGCAAGGCATGGACGTCATCCGCAACGCCGCGACACGCGGCCCTTGCGGCTTGGGTCGCGCATCGCCCGCGCCGGGTTCAAAATGTCGGCGGCGTGCAGGCCGAAATCACCTCGCACGGCTTGGCGCCGATGCAGCGGAAGCGGTGCGGCCGGCGGCTTTCGAAGTAATAGGCATCGCCGGCGTTGAGCACCCGCCGCTCGTCGTCGACCGTGACCTCGAGCCGGCCCGAGACCACGATGCCGCCTTCCTCGCCCTCATGCACCAGCGGCACCCGGCCGGTGTCGCTGCCGGGCTCGTAGCGCTCTTTCAGGATCTGCAACGCCCGTCCGAACAGGCTGTCGCCGATCTGCAGGTAGGAGATCGGCTTCTTGCCGATCTCGGTCAGCTCGTCGGCGCGGTAGAACGCCTTGCGCGGCCGCTCCGGCTCGATCGCGAAGAACTCCGCAAGCCCCATCGGGATGCCGTCGAGGATGCGCTTCAGTGCGCCGACCGACGGGTTCATCTGGTTGGATTCGATCAGCGAAATCGTCGAATTGGTCACGCCGGAGCGCTTTGCGAGCTCGCGCTGCGACAGCTTGTGCCGCGCGCGGATGAATCGAAGCCGACCGCCGATGTCGACGCTCATGACAGGATCCCTGTTGCAGGTGTTGCGGATCAAACAAATCTTCGCAGACCGCCCCAACAAGATCAATGGCTTGCGGTGCGACAGAAAAGGACTTGTTGAGTGTCGTGAAGAATGGTCCGACTAGGCTAACCAACAATGGAGCGCCGCCGTGACCGTTCATCAGATTCCGAACACCATCAAGACCGATTCGTTCTGGATGCCCTTCACGGCCAACCGGCAGTTCAAGAAAGCGCCGCGGCTGTTCTCCTCCGCCAAGGGCATGTACTACACCTCGGTCGATGGCCGGCAGGTGATCGACGGCTCCGCCGGTCTGTGGTGCGTCAACGCCGGCCACGGTCGCCCGCAGATCGCAGCCGCCGTCGAGCGCCAGCTGTCGACACTGGATTTCGCGCCCTCCTTCAACATGGGCCACCCGCTGGCGTTCGATTTTGCCGAGCGTCTCGCCGAGATCGCCCCGAAGGGGCTGGACCGGATCTTCTTCACCAATTCGGGCTCTGAGTCGGTCGATACCGCGCTGAAGATCGCGCTGGCCTATCACCGCGCTGCCGGCCAGCCGACTCGCACCCGTCTGATCGGCCGCGAGCGCGGTTATCACGGCGTCGGCTTCGGCGGCATGTCGGTCGGCGGCATGGTTGCCAACCGCCGCCAGTTCGCGACCCATCTGCCGGGTGTCGACCACATCCGTCACACCCATGATCTCGCCCGCAACGCCTTCGCCAAGGACCAGCCGGACCACGGCGCCGAGCTCGCCGACGACGTCGAGCGGATGGTCGCGCTGCATGGCGCCGATACCATCGCGGCCGTGATCGTCGAGCCGGTGCCGGGCTCGACCGCGGTGCTGCCGGCGCCGAAGGGCTATCTGCAGCGGCTGCGCGAGCTCTGCACCAAGCACGGCATCCTCCTGATCTTCGACGAGGTCATCACCGGTTTCGGCCGTCTCGGCACCCCGTTCGCCGCCAACTTCTACGGCGTGACGCCGGACATGATGACCACCGCCAAGGGCATCACCAACGGCACCGTGCCGTGCGGTGCGGTGTTCGCCAGCCGCCAGGTCCATGACGGGCTGATGGTCGGCCCTGACAACGCCATGGAGCTGTTCCACGGCTACACCTATTCGGCGCATCCGGTGGCCTGCGCGGCGGGTCTTGCCACGCTCGACATCTACAAGGACGAGGCTCTGCTGACCCGTGGTGCCTCGATCGCCGACTACTGGCGCGATGGCCTGCACTCGCTCAAGGGCCTGCCGAACGTCGTCGACATCCGCAACCAGGGTCTGATGGGCGCGGTCGAGCTCGCGCCGCGTGACGGCGTCGTCGGCGTACGCGGCTACGACGTGATGGTCGACTGCTTCAATCGCGGCCTCTACTTCCGCATGAGCGGCGACTCGCTGGCGCTGTCGCCGCCCTTGATCGTCGAGAAGTCGCACATCGACGACATCGTCTCGATCCTCGGTGACTCGATCAAGCGCGTGGCCTGATAATTGCTAGCTAGATTCTAGCTAGCTCTACAAATTGCTGTCGCCGTTGCGAAGCAGAGTGGTTTCGCAGCGGCGATTGCGTTTTCGCTGCAGGATGTGAGGAAAAGTGAAGGTCCTTGTTCTCGGCAGTGGCGTGATCGGCGTCACCTCGGCCTATTATCTCGCGCGCGCCGGCCATGACGTGACGGTGATCGACCGTCAGCCGAAGCCCGCGCTCGAAACCTCCTTTGCCAATGCCGGCGAGGTGTCGCCGGGCTATTCGTCGCCCTGGGCCGGCCCGGGCGTGCCGGTGAAGGCGGTGAAGTGGCTGTTGATGAAGCACGGCCCGCTGGTGATCCGCCCGAAGCTCGATCCCGTGATGTGGCTGTGGCTGCTCAAGATGCTGCGCAACTGCACCACGGCGCGCTACGCGGTGAACAAGGCGCGCATGATCCCGATCGCGGAATACAGCCGCGACTGCCTGCAGGCGCTGCGCGACGAGATCGGCATCCGCTACGACGAGCGCGCGAAAGGCACGCTGCAGCTGTTTCGCTATCAATCGCAGCTCGATGGCACTGGTGATGATATCGCCGTGCTGAAGCAGTACGGCGTGCCGTTCGAGGTGCTCGACCGCGAGGGCTGTATCGCAGCCGAGCCGGCGCTCGCCGGCGTGAAGCAAAAATTCGCCGGCGGGTTGCGGCTGCCGCATGACGAGACCGGCGACTGCCACATGTTCACGCAGGCCCTGGCGCTGGAAGCTGAGAAGATCGGCGTGCGCTTCAACTTCAATGTCGGCATCGATGGGCTGAACGCCGATACGACCCGCATCACCGGCGTTGCGACCAGTAACGGCATGATGACCGCCGACGCCTATGTGCTGGCGCTCGGCAGCTACTCGCCGCATCTGGTGCGGCCGCTCGGCATCTCGCTGCCGGTCTACCCGGTGAAGGGCTATTCGATCACGGTGCCGATCAAGGACGCTGCCGGCGCGCCGGAATCGACCGTGATGGATGAGAGCTACAAGGTCGCGATCACGCGGCTAGGCGATCGCATCCGCGTCGGCGGGACCGCCGAGATCTCCGGCTATTCGACCAAGCTCTACGCCGCGCGCCGCGCGACGCTGGACCATTCGCTGACGGATCTGTTCCCGCGCGGCGGCGATCTTCCCAAGGCGACCTTCTGGTGCGGCCTGCGCCCGATGACGCCGGATGGCCCGCCGGTGATCGGCGCGACGCGTTTTGCCAATCTGCACCTCAACACCGGCCACGGCACGCTCGGCTGGACCATGGCCTGCGGCTCGGGCCGGGTGCTGGCCGACATGCTCTCAGGGAAGAAGCCCGAGATCGACACCAAGGAGCTGTCGATCAAGCGCTACGATCACAGGTTCGGCTAGGGCAGGCCTCATCGTCGCAGGCGAACGGCTACTCGGCGGCGTTCCTCACCGGCGGTTCGGCATCGTCGTCCTGCTTGGTTGCCGTCCAGCTCGACAGCGCGTTCGAGAGCCGGTCGAGATAGAGATACACGACCGGCGTCGTGAACAGCGTGAGCGCCTGGCTCACGATCAGGCCGCCGACCATCGCATAGCCGAGCGGCTGACGGATTTCCGACCCCGTTCCGGTGCCGAGCATCAGCGGTACGCCGCCGAGCAGGGCCGCCATCGTCGTCATCATGATCGGCCGGAAGCGCAGCAGCGCCGCTTTCCGGATCGATTCCCGCGGCGACAGATGCTCCTCGCGTTCAGCGGCGATCGCGAAGTCGACCATCATGATGCCGTTCTTCTTCACGATCCCGATCAGCAGGATGATGCCGATCAGCGCGATCAGGCTGAAATCGAATCCGAACGCTATCAGGATCGCCAGCGCGCCGACCCCGGCCGAGGGCAGCGTGGACAAGATCGTGAGCGGATGGATGTAGCTTTCATAGAGCATGCCGAGGATCAGATAGACCACGACCAGCGCGGCCAGGATCAGGAGCGGCACCGAACTCAGTGATTGCTGGAAGGCCTGCGCAGTGCCCTGGAAGCTCGAGCTGAGCGTGCCTGGGGCGCCCAGGTCGGCGACGGCGTTCTGGATCGCGTCGGTGGCCTGACCCAGCGCCACGCCCTGCGCGAGGTTGAAGCTGATCGTGGTCGCCGGAAACTGCCCCTGGTGGGCGATCGCGAGCGGCCGCACCGGAACCGTCGTCCATTTGGCGAACACGGAGAGCGGCACTTCGTCGCCGGTCGTCGGCGACTTGATGTAGATATTGTTGAGCGTGTCGAGCTTGCCCTGCAGTTCGGGCAGGATCTCGAGGATGACGTGATAGCTGTTGAGCTGGGTGAAATATTGGGTTACCTGGCGCTGGCCGAACGCGTCGTACAGCGTGTCATCGATCAACTGCGGCTGGATTCCGAAGCGCGACGCGGTGTCGCGATCGATGGTCATCGTCAGCGTCGTTCCCTCGGTCTGCTGGTCGGTGGCAACGTCGCGCAATTCGCTCAGCGTCTTCATTTTCGCCAGAATCTTCGGGGCCCATTCGTTCAGCTCGGCGAGGTTCGCGTCCTGCAACGTGTATTCGAACTGCGTCCGCGTGGCGCGGCCGCCGAGCCGGACGTCCTGCGACGCCTGCATGTAGAGCCGGGCGCCCTCGACAGCCTCGAGCTTCGGCCGCAGCCGGGCGATGATCTGCTCGGCGTTCGCGTCGCGCTCCTCGCGCGGCTTCAGCGTGATGTACATGCGGCCCGAATTCAGCGCGGTGCCGCCGCCGCCGATGAACTCGGCCATGCTGTCGACCGTGGGATCGGCCCGGACGATGCTGCTGAGCTCCTCCTGATGCCGCTTCATGTCGGCAAACGAGATATCTTCCGCCATCTGCGATACGGCGATCAGGAAGCCGTTGTCCTGTTGCGGGAAGAATCCCTTGGGAATGATCACGAACAGGTAGACCGACAGCGCAACGGTCGCGAAGAAGATGCAGAGCGTGGTGCGGCTCCAGCGCAGCGCCAGATCGAGGCCGCGCTCGTAGCCGTGCAGCATCCGATCGAATGCCGCTTCGCTCCATTGGTAGAGCCGGCCGTGCCTGGTTTCGGCATGCGCGCGCAGGAAGCGCGATGCCATCATGGGCGTCAGCGTCAGCGACACCACCAGTGAGACGAAGATCGCCATCGCCAGGGTCACCGCGAACTCGCGGAACAGCCGGCCGATCACGCCGCCCATCAGCAGCAGCGGGATCAGCACCGCGACCAGTGAGATGCTGATCGACAGGATGGTGAACCCGATCTCGCCCGCGCCCCGTAGTGCCGCGGCGAGCGGCCGCTCACCCTGCTCGACATAGCGCGTGATGTTTTCCAGCATGACGATCGCGTCGTCGACCACGAAGCCGACCGCAATCGTCAGGGCCATCAGCGACAGATTGTCGAGCGTATAGCCGAATACCCACATCAGCGCGCAGGCGCCGAGCAGCGCGAGCGGCACGGTGACGGCCGGAATCACCGTGGCCCAGAAGCTGCGCAGGAACAGGAAGATCACCATGACGACCAGGGTGATGGTGATCAGCAGCGTGATCTGCACGTCCTCGACCGCCGCGCGGATGGTCAATGTCCGGTCGCTGATGATCTTGATCTTGATGGCGGGCGGAATCGCGGCAATCAGTCTCGGAAGTTGCTCCTTGATCCTGTCGACCGTTCCGATGACGTTGGCGCCGGGTTGCTTGAATATGACGAGGAACACGCCGCGTTGGCCATCGGCCCAGGCGGCCTGTTTCATGTCTTCCGGCGCGGCGACGGCCTGGCCGATGTCGCGGATCCGCAACGGGCCGCCGTTGCGGTAGGCGACGATGACGTCATTCCAGTCCTTGGCATCCGGCAGCTGATCGTTGGCGTAGATCGTGTAGGCGCGGCTCGCGCCGTCGATGTTGCCCTTCGGACTGTCTGTCGTTGTGATGGCGATCTGGCCGCGGATGTCTTCCAGCGAGAGCCCCTTGGCGACCAGCTTGGCGGGGTCGACCTGGACGCGAATGGCGGGCTTCTGCTGCCCGCCGATGAACACCTGGGCGACGCCCGAAATCTGACTGATCTGCTGCCCGAGCTGGGCGTCGACCGCGTCGCTCACCTTGATCAGCGGCAGGGTGTCCGAGGTCGCCGACAAGATGAGGACAGGCGAGTCCGCCGGATTGACCTTTCGATAGGTCGGCGGCGACGGCAGGTTCTTGGGCAACTGGCCGCCTGCGGCATTGATCGCCGCCTGGACGTCGTTGGCGGCGCCGTCGATGTTGCGGTTCAGATCGAACTGGATGGTGACCGCGGTCGATCCGAGCGAGCTCGTCGAGGTCATCTGCGCGATGCCGGGAATCTGCGCGAATTGCCGCTCCAGCGGCTGCGCGACGGAGGAGGCCATGGTTTCGGGGCTGGCGCCGGGCAGGCTTGCGGAAATCTGGATGGTCGGAAAGTCGACCTGCGGCAGTGGCGCGACCGGCAGCAGCGGATAGGCGACCATGCCGACGAACAGAACGCCGGCCATCAGCAGCGAGGTGCCAATGGGATAGCGGATAAACGGAGATGAGATGCTCTCGTTCATTTCTGCAATCCAAATGAACGGCAGGCGCATCTTTTCCCGAATGCCGGGAGTCGTCCTCGAAAGCTCGAGCGCGAACGCGCGTTTTCCTCGCCATGGCCAACGGGCAGATCGCGAAGTTGGCCTTCGCGTCTGCCTGTTTTCTTGCCAGCATAATCATTCCTGAGGACGGCGCGAATGGAAACGTCGGATGGTCCATTCGACCTTCGTTCAATTGCCGCTGCCGGGGAGCCGTCAAACGTGTGCCTGGCGCGTAATATATCTTACTACGGTATATTCGCGCCGTTCGGCCAGCTGCGCGATGGATCAACGAAAAGCCCGGCACGATGGCCGGGCTGGATCGCAAATATGAACTAGAGCAAATATGAGCTTGGACGCGTCAATACGACGATCTAGCCGGACGCCGGCCGGACTGTCTGTGCACTTTTTCACATTTTGCCGATTTCTTTTTTCTGCAGGCTTCGGCAGCTATGTCTTGCGCGGCGGTTTTCGGCCGGCGTTCTTCGCAGGCTTCGCCGATGCCTCCTTGGCCACAGGCTGCACCCGCAAGCCGTCGACGAACACGTCCAACAGCCTGAGCGCGGTGGTCTGCCAGCCCGGCTGGTCGTGCATGTAGCACATGCCGATCAGCGCGCGCAGCACGTCCTCGGCGCTGATGTCGCTGCGGATGACGCCGGCCGCGACGGCGCGCGCGAGCAGGGTGCCGATCGCTTTGGTCAGGCGATCGAACGAATAGGCGTGCAGCTCGGTCGAGCCATGCGCGACCAGCGCCAGCGCTGCGACCATGCCCTTCTTGGTGGCGACGAATTCCACATTGGCGCGCAGCCAGCGCCGCAGCGCCTCGACCGGCTCGGGGGCGCATTGCAATTGCTCGGCAAGATCGCCGAGCTGCTCGACCTCGCGGCGATAGACCGCCTCATACAGCGCCTCGCGGGTCGGAAAGTGGCGGTAGAGCGTGCCGATGCCGACGCCGGCATGGCGCGCAACGGCCTCCAGGCTCGCCTCGCTGCCGCCGGCCGAGAACACGGCCTTGGCCGCTTCCAGCACGCGCTCGCGGTTGCGCACGGCATCGGCGCGCGGCTTGCGGACAATTTCTGGTGATGGATCGGCCATTGCTTTTTCTTTTCACCCTCCCTTGTAAACGGAGGATGCCTCCGTATATGGCGACCAGCACCGGGCCTGACAAGACGCGCCGACCCCCTGGATCGGCGGCCACGGGTCTGCGTTGCCTCGATTCAACCCGACCATACACGGATCGGAGCCCTGCATGAATCTTCCACTCAGCCTCACCATTAACGGCGTCCGCCGGGAAATTGTCCTCGACGACCCCCGGGTCACGCTGCTCGACCTGCTGCGCGAGCGGCTCGACCTCACCGGAACCAAGAAGGGATGCGACCGCGGCCAGTGCGGCGCGTGCACCATCCTGGTCGACGGCCGCCGCATCAATTCCTGCCTCGCGCTCGCCGCCAGCCATGACGGCGCCGAGATCGTCACCATCGAAGGCGTCGGGCGCGGCGGCGAGCTGCATCCGGTGCAGGCCGCCTTCATCGCCCATGACGGTTTTCAGTGCGGCTTCTGCACGCCGGGCCAGATCATGAGCGGCATCGGCATGATTCAGGAAGGGCAGGCCGGCGACGATCCGGAGCGGGTGCGCGAATGCATGAGCGGCAATCTGTGCCGCTGCGGCGCCTATCAGGGGATCACCGAGGCCGTGCTCGAGGCGCAATCCAACATGACCGCCACCAAGCAGAGGCGCTCCGCATGATGAACTTCGATTATGTCAGGCCGGCCAGCGTCGCGGACGCGATCGCGGCGGGCAGCGAGAAGGGCGCGAGCTATCTCGCCTCCGGCACGAACCTGCTCGACCTGATGAAGGGCGGCGTCAGCCGGCCGAGCCGTCTCGTCGACGTCACGCGCCTGCCCGGGCTCGACCGCATCGAGCATCTCCCCGACGGCAGCTTGCGCATCGGCGCGCTGGTGCGCAACGCCGATCTGGCGCATGACACGGAGTTCGCGCGCAGCTATCCGGCGGTCGCTGAGGCGTTGCTGTCGGGCGCCTCCGCGCAGCTGCGCAACGCCGCGACCGTCGGCGGCAATCTGATGCAGCGGACGCGCTGCGCCTATTTCTACGACGCCGGCAGCGCCTGCAACCGGCGCTGGCCGGGCGCCGGTTGCGATGCGCTGAAGGGCGAGAACCGCCTGCACGCGGTGCTCGGCTGGAGCGAGGGTTGCATCGCAACCCATCCGTCGGACTTCTGCGTGCCGCTGGTGGCGTTCGACGCGGTCGTCGAGATCGAGGGCAAAGGCGGCCGGCGCGAGTTGCCGCTGGAGGCGCTGCACCGTCTGCCCGGTGACGCACCGGAGCGCGAGACTGCGCTGGAGCGCGGCGATTTGATCGTCGCGCTGCGCCTGCCGGCCGAGGCGAAGGATTTCGCCGGGCATGCCCGCTACATCAAGGTCCGCGAGCGCACATCCTATGCCTTCGCGGTGGTCTCGGCTGCGGCCGGGTTGCGCATCGAGGACGGTAAGATCCGCGAGGCGCGGCTTGCGCTCGGCGGCGTCGCCGCAAAACCCTGGCGGGCGCGCGACGCCGAGCAGGTGCTCGCCGGCGCGGCGCCGGATGTCGCCTGCTATCGCGAGGCGGCGCGTGCCGCGCTCGCGGACGCAAAGCCGTCCGGCGACAACGCCTTCAAGATCGAGCTCGCGCAGCGCATCGTCGTGCGCGCGCTCACCCTGCTGCCGCAGGTACGCCGGATCGCATTCCCGCGCTGCCCGGCTCTCCCTTCTCGTCCGTTGCAGGAGCGTAACGCATGACGGTTGAACTCAGTCTGACCCGCGACCCCGCCCATATCCGGCATGGCTCGAACATCGGCCAGCCGATGACCCGCACCGACGGCGTGCTGAAGGTCACCGGCAAGGCCCGCTATGCCGCCGACAATCATCCGCCCGGCATGGTCTATGCCGTGATCGCGACCAGCTGCATCGCGCGCGGCCGCGTCACCGCGCTCTGTGTCGACGCTGCCAAGCGCCATCCCGGCGTGATCGACGTGATGACCCCGGCGCACAAGCCCGAGCTCGCGGAAGACCCGGATGCCAAGGGCAATCCGTTCGCGTTCCGCATGGAGCTGTTGCAGAGCGACGAGGTGCGCTACGCCAACCAGGCGATCGCGGTCGTGATTGCCGAGACGCTGGAGGCCGCAACCGAAGGCGCGGCGCTGCTGTCGCCGCGCTACCAGGTCGAGATCGCGCGGGTCGGCCTCGACGCCGGCGAAGCCTATGCGCCGCCGGTGGTGGGCATCGGCAATCCCGCCGAAGTCCGTCACGGCGATATCGACGCCGGCATGGCTGCGGCTGTGAGGCTGACCGATGCGACCTACGAAACCCCGGCGCAGTATCACAACGCGATGGAGCCGCATGCGATCGTCGCGGTGTGGGACGGCGACCGCCTGTTCATCGATACGCCGAGCCAGGGCATGGGATTCGCCCAGATGCGCGTCGCCGGCCTGTTCGGCATTCCGCCGGCGAATATCCACATCAACAGCCCGTTCCTTGGCGGCGGTTTCGGCTCCAAGGGGCTGATCTCCGGGCCGCAGGTGCTCGGCATCATGGCCGCCAAGCTGGTCGCCGCCCGGTCAAGCTCGTGTTGCGCAGGAGCCAGATGTATGGCCCGGTCGGCCATCGTCCGCCGACCCGCCAGCGCATCCGGATCGGCACCGACGATGCCGGTGCGCTGACCGTGATCAATCATGAGGCGCGCGTCACGACGTCGAGCTTCGACGATTTCTACGAGCCCGCCGCCGACGCCTCGCACACGCTCTATGCCAGCCCCGCGATCCGCACCGCGCATGAAGCGGTGCGCGTCGACACCGGCACGCCGCTGTTCATGCGCGCGCCGGGCGAGGCCACCGGATCGATCGTGCTGGAAAGCGCGATCGACGAGGCGGCTTTCGCCTGCGGCATCGATCCGCTGGAGTTTCGGTTGAAGAACTACGCCGAGGTCGAGCCGACCACCGGCAAGCCGTTCTCCTCCAAGGCGCTGCGCCAATGCTACGCCAGAGCCGCCGAACGCTTCGGCTGGGCGGGTCGTCCGCTGCAGCCGAAGCAGATGCGCGACGAGAACGGTTTTCTGGTCGGCTGGGGCATGGGGACCGCGACATTCCCGGCGATCATGTTCCAGGGCAATGCGCGCGCGGTGATCCGCGCCGACGGCAAGGGCGTGATGGAGACCGGCGCGCATGACATGGGGCAGGGCGCCTGGACCGCGCTGGCGCAGATCTCAGCCGACGCGCTCGGGCTCGATTTCGATCAGCTGACGTTCCGCTCCGGCAGCTCGGATCTGCCCGATGCCGGCATCGCCGGCGGCTCGGGCCATACCGCAACCGTCGGCGCCGCGATCCATAACGCAGGTGCTGCCGTGATCGCAAAACTCGCCGAGCTTGCGACCACGGACGAGCGCTCTCCGCTGTTCGGCGCCGGCAATGCCGGCGTGGTGGCGCGGGGTGGACGGCTGCGTCGCCGCGACGACGATGCGCGCAGCGAAAGCTATGCCGAGATCCTGGCGCGCGCCGGCCTCGCCGAGGTCGACGCGACCGGCAGCGGCGCAGCGGATGCGGCGGCGCAGTCGCAATATGCGATGCACGCGCATGGCGCTGTCTTTGCCGAGGTCAAGGTCGATCCGGAACTCGGCCAGATCCGCGCCACGCGGCTGGTCGGCGCGTTCGCGGCCGGCCGCATCATCAATCCGTTGATGGTGCAGAGCCAGCTCCGCGGCGGCATGATCTGGGGCCTCTCCTTCGCGCTGCACGAGGAGGCGGTGATGGACCATCGCTCGGGACGCATCCTGAATGCGAACCTCGCCGAGTATCATGTGCCCGTGAATGCCGACGTGCCGCCGATGGACGTCATCACGGTCGACGAGCACGATCCGCATGTGAACCCGCTCGGCATCAAGGGCGTCGGCGAGATCGGCATCACCGGCAGCGCCGGCGCCGTCGCCAACGCCGTCTTCCACGCCACCGGCATCCGGGTGCGGAATTTCCCGATCAAGATCGAGGAGTTGGTGATGGGGCTGGGAGACTAGCGACTTCACCCTCCCATGGAGGGGGAGGGTCGATAAGCATCGCGCGAAGCAAGATGCTTAGCGGGGTGGGGTGAAAGTCTCTCGTATCGGGTGCTGCCCGTGTTGAGAGATCACCCCACCCCGGCTCGCATTTCGCTGCGCTCAACGCGATCCGACCCTCCCCCTCCAGGGCAGGGTGGACCTGTCATTGCGAGCGAAGCGAAGCAATCCATTGCTCCGCGCATGCGGAACCATGGATTGCTTCGTCGCTTCGCTCCTCGCAATGACGACACGCGAAACGGCTATCATCGTCGTGTTGGCTTTTGCCGGGACGACGGCGAGAGAGCGAGGGTTTACCCTGCCGCCGTCACGCAATTCACCCATAGCACCACGGCGTTGGCATCGCGCGCAGGATTGGAAAACCGGTGCGGCCTGCGGCTCGCGAAGCGGAAGCTGTCGCCCTGTTTCAGCGTCCAGGTCTCGGTGTCCACCGTCAGCGTCATCTCGCCCTGCAGCACGAGGCCGGCCTCTTCGCCGTCATGGGTATAGAACTCGTCGCCGGTGTTGCCGCCGGGGTCGAGATGCACCAGGAACAGATTGAGCCGGCTCTCGCTGCCGGCGGGGCTCAAGAGCTCCTTTGAGATGCCGGTGCGCCACAGCTTCAGCTCGGCGCGCTGCACCTCGCGGGTCACCACGCCGCCGGTGCCGTCATCCTTCGGCGCCGCGCCGAACAGCGCGGCGATGCCGACGCCGAGCACGTCGGCCAGGGTCGCCAGCGCACGCAGCGAGGGCGAGGAGAGGCCGCGCTCGATCTGGCTGATGAAGCCGATCGACAAATCGGTGCGCGCGGCAACCAGCTCCAGCGACATCTGCCTGGCTCGGCGCAGGTCGCGGATGCGGCGTCCGACCGCGAGATCCATCGCGGGCTCGGCCGGCTTCTTATCCAGCTTCTTGGCCGGCTTTTTGGCCGCGCGGCGTACCGTCACGGGCTTCGCTGCCGCGCCTTTGCGCATCCTCCTGCCGCCGCTCACGTCACACAGCTTCCTTCATGTGCATGAAAACCGCTTGCATTGGCCGCGGTTTCGTGACCACAATTTCATATTGGTGAAAACAGGCCGGAACGGCGTCGCCCGCAACCAAAAGCGCTGATACAGCGGGCGAGGCGGCACCGGCGCCAGTTTGGGAGGTGGTGCGATGTCCTTTCAGCGTCTTGTTCAGGCCGCGGTTGCGGCGCTTGCCCTTGCCGTGAGCGCGCCGTCGCAGGCGCAGCAGGTGCTCAAGGTCGGCTCGACGCCGACCGGCATCCCCTTCACCTTCCTCGACACCAAGACCAATTCGATCCAGGGCATCATGGTCGATCTCGCCACCGAGATCGGCAAGGACGCCGGCTTCACCGTGCAGATCGAGCCGATGCAGTTCTCGGCGCTGATCCCCTCGCTGACCGCGAACAAGATCGACATCATTGCCGCCGCGATGTTCGCCACCGCTGCGCGCAAGGAGGTGATCGACTTCTCCGAGCCGGTCTACACCTATGGCGAGGGGCTCGTGGTGCCGAAGTCCGACACCAAGGCCTATGCCTCGCAGGAGGATCTGAAGGGCACGGTGGTCGGCGCCCAGGTCGGGACAGCCTTTGTCGATGCGCTGAAGAAGACCGGGCTGTTCAGCGAGGTCAAGGTCTACGACACCATTCCCGATATCCTGCGCGACGTGAATGCCGGCCGCCTCAAGGCCGCTTCGCCGACTATCCGATCCTCGCCTACAATCTGCAGCAGGGCAATTTCGCCGACGTGCGGCTGGTCGACGGCTACAAGCCCGTCACCGTCGGCACGGTCGCGATCGGCGTCCGCAAGAGCGACACCGAACTGCTCGCCAAGATCAACGCCTCGCTGGCGAAGCTGAAGGCGAACGGCACGATCGCGAAGATCCTGGAGAAATGGGGCCAGAAGGCCAGCGGGTCGTGAGGGCTCGCGCGCCGAGCTGACCCGTCACCCTGAGGAGCGCGTAGCGCGTCTCGAAGGGGCGACGGCCACCAGCCGGGCCGTACATCCTTCGAGACGCGGCGAAGACGCCGCTCCTCAGGATAACGGAGATAAAATTCGAAGGTGACGGGACCGGATACGCCTAGCCGATGCAAAAATTCTTCCATGACGCCGTCGAGTTCGTGCCGATCCTGCTGCAGGGTGTCTGGCTGACCATCGTCGTCACCGTCGGCTCGCTGTTGCTTTCGACCGCGCTCGGGCTGGTATGGGCCTTGATGCGGGTGTCCGGCATCCGCATCCTCGTTTGGCTCAGCGCGGCGCTGATCAATGTGATCCGCGGCATCCCGATCATCGTGCTGCTGTTCTACATCTATTTCGTGATGCCCGATTTCGGCATCGCACTCTCAGCGCTGCAGGCCGCGATCATCGGGCTCGGCATCGCGTACTCGGCCTATCAGGCGGAAAATTTCCGCGCCGGCATCGAGGCGATCGACAAGGGGCAGATCGAGGCGGCGCAGACCATCGGCATGGGCTGGTGGCTCACCATGCGCCGCGTGGTGCTGCCGCAGGCGGTCAGGATCATCCTGCCGCCCTACGGCAACATCATGATCATGATGCTGAAGGATTCCTCGCAGGCCTCCACCATCACGGTCGCCGAGCTGGCGCTGCAGGGCAAGCTGATCGCGTCCTCGACCTTCAAGAACACCAGCGTGTTCACCCTGGTGGCGCTGATGTACCTCACCATGAGCATTCCGCTCATCCTGCTGGTTCGGCACTTCGAGAACAAGGCGAACCGCAAATGATCGAGCTTCGCGACGTCCACAAGAGCTTTGGCAAGGTCGAGGTGCTGAAGGGCATCACCGCCTCCGTCGCCAAGAGCGAGGTGGTCTGCATCATCGGTCCCTCAGGTTCCGGCAAGTCGACCATCCTGCGCTGCATCAACGGGCTCGAGAGCTACGATCGCGGCGAGATCAGCGTCGAGGGCGCGCGCGTCGATCAGGGCGACCGCTCGATCGTGTCGATCCGTACCCAGGTCTCGATGGTGTTCCAGCGCTTCAACTTGTTTCCGCATCGCACCGCGCTCGAGAACGTCATCGAGGGCCCGCTTTATGTGAAGAAGGAGCCGCGCGAGCAGGCCGTCGCGCGCGGCCGCGCGCTGCTCGCGCAGGTCGGCCTCGCCGACAAGGCCGAGGTGCATCCGCCAAAACTCTCCGGCGGCCAACAGCAGCGTGTCGCGATCGCGCGGGCGCTGGCGATGCAGCCGAAGGCGATCCTGTTCGACGAGCCGACCTCGGCGCTCGATCCCGAACTGGTCGGCGAGGTGCTCTCGGTGATGCGCAAGCTCGCCGATGACGGCATGACCATGGTGGTCGTCACCCACGAGATGGGCTTTGCCCGCGACGTCGCCGATCGCGTGCTGTTTATCGACGGCGGCGTCATCGTCGAGCAGGGCGCCGCCAAATCCGTCCTCAACCAACCGCAGCACCCGCGCACCCAGGATTTCCTGCGCCGCGTGCTGCATCCGCTGTGATGGCTGATGGTTGACTTGAATCGAGACGTTGCCATGCCAACGGTCCACCTCTCCCCTTGTGGGAGAGGTCGGATCGCATCGTCAGATGCGATGCGGGTGAGGGGTGACGCTCTCTCGTGGGACCTGAACCCTCACCCGGCGCTTCGCGCCGACCTCTCCCGATGGGAGA
>NZ_LFLZ01000076.1 GCF_001189845.1 Bradyrhizobium tropiciagri
GTGAGGGGTGACGGTCTATCGAGATAGCAAGAGCCCTCACCCGGATTGCTTCGCAATCCGACCTCTCCCCAGCGGGGAGAGGTGAACCAAGACCGGGCCAAGCCGATTCGACCGAAACTCATCCCGCTCTAGGTGCACGCCGCCAAAATATCGAAAACAACCCCATGCAAGGTAGCTGGCGGGTGGCGGCGCTCGCCAAGTCAGCTCGACCGGCTGACGAAAACTAAGCCCCAAAACTCTTCGGCGAACCTGCAACCGGCGTGCTGCCGCCGGACGCCACCTTCATGACCGCAAGGCCGCGCTCGTTGGTGCCGTCGGAGCGAAAGCGGAACAGGCCGTCGATGCCGGCAAAGCCGGACGGATTGGTCAGAGTCTCCGGTGCGAAGCGCTGCGCCCCTTGGGTGCGCGCCAGCGCCGCCATCAATGCCACGGCATCATAGGCGAGCGTTGCGGTGCGCACCGGCTCGCCGCCGAACTTGGTGCGATAGCGGCCGGCGAAGCTGCGGAAGCCGGACGGATCGGGCGCGGCGTAGAGGCCGCCCTGCAAGACGGGGCTCGCGAACACCCGCGGATTGTCCCACAGCCCGGTACCGAGCAGCTGGATGTTGCGCAGATTGGCGCCCGCCGCAGTCAAGGCATCGGCGGTCGCGACCACCGAATCGCCGTCGTCGGCGATCAGCAGCGCATCGGCCTGGCCGAGCGCCTGGGCCACGGTCCGCGCCGGCGTTGCGCGATCGGCGCCATATTTCTCGAAGGCGACGACACGGCCGTTCTTGCGGCCGACCGCCTGCTTGAACGCGGCCTCGACCACGTTGCCATAGGCATTGTCGGGCACCATCGCGGCGAACGAGCGCTTTCCGATCCCGGAAGAATAATCGACGATCCGGTTGATGTCGGACTCCGGCAGGAAGCTCAGCAGATAGACACCGCGCCCGGCGACGCTCGAATCGGTGGAGAATGCGATCACCGAGGTTCCGCGCGGCCGCGTCAGTTGCGCGACTGATGGCACCGAGCCGGCGAACAGCGGTCCGAGGATGATCTCGGCGCCTTCCGACAGTGCCTGCTGGGCACCCTGCGACGCGCCCTGCGGGCTGCCGCCATCGTCCTTGATCAGGAGCTGGATGTTCGGGTTCTGGAATTCCGCGAGCGCCATTTCGGCGGCGTTGCGCATCGACTGCGCTGCGAGCCCGGCATTGCCGGACGCCGACAGCGGCAGGATCAGTCCGATTTTCACCTGCCCGGTGCCGACCGCCTGCGGCGGCTGCTGCGGGCCGGCGGGGCCACCTTCCGGATTGCTGGAGAATTGGCTCAAGCTCTGCTGGATGCCGGAACAGGCCGCGAGCAACGGCGCGCCCACGAGTAGGCCGAGCGCCGTCCGCCGGGTCGCGCCCGACGGCGGGGAGTTGCGGTGATGCGGGCCTTCCATCGTCTCTCTTCTCTTGGCCGACCAGGATCGGCCAGGACTCCATCGACCTCAGATGAGGCGGGTGGATTTGGGCATATTGTCGGCGAATAGTTAACCAAAACAAAAGGATTATGGCCCCGCGGCGCCCTTGCCGCGGCGTCCATTTCTCTCGACAGGCAGCCGTCCCGCCCGCCGCGTTGCGGATGTGGCGCTAGCCCTCCCGTCCATCTAGATTGCCATTATGCGCGCAAAAGCCAGTTCCCTCCACCATTCGGATGCCACGACAGCTGCTGCGGCCAGAAGCTTCTCGATCGGCGGCCAGCAGCTGGCCGCGCCAAAGGCCAGGCCCGGGCTCCATCTGGTCGCGACCCCGATCGGCAACCTCGCCGACATCACCCTGCGCGCGCTGGAGACATTGGCCGGCGTCGACGTCATCGCCTGCGAGGACACCAGGATCACGCGCCGGCTGACCGAGCGTTACGCGATCACCGCCGAGCTCGCGCTCTACCACGAGCATAATGCGGCGCAGGCCCGGCCCAAGATCCTCGAACGGCTGGCGCAGGGTGCCGCGATCGCACTGGTGTCGGACGCCGGCACGCCGCTGATCTCGGACCCCGGCTTCAAGCTGGTACGCGAGGTCTGCGCCGCCGGGCATGCCGTCATCGCAGTGCCCGGGCCGTCGTCAGTGCTGACGGCGCTGTCGGTGGCGGCGCTGCCGACCGACCGGTTTTTCTTCGAGGGATTTCTGCCGGCCAAGGAGCACGCACGCCGCGCGCGGCTCAATGAGCTCGCCCGGATCGATGCGACGCTCGTGATGTTCGAATCCGGCAATCGCGTGCAGGACACGCTGCGCGATCTCGCCGCGATCATGGGCGATCGCCATGCTGCGATCTGCCGCGAGCTGACCAAGCTGCACGAGGAGGTCAAGCGCGCGCCGGTCGCCGAGCTTGCGGCAGGCGCGGATGCGCTGGAGACGCGCGGCGAGTTCGTGCTCGTGATCGGACCGCCGGCCGATGACGCCGGGGTGATGGACTCCGATGCGCTCGATGATCTGCTGCGCGCGCAGCTCGCGCGCGGCAGCGTCAAGGATGCGGTGGCGCATGCGGTCGAGCTGTCGGGCCGGCCGCGCCGCGAGGTCTACGCCCGCGCGCTCGAACTCGCCAAAACCATCGGGGACGGCGATGGCCAAGACTGACAGCGCGAAGACTGACAGCGCCTCGCCCGAACGTGTTGCCGCATTCCGCACCGGCCTGTCGGCCGAAAGCCGCGCCGCGGCCCTCCTGATCGCCAAGGGCTATCGCATCCTGGCGAAACGCTTCCGCACCCCCTATGGCGAGATCGACCTGGTGGCGCGGCGGCGCAACCTCGTCGCCTTCGTCGAGGTCAAGGCCCGGGCCAGCCTCGACGACGCCGCTTACGCGGTGACCCCGCGCCAGCAGCAGCGTATCGTCAATGCCGCCCAGGCTTGGCTGATGGCGCATCCCGAACATGCCGAATTTGACCTCAGATTCGACGCCGTGCTGATTGCGCCGAGGAGCCTGCCGCGCCATTTGTTAGCGGCATTCGACGCAAGCCCATAAAGTTACCCTCAGACCTCTCGGGATACGCCTATGAAATTGAAGATCGCCGTCCAGATGGATCCCATCGCGCGCATCAACATCCGCGGCGATTCGACCTTTGCGCTGCTGCTCGAAGCCCAGAAGCGCGGCCACGGCATTTCCTATTACACGCCCGACAAACTGTCGCTGCGCGGCGAGGAGCTGGTGGCGCCGGTGCAGCCGCTCACCGTGCGCGACGAGGTCGGCGATCACTTCACGCTGGGCGAGCCGAAGCGCGAGGCGCTCAACGGCTTCGACGTCGTGCTGCTGCGGCAGGACCCGCCGTTCGATCTCGCCTACATCACCTCGACGCACTTTTTGGAGCGCATCCATCCGAACACGCTTGTCGTCAACGACCCGGCCAGCGTGCGCAACGCGCCGGAAAAGCTGTTCGTGATGAATTTCCCGCAGCTGATGCCGCCGACCCTGATCTCGCGCGACCTCGACGAGATCAACGCGTTCCGCGACCAGCACGGCGCCGTCGTCATGAAACCGTTGCACGGCCATGGCGGCGCCGCGGTATTCCGCGTGATGCCGCAGGACATGAACTTCGGCTCGCTGTTCGACATGTTCTCGGTCACCTTCAAGGAGCCCTGGGTGATCCAGCGCTTCCTCCCCGAGGTGAAGCATGGCGACAAGCGCATCATCCTGGTCGACGGCGAGTTCGCCGGCGCCGTCAACCGCGTGCCGGCAGCGGACGATCTGCGCTCCAACATGGTGCGCGGCGGCGCGGCCAAGGCGACCGAGCTGTCGGATCGCGAGCGCGAAATCTGCGCCACCGTCGGGCCCGCGCTGCGCGAACTTGGCCTGCTGTTCGTTGGCCTTGATGTGATCGACGGCAATCTGACCGAGATCAACGTCACATCGCCGACCGGCATCCGCGCCATTGCGCGGCTCAATGGCCCCGACGTCGCGGCCAAGATCTGGGATACCATCGAGAAGAAGCGCGCCGCGAGGTAATCCTCCCTTGTGCGTCGCACAGGCCGGCTGAAATTCAGCCAGCGCCTGGCCGTGCCTGCGTTCGCCTTATTCTTCTTGCCAGCTTGCGCGGGCGAGGGCAGCATCCTCTTGCCTGCGTCAGGTCAAGCGGGTCAACGCGCGGGCAACAACGCGACAAACTCATAAAAATTGTGGAGGAAGACGTTATGACGCTCAATGTCTCACGACGATCCTTGCTCGCGCTCGGTGCCGGTCTCGGCGCCAGTACACTTCTCGGCGGCACTGCACAGGCGCGCGCGCCGAAGCTCGGCACGCAAACTCCCTATTGGCACCGCTTCGTGCTCGGCGATGCCGAAGTCACCGTCGTCTCCGACGGTCCGCTTCCGCTCGGCGATCCCTCCGGCACCTTCACCGGCGTGCCGAAGGAAGAAGTGAAGAAGATGCTCTCCGACAACTTCCTCTCGCCCGACAATGTCGTGCTCGAGCAGAATTCGCCGATCGTCAACACCGGCGACAAATTGATCCTATTCGATACCGGCATGGGCACCTCGAAGGCGTTCGGTCCGACCACCGGCCGGCAGCAGAAGAGCATGCAGGAAGCCGGCATCAAGCCGGAGGACATCGACGCCGTCGTGCTGTCGCACGCACACATCGATCATATCGGCGGCATTGTCGGCGCCGACGACAAGCCGCTGTTCCCGAATGCGCAATACTACATCGCGCAGAGCGATCTCGATTTCTGGACCGACGAAGGCAAGATGGGCAGTCCGTTGAAGGACTTTGTCGTGCACGCCCGCAAGAACCTGCTGCCGGTGCGCGACCGCATCGTGTTCTTCAAGGACGGCCAGGAATTCCTGCCCGGCGTGCAGGCGATCGCGGCGCCCGGCCACACCGTGGGCCACACCATCTTCATGGTGAGTTCGGGCGGCAAGTCGTTCGCCTTCCTCGGCGACCTCTCGCATCACGCGGTGCTGCTGCTGGAGCGGCCGCGGATGGAGTTCTCCTACGACACCGATCCGAAGCAGGCGGCGGCCTCGCGGGTCAAGCTCCTGGAGATGCTCGCCGCGAACAAGACGCCGGTCATGTCCTATCACTTCGCCTGGCCGGGCTACGGCCACGTCGCCAAGGCCGGCGAGGGCTTCCACTACTATCCCGAGCCGATGCAGATGACGCTCTGACGGCCGGCCATCCGGGGACGGCGCGCGTCGCCCCCGGTTTCATAGGGTTGGTGCGGAAGGTTTTTCCCACAACCGTCCGTTACAATTCTTGTGGACGTTTTCGCCGAACCTGAAGCATTTCAAGGCGTTCGCTGCGCCGCTACAGTTTGTAGTGCGACTGCAAATCAGCGTACGGTGTTCTTCCTTGCAGGGCCTCCGGAAACGGAAGGGGGCCACCCGGTGGCGACCGAGTGACCCCAAACGGCCCCGTTAAGGGACCTTCCTACAGAAGCCTGCTGGAGTTCTACCTTGCCTCAACGGCTAGGTAGGCTCCTGCAGTGCGCACGCACGTACTCCACCTTCCCAAAGCGAATGCGAACGTAGTCGCAGACAGCCACAGGCTGGTGTATCGGACACGACGATGGACGAACCATAGTTGCGATCCCGAGGGATTTGGGTCCCTTGGTCCCCGGCCGCACTGTTGCGCCTCCGTTCGCGCATACGTGCTCCGTGGGGATCACTTAGATTCGCCGTTGCCGACATGTTCCTTTTACCATCGCTCGCCACTGTGCCGTTGGCCGTCGCGCGGTTATCCACGATAACGCACCAGTATCGGGGACTGCGCGCGTCGCCCCCGGATGTTCTCTTAATGTTCTTGCGCTGATCGGCCCGCTCCGCTACCTTGGGTGGCGGAAGATAGGGGCAGCATGGTCCAGCGGGTTTCCACCGTCGCGTTCGAGGGGATTGAGGCCCGTGCGGTCGACGTGCAGGTGCAGGTCGCGCCGGGACTGCCGGCATTCGCGATCGTCGGCCTGCCCGACAAGGCGGTGTCGGAGGCGCGCGAGCGGGTGCGATCGGCGCTGATCGCCTCCGGCCTCGCGCTGCCCGCCCGCCGCATCACCGTCAACCTCGCGCCGGCCGACCTGCCCAAGGAGGGCAGCCATTACGACCTGCCGATTGCGCTCGGCCTGATGGCGGCGATCGGGGCGATCCCGCCGGATGCGCTGAGCGGCTTCACCGTGCTCGGCGAACTCGGGCTCGACGGCTCGATTGCGCCGGTGGCCGGTGTGCTGCCGGCCGCGATCGGCGCCAATTCGCGCGACGAGGGATTGATATGCCCGGCCGCCTGCGGCTCGGAAGCGGCCTGGGCGAGCCCGGACATCCAGATCATCGCAGCGCACTCGCTGATCCAGATCGCCAATCACTTCAAGGGCACGCAGCTGCTGTCGCGGCCGCAGCCGAGGGTGCACGAGCGCGAGGAAACGCTGCTCGACCTGCGCGACATCAAGGGCCAGGAGAGCGCCAAACGCGCGCTGGAGATCGCGGCCGCCGGCGGGCATCATCTGCTCATGATGGGCTCGCCCGGCGCCGGCAAGTCGATGCTGGCGGCGCGGCTGCCCTCGATCCTGCCGCCGCTGTCGCCGTCGGAGCTGCTCGAAGTCTCGATGATCGCCTCCGTCGCCGGCGAGATCCGCGACGGCGCGTTGACGGCGCGGCGCCCGTTCCGCAGCCCGCATCATTCCGCCAGCATGGCCGCGCTGACCGGCGGCGGCATGCGCGCCAAGCCGGGCGAGATCTCGCTCGCGCATCAGGGCGTGCTGTTCCTCGACGAACTGCCGGAGTTCGATCCGCGCGTGCTGGATTCGCTGCGCCAGCCGCTGGAGAACGGCGAGGTTTCGGTGAGCCGCGCCAACCATCGCGTCACCTATCCGGCGCGCTTCATGCTGGTCGCGGCGATGAACCCGTGCCGCTGCGGCCACGCCTATGAGCCCGGCTATTCCTGCAAGCGCGGCCGGCTCGACCGCTGCACCGCCGACTACCAGATGCGGATCTCCGGCCCGCTGATGGATCGCATCGATCTCAGGATCGAGGTGCCCGCCGTGACCGCGGCGGACCTGATCCTGCCGCCGCCGGCGGAAGGCTCGGCCGAGGTCGCCGCGCGCGTCGCGGCCGCCCGCGACATCCAGCTCGCGCGTTATGCTGCGGCCGGCATGCCGCATGTCCGCACCAATGCGGAAGCGCCGAGCTCGCTGCTCGAGACCATCGCGCAGCCCGATGCGCATGGACAGAAGCTGCTGCGCGAGGCGGCCGACACCATGCACCTCACCGCGCGCGGCTATCACCGCGTGCTGCGGGTGGCGCGCACGCTCGCCGATCTCGACGGCACGGAGACGATCGGCCGGCTGCATCTCGCCGAAGCGCTGTCCTATCGTGCATTGGCCGACGATCTGCGCCGCGCCGCCTGACGCAACCCGAGCCTGTTTCAATTCGTGGCTGAATCGCACGTGTCAACGTGACGGTAACCACTCTCATTTACGCTCCGCAAACCATAAGCACCGCGGTCCGCGGCACGCTTGGGTCGAGCGAGTTGTGTCATGTTGCGTATGAAGATTCTGGCCTCGGTGGTTCCCCTTGCCGTCGCCGCAATATTTGCCCGCGCTGAATGGCTGCCGGGTCCCCGGCCCTGCATCGAGGTGGGCGGCGCCACGATGCAGATCGCGTCGGTCCCCTGGCAGGCGCAGTTTAACGTCAGCTTCACCGACGATCCCGGCCTTGCGACCGTCCGGGTCCGGATCGCCGACAGCGCCGATGCCGCGGACTTCACCGTGATCGACGACATCGACGATGCCGAGGCCGGCGCCTGCGAAAGCAACGCGGTGCCGCAGCTGATCGGGATTTCCAGCGAGCCGACCGCAACCGGTCCGGTCATCTATCTTACCCACGATGGTCCGTTCGATTACCGCGTCTACGTGCAGTCGAAGACGTTCTCGGTGCGCGATGCCGCGGCCCTGATCGTCAGCGCCCGCGGCCCTCGCCATCTCGACGCGGCCTCGCTCGCGCCTGACCCCAACTTTCCGCGCCGGATCATGGCAGAGTTAACCTCCCGCTAACCCTGTTCCGAGGGCAGCCCGAAACAGCCACTAACTTCAAGCACTTTGCAAGGTCGCCGACGCATCCTCATCCCAGATCGGGCACTCTCAGGACCACCATTGATGGGGCGTTTCTTCCGGATCAAGTTACGCCTTCGCCGCTTCCTGCGACGCCATTCCTGGGTCGCGACGATCGTCCGTTCGTTCACGATCTTCTCCGTCGCATTCGGCAGCGCCTTCGGGTTCATCTCCGGCGCCCTCTCGCCGCACAGCGGCTACGATCCCAATGCATTCGCGATCGGGGTCAGCTTCCTGTTCGCGCTCGCCTGTCTCTGGATCGTGACGCTCGGCATCCGGCTGCGGCTGATGCGCAGACGGCTGCGCACCATCGCCATGCACAATGAGGCGATGGCCGACCGCAACTGGGAACTGCAGGAGGCCGAGCAGCGCGCCTCCACCCTGTTCGAGGCGCAGGACGATTTGATCGTGCTGCGCGACCTCGACGGCCGCATCACCTATGCCAACGACGCCTATTGCGCGCTGGCGCAGATTTCTCGCAGCGAATTGATCGGCAGCACCGCCACGCTCAAGGTGCTCGAGCAGGGCGACACCGCGCTCGAATCCAACGGCACAAGGGTCTACGACCAGAAGATCGAGGGACCGCTCGGGCCGCGCTGGATCGCCTGGCGCGAGGGCCTCGTGCGCAACGATGCCGGCGCGCCGGCGGAGATGCAGAGCGTCGGCCGCGACGTCACCGACCGCACCGAGAGCGAGCGCGCGCTGACCGAGGCGCGCGATCAGGCCGACGCCGCCAACCGCGCCAAGTCGCGCTTCCTTGCGATGGCGAGCCACGAGATCCGCACGCCGCTGAACGGCATCATCGGCATGAGCGGCCTCTTGATGGACACCCAGCTGACGCCGGAGCAGATGACCTACGTCAAGGCGGTCAAGACATCAGGCGATGCGCTGATGGCGCTGATCGAGGAGCTGCTCGACTATTCCAAGATCGAGGCCGGCAAGATCGATCTCGAACACCGCGCCTTTGCGCTGTCCGGCCTGATCGAGGACATCACCGAACTGCTGGCGCCGCGCGCGCAAACCAAAGGCATCGAGATCGCCGCCTATGTCGACGAGCGACTGCCGACGCAGGTGACCGGCGATGCCGCGCGGCTGCGTCAGGTGCTGCTCAATCTCGCCGGCAACGCCATCAAGTTCACCGCGACCGGCGGCGTCGCGCTGATCGTCGAGCCCGGGATCTGGCCGAACGAGATCAGCTTCCTGGTTCGCGACACCGGCATCGGCATCGCACCGGAAGCGCAGCAGCGCATCTTCCGGGAGTTCGAGCAGGCCGACGATCGCATCGCGCGCAGCTATGGCGGCACCGGCCTCGGCCTGTCGATCAGCGATCGCATCGTCAAGCGCATGGGCGGCCGCATCACGCTCGCCAGCACGCCCGGTTCAGGCTCGACCTTCGAGGTGTCGATCCCGCTCACCGCCGCCGACACCGGCGAGGCCAATAGCTTCACCGCGCCTGATCTCGCCGGCCAGTCGATCATGCTGGTCGCGCCGCACAGCATCGAGGCTTCGCTGATCTCGCGGCGACTGCAGCGCTGGGGCGCGCAGACCTGCATCGTGTCGGATGCCAATGTCGCCGAGGCACTGCTGCCGGAGCGAAGCTGGCACACCGTCCTGATCGATCACACGCTCGGCACGCCGGCGATCGAGGCGTTCGCCGAAGCTGCCCGCATCCACGCCACCCATCGCATCGTGATGGTCACGCCGTCGACCCGACAGGACCTTGCGGCCTTCGAGACGGCGATGTTCACCGGCTATCTGGTCAAGCCGCTCCGAGCGTCGTCGCTCGCCGCGCGCCTGACTGCGTCACCCGAGATCGCCGCGCCAAGCCTTGTGATCGAGGCGGTGACTGAGCCCGCGCCGATCGCGCCGGCGGCCGCACCAGCAGGCAAGGGGCTCTCGATCCTGGTTGCGGAAGACAATGAGATCAACGCGCTCCTGATGCGCTCGCTGCTCACTCGGCTCGGCCACAACGTGGTCATCACCACCAATGGCGAGCAGGCGATGGAATCCTGGCTGTCGGCGACATCGGCCGGCACGCCCTATGATCTCGTACTGATGGACATCCAGATGCCGCGCCTCAACGGCATCGAGACCACCAAGCAGATCCGCGCGCAAGAATCCGGCGGGCTGGCCGCCCAGTCCGGACGCCGGACGCCGATCCTGGCGCTGACCGCCAACACGCTGGTCGAGGATCGCTACGCCTGCTTCGAAGCCGGCATGGACGGCTTCCTGATCAAGCCGCTCGACCGCGAGAAGCTGGAAGAAGCGCTCGCCGGCCTCGCCGCCGGGCGGCATATCGCGGCGTAGATACGCCTCACTAGTTCGTCATTGCGAGCGGAGCGACGCAACCCATGCTTCGGCGTGTGCGGAGCGATGGATTGCTTCGTCGCTATCGCTCCTCGCAATGACGAACCCTACAACCGGCGCAACGCGACCGACTGCACCACATGGTCGGCGCCCTTCTTCAGGATCAGCGCCGCACGCGGGCGGGTCGGCAGGATGTTGTCCTCGAGATTGGCGAGGTTGGTGCGCTCCCAGATCGCGATCGCGGTCGCTGTCGCTTCCTCGTCCGACAGCAGCGCGTAGCGGTGGAAGTAGGAACGGGGGTCAGTGAACGCGGTATCGCGCAGCGCCAGGAAGCGCTTGATGTACCACTCCCGCAGCACGGACTCGTCGGCGTCGATATAGACCGAGAAATCGAAGAAGTCGGAGACGAACGGCACTGCCTTGCCGTCGCGCGGCAGCCGCCCGGTCTGCAGCACGTTGACGCCCTCGACGATCAGGATGTCGGGCTGGTCGATCTCGACCCATTTGTTCGGCACGATGTCGTAGGTGAGGTGCGAATAGACCGGCGCGCGCACCCGGCGCCGTCCGGCCTTGATGTCGCTGAGGAATGACAGCAGCGTCGGCAGGTCGTAGCTCTCCGGAAAGCCCTTCTTCTGCATGATGCCCTGCCGCTCGAGCACGGCATTGGGAAACAGGAAACCGTCGGTCGTGATCAGATCGACCTTCGGCCGCGGCGACCAGCGCGCCAGCAGCGCCTGCAGCACGCGAGCCGTGGTCGACTTGCCGACCGCAACCGAGCCGGCGACGCCGACGATGTAAGGCATCTTGCGGTCGCGGATGTTGAGGAACTGGCGCTGCGAATAATACAGCCGCTGGGTCGCGTCGACATAGATCGAGAGCAGCCGCGACAGCGGCAGGTAGATGTCCTCGACCTCCTGCAGATCGAGGCGGTCATGCATCGAACGCAGGCGGTCGAACTCGCCCGGCTCGAGCGTCATCGGCGTATCGTCGCGCAGATGCGACCATTGCTGGCGCGTGAAGACGCGGTAGGGATTGTACTGCTGGTCTGGTGCCCGGATGTCCATGACGCCCCTCTCAATGCGCTCGATCATTCGCGCTGGAGCATTTTCCGTTCCGATTGAATCGGAACGGAGCTCCAGATTCTGATTTGGACCCGTTTTCTTCACGCGAACCGGTACCCACTTCGCTCAAAAACGCTCTAGTCGCGCTTGCGCGACGCCTTCTCTTCCAGTCCCGACATCGCGGTGCGCTTCTCCAGCGCGGCCTCGACATCCTCCAGCTTCACACCGCGTGATTTCAACAGAACCAGCAGGTGAAACACCAGATCGGCACTTTCCGCGATGAGGTGATCGCGGTCATTCTCGACTGCGGCGATCACGGTCTCGACCGCTTCCTCGCCCAGTTTCTTGGCGCAATGCTCCGCGCCCTTGTCGAGCAGCTTGCGGGTGTAGGACGCCTCGCCGCCCGAAGCAGCACGGGCGTCGATGGTGGCGGCCAAATCGTGGACCGTGAAACGCGACATCAACTCAACTCAAGCATGCGCACCGGCACCGCAAGGTGCCATCCCTTCACTGTTAAGCATTGATCTGTTCGGAAAACCGCTTCGCACTTTTCCGGATCATGCTCTAGGTGGGGACTTAGCATTTTTGTGACAAGGAGTCCCAGATCAAGCGCCAAGGCCAGGGAAGTTAGGGGTCGAGTCGCATCGGCAGGCCGGCGCGCACCATGTGGTCCTTGGCCTGGCGGATGGTAAATTCCCCGAAGTGAAGATCGAGGCGGCCAGCACGCCGGTCGCATGACCCTCGCGGACGCCATCGACCAGGTGATCGAGATTGCCGACGCCGCCGGACGCGATGACCGGTACGGGGACACTGTCTGCGATCGCCCGGGTCAGCGGCAGGTCAAAGCCCTGCCGCGTGCCGTCGCGGTCCATCGAGGTCAGCAGGATCTCGCCGGCGCCGAGCGCGACGACCTCCTGGGCATATTCGATGGCATCGATCCCGGTGGCATTCCGTCCACCATGGGTGAAGATCTCCCAGCGGTCGGAGCCGCCGGCCCGCTTGACCCGCTTGGCGTCGATCGCGACCACGATGCATTGCTCGCCGTACTTCTCGGCCGCTTCCTTCACGAACTCGCGCCGGCTGACCGCCGCCGAATTGATCGAGACCTTGTCGGCGCCGGAGCGCAGCAGGGTCTTGATGTCGTCGACGGTGCGGACGCGCCGCCCACGGTCAACGGCATGAAGCAGGCCTCCGCCGTCCGCCGCACCACGTCCAGCATGATCCCGCGGTTTTCATGGGTGGCGGTGATGTCGAGGAAGGTGAGCTCGTCGGCGCCGGCGGCGTCATAGGCGATCGCCGCCTCGACCGGATCGCCGGCATCGCGCAAATCGACGAAGTTGACGCCCTTGACCACGCGCCCGTCCTTGACGTCGAGGCAGGGGATCACGCGAACCTTGAACATGTCTCTGCCTCCTAAGCCGCGCTGCGGATCAGCTTGAGGGCGGCGGCGGGATCAAGCCGTCCGTC
This sequence comes from Bradyrhizobium tropiciagri, assembly GCF_001189845.1. Taxonomy (GTDB): domain Bacteria; phylum Pseudomonadota; class Alphaproteobacteria; order Rhizobiales; family Xanthobacteraceae; genus Bradyrhizobium; species Bradyrhizobium tropiciagri. The sequence goes on from NZ_LFLZ01000076.1 coordinate 12,883, forward strand.
GTAGAGCGCACGGCCGACGATGGCGCCGGCGAGTTTCTTGGCACGAGGCTCGAGCAGCGCCTTGACGTCGTCGATCGAGGCAAAGCCGCCGGAGGCGATCACCGGGATCGAGATGCGGTCGGCGAGCGCGATGGTCGCATCTAGGTTGAGGCCCTTGAGCAGGCCGTCGCGGGCGATGTCGGTGAAGATGATCGCAGCGACGCCGGCATCCTCGAATCGCTGCGCGATCTCGAGCGCGGTCACATGCGAGGTCTCGGCCCAGCCCTCGACCGCGACGTTGCCGTCGCGTGCATCGAGGCCCACGGCCACGCGGCCGGGGAATTGCTTCGCCGCGCCCTTCACGAGCTCGGGATCGCGCACCGCAGCGGTGCCGATGATGACGCGCGTGATGCCCTTGTCGAGCCAGGCCTCGATGGTCTTGAGATCGCGGATGCCGCCGCCGAGCTGCACCGGCATGGTGACGGCCTTCAGCATCGCCTCCACCGCATGCGCATTCATCGGCTTGCCGGCGAAGGCACCGTCGAGATCGACGACATGGAGATATTCGAAGCCCTGCGCGGCAAAACTCTTCGCCTGTGCCGCCGGATCGAGATTGAACACGGTGGCGCGCGCCATGTCGCCCTGCTCCAGGCGCACGCACTGGCCGTTCTTCAGATCAACCGCTGGAAAGAGGATCACGGCTTCCACTTCAAGAAATTGGAGATCAAAGCGAGGCCGAAGCGCTGGCTCTTCTCGGGGTGAAACTGGGTACCGATCGCGGTGTCCTTGCCGACGATCGCGGTCACCGGCCCGCCATAGTCGGCGCGCGCCAGCACGTCCGCCTCATTGGCGGCGTTGAGGTGATAGGAGTGCACGAAATAGGCGTGGCGCCCCTTCGGCCCGAGCGGCAGCCGCTCCAGCACCGGGTGCTCGCGCACCATGTCGAGCGTATTCCAGCCCATGTGGGGGACCTTCAAGCTCTCGTCGCGCGGCTCGATCTTCACGACGTCGCCACCGATCCAGTTGAAGCCCTCGGTGATCACGTGCTCCTTGCCGCGCGTCGCCATCAGCTGCATGCCGACGCAGATGCCGAAGAACGGCCGCGCCTTGACCCGCACCGCCTCGGTGAGCGCTTCCAGCATGCCGTCGACCGCATCGACGCCGCGGCGGCAATCGGCGAACGCGCCGACGCCGGGCAGCACGATCCGATCGGCGCGATACACCGCGTCGGGATCGCGCGTCACCTTGATGGCTTGCGGATCCTCCATGCTGCGCGCGGCGCGCTCAAAGGCCTTCGCCGCCGAATGCAGATTGCCGGAGCCGTAATCGATGATTGCAACCGTCATCGCGATCCTCCTGGCTCTGGAAACAATCCGATGATGCCGCCCTGCGGCATCGGCGGGGGTTTTGAGAACGATTGACCGGGAACGTCCCGGGTCGGCGGCGGTCCGCCGCGATCGACCGACCGCTGGTCGTTGAAGCCGCCGCGATGCCGCGCGGTCCAGCGCTCGAAGAAGCGGCGCTCGGCGGCGTCCACATTGTCGGCCACGACGATGTCGAGCTGACGCCATTTGCGCCGCGACAGCGTCCAGCGCTGCAAGGTTGCGGCCTCCAGCCCGATCAGCACCATCAACACCAGGTCGACGAGAAGGACCGCGCCGCGGCCGATCCCGAGCTTGGTCAGCGCATAATCAATCGCAAAGGTGAGGGCGAGCCAGCCGATCAGCGCCAGCCAGAGCCTGTTCCAGGCCAGCCAGATCACGCCCGCGACCGCGGCCCAGAAATGGAAGCCGTCGCGCACGAAAACGAACTTGTCGGTCGCCGCGAGATCGGCGCCGTTGGCCACGGGGGCATGCACTGTATAGACCGGCATCGAACGCTCCGCCGAGGATGGACTTCAATTTGGAGGATGATCTCCAGAAAGCCGGTGCCACCGTTTTCCGGATCAAGCTCCCGGGATCAGCCGCCGAGCTGACCCTTCGTCGAGGGCACTTCGCCCTGGGCACGCGGATCGATCGCAACCGCCGTCCGGAGCGCCCTCGCCAAACCCTTGAAACAGGATTCGGAGATATGATGGCTGTTCTCGCCATATAGGGTCTCGACGTGGAGAGTCACGCCGGCGTTCATCGCGAAGGCGTTGAACCATTCGCGCACCAGCTCGGTGTCGAACTCGCCGATCTTGTCGCGCGGGAACTCGACCTTGAACACCAGCACCGGGCGGCCGGAAATGTCGATCACGACGCGCGACAGCGTCTCGTCCATCGGCATGTGGATCGAGGCGTAGCGGGTGATGCCGGCCATGTTGCCGAGCGCCTGCTTGACGGCCTGGCCGAGCGCGATCCCGACGTCTTCGGTGGTGTGGTGGTAATCGACATGGAGATCGCCATCCGCCTTCACCGTGATGTCGATGCGCGAATGCCGGGCCAGGAGGTCGAGCATATGGTCGAAGAAGCCGATCCCGGTCGAAACCGTGGATACGCCTGCCCCGTCGAGGTTGACCGTCACCTCGATGTCGGTCTCCTTGGTCTTGCGCTTGATGGTTGCGGTGCGCATGAAGATTAAGCTTTCCCGTGCCGAAAACGCCGGTCTTTTAACAGGCTGATGTCACCTTGCTACTGCGGGATGACCTCGAAATGACCCAACTTCGGGCCATGGTGACCGGAAATCCTTGCCGGTTTAATTCTGACGCGTTTTCTTCACGCGAACCGGTGCCCACTTCGCTCGAAAACGCTCTGATTTCGCCCGATTGTAACCCCCTGCCCGACCGCCTAAATCTGCCCGGAAGAGAGGTAACCTATGCAAGCATCCCAAAATGAGCTGCCGGTCTGGCATGGCACCACGATCTGCACCGTCCGCAAGGGCGGCAAGGTGGTGATCGGCGGCGACGGGCAGGTCTCGATCGGCCAGACCGTGATCAAGGCCAACGCCAAGAAGGTCCGCCGGATCGGCAAGGGCGACGTGATCGGCGGCTTTGCCGGCGCCACGGCCGATGCCTTCACCCTGTTCGAGCGGCTGGAAAGCAAGCTGGAGCAGTATCCGGGGCAGCTGACCCGGGCCGCCGTCGAGCTCGCCAAAGACTGGCGCACCGACCGCTATCTGCGCCGGCTCGAGGCCATGATGATCGTGGCCGACAAGGACGTGTCCCTGGTTCTGACCGGCACCGGCGACGTGCTTGAGCCGGAGTCAGGGGTGATGGCGATCGGTTCCGGCGGCAATTACGCCCTCGCCGCGGCCCGCGCGCTGGTCGACACCGACAAGGACGCCGAGACCATCGTCCGTCGCGCCCTGGATATCGCCGCCGATATCTGCGTCTACACCAACCGGAACGTGACGATCGAGACGATCGGCGGCTGAGCATGGTCAAGCAGTGGCTGGCGCTGCCGCATGTCCGGGAATGGTGGGGCGATCCGGCCGAGCAATACGCGCTGGTCAGCGGCGACCTCGACGAGCCGGCGATGGACCAGTTCATCGTCGCAACCGATGCGTCCGATTTGGGCTACATCCAGAGCTACGACCTGACGGCGTGGAATTCCGGCTTCGGCGCACAGCCTGTGGGCACCCGCGGCATCGACCTCTTCATCGGCGCGCCCGACATGATCGCGCGCGGCCATGGCTCGGCGCTGATCCGCGCCTTTGTCGACGAGCGGCTGGCGCTGGGTGCGCCACGCATCGTCACCGATCCCGATCCGGCCAACGCGCGGGCGGTGCGCGCCTATGCGAAAGCGGGCTTTGTGAAGGCAGGGATGGTCGATACGCCCGACGGGCCTGCGTTGCTGATGGTCCGCGACGCATGACGGTCGCGCCAAAACCCGACACCGGCGTTTCAGCGTGGCAATGGCTTGCGATCGCCGGCGCGCTGCTCGCATTGCAGGCGGCGCTGCTCTATGCGATGGGCCGGTTGCCGATCTGCGCCTGCGGCTACGTCAAGCTCTGGCACGGCACGGTTCAGAGCTCGGAGAATTCGCAGCACGTCGCCGATTGGTACACGCTGTCGCATGTGGTGCACGGCCTGCTGTTCTACGGCCTGACGTTCCTCGTGCTGCCGCGGCTCGCCTGGCCGGGGCGGCTGATTGTCGCGATGCTGATCGAGGGCAGCTGGGAGCTCGTCGAAAACTCCAACTGGATCATCGAGCGCTATCGCGCCGGCACGATCTCGCTCGACTATTACGGCGACACCATCGTCAACTCGGTGTCGGACACGCTCGCGATGGTGTTCGGCTTCCTGCTGGCGCGCAAGCTGCCGATCTCCGCGACGGTTGCGCTCGGCGTTGTGTTCGAAATCGTGCTGCTGCTTCACATTCGCGACAATCTGACACTGAACATCATCATGCTGATCCACCCGTTCGAGGCGATCAGGCAGTGGCAGGCCGGGCCGCCCATCATTTAGGGCATGATCTTGCCCGAAAACCGGTACCCACTTTTCCGGATCATGCCTGGGCGGCTCTCGACTGCCGCTTGCCGAGACCCCGATTTCAACCTAGCTAGAGCCAATGACTCACTTCTCCCCCCGCGAAATCGTTTCTGAACTTGACCGTTTCATCGTCGGCCAGTCCGACGCCAAGCGTGCCGTCTCGATCGCCTTGCGTAACCGCTGGCGGCGGCTGCAGCTCGCCGGTTCCCTGCGCGAGGAGGTTCTGCCCAAGAACATCCTGATGATCGGGCCGACCGGCGTCGGCAAGACCGAGATCGCGCGGCGGCTGGCCAAGCTCGCGGGCGCCCCGTTCCTCAAGGTCGAGGCCACCAAGTTCACCGAGGTCGGCTATGTCGGCCGCGACGTCGAGCAGATCGTCCGCGACCTCGTCGAGGTCGCGATCGCGCAGACCCGCGAGCGCAAGCGCAAGGACGTCCACGCCCGTGCCCAGCTTGCTGCCGAGGAGCGCGTACTGGACGCGCTGGTCGGCCCCGGATCGAGCCCGGCGACGCGGGAATCGTTCCGCAAGAAGCTGCGCGCCGGCGAGCTCAACGACAAGGAAATCGAGATCGAGACACAGTCGTCTGGCAGCGGCATGCCGATGTTCGAGATCCCCGGCATGCCCGGCGCCCAGATGGGCGCGATCTCGCTCGGCGACATCTTCGGCAAGATGGGCGGACGCAGCAAGACCCGCCGCCTGACCGTGGAAGGCTCGCACGAAATCCTCGTCAACGAGGAATCCGACAAGCTGCTCGACACCGATCAGTTGGTGCAGGAGGCGATCAACGCGGTCGAGAACAACGGCATCGTGTTCCTCGACGAGATCGACAAGATCTGCGTGCGCGAGAACCGGGCCGGTGGCGACGTCTCGCGTGAGGGTGTGCAGCGCGATCTGCTGCCGCTGATCGAGGGCACCACGGTCTCGACCAAGCACGGCGCGGTCAAGACCGACCACATCCTGTTCATCGCCTCGGGCGCGTTCCATATCGCCAAGCCGTCGGACCTGCTGCCGGAGTTGCAGGGCCGCCTGCCGATCCGCGTCGAGTTGCAGGCGCTGACCCGCGACGACATGCGCCGGATCCTGACCGAGCCGGAGGCGTCGCTGATCAAGCAATATGTCGCGCTGCTGAAGACCGAGGGTGTCACGCTCGACATCACCGACGGCGCGATCGACGCGCTGGCCGATGTCGCGGTCGCCGTGAACTCCACGGTCGAGAATATCGGCGCGCGGCGGCTGCAGACCGTGATGGAGCGGGTGCTGGACGAGATCTCCTTCACCGCCCCGGATCGCCACGGCGAGACCATCCAGGTCGACGCCGACTACGTGACCAGGCATGTCGGCGACCTCGCCAAGAACGCCGACCTGAGCCGGTTTATTTTGTAGGCGATCCAGCTAAAACTGTCGTCCCATGCGAAAGCAGGGACCCATAACCACCGGCGCCCATTGTTGAAGAAAGCTGCAGCACCAGTCTTGGTCAAACGCCGGCCTGTGGTTATGGGTCCCGGGTCGCGCTTCCGCCTTCGCTCGTTGAGCTACGGCGGACAAGTCGCTTGGCCGGGACGACAATGAGCTTTAACCCAGCGTGGTGGCAAAACCCCTGGCGCTTGATGCTGGCCGTCAACGCGGCCGTGCTGGTCGGGGTGTTCCTGCACAAGATCGCGCTGCCGCCGTTCGTCCCCTACATCCACCTCTTGCTCGACTATCACTACGCTTCACCAAGCGCGCGCTGGTCGGCGCCATCGTGTCGCTGTTCACCGACAAGGTGCCGGTGTGGCTGGTGTTCGCGCTGGCCGGCGCGATCTGGCTGCTCACGCTCGGTCTGTTCGTCAAACTATTCCGTCGGACATTCGGCTTCGACGATACGCATTGGCCGCTGTTCGTCTTCATCGCGGGATCGCCGTTCTTCCTTAAGAACTTCATGCACACGCTCGGCCATTTCGACATCTATGGCTGTGCGTTGACGATCCTGCTGCTGCTGATCCCGGCGCGCTCGATTGTGTACGTTCTGATCGCGGCGCTGTTCGCGATCGCGCTGATCCTGGTCCACCACATCTTCGTCCTGATGTATGTGCCGACCATCGCGGCAATCGTCGTGCTGCGCTTCTATCTGATGCAGGGCGCGACGCCGCGAAACATCGCCGTTGGACTAGCGGCGCTCGCCGCGGTCAGCATCCTGTTCCTGGTCGCGCAGTTCGAAGGCACGGTCGACGTGCCCTATGACGAATTCATCCGTCACCTGCAAAGCCGGATGGCCGATCCGTCCCGCACCGATCTGCTTCAGTTCGGCTACATCTGGTACCAGCCGTTATCGAAGGAGTTCGCCGACACCTGGGCGCGGATGCCCTCGAACATCCTCGGCGTGCCGGTGTTCGCGCTATTGATCTGGTTGCACACGCCGCTGTGGCGCTATTTCGCGCGGCTGATCGGCGCACTGGCAAGCGAGCTGCATCGCCGGATCGTGCTTGCCGCGCTCGTCATGATCAGCGCCGGTTATTTCGTGATGTTCGTGACCGTGTTCGATTATTCGCGCTGGATCTCGAACTGGGCGGTCTGCATGTTCCTGATGCTGCACGCAGTGAAGACGCTGCCGGCGTCGAAGGATGTGCCTGTGATCCCCGCGGACGACCGCAAGACAACGGTTCTCGGCTGGATCGTCACGCTGATCCCGCGCGTCGGGATCGTGCGGCCATTCTGATCTTCCGGATCATGCTCGGCGCGCGCGCCGGACGCGGACATAAAGCGCGCCCTCGCCGCCATGGCCGATATGAGCCTCCTCGAAGCCGACGACCAGCGAGCGGAATTCCGGCAGGCTGAGCCATTCCGGCACCTGGCGGCGCAGCACGCCGCGCTCGGACTCGAGACCACCGACCTTGCCCTTGCCGGTGATGACGAGCACGAAGGTGAGCCCGTCAGAGTGCGCGCGCTGCAGGAAGGTGAACAGCACGCGATGCGCGCGCATCTGGGTCATGCCGTGCAGATCGAGCCGCGCGTCGATCTCCTGCCGGCCGCGCGACAGCTTTGCACGGTCGCGGCGGCCGATCGGCGCCAGCGGCGGCACATGCGGACGCGGCAGCGGCGCGGCCTTGACCGACGTCACCGGCTTGACCGGGATCGGTTTGCCTGCGGCGTGCGGAATAGCGGGGTCAGAGGCACCGGCATGGCCTTTCGGTGCGGCCGGTTTCTTGCGCAGCGGCTTGACCTGTTTCGCCACGCTCTCCCACAGCGCACGCTCCTCCTCGCTCAGCGCGCGCTTGCGCCGCGACGGAGCGGATAGATCAGGGATCGGCGCGGGTCGTTTCATTGCTCGCGGTGATGGCGATAGCGCCTGTAGCGCCGCTTCTCCGGTTGCTGCGGAATGTCGGGCCGGGCGACCGGCAACGGCACCGGTTCTGCCACAGGTGCGGCCTGCGCGACAGGGGTCGTCGCCGGAGCAGCGGCAGGTGCCGCATCCTTCGCGGCCGGGCTCTTGGCAGCGCTCCTGGCAGCGTCCTTGCTGCCGGCCTTGGCGACCGTCGCCGTCGGCACATCAGCGGGCTTCGCCGCCGCCTTGTCCTGTGCCGGATCGGTCTGCGGAAACAGCTTCGCGATTTTGGCCGATGGGCGCTCGTCAGGGATCGGCAGCTTGTGGCCGCGTGCCACGGGATCGAGTCCCTTCGGGACCAGCATCACGAATTGCATATTGTGCCGCAGCCGGCCCGAGACCTTTCCGGCGTCGGCGCCGGCGCCGAAATAGAGATCGGCGCGCGCCGGGCCGACGATCGCCGATCCCGTGTCCTGCGCGATCATCAGCCGGTGGAACGGCGTCTTCGACTGCTCGGATTCGATCGGCAACTGGCCTGCGATGAAGAACGGCGTGCCATAGACATGCAGCGCCTTGTCGACCGCGATCGAGCGGCCGGGCGTTAGCGGCACCCCCTGCGCGCCGACCGCTTCGTCCTTGTCCGACAGCGGCACCTCGCGGAAGAACACGTAGGCGCGGTTCTGCCGCCGCACCTCGTTGGCGCCGTCAGGGTTCTGCTCCATCCACTCCCTGATCTTCTGCATCGACATCTGATCCCTCGGGATGATGCCGCGGTCGATCAGGACGCGCCCGACCGCCGTATAGGGATAGCCATTATGCGCATCGTAATTGATGCGCAGCGTTGTGCCGTCGTCGAGCTTGATCCGCGCCGAGCCCTGGATCTGCGCGAACAACAGATCGGTCTGGCTCTTCAGCCAGCAGATCTCGAGCCCGCGGCCGGCGATCGCGCCGTCCTCGATCTGGGCGCGGTCGTAATAGGGCACGAGCTTGCGCCGGCCGATCTTGCGATACACCGGACCGCTGTTGGGCAGGCCGACCGACGCCTGCGTCTTGCCGCGCACGAACAGGTTGGACGGCCGACGGTAGACCGGAACGTTGTAGACGTCGGTCTGCGTCTTCGAGCCGTCCAGCACCGGCTCGTAATAGCCGGTGACGAAGCCGGCATCCTCGCCGAGCCGCGAGATGCGCAGCGGCACGAAGTTCTGCTCGAAGAATTCCTTCGCTTTGGTGCCGTCGCCGAGATCGAGCCCCTTGGCGATCCGGCAGGGATCGCGCAGCGAGCTGCCGAGCGCTTTCGACTCCGCGGGCGCACCCTGCTGGGCCGCGATCGGCTTGCAGCTGGTGCGAAACGCCTTGTAGGCCGCGAGATGATCGTCGTCGCCCCAGCCGGCGACATTGGCCCAGGCGAGCGGCTCATATTGGCTGCCGTTGACCTGCAGCGGCAATTCCAGATTGGGATACGGGATCGGGTGGGTATGCTCGTGCCGAGGCGGCGAGTGCCGGCTCGACCTGTAGCGCGCGGCAATCGCCGCGGTGGAACACACAACCGCAAGCGCGCAGCACGCGATCGCGAGGCGCCCGTAGCTGAGATGTTTAGTGAGCGCTTCCAGTGCCAACCAGCTTCCAATTCGGATCGCGGGAAGTCGAGTCGCGGGCGAATGTCCAGATGTCGGTGATGTCGGCAACCTTGTCCGGGCTGCCGTCGACGATGGTTCCCGCCTTGTCGCGGGTGACCGAGATCATCTGCGACACGAATCGGACGGTCAGCTGGGTCGAGCGATCGCGCGTCTCCGCGCTGACGATCTCGGCCTTGTCGATCGAGACGAACCGCGTCTCGGTTTTCTGCTCGTGCTTCTCGCGATCCTTGATCGCGGCCTCGAAGCTCTCATAGACTTCGGTGGACAGCAGGTCGCGCAGCGCGCGGCGATCGCCATTGGCGAAGGCGAGCACGATCATTTCATAGGCCGAGCGGGCGCCTGAGAGGAAATGCCGCGGATCGAACGAGGAATCCTGGGCGGCGACCGAGTCGAGACCCTGCGCCAGCGGCGTGCCGGGTTCGGCGATACCCTTCCAGCGTTCGGTCGGCTCGACGGGCTCGGTAGGCGCGGCCGGAGCCGGCTGATCGATCACCGATCCCGGGATCGGCACGACGTTGTTATCCTGGCCGCGCTGCAGGACGTTGGGTGCTGCACGATCATACGGCGGCCGCTCGCTTCCCGTGCGCTGTCCGAGAACGCTGCGCAGGCGCAGGAAGATAAACACGGCCAGCGCCAGGAAGATGATGGTGTAGATATCCACGTCGGGTTCGCTTTCTGGTCTCTGCCGGCAACGGGCCGGGCATCAAAGCGTTCCCGGTCGGGGAACGGCAGAGATTACATCACCGATTTAGTCCGCAGCATGTAGGCACGAAACTATGCCCGGCCAATGGCGCTTTTTGGCACGGGCAAGTGTAGCGCGTTTTAACCCCGGGGGGAAACCCGTTCCTTTCAGGAAATCGCGCATCTTCAATAATTTAGGAAGCCGTTAAGAGATTGGGCAGAGTTGCGCTCGCGCGCCTTTCGCCGCAGATTTGGCAGCAAGGCCCAAGGGCGCGCGCGCTCGTCGTCCTTGTGGACCGCGCCGGGCCTATGATAGCCACACGCCCGGCATCGGCATTTCCAAACCTTAACGCGTGCCGTCGGACATCCTGTCCATCGAGCGCTGCTCCAGGAGACATTTCATGACCAATGGCAACGGCGCCCCCGTCGAACAGCCCGCTCCCCAGCTCAACGTGCTGGCGCAGTACACCAAGGACCTGTCGTTCGAGAACCCGAACGCACCGGCCTCGCTCGGCCAGCAGCAACAGCAGCCGGCGATCAACATCCAGATCAATGTCGGCGCCAACAACCTGTCCGAGAACGAGTACGAGGTGGTCCTCTCGATCGAGGGCAAGGCCGAGACCGGCGGCAAGGTGATGTTCAGCTTCGATCTCGCCTATGCCGGCGTCTTCCGGATCGTGAACGTGCCGAAGGAGAACCTGCACCCCCTGGTCATGATCGAGTGCCCGCGGCTGCTGTTCCCGTTCGCCCGCGAGATCGTCGCGACCTCGGTGCGCGACGGCGGCTTCCCGCCCTTGCTGCTCGACCCCGTCGACTTCGTCGGTCTCTACCGTCAGAACATGGAACGCCAGGCAGCCGCCCAGGCCGCATCCGGCGCCAAGCCGAGCTGATTTCTAGGATCGAGAAATAACACTCGGGGAAGTGCAATCCGTCATCCTGAGGAGCCCGCGCTTGCGGGCGTCTCGAAGGATCGACGGCCCCGCTGGTGGCCGTGCATCCTTCGAGGCTCGCTCCGCTCGCGCCTCAGGATGACGGTTATGGAGTGATCAGGGCTCAAGCCGCCGGGGCTGCAGCGGGTGCTGGCGGCGGCAAATAATCGTTCCAGATCGGCTTGTCGCCGAGCGTCGCGATGAAGGCCCGGTGGGCTTCCCGGTCCACCTCGCTGACCCGCGCCACAAGCGGGGTCTCGCGCTGCCGCCGCGGCGAATCGCCATAGCCGCCTGCCCGCGCATCCGACGTTTCCGACGCCAGGATGAGCTGCGACTGCCGCGCCCCGATCAGGTCGATATAGACCTCGGCCAGCAGCTCGGCGTCGAGCAAGGCGCCGTGCTTGGTGCGGCGGGAATTGTCGATCTGATAGCGCGAGCAGAGATCGTCGAGCCGGTTCGACACGCCGGGATGCTTGCGCCGCGCCAGCAGCAGCGTATCGACCAGGCGATCCTTGGGGATCGCCTTCCGCTTGATGCGGTCGAGCTCGGCGTTGATGAAGCTGATGTCGAAGGACGCGTTGTGGATCACCAGCGGCGTATCGCCGATGAAGGCCAGGAACTCGTCGACGACTTCGGTGAACAGCGGCTTGGAAGCCAGGAACTCGGTCGACAGGCCATGCACCGCGAACGCTTCCGCCGGCATGTCGCGTTCGGGATTGATGTAGACATGGTAGGTCTGCCCGGTCGGCATGCGGTTGAAGATCTCGACGCAGCCGATCTCGACCAGCCGGTCGCCGCGCAGCGGATCGAGGCCAGTGGTTTCAGTATCGAGAACGATTTCGCGCATGACGTGGAGATATCCGGAACGCGGGCGAATCAGGCCCGCCGCTGCGGCATCTTAACAACCTCGGCCAGAATGTCGCGAATGCGCGCCCGCACTGGATCAAGCCCGTGCGAGGTATCCACTATGAAATCGGCGCGCTTGCGCTTCTCGGCGTCCGGCATCTGCTTGGCGATGATGGCATCTAGCTTGGCGGCATCCATGGTGCCGCGCGCCAGCACGCGCTCGCGCTGCAGTTCCGGCGAGGTGGTGACGACGACGACCGCATCGACGCGCTTCTCGCCGCCGGTCTCGAACAGCAGCGGTATGTCGAGCACGACGATGGGCGCGCCGGCGGCCTCTGCATCGGCGAAGAATTTCTGGCGCGATGCGCCGAGCATCGGATGCACGATCTGCTCGAGCTGTTTTATCGCCACCGGGTCTTGCACCACGCGTGCCGAAAGTTTCGCGCGGTCGACCTTGCCGCCGGCGGTGGTGCCGGGAAAGGCGGCCTCGATCGGCGGCGCGGCTTCGCCTTCGTAGAGTTGATGCACGGCCGCATCGGCGTCGTACACCGGCACGCCGGCCTCCATGAACAGTTTGGCCGTGGTGGATTTCCCCATCCCGATCGAGCCGGTCAGTCCCAGTATCAGCATTTGGTCAACATCGGTTCAGTATCTCGTCGCCACGCCTTGGCATCTCACACCGCGAGCGTCCCCTCGCGGCGCAGGAATGCGAGCAGCGACAATAGCGGCAGGCCGAGAATGGTGAAATGGTCGCCTTCGATCCGCTCGAACAGATGCACGCCGAGACCTTCGAGCTGGTAAGCGCCAACGCTGGTCGTCACCGCCTCGCCGGCCTGGTCGAGATAGGCCTCGATCTCGCCGGCCGCGAGCCGCCGCATCGTCATCCGGGCGACGCTCACATCGTTGAACAGGGCTTTGCCGTCGCGCGCGACCGAAACGGCCGAGTGCAGCGCGTGGGTCTGTCCGGCGAGCAGGCCGAGCTGCTCGGCGGCCTGCGCACGGCCGGCAGGCTTGCTGAACATCCGCTCGCCCAACGCCAGCGTCTGGTCGGCACCGACGACATATTGACCCGGCTTTTGCCTCGAGATGAACAGCGCCTTCTCGTGCGCCAGCAGCGATGCGATCTCTCCCGGCGCCGAAAGGCCGGAATTCTGCTGCACCGCGCGTTCGTCGATATCGGCCGGCAACGCCTCGAAATCGAGACCGGCGTTTTCGAGCAACATCCTGCGCGCACGGCTTTGCGACGCGAGGATCAGCTTTTGGGGGCCGCGCCAGATGCTCATGACGTGCTGATCATTCCGGCGGCCGCGCGCGCTGGCGGTCGTTATAGAGCTTCATGATCGCAGCCGCGGTCTCCTCGATCGAACGCCGCGTCACGTCGAGCAACGCCCAATTGAACTTCGCACTCAGGCGCCGGGCGAAGGCAACCTCGTCTGCCACCGCCTGCTTGTCGATGTAGGTGTCGTTGTCACGGTCGCCCATGGTGAGCAGGCGATTCTGCCGGACCTGGATCAACCGTTCCGGCGTCGCATGCAGGCTGACCACCAGCGGCTTCTTCAACGTCTCGAGCTGGTGCGGCAGCGGAATGCCAGGCACCAGCGGTACATTCGCGGTGCGAATGCCACGGTTGGCGAGATAGATCGAGGTCGGCGTCTTCGACGTGCGGGACACGCCCACCAGAACGACATCGGCTTCCTCGAGACCTTCGACGTGCTGACCGTCGTCATGGATCATGGTGTAATTCAGCGCGTCGATCCGGCTGAAATATTCTGCGTTCAGCACGTGCTGCGCACCGACACGGCCCGTCGTCGCGGCACCCAGATACGCCTCGAACAATTGCATCACCGGCCCGATGATCGACAGGCTCGGAACGTTGATTTCCTTGCACTTGCCTTCGAGCCGGCCGACCAGGTCCTTCTCCAGCAGCGTGAACAGCACGATGCCGGGCGATTCCTCGATCTCGTCCAGCACACGATCGAGCTGCTTCTGGCTGCGCACCAGCGGATAGACGTGCTCCACCGCGGTCACGTTGGCGTATTGCGCGGCGACCGCGCGCGCCACGGTGATCAGCGTCTCGCCGGTCGAGTCCGACACCAGATGCAGATGGAAATAATTGGAGGTCGTCGGCACCAGAACCCCTGTCTATTCTGTGAATCCCTGTGGAGGTCGGGGAGGAGAATCCGGGTCCGCCGCCAGGCCCCTGTATATCTCGCCCCTTTCTTCACAGCACTCCGCAAAAGGATAAGTCGACGCCATGGGACGGATGATAGTGAAGCAGTGTGGATTTGTCTCTTCATAAGCTGGCCACAGAGCTACGCAACCAATTGAGCGGAGCGGTGGATTCCGGATATTCGCTACCGCCGGCGGGGATGTTGAGGGATGTGAACAAGCCCGCAAGAACGGCTGGATCGCATTGCATGAGTCAAATTCACTGCCATTAAGACTCAAACCTTAGATTCTAAAATTAATTAGGTTTAGGAGAGCCGTGTGTGCGGATATGTATCCGTCCCTCGCTTGCGAAGCTTTACACGCAAGGCTGAGTCCACCTGAGTTGTTTCCTGCCGAGTTGTTCCCCGCCGAGCTGTTCCCTGAAAGGCATCGCCGCGATGTTGTATGACTGGATCAAGGCCCTGCACATCGTTGCGGTCATCTCCTGGATGGCGGGCATGCTCTATCTGCCGCGGCTGTTCGTCTATCATTGCGAGGCCGAGGCCGGCTCGAAGCAGTCCGAGACCTTCAAGGTCATGGAACGGCGGCTTTTGAAGGCGATCATCAACCCCGCGATGATCGTGACCTGGCTTGCCGGGCTTTATTTGGCCTGGGCCGGACACTGGTACCTATCGGGCTGGTTTCACGTCAAATTTACGTTGGTGCTCATCATGTCGGGTATCCACGGCTTTTTGTCCCGCTGCGTGAAAGATTTTGCCGCGGATCGAAATCAGCGAACCCAGAAATTCTACCGCATTATCAATGAGGTGCCGACGCTCCTGATGATCCTGATCGTGATCATGGTGGTCGTGAAGCCGTTCTAGACATTGCGATGCCTAAGAAGCATGCTTCAGTCCTTCTTGCGAAGGACGGATCGATTTTCTATATAGGTTTTATCCCACCCCACGCAGGCGGATGTGGTCGCGTTTCGGTTCTTTTCGGGCCGGCGCCGCATCAGGTTTGAAAGCCCAAACGGCACTTTCCTGGCTGAGACCTGCGGACCTTCCTTTGGCGTCCGCTTTTTCCGAGCCACCTCGCACCCCTTCCCTACTTACTTCCTCACAGGACTACCCCAATGCGGGAAATCAAACTCCAGGACCTCAAATCTAAAACGCCCGCCGAGCTCGTCTCGTTTGCGGAAGAGAACGGGGTCGAGAATGCCAGCACCATGCGCAAGCAGGAGCTGATGTTCGCAATTCTTAAAAACCTCGCCGCCGCCGAGACCGACATTGTCGGCGAGGGCGTCGTCGAGGTGCTGTCCGACGGCTTCGGCTTCCTTCGTTCGCCCGATGCGAACTATTTGCCCGGCCCCGACGACATCTACGTTTCGCCGTCGCAGATTCGCCGTTTCGGCCTGCGCACCGGCGACACGATCGAAGGTCATATTCGCAGCCCGAAGGAAGGCGAACGCTATTTCGCGCTGCTGAAGGTCAACACGCTCAATTTCGAAGATCCGGAAAAGTCGAAGCACAAGGTCAATTTCGACAACCTCACGCCGCTGTTTCCCAATCAGCGTTTCCGCATGGAGCTTGAGGATTCCACCAAGAAAGACCTTTCTGCCCGCGTGATCGACATCGTCGCGCCGATCGGCAAGGGCCAGCGCGCGCTGATCGTGGCGCCGCCGCGCACCGGCAAGACGGTGCTGATGCAGAACATCGCGCACTCGATCACCGCCAATCATCCTGACTGCTATCTGAT
The DNA here is from genome assembly GCF_001189845.1 of Bradyrhizobium tropiciagri. Taxonomy (GTDB): domain Bacteria; phylum Pseudomonadota; class Alphaproteobacteria; order Rhizobiales; family Xanthobacteraceae; genus Bradyrhizobium; species Bradyrhizobium tropiciagri. Next base: position 28,574 of record NZ_LFLZ01000076.1, read on the forward strand.
CGTGCTTCTGATCGACGAACGTCCGGAAGAAGTCACCGACATGCAGCGCTCGGTGAAGGGCGAGGTGGTGTCGTCGACCTTCGACGAACCCGCCGTGCGTCACGTCCAGGTCGCCGAGATGGTGATCGAGAAGGCCAAGCGTCTGGTCGAGCACGGCCGCGACGTCGTCATCCTGCTCGATTCGATCACCCGCCTCGGCCGCGCCTACAACACCGTGGTGCCGTCATCCGGCAAGGTGCTGACCGGCGGTGTCGACGCCAATGCCTTGCAGCGTCCGAAGCGCTTCTTCGGCGCCGCGCGCAACATCGAGGAGGGCGGTTCGCTGACCATCATCGCGACCGCGCTGGTCGATACCGGCAGCCGCATGGACGAAGTCATTTTCGAAGAGTTCAAGGGAACCGGTAACTCCGAACTGATCCTCGACCGCAAGGTTTCGGACAAGCGGACCTTCCCGGCGATCGATATTGCCCGCTCCGGCACCCGCAAGGAGGAGCTCATCACCGATCCGCAGGTGCTCAAGAAGATGTACGTCCTGCGCCGCATCCTCAATCCGATGGGCACCATGGACGCGATCGACTTCCTGCTCGACAAGCTCCGGAACACGAAGAGCAATTCGGAATTCTTCGATTCCATGAACACCTGAGGCCGAGGTCGAATAGGAAAGGGCGCTCCGCACAAACGGGGCGCCTTTTTTCATGCTGGGGATTTGCTGCAGCAAAGTGCAGCATGAATCGAGCTTAGCCAGTGCGAATATTTATGTAACCGACTGATATAATTTATATTTAACAGTTAGGCTTCTGGCGCAGGCCGGCAGAACCGCAACAAAATTGCTGCACAGCTGCTGCAACGAAACTCGACTATATTGCAATGCAGCATTCCGCAATGTCGCGTGCGAAATGGAAGCGGCATTGCCTTTGCCGATTGGCTTGGGAAGAAATAGGCGATGCATCCGCGCGACCAGACCATCTTCGCTTTATCCTCCGGACGGCCGCCGAGCGCGATCGCCATTGTCAGGCTGTCTGGCCCAATGGCCGCGTCGGTCATTGAAGGACTGGTGGGCAAGGTGCCGGCCCCGCGAACGGCGACCCGCGCGCTGCTCCACAATTCAAACCATCAGCCGATCGATGACGCGGTCGTCCTCTGGTTCCCGGGCCCGGCAAGTGCGACTGGCGAAGACGTTGCCGAATTTCATGTCCATGGCGGTCGCGCGGTGCTGTCGGCGATGTTCGACGCCATCGCGGCGTTCGACAACGTCCGGCCGGCCGAACCCGGCGAGTTCACCCGGCGGGCATTCGAGAACGGCAAGCTCGACCTGACCGAGGCCGAAGGTCTCGACGACCTGATTCACGCCGACACCGATCGCCAGCGGCGCCAGGCGCTGCGACAGTTGAAAGGGCTGCTCGGCGATCGCGCCCGGGACTGGCGCGAGCGGATCATCGCGGCATCGGCGCTGATCGAGGCCGGCATCGATTTCTCCGACGAAGGCGATGTGCCGGCAGAGCTGATCGCGCCGGCGCTCGAGAAGGTCCGGGCGCTGCATGAAGAAATCAAGGAAGTGCTTGCGGGGCAGGGCCAAAGCGAACGGCTGCGCGACGGCCTGGTGGTTGCGATCGCGGGTCCGCCGAACGTCGGCAAATCGACCCTGATCAATCAGCTCGCCAAGCGCGAGGTCGCAATCGTCTCGCCGTACGCCGGCACGACGCGCGACGTGATCGAGGTGCAGCTCGATCTCGACGGCTATCCGGTCACGGTCATCGACACCGCCGGGATCCGCGAGACCAACGACCCGGTAGAGCAGGAGGGTGTTCGCCGCGCTCGGGCCCGTGCCGCCGAAGCCGACCTCGTGCTTTGGCTGGCCGACAGCGGCGCCGCAAAGCCGGGGCACGGCGGTGCGACGCCGACCTGGCTGGTGCGAAACAAGATCGACCTTGTCCGGGTTCAGTCGGGCGAGGGCGGCAGCGCCCCCGAGTTCAGGATCTCGGCGGCCCGCGGTGACGGCCTTTCTGAGCTGATCACCGCATTGGTCGGTTTCGCCCACGACTATTTTGGAACCAGCGAAGGCGGCTTGATCAGCCGGACTCGGCAGCGCGGGTTGCTCCAGGAGACCGTTGACTCGCTCCAGCGCAGCATCGATGTGGTCGGGCAGGGTGAGGAGCTCGCGGCGGAGGAACTCCGAAGGGCTGCCACTTCACTCGGCCGTCTGCTCGGCCGGGTCGACGTCGAGGACATCCTGGACGTCATCTTCCGCGAGTTCTGCGTCGGGAAGTAGCTGAGGCCGGCTGTGTTTCACGTGGAACATGGTTTCGGCTTCGTTAACGACATTTGGTTTAGCGCGATCGAGCTTGTTTCACGTGAAACAGCTCCGCCTGTCATTGCGAGCGATCCGGATCGATCCATATTTCGCTCAGACGGCCAGGTCTTAGACCGGCGATCTCAACTTCGTACTTCCGGCTTTCATCACTCCACGATAGAAGTCCCGCCATGACTTCCAGGGCAGACTCATTCGACGTCATCGTCATCGGCGGCGGCCATGCCGGCTGCGAGGCCGCGAGCGCGGCCGCCCGGATGGGCGCCAAAACGGCCTTGGTGACCCATCGTTTCGCGACCATCGGCGCGATGTCCTGCAATCCCGCCATCGGCGGCCTCGGCAAGGGCCATCTGGTCCGCGAAGTCGACGCTCTGGATGGTCTGATGGGCCGGGTCGCCGACGCCGGTGGCATCCAGTTTCGCATGCTCAATCGCCGGAAGGGTCCGGCGGTCCGCGGTCCTCGGGCCCAGGCCGACCGCAAGCTCTATGCCGCCGCGATGCAGGCCGCGATCACCGAGACCGCGAACCTTTCCGTCATCGAAGGCGAGGCGGATGAGCTGATCGTCGTTGATGGGCGCGTGACCGGCATTCGCCTCGGCGACGGCCGCCAGCTTTCCGCGGGCGCGGTCGTGATCACGACCGGGACCTTTCTGCGCGGTCTGATCCATCTCGGGGAGAAGAACTGGCCGGCAGGCCGGGTCGGTGAAGCGCCGGCCATGGGCCTGTCTGCGTCGTTCGAGCGGGCAGGTTTCGTGCTTGGCCGGCTCAAGACCGGGACGCCGCCGCGCCTCGACGGCACCACGATCGACTGGTCCGCGGTCGAAATGCAGCCCGGGGACGAGCCACCGGAGCCGTTTTCGGTCATGACAGACCGGATCACGACGGCGCAGATCCAGTGCGGCATCACCCGGACCACGCCGGCGACCCATGAGGTGATCCGGGCCAACGTGCACCGCTCGCCGATGTATTCCGGGCAGATCAAGAGCTCCGGACCGCGCTATTGTCCCTCGATCGAGGACAAGATCGTCCGCTTTGGTGACCGCGACGGCCATCAGATCTTTCTGGAGCCGGAAGGGCTCGACGACTCGACGGTCTATCCCAACGGCATCTCGACCTCGCTACCGGAGGAGGTTCAGCTCGCGATCCTCGCCAGCATCCCTGGTTTGGAGCGGGTGAAGATGGTCCGGCCGGGCTATGCGATCGAATACGACCATGTCGATCCGCGCGAGCTCGATCCGACCCTTCAGACCAAGCGTCTGCGCGGGCTTTTCCTGGCCGGCCAGATCAATGGCACCACGGGATACGAAGAGGCGGCGGGGCAGGGCATCGTTGCCGGCCTCAACGCCGCACTGGCCGCCAGTGGGACCGACCCGATCGTGTTCGACCGCGCTGACGGTTATCTCGGGGTGATGATCGACGACCTCGTGACCCGCGGGATCACTGAACCCTATCGGATGTTCACCTCGCGCGCCGAGTACCGGCTGACGCTGCGGGCTGACAATGCCGACCAGCGGCTGACCGACAAGGGCATCGTGCTCGGATGCGTCGGGACGGCGCGCGCTGAGCGTCATAGGACCAAGATGGCGGCGCTGGACGCGGCCAAGGCCTTGGCGAAGTCGCTTGCGATCACACCGAACGAGGCTGCCAAGCATGGCCTCGCCCTCAATCGCGACGGCAACCGCCGCTCCGCCTTTGAGCTGCTGGCCTATCCCGAGATCGAATGGCCGGCGGTCCAAGCGATCTGGCCGGAGCTGTCGGCCATTGACCCTGGTATCGCGGTGCATCTCGAGATCGATGCCAAATACGATGTCTATCTGAAGCGCCAGACCGCTGACGTCGATGCCTTCCGGCGCGACGAGGGGCTGGTTCTGACCGATGTCGACTATGCCGACGTGCCGGGTCTTTCGAATGAAGCGCGGGCCAAGTTGCAGAAGGCGCAGCCGCGGACGGTCGGGCAGGCGGGTCGGATCGACGGGATGACGCCGGCCGCGCTCAGTATTCTGGCTGGGTATCTACGGCGCGAGGCGCGGCGAAAGTCGGCGAAGGCGACGGCCTGACGTTTCACGTGAAACAATGCGGCCTGACGCCGTCATTGCGAGGAGCGAAGCGACGAAGCAATCCATGTCTCGGCAAGCTGTGAGATGGATTGCTTCTCGGAGCTTGGTATCGGGCGCGCGTTCGCGCGACCCGTTGGCTCGCAATGACGGACACCAACCTGGCATTCAAGAGAATGGCTTCAGCCTCCCGTTCCGCAGACCTCGACATCTCCGCAGCCGACAAGGCTGCAGCGCTCACCCTCACCCCTGTTTCACGTGAAACAGAGGCGCGGCTTGATCGCTATATCGCCCTCCTCCTGGAATGGCAGGCCAAGACCAATCTCGTCGCACCATCCACGCTGCCGAATCTCTGGACCCGCCACATCTCCGATTCGCTGCAGCTCCTGAGCCTCGCGCCGACGGCAAAATCCTGGGTCGATCTCGGCAGCGGCGGGGGCTTCCCCGGCGTCGTGCTCGCCTGCGCCTTGGCCGAAACGCCCGGCACGCAGATCCATCTGGTTGAGCGAATCGCCAAGAAGGCCGCATTCTTGCGGGAGGCGATTCGGGTGACGGCGTCACCGGGGACGGTGCATCTGGCTGATATCGGGGATACTGTGGATAGAATCGCGGGCCCCATCGATTGCGTCACCGCGCGGGCACTGGCTCCGTTACATCAACTGATCGGCTTTGCGGAGCCGTGGGTCAAAAAGGGCGCCAAGGCGCTGTTTTTGAAGGGTCAAGATGTAGAGGCCGAATTGACCGAGGCCACTAAATATTGGATTATTGAGCCAAAGCTACACTCCAGCCGGACCGGCGGACAGGGCTGGATCGTCGAACTCGGGTCAATCGAGCGGCGCTAGGGGACTCCGCAAGAGCAAATGGTATTTTGGTATGACTGTGATGGACGAGGTTTATCAAGGGGATAAGGCGCTCCAAGCGCCGGGCCATCCGCGCATCCTGTCGCTCGCCAATCAGAAGGGCGGCGTCGGCAAGACCACCACAGCGATCAATCTTGGTACCGCACTCGCTGCGATTGGCGAGCGCGTCCTGATCGTCGATCTCGATCCGCAGGGCAACGCCTCGACCGGCCTTGGCATCGATCGCCGCAGCCGCAACTGCTCGACCTACGACGTCCTGATCGGCGAAGCGCCGCTGCGCGATGCGGTGGTCGCGACCGCCGTGCCACGGTTGCATATCGCCGCCTCCACCATGGACCTCTCCGGCCTCGAGCTCGAGCTCGGCACCACGCCGGGCCGCGCCTTCCGGCTGCGCGATGCGATCGCGGGACTGAACAACAACGTCTCGCCGGACTCCGATTACACCTACGTGCTGATCGACTGTCCGCCCTCGCTCAACCTGCTCACGGTCAATGCGATGGCCGCGTCGGACGCGATCCTGGTGCCGCTGCAATGCGAGTTCTTCGCGCTCGAAGGCCTGTCGCAACTGCTGCAGACCGTGGAGCAGGTGCGCTCGACGCTCAATCCGACGCTGTCGATCCACGGCATCGTGCTGACCATGTTCGACTCACGCAACAACCTCTCCAACCAGGTTGTTGCCGACGTGCGCCAGTTCATGGGCGACAAGGTGTACGACACCATGATCCCGCGCAACGTGCGCATCTCGGAGGCGCCGTCCTACGGCAAGCCGGTGCTGGTCTACGATCTCAAATGCGCCGGCAGCGATGCGTATCTCAAGCTCGCCACCGAAGTGATCCAGCGCGAGCGCGAGCTGCGCGCGCATTGATGGCAATGCGTAGGATGGGTGGAGCGAAGCGATACCCATCACCTTCATCGCATGTAGCGATGGGTTTCGCTGCGCTCGACCCATCCTACGATTCTGAAATTCAAGTCTGGAGTACTGCGTGTGAATCCAAGGGAGCTCGCAACAATGGCCGATGAAGCGCGTTCGCGACTGGGGCGCGGGCTGGCAAGCCTGATCGGAGATGTCGGCGGCGAGGCGGCCGCACATGCCGAGCGGCCGCGCAACCAGCGCAAGGTGCCGATCGAATTCCTCAAGGCCAACCCGCGCAATCCGCGGCGCAGCTTCGCCGATGCCGAGCTCGGCGAGCTCGCCGATTCGATCAAGGCGCGCGGCGTGATTCAGCCGATCGTGGTGCGCGCGATCAAGGGCGCGCAGGACCGCTACGAGATCATCGCCGGCGAACGCCGCTGGCGCGCCTCGCAGCTCGCCGGCCTGCACGAAGTGCCGATCGTGCCGGTCGAGGTCTCTGATTCGGACGCGCTCGAGATCATGATCATCGAGAACGTGCAGCGCGAAGACCTCAACGCGATGGAAGAGGCGCTGGGCTATCACGCGCTCGCCGACGAGTTCAAACGCGGCCAGGAAGACATCGCCAAGATCGTCGGCAAGAGCCGCAGCCATGTCGCCAACATGATGCGGCTGACCAAATTGCCGAACGAAGTGCAGGCGCTGATCTCGAAGGGCGATCTCTCCGCCGGCCACGCCCGCGCGCTGATCGGCGTGCCGGATCCGCTCGCGGCCGCGAAGCGCATCGTCGCCGAAGGCCTCAACGTCCGCCAGGCCGAGGCGCTGGCGCATGAGGAGGGCGTGCCGGAGCGCAAGCCGCAGAAGGCGCGCTCTGGCAGCGCGGCCAAGGCCGACAAGGATGCCGACACGCTGGCGCTGGAGAAGCGCGTGAGCGATGCACTCGGCCTGACCGTCACCGTGAGCCACCGCGATCCCGGCGGCACCGTCCAGATCAACTACCGTAACCTCGAGCAGCTCGACGAGGTGGTGCGGCGGCTGGAAGGCGGCTAGCTCCGCAAGGCTGCTTCCACCGTCATTGCGAGAAGCGTCAGCGACGAAGCAATCCATCTGTCCGCATGTGCGGAGCGGTGGATTGCTTCGCGTCGCTCGCAATGACGAGCCCAAGACAGGACGATTTCATCCCCGCCGCTTCGCATTCACCGCGATCGAGAGCAGGGCGCGATGCGCGATCACGGCGGCGAGCGCGGCCTGCTTGCGCATGTCGAGCGCCGCGGTTGCAAGCTGATCGATGATGTTCACCAGCCGCTGCGGCGTGAAGTTGCGCAGCGCGATCTCGACCGCGGGCTTGCGCGAGAAGTGCAGCCGCGGAAATCCGCCTTCCAGCACGGCTGACGCCGGGGTGCCGTCCGCGATCGCCAGCGCCGATTTGTGCAGCCACGCCGCCTGGCGCTGCGCGGCCGAGATGATCACGCCGGGATAGGTGCCGGCGACCATTGCCTTGGTGAATTCGGTTTCGACCAGCGCGGCGTTGCCGGCGAAGGCGCCGTCGACGATCGGATCGAGCTTCAGCTCGGAGGCGTCCGAGACCACGGTCATCACATCGTCAAGCGTGATCTCGCCCTTGCCGTGCGCGAACAGCGCGAGCTTGCGTAGCTCGTTGCGCGAGGCCATGCGGTCGCCGCCGAGCAGCGACATCAGCACCGCGCGCGCATCTTGCGCGAGCCGCAGATTGGAGACGCGCAGCTCGTCCTCGATCAGCTTGGTCAGGTCGCGTTCGGTGTCGGGATAGCAGCCGATCGCGACTGCATTCTTGGCACGCTCGCAGATTTTGCGCAGCGGCGATTCCGGGCGGAGCTCGCCGGCCTCGATCACGATGCGGCAATCCCTGAGCGCAGGCGTTTCGGTCAGCGTCTCGACGCCGCTGGCGAAATTGCGCGAGCCGGCGCGGACGCGGATGGCGCGGCGGCCGCCGAACAACGGCACCGTCATCGCTTCATCGACCAGCCGCGATGGCTCGGCGGCGAGCTCGTCACCATCGAGCCGCACCAGCGAGAATGGATCGTTGGGATCGTCGACTGCGGAGGCCATCAGCGCGTCGGCCCGCTCGCGCACCAGGCCGAGGTCCGGGCCGTAAAGCAGGATGATCGGCCGGCCGGCGTCGGGCCGGGCGAGGAAGCTGTCGATCTCTTTTCCGCGAAGTGCGACCAATGCGGCGATCAGGTCCCGCTGGAGAAGAACGAGGCGAGCCGGGTCTGGATATTGTCGGCGATCTCCTGCGCGGCGCGGTCCTCGGCATCGCGGAGGGCGCGCTGGCGCGTGAACCGCTGGTAGGAGCCCGGCATGTCATAGGACACGCGCGAGAACGTGGTGCCGGTCATCACGGACTTGTTCGAGGCGATCTCGACCAGGTTGAACTGGGCGTCGATACCATAGTTCTCGCTGGTCGGCAGCGCGGTGGTCGGGTCGATCATCAGCGAGGAGCGGCTTGTATAGAAGCGCAGCACCAGGCGGTGCGTCGGCGGCATGCCGGTGGCGGTGCCGTAGAGCTTGAAGGCGAGGGCGTTGCGGACCTCGACGCCGACCCGGGCCTCGCGCGAGGCGTTCGGCTTGTCGACCGGCGGAACCTCGACGCCCATCAGCTTTTCGCGCAGGGCGGGCGAACCGTCGAGGGTACGCTCGGCATACATCGGCTGGAAGCATCCGGCCGTCAGCGCGGCCAAGGCAGCCACAGCCACGAGCCGGGCGGCGATCCTGATCCTAGCCGACAACATTGACGATCCTCATGGGCACCACGATCACCTTGCGGACGGGTTTGCCGTCCAAGGCGGCTTTTACCGCATCGAGCGCCAAAACGGCAGCCTCTATCTCCGCATTTTGGGCGGTGCGTGGCACGGTAACATCACCTCGTTTTTTACCGTTGACCTGGACGACCAGGGTCACGCTGTCTTCCACCAGCAAATCGCGCTCGATTTGCGGCCAATCGGCCTCGGAAACCAGCCCGCTCTGACCCAGGACCACCCAGCACTCCTCGGCCAGATGCGGCATCATCGGCGAGACCAGCTGGACCAGGATGGTCGCGGCTTCCTTCAAGGCCCAGGCGACATCAGCCGCCGGCTTGTCGCTTTTGGCCAGCACCTCGGCCAGCGCATTGGCGAATTCGCGGATATGGGCGAGACAGACGTTGAAATGCAGCCGCTCGATCCCGGACGACACCTTGTCGAGCGCGCCATGGGCCGCCTTGCGCAGCGCCTGCGCCTCGGGTCCGAACGTGCCCGGCCGGGCCGCCGGCGCCGCCTTGGCGATCTCGGCCGATTCGTTCACCAGCCGCCACAGCCGCTGCACGAAGCGGGCGGCGCCCTGCACCCGCTCGTCGCTCCAGATCACGTCGCGGTCCGGCGGGGAGTCCGACAGCATGAACCAGCGCGCGACGTCGGCGCCGTAGCTCGCGATGATGTCGTCGGGGTCGACGGTGTTCTTCTTCGACTTCGACATCTTTTCGATCGGGCCGATCGCGACGTCCTCGCCGGTCGCCAGCAGCACCGCGCGGCGGGCATTACCATCAACCTCGATCTTCACCTCGGCCGGCGTCACCCAGACGCCGTCGGCCTTCTGGTAGGTCTCGTGCACCACCATGCCCTGGGTGAACATGCCGGCGAACGGCTCGCTCATGTCGATGTGGCCGGTCGCCTTCATCGCGCGGGTGAAGAAGCGGCTGTACAGCAAATGCAGGATCGCGTGCTCGACGCCGCCGATATACTGGTCGACCGGCATCATCCGGTTGGCGACCGCAGGCGTGGTCGGCGCGTCCTTGTTCCAGGGATCGGTGAAGCGCGCGAAATACCACGACGAGTCCACGAAGGTGTCCATCGTGTCGGTCTCACGCACGGCCTTGCCGCCGCACTTCGGACAGCTGACGTGCTTCCAGGTCGGATGATGGTCGAGCGCGTTGCCCGGTCTGTCGAAGGAGACATCCTCCGGCAGCGTCACCGGCAACTGGTCGTCCGGCACCGGCACCACGTCGCACTTCGGGCAATGGATCACCGGGATCGGGCAGCCCCAATAGCGCTGACGCGAGATGCCCCAGTCGCGCAGGCGGAAATTCACCTGCCGCTCGCCGACCGGTGCATTGCCGCGCAGCTCGCTTTCCAGACGCTTGGCGACCTCTTCCTTCGCGGCTTCGATGGTCATGCCGTCGAGGAAGCGCGAATTGATCATGCGGCCGTCGCCATCATAGGCGACGTCGGTGATGACGAACGTCTTCGGGTCCTGCCCTTCAGGGCAGACCACGGGCACGTTGCCGAGATTGTACTTGTTGACGAAGTCGAGGTCGCGCTGGTCGTGCGCCGGGCAGCCGAAGATCGCGCCGGTGCCGTATTCCATCAGCACGAAGTTCGCGACATAGACCGGCAGCTTCCAGCTCGGATCGAACGGATGCACGGCCTTGATGCCGGTGTCGAAACCCTGCTTCTCGGCGGTGTCGATGATCGACTGCGCGGTGCCGATCTTCTTGATGTCGGCGATGAACTCCGCGAGCTTTGGATTCTTCGCAGCAGCCGCCTGCGCCAGCGGATGATCCGCCGAGATCGCCATGAACTTGGCGCCGAACAGCGTGTCCGGCCGCGTGGTGAAGATCTTCAGCTCGCTCTCGCCGGCCGGCGTGGTCGCCGGATCTAGCGCGAAGCGGATCAACACACCCTCGGAGCGGCCGATCCAGTTGCGCTGCATCAGCCGCACCTTGTCCGGCCAGCGGTCGAGACCATCAAGCGCGTCCAGCAGTTCCTGCGCGTACTTCGTGATCTTGAAGACCCACTGGCTCATTTCCCGTTGTTCGACGACAGCGCCCGAACGCCAGCCGCGGCCGTCGATCACCTGCTCGTTGGCGAGCACGGTCATGTCGACCGGATCCCAGTTCAGCTTGCGCTTCTCGCGCTCGGCGAGGCCGGCGGCCAGCATGTCCAGGAACATCTTCTGCTGATGCTTGTAGTAGCTGGGGTCGCAGGTCGCGAACTCCCGGCTCCAGTCGAGCGACAGCCCGATCGACCGCAGCTGCTTCTTCATCGCGGCGATGTTGTCGTAGGTCCAGGCCTTCGGCGCCACCTTGCGCTCGATCGCGGCGTTCTCCGCCGGCAGGCCGAACGCATCCCAGCCCATCGGATGCAGCACGTTGTAGCCGCGGGCGCGCATGAAGCGGGCCAGCACGTCGCCGAGCGTGTAGTTGCGGACATGGCCGATATGGATGCGCCCCGACGGGTAGGGGAACATCTCGAGCACGTAATATTTCGGCCGCGGATCGTCGTTCTTGGAGGCGAAGATCGCCTTCTGGTCCCAGGTGGCTTGCCAGCGGGGTTCGGATTCACGGGCGTTGTAGCGTTCGGCGGTCATGAAATCGCAGGGTTTTCGGTGATTTTCGGGTCCCATCCGGGGACGGCGGACTAGGCCACAAAAACGCCCATGGGGTCAACGGCTTGGGGTCTGCCAAATGGTCATGCCGGGGCGCCGCCGGCAGCCTCCCCGTCGTCCTGGCG
>NZ_LFLZ01000077.1 GCF_001189845.1 Bradyrhizobium tropiciagri
CCCCCCGTCACCCGGATCGCATCTTCGATGCGATCCGACCTCTCCCCGCACGCGGGGCGAGGTGAAGCGGAGACCGTTGTTCCATTTCGGCCTTTAATCCCTCCCCTCGCGGGGAGGGATCTTTCATACCCGCCATAGGTCGGGCCTGTCCTGCCAGTGCCAAACGACTAAGATCGCCCAAAAAAGTGCGACACGAACACGACCAGGAGGAGGACGAGCTTGGCACCCACACCCAAGGCAGACAGCTATGTCTGCGGCATTTCCGATACGCCGCTGCTCGGCGAAACCATCGGCCGCAGCCTCGACCGCGCACGCGCGCGCTGGGGCGACCGCGAGGCGCTGGTCTCGCCCAGCCACAATGTGCGCTGGACGTGGAACGAGTTCGCCGAGCGGGTCGAGGCGCTGGCGGCGGGATTCCTTGCGCTCGGCCTGCAACGCGGCGAGCGGATCGGCATCTGGTCGCTGAACCGGCCGGAATGGACGCTGACGCAATTCGCCGCGGCGAAAGCCGGGCTGATCCTCGTCACCATCAATCCGGCCTATCGCCTCAGTGAGCTCGAATTCGCACTCGGCAAGGTCGGCTGCGCCGCGATCGTGACGGCGACCGCGTTCAAGACCTCGGCCTATATGGAGATGATCAACACGCTGCTGCCCGAGCTTGCGAGCTCCGAGCCCGGTCAACTGCGATCAGCGCGGCTGCCGCAACTGCGCGCCGTGATTCAGATCGGCGGACCGGCGGCGCCGGGCACCGTTCCGTTCGAGCAGGTATCGCAGATGGGCGGCGAGCGCCATCGCGAGCAGCTTGCCGCGCTCGGCACGAGCCTGCAATTCGACGACCCCGTCAACATCCAGTTCACCAGCGGCACCACCGGCTCCCCCAAGGGCGTGACGCTGACCCATCACAACATCCTCAACAATGGCTACTTCACCGGCCGCGCGATGCGCCTGACCGAGCAGGACCGCATCTGCATTCCGGTGCCGCTCTATCACTGCTTCGGCATGGTGATGGGCAACCTCGCTTCCGTCACGCTCGGCACCACCATGGTCTATCCCGGCGAAGGTTTTGATCCCTTGGCGACGCTGACGACGATCGCGCAGGAGCAATGCACGACGCTCTACGGCGTGCCGACCATGTTCATCGCTGAGCTCGATCATCCGGAGTTTTCGCGCTTCGACCTGTCCTCGCTGCGCACCGGCATCATGGCCGGCGCGCCCTGCCCGATCGAGGTGATGAAGCGCGTCAACACCGAGATGAACATGCGCGAGGTGACGATCGCCTACGGCATGACCGAAACCAGCCCGGTGAGCTTCCAGAGCGCGACCGACGATCCCTTGGAACGCCGCGTCTCCACCGTCGGCCGCATCCATCCGCATGTCGAGGTCAAGGTGGTCGACCTCGACGGCAAGGTGGTGCCGCGCGGCGAACGCGGCGAGCTCTGCACCCGCGGCTACAGCGTGATGCTCGGCTATTGGGACGAGAAGGAGAAGACCGCAGACGTGCTCGACGCCAATGGCTGGATGCACACCGGCGATCTCGCCGTGATCGACGACGAGGGCTATTGCAACATCGTCGGCCGCATCAAGGACATGGTGATCCGCGGCGGCGAGAACCTCTATCCGCGCGAGATCGAGGAATTCCTCTACCGCCATCCCAAGATCCAGGACGTCCAGATCTTCGGCGTCGCAGACAGCCGTTACGGCGAGGAATTGTGCGCCTGGGTCAGGGTCAGGCAGGGCGAGACGCTGACCGCAGACGAGGTCCGCGCCTTCTGCCAGGGCCAGATCGCCCACAACAAGATCCCGCGCTATGTCGAGTTCGTCGAGGAATTCCCGATGACCGTGACCGGCAAGATTCAGAAATTCGTGATGCGCGACGCGGTCGAGAAGCGGCTGGGATTGAAGGCGGCGAAGACCGCGTGAGGCTCTTCTCCCTCGCCCCGCTCTCTTGTCCGCCGAAGCCCGCCTTCGGGCGAAGGCGGATGCGGGGAGAGGGTCGGGGTGAGGGGCTGCTTCCGCGAATGAGATCGAGCTGAGTACGCGGAGACTCCCCCTCACCCGTAATGCATCTGTCGATGCATTACGGCCTCTCCCCGCAAGCGGGCGAGGCAAGAAAGAGCTGCGGCTAAACCAGCAACCCCTGCTGCTTCGCCAGATCCTTCAGCGACACCAGCGGCCGGGCGCCGATGTGCTGGATCACTTCGGCGGCGGCGAGTGCGCCGAGCCGGCCGGCGTTCTCATGGCCGACATTGCGCACGAGGCCGACCAGGAAACCGGCGGCGAACAGGTCGCCGGCGCCGGTGGTGTCGACGAGCTTGTCGATCGGCGAGGCCGGCGCCGATACGACGCCGTCGCCTGATGTCACGACGCAGCCCTTCTCGCTGCGGGTGACGACGCCGAGCTTGGTGTCCTTGCCGAACTGCTTCAGCGCGGTGTCGAAGTCGGAGGTCTGGTACAGCGAGTGCAGCTCGGACTCGTTTGAAAACACCAGGTCCACGATACCCCTGCGCATCAGGTCCAGGAATTCGTCGCGGTAGCGATCGACGCAGAACGAATCCGACAGCGTCAGCGCGACCTGGCGGCCCGCGCCATGCGCGATATCAGCCGCCTTCACGAAGGCGTCCTTGGCGTTCTTCGGGTCCCAGAGATAGCCTTCGAGATAGATGATGCTGGCGGCCGCGATCTGGGCCGGATCGATGTCGTCGGGTGTCAGGTCCTGCGCGGCGCCGAGATAGGTGTTCATGGTGCGCTCGCCGTCCGGCGTCACCAGGATGTAGGAGCAGCCGGTGGCCGGGCCGGCCTTGGCCGGCGCGGTGTCGAAGGTGACGCCGGCGGCGCGGATGTCGTGGACGTAGAGCTTGCCGATCTGGTCGTCCTTGACCTTGCCGACATAGGCGGCGCGGGCGCCGAGATTACCGACGCCGACGATGGTGTTGGCGGCCGAACCGCCCGACATCTCGGTCGCCACGCCCATGTCGCTGTAGATCGCGGTGGCACGCGTCTCGTCGATCAGCTGCATCGAGCCCTTGGTCATGCCGTGACGGGCAAGGAATGCCTCATCTGTTTGCACCAGCACGTCAAAGATCGCGTTGCCGATCCCGAGAACGTCATATTTTGCGTCAGCCATAGACCTGCCCTGTGTTAACGCCACCCAACAAGAGCCGCGACCTATCACGTTACGCCTAGCGCCAGCAAGGGAAGCGGGCTGCCAGTTCCGTCATCGCAACGCGCTTTTGACCCGTCATCCCCGCGCAAAGGCGAAGCCTTTGTCGCTGGAGGCGCGAGCCTCTTTGGCGAGCCTCGAAGGGTGCACGGCCCCACTCTGGCCGATTCATCCTTCGAGGCTCGCTCCGCTCGCGCCTCAGGATGACGGATTGGCACTTGGTCCGGGCTTCGAAAGGAGTGCCGCTGGCAGTAGGGCGCGCGACTGCTATAGAGACACCATGTTCCGCTCCTTCCTCACCGTCTCCTCGGGAACGCTGGCCTCGCGACTGCTCGGCTTCGTGCGCGATTCCGTGATCGCGGCGCTGCTTGGCGCGGGGCCGGTGGCGGATGCGTTCCTGGCAGCATTCCAGCTTGTGAATGTGGTGCGACGGCTACTCGCCGAGGGCGGGCTGAATGCCGCCCTGGTGCCGGCATGGCTGAAGGTACGCGACGCCGACGGAGTGGACGCGGCAACCGCGTTTGCCGGCCGCGTGCTCGGCACCGTCAGCGCCGCAGTCATCGCAGCCGCGCTCGTGATCGGCGCGCTGATGCCGCTGGTTATCGCCGCGATCGCGCCTGGTTTCGTCGGCTGCGACACCCTGCAACTAGCCGTCGACAACGCAAGGCTGATGCTGCCTTATCTCGCCTTCGCCGGCCCGGTCACCGTAATGATGGCGCTGCTCAACGCGCAGGGGCGCTTCGCGCTGACCGCGTTCTCGCCGCTGCTGTTCAACATCGCGCTGATAGCAGTGATGGCCGTGCTGCTGGCGCGGCAGCAGGAGCCGGTGCAGGCCGCGCTGGTCATGGCAGCCACGATCGGCGTCGCCGGATTTCTGCAACTGTCGATGTTGGCGCTGCGCGGTGCAAAGCTCGCTTCGCCGCTTCGCATCGCCCTCGATCCCGAGATACGCGGCTTTCTCGGCCGCGCGGTCCCCGGCATGGTCGCGAGCAGCGCGCCGCAATGGCTCATGGTCGCCGGCGCGGTGATCGCGTCGACCTCGCCGTCGGCTGTGTCGTGGCTCTATTTCGCCAACCGATTGCTCGAATTGCCGCTCGGCATCGTCGGCGTCGCGATGGGCACCGTGCTGATCCCGGAGATGACGCGCGCCGTGCGCAGCGGCGAGCCTGCGGCGATCGCGCATGCCGAATCGCGCGCACTCGAGCTTGCGGCCGGGCTGGCGCTGCCGGCAACGCTCGGCCTGATGGTGCTGAGCGAGCCGATCGTGCGGATGCTGTTCGAGCGCGGCGCATTCACGGCGGAGGATAGCGCGGCAACCGCGCAGGCCCTGATCTGGCTGACGCTGGCCTTGCCGGCGCATGTGCTGGTGAAGGCGCTGTCGCCGGCATTCTTTGCCCGCGAGGACACGCTGACGCCGCTGTTTGCGACGTTGAAGGCCATCGTGGTCGCGATCGCGGCGGCCTTCCTGCTCGGCCGCATCTTCGGCGCCGGCGGCATTGCCGCAGGCATTGCGCTCGGCGCCTGGAGCAATGCGCTGGCGCTGATCCGCAGGGGTGCCTCGACCTTCGGCTTCTCGATCGATGCCGAGGCGCGTCGCCGGTTGCCGCGCATCCTGGGCGCAGCGCTCGCAATGGGCGCCCTGCTCTGGCTCGCAGAGGGCGCGCTGCCGGCCGCCGGAGACCACGGTTTGGTACGCGCAGCCGCCCTGCTCGTGCTGATCGCGGCCGGCATCGCCGGTTACGGGCTGTTCTTGCAGCTTTTCGGCGTCACCGGCTGGCGCGAAGCGGTTAACGCCGTCAGGCAAAGACGTCCCGCCTGACTTGCGCGCGCGGGGCTTAAGTGGCAAACGACGCCGCAAAAGCGGCCATTTCCGGGAAATACCACCATGGCGTTCGTTGAACGGGTCTTCTCAGGCGTCCAGCCGACGGGCAATCTGCACCTCGGCAACTACCTCGGCGCCATCGTCAACTTCGTGAAGATGCAGCAGACCCATAACTGCATCTATTGCGTCGTCGACATGCACGCGATCACGCAGGGCGTCGAGGTCTGGGGCGGCCCGGCCGAGCTCGCGCGCAACACCCGCGAGGTGACCGCGGCCTTCATCGCCGCCGGCATCGACGCCAAGAAGCACATCGTGTTCAACCAGAGCCAGATCGCCGGTCATGCCGAGCTGACCTGGATCTTCAACTGCGTCGCGCGCATCGGCTGGCTGAACCGCATGACCCAGTTCAAGGAGAAGGCCGGCAAGGACCGCGAGAACGCGTCCGTCGGCCTCTACGACTATCCGGTGCTGATGGCTGCCGACATCCTGCTGTACCGCGCCACCCATGTGCCTGTGGGCGAGGACCAGAAGCAGCATCTGGAGCTGTCCCGCGACATCGCGCAGAAGTTCAACAACGACTTCGGTGATTCTATTCGCGGTCATGGTTTTGCCGACGGGCTGCTCTTCCCGCAGCCCGAGCCACTGATCACGGGGCCGGCGACGCGGGTGATGAGCCTGCGCGACGGCACCAAGAAGATGTCGAAGTCGGACGCATCGGACAATTCGCGCATCAACCTCACCGACGACGCCGACACCATCGCGCAGAAGATCCGCAAGGCGAAGACCGATCCGGAGCCGCTGCCGTCGGAGGAGAAGGGCCTGGAGACTCGCCCCGAGGCCGACAATCTGGTCGGCATCTACGCGGCGCTCGCCGGCATCTCCAAGCAGGAGGTGCTGACCCAGTTCGGCGGCGGGCAGTTCTCCAGCTTCAAGAACGCGCTGGTCGAGGTTTGCGTCGCAAAACTGGCGCCGATCGCCTCCGAGATGAAGAAGCTGGTTGCCGACCCCGGCCATGTCGATTCGATCCTGGCGGACGGCGCCAACCGCGCCCGCGGCATCGCCGACGAGACCATGCGCATTACCAAGGACATCGTCGGCTTCATCCGCCCGCGCTAACGCGCAAGCCGGCAACTGTGCACTTCCTCTCCCAAACGGCGAGGGAGTATGGCAGCATGGGTTGGTTTGGTTCAGCACCGGGACATGCATGACCACCCAGCGACGAAGCTACGAGACAGGTCACAAGCCGAAATGCCTCGTCATCGTTGACGACACGGCGGAATGGGACCGCGCGGTGTATTACGCCAGCCGATGGGCCATCCGGGTCGGCGGCGGCGTCGTGATGCTGCGGGTGATCGAGACCGAGGACCAGAACCAGCAATGGCTCGGGGTCGCCGACATCATGCGCGCCGAGGCCGAGGAGGCCGCCAATGAGGCGCTCGACCGCGCCGCCGGCCGCGCCAACGGAATCGCCGCGATCACCCCGGAGCGGGCGATTCGCGAGGGCGACCCGACCGAGCAGATCCTCGACGTGATCGACAAGGACGTCGATATCGCGATGCTGGTGCTGGCGGCCAATCCGGGCCCCGAAGGGCCCGGGCCGATCATCACCACGATGGCCAAGACCATGGGGGCGTTCCCGATCCCGGTGACCATTGTGCCCGGCGGCCTGACCGACGCCGAGATCGACGCCCTGTCGTAAGCGGGATCGGCCCTGAAACCGCTCCAGAGCATGGGTACGGGCCTGGAACCGCGGTTTTGCGGCTTGATCGCGGGCTTTTTAATTGCCATTTCATGGGGGAACCCAACGCGCCGGCCTTGAACCGGCGACGCCGGAGACAGCAAATGTTCATTCAGACCGAAGCTACACCCAATCCCGCCACCCTGAAATTCATCCCGGGCCGCCTGGTGCTCGACAGCGGGACCATGGAATTCTCGTCGGCCGAATCCGCCGCACGCTCGCCGCTCGCCGAACGGCTGTTCGCCGTATCAGGCGTCACCGGCGTGTTCTACGGCGCCGACTTCATCACCGTAACCAAGGCGGACGGCGACTGGCAGCACCTCAAGCCCGCGATCCTCGGCGCCATCATGGAGCATTACATGTCCGGCGCGCCGCTGCTCGCCGACGGCACCGCTGGTAGCGACGACATCAGCGACGAGGCAGACGAGTTCTTCGACGAGGCCGACGCCGAGACGGTCGAGCAGATCAAGGACCTGATCGAGACCCGCGTGCGTCCGGCGGTCGCCAATGACGGCGGCGACATCACCTTCCGCGGCTTCAAGGACGGCATCGTCTATCTCAACATGAAGGGCTCCTGCGCCGGTTGCCCGTCATCGACCGCAACCTTGCAACACGGCATCCAGAACCTGCTCCGGCACTTCGTACCCGACGTGCAGGAAGTCCGGCCGATGTAATTTGCGCCGGGTGGGCCGCCACGCGTAGCCCACCTTCGATACGACACAGTTGATGGTGGGCAATGCACTGCGCTGCTTTGCCCGCCTGAGAGGGGGGACGAACAGTGAGCCGGCGAATCGGAAATGGTTCGGACCTTCCGTTCGCCCTGACGTTTGCCCCATGATGATTCTCGCCATCGATACCGCGCTCGACGCCTGCTCCGCGGCGGTGCTCGACACCACCTCCGGCAACACAATCGCGATCGAATCGCAGGCGATGCAGCGCGGCCATGCCGAGGCGCTGATGCCGCTGATCGCGCGGGTGATGAAGGAGAGCGGCATCGGCTTTGCGGGGCTTGACCGCATCGCCGTCACCACCGGCCCCGGCAGTTTCACCGGCCTGCGCGTCGGCCTCTCGGCGGCACGCGGCATCGCGCTCGCCGCGTCCAAGCCGGTCGTCGGGCTGTCGACGCTCGCCGCTTACGCTGCGCCCGTGGTTGCCGAGAATGGCGAGAATCCGATCCTGTCCGCGATCGATGCGCGGCACGATCACGTCTATTTCCAACTGGTGGGCGGCGACGGCAGCTTGATGCTCAAGCCGAAGGTGGCGCCGATCGCGGAAGCGCTCGAAGCCGCCCAATACGGCGCACTGCATCTGGTCGGCAACGCCGCCAATATCCTCGCCGAGCGCTGGCCCGCCGACGCAACGCCACCGGTGAAGGTTGACGGGCAGCCCGCGCCCGACATCACCTGGGTCGCCTGGGTCGGCGCGGCCGTCGATCCCGAAACTGCGCCGCCGCGTCCGTTCTATCTGCGCGCCCCCGATGCGAAGCCACCGAAGGATCGCCTCGTCATCAGCGCGCCGCCATCGACATGAGCGGCTGGCTGTCGCGATGGTGGGGCGGCGGCACGCCCGCGGTCGAGGCCGCATCGCTGCGTGATGCGGCGCGGCTCGCCCAATTGCACGGCGCGTCGTTTCATCGCGGCTGGGGCGAGGGCGAATTCGAGGCGATGCTGACCGAGCGCAACACGCTGGTGCATCGGCTGCGGCAGGGACGCAAGGTGATCGGCTTTGCGGTGTCGCGGATGGCCGCGGACGAAGCGGAAATCCTGTCGATTGCGATCGATTCCAATCAGCGCGGGCGCGGCCTGTCGCGCGACCTGCTGTTGACCCATCTCGGCCATCTTGCCGGCCGCGGCATCCGCACCATCTTCCTCGAAGTGGAAGAGAACAATCAGCCGGCGCGACGGCTCTATGAAGGGGCCGGATTCGGCGTGATCGGGCGCCGCGAACGCTATTACAAGCAGCCCGGCGGGGAACATTTGAACGCGCTTCTGATGCGGCGCGACTTGTCGTAACATCGGCGCGGTGGCAGAACAGCGCCCTGCTCTGCCACTTAAGGCTTTGGACCTATGACGACGGTGAAAATCCCGCCTGCGCAGAAAAATACCGGCATCGAGGCGCGCTGCGCCGCGACCGGCATGCGCATGACCGAACAGCGCCGCGTCATCGCGCGGGTGCTGGCGGAGGCCATGGACCATCCCGACGTCGAGGAACTGTACCGCCGCTGCGTGGCGGTCGACGACAAGATCTCGATCTCGACGGTCTATCGCACCGTCAAGCTGTTCGAGGACGCCGGGATCATCGAGCGTCACGACTTCCGTGAGGGCCGTGCACGCTACGAGCAGATGCCCGAGAGCCATCACGACCATCTGATCAATCTGCGCGACGGCAAGGTGATCGAGTTCACCTCCGAGGAAATCGAGAAGCTGCAGGCCGAGATCGCGCGCAAGCTCGGCTACAAGCTGGTCGATCACCGTCTCGAGCTCTATTGCGTCCCGCTCGACGAAGACAGCAAGTCGTAGGCGCGTGCCACGCATCGCCAGACCATGAGCTTCGATCTCGTCATCTTCGATTGCGACGGCGTGCTGGTTGACAGCGAGGTGATCTCCTGCCGCGCGCATGCCGACACGCTGACGTGGCACGGCTTTCCGATCACACCGGACGGCGTGCTGAAGCGCTTCCTCGGCGTGTCCGACCGCGAGGCGCGGCGGATCGTCGAAAGCGAGATCGGCCGCGCCCTGCCCGAGAGCTTCGAGGCCGAGGTCAAGCACGCGACGCTGAGCTTCTATGCCGACGACCTCAGCGCCATCGCCCATGTCGGCGATGCCATCGCCGCGCTCGACTTGCCGAAATGCGTGGCGTCCAGCGGCACGCCGGAAAAGATCCATCACGGCCTGACCTGCGCCGGGCTCTACGACCAGCTCGCGCCGCATATCTTCTCCGCCACCCAGGTCAAGCGCGGCAAGCCGGCGCCCGATTTGTTTCTGTTTGCGGCTACCCAAATGGGTGTACGGCCGGAACGCTGCGTCGTGATCGAGGACAGCGTGGCCGGCGTCACCGGCGCCCGCGCCGCCGGAATGACCGTACTCGGGTTTTACGGCGGCAGCCATTGCACGGCGGAACACGAGGATTTGCTGCGCCAGGCCGGCGCGGCCATAACCTTCGCCGATATGCGCCAATTGCCCGATTTGATCGCCCGGATTGGCGCCAAGGCGCTCGCTGGCTGAGCCTCGCCCCCGTCATTTCGGGGCGATGCGCCAGCATCGAACCCGGAACCTCGAGATTCCCGGGGCGCACGCCCCGGAATGACCGCGGTTGCACCGCTGGATTTTCCCCGGTTTAGGCTATATTTCAGCCCCGGCGCCCGGATGGCGCCGTTTCCTTTTCGCAATCAGGGTTCCATGACGACGCCGCGCAAGCTGCACATCAAGTCCTATGGCTGCCAGATGAACGTCTACGATGCGCAGCGCATGGTGGACACGCTGGCCGGCGAGGGCTTTGTCGAGACCGCGAGCGCCGAAGACGCCGACCTCGTGATCCTCAACACCTGCCATATCCGCGAGAAGGCGTCGGAGAAGATCTACTCCGAACTCGGGCGGCTTCGCGTCGCCAAGGATGAAGCCGCGCGGGCGGGCCGCGAGATGAAGATCGCGGTCGCCGGCTGCGTCGCACAGGCCGAAGGCGCCGAGATCATCAACCGTGCGCCGACTGTCGACATCGTGGTCGGGCCGCAGAGCTATCATCATCTGCCTGAGCTGCTGAAGCGCGCCAAGGAAAACGGCCGCGCGCTCGAGACCGAATTCCCGGTCGAGGACAAGTTCGGCTTCCTGCCGCAGCCGAAGCCGGATGCGATCCGCGCCCGCGGCATCTCCGCCTTCGTCACGGTGCAGGAGGGTTGCGACAAGTTCTGCACCTTCTGTGTGGTGCCCTATACCCGCGGCGCGGAAGTCTCGCGTCCGGTCGCCAGGATCATCGACGACGTCAAGCAACTCGCCGACAACGGCGTGCGCGAATTCACGCTGATCGGACAGAACGTCAACGCCTATCACGGCGAAGGCCCCAACGGCGGCGCCTGGTCGCTCGGCAGATTGCTGCAACGGCTCGCCGAGATTCCCGGCGTCACCCGGCTGCGCTATTCGACCAGCCATCCGCGCGATGTGGATGATGATTTGATCGCGGCGCACCGCGATCTGCCCGAATTGATGCCGTTCGTGCACCTTCCCGTGCAATCGGGGGCGGACCGAATCCTTGCGGCCATGAACCGCAAACATACCGCCGATGACTACCGGCGGGTCATCGACCGGTTCCGGGCGGCGCGGCAAGACATTGCTTTTTCATCAGATTTTATCGTGGGCTTCCCCGGCGAGACGAGGGAAGAATTTTCTGCCACCCTCGCGCTTGTCACGCAAATCGGGTACGCTGCGGCGTATTCATTCAAGTATTCGCCACGGCCAGGCACGCCGGCGGCGGAGATGCGGGAGACGGTGTCAGCAGCCGAGATGGACGAGCGCTTGGGGCGGCTTCAGCAATTGATCGACAGCCAGCAATCGGCCTTCAACCGGGCTGCGATCGGCACAACGGTCGATGTGCTGTTCGAGCGCGCGGCGCGCAATCCGGGCCAGATCGTCGGCCGCACCGCCTATCTGCAGCCCGCCCATGTGATGGCATCGCCTGACATCATCGGCCAGGTCCGCTCCGTGCGGATCGACAGCCTCGAGCGCTACAGCCTGATCGGCGAGCTTGCGACGCCGGCAGCGCCGCGCCTCATTTCGCAGACCATTGGAGCCTGAAATCCTTGCCAAAAAGCGCATCGGATTCGTCTTCGCTCGCTCCCAGCCGCAAACCTGACCGCGACATGCAAATGCCACCTGAGACCCGGGCCCCTGAGACACAGGTCGTCATCGATTTCGATGACAACCGTGCCGCATCCGCGCTGGTCGGCCCTTATGGACAGAATCTGGCGCTGATCGAGCGGCGGCTTGGCGTGGTGGTCGATTCCCGCGGCAACCACGTCACCATCGCGGGCTCCCGCGACGGCTGCGACGCGGCGCGCCGCGTGCTGGAGACGCTCTATGCCCAGGCCGTCGCAGGGCACGACCTCGACCAGGGCGAAGTCGAAGGTGCGATCCGCGCCGTGATCGCGCAGGGCTCGCTGTTCGAATTCGACAACAAGACCGCCAAGCCGACGTTCGAGACCATCAACCTGCGCAAGCGTCCGGTGCGCGCCCGCACCGCTGCGCAAGACTCTTACATCCGCGCACTGAAGCGGCATGAACTGGTGTTCGGCATCGGCCCGGCCGGCACCGGCAAGACCTGGCTCGCAGTCGCCCATGCGGCGCAGCTGTTCGAGCGCAAGGAGGTCGATCGCATCATCCTGACGCGGCCCGCGGTCGAGGCCGGCGAACGGCTCGGCTTCCTGCCCGGCGACCTCAAGGAGAAGGTCGATCCGTATCTGCGCCCGATCTATGATGCGCTGTACGATCTGATGGATGCCCGCGTCGTCGAGCGCGCGCTGCAGGGCAACGAGATCGAGATCGCGCCGCTCGCCTTCATGCGCGGCCGCACCCTGACCAATGCCGCCATCATCCTCGACGAGGCGCAGAACACCACGACGATGCAGATGAAGATGTTCCTGACGCGTCTCGGCGAGAACAGCCGGATGATCGTCACCGGCGACCCGTCGCAGGTCGACCTGCCGCATGGCCAGGCTTCGGGGCTTACGGAAGCCGTGAAGCTGCTCGATGGCGTCGAAGGCATCGCGCAGGTGCATTTCAAGGCCGAGGACGTCATCCGCCATGAATTGGTGGCGCGCATCGTGGCCGCCTATGAGGGATTGCCGCAAAAGCCGGCAAACGCCAGATCTTGAGCCGAATAGCTTCGGCCGCGAGCCCGCGCGATGCGGGTTCCGGCCATAACGCAGATTTTGAAACGAACGTGTCCGCTTTTCCTGCAACCGAGGTTCTCGTCACCGCCGAATGCTGGCAGGCCGAGCCCGACGCCGACGCGGTGATCCATCGTGCCATCGAGGCTGCCGCCGCAATCACCGATGCCGATGTCGCCGATGCCGAGCTTGCGGTGATGCTGACCGACGATTCCGGGATCCGCACCCTCAACGCCAACTGGCGCAGCATCGACAAGCCGACCAATGTGCTGTCGTTTCCGGCACTGCAGCCGGAAGGCGGCGGTGGACCCGACGATGCTCCGCGCATGCTCGGCGACATCGCGATCGCCTACGAGACGACGCGGCGGGAAGCCGATGATGAACAGAAACCGTTCGACCATCATTTGAGCCACCTCGCGGTGCATGGCTTCCTGCATCTGATCGGTTACGACCACGAGAACGACGACGATGCCGAGGACATGGAGGCGCTCGAGCGCGAGATCCTGTCCTCGCTCGGCATTCCCGACCCCTATGCGGATCGGATCGCCTGACATGCCGGATTCCGAACCGACCCACGACAATCCGCGCAACGTGAGCAACCTGCCCGCGGTGGTGCACGACGGCGAGGTGCAGCGCCCGGCCGCCGAAGGCTGGCTGGTGCGCGCGATCCGCACGCTGTTCGGCTGGAAGGCCGGCTCGGTGCGCGACGATCTTCAGGTGGTGCTCGACGCCTCGACGCCCGACGATGTCGGCTTCTCGGCGATCGAGCGCACCATGCTGCGCAACATCCTGTCGCTGAACGAGCGGCGGATCGCCGACGTCATGGTGCACCGCGCCGACATCGTCGCGGTCAAGCGCGACATCCCGCTCGGCGAATTGATGAGCCTGTTCGAGAGCGCCGCGCATTCGCGGCTCGTCGTCTACAACGAGACCCTCGACGATCCCGAGGGCATGGTGCACATCCGCGACCTGCTCGCCTTCATGACCGCGAAGGCGCGCGTCACCGATGCGACCAAGACGAAGCGCAAGAAGCCATTCCCGGCCGGGCTCGATCTGCGCAGCGTCGATCTCGCGCTGCCGCTGGCCGAAGCCCATATCATCCGCAAGCTGCTCTACATCCCGCCGTCGATGCGCGCGATCGACCTCTTGGCGCAAATGCAGGCCTCGCGCATCCATCTCGCGCTGGTGGTCGACGAATATGGCGGCACCGACGGGCTGGTGTCGATCGAGGACATTGTCGAGCAGATCGTCGGCGAGATCGACGACGAGCACGATTCCGACGAGCCGCCGTCCATCGTCCGCCAGCCGGACAACTCCTTCATTGCCGACGCACGCGCCAGCCTCGACGATGTCCGCTCGGTGATCGGCGAAGACTTCGTGACCGGCGAGGCCGGCGAGGAGGTCGAGACGCTGGGCGGCTATCTCGTCTCGTTCGTCGGCCGCCTGCCGGTGCGCGGCGAGGTGATTTCCGGTCCCGGCAATTACGAGGTCGAAGTGCTCGACGCCGATCCGCGGCGGGTCAAGCGCGTGCGGGTCACGACACGCAAGGAACGGCCGGCACCGCGCAAGGAACGCGAGCGGCGCCGCGAGCAGGCACCGGACTCCGGCAACCCGCAGGCGAATGACAACATGCCGCCGCCCGGCGAGGGAGCCGGTCCGCAGTGAGGCTGTCAGACAAACTCCGCTCGGTCGGGCTTGCGATCATTTTGACCTGGGGATGGAAGCGCGCGGTGCTCGCGCTCGCAGCCGGCGCGTTGTCCTCGCTGGCGATGGCGCCGTTCAACGCCTGGCCGGTACTGTTCCTGACGTTTTCGATCGCGGTCTGGCTGATCGACGGCGCTGCTGCCGGGCGCGGGCGCGGCATACCCGCCGCAGCGCTATCCGGCTTCTGGTTCGGCCTCGGCTATTTCGTGCCGGGACTGTACTGGATCGGCTACGCCTTCTTCGTCGATGCCGACACCTTCGCCTGGCTGACGCCGTTCGCGGTGCTCGGTCTGCCTGCCTATCTCGCTTTGTTCACCGCCTTCGGCTTCGCGCTGGCGCGGCTGATCTGGCCGCGCGACGCCTCACGCGTGCTCGCGCTGGCGGTCAGCCTGACGATCTCTGAGTGGCTGCGCGGCCACCTCCTCAGCGGCTTTCCGTGGAATGCCTTCGGCTACGCGCTAACCGAGCCGCTGGCGCTCGCGCAGACCGCATCGCTGATCGGGCTGTGGGGCATGACGTTCCTGGCCGTCGCGATCTTCGCAAGCCCGGCCGTGCTGATCGACGGCGCCTCGCGCGGCCGCAAGCCGTGGCGTGCGCCGGTGGCCGCGGTGCTGGTCCTCGCGGCGATGCTGGCATTCGGCGCATTCCGCCTCTCGCAGCAGCCGACCAGCATGGTCAGCGGGGTCAAGCTGCGCATCATGCAGCCCGATCTGCAGCAGGACGCCAAGTTCAACTACTCCGCCAAGGCGGCGGTGATGCAGAAATATCTCACTCTGTCGGATCGCGCCTCCGGGCCGCATTCGACCGGCGTGAGCGACGCCACCATCCTGATCTGGCCGGAATCCGCGTTTCCGTTCTTCCTGACCAAGGAAGCCGACGCGATGGCGCAGATCGCCGATCTGCTGCCGAAGGGAACCGTGCTAATCACCGGCTCGGTGCGCGCACCCGATCTGCCACCGAACGTCCGCATCACGCGCGCCTATAATTCGATCTACGTCATCGACCACGACGGCAGCGTGCTCGCGGTCTACGACAAGCTGCACCTTGTGCCGTTCGGCGAATATCTGCCGTTCCAGGACTGGATGGAGAAGCTCGGCCTCGTGCAGCTCACCAAGGTGCAGGGCGGCTACATTCCCGGCACGATCCGCCGCACGCTCGACATTCCCAATGCGCCGCGCGCGCTGCCCTTGATCTGCTACGAGGCGATCTTTCCCGGCAATGTCGTGAGCCGCGACGATCGTCCCGGCTGGATCGTCAACGTCACCAATGACGGCTGGTTCGGAATCTCGACCGGCCCTTATCAGCATTTGCAGCAGGCCCGGCTGCGCTCGATCGAGGAAGGCCTGCCGCTGGTGCGTGCCGCGAATACGGGCATCTCGGCCATCATCGACCCGCTCGGGCGGATCGTCGCGCAACTCGGGCTCGGCGTCGAAGGCGTGCTCGATGCCGGCCTGCCGGCCGCGGTCGCGCCGACGATCTATGTGCGTGCCGGGAACATCCCGGCCGCTGTGATTGTGTTGGTTGCCCTCGCAATCGTATCGCGGAGACGTTTTGTCAGGCGAAAAGCCTGATCCTGCATATCGCCGGTTGTCGCCGAACCCGAAAAAACGTCGAAATTCACCTCAGCGCGATTCCACCAGTTGACAGATCGACCGTGCACTTCGCATTGTACGGGTCCACGCGAAATCACAAGCCAAGTCAGCCCCTTTGCGCAAATTGTCCGCATTTCGTCCCGATCCTCCTTGCAGGATTTGACGGCACCGGCGCCTGAGGCATACTCCACGTCCAACTTGCCTCACCCCCCCCGGGCGCGCAATCCCTTAGGAGAGTTGGAGATGTCCACCAAAGCGCCCAATCCTGTTGACAAATATGTCGGCAGCCGCGTCCGTATGCGACGCATCATGCTCGGCATGAGCCAGGAAAAACTGGGCGAGGCGTTAGGCCTGACGTTCCAGCAGGTGCAGAAATACGAGAAGGGCACCAACCGTGTCGGCGCGAGCCGACTGCAGCAGATCTCCGAGATCCTGCAGGTGCCGGTCTCTTTCCTGTTCGACGGCGGCCCGAGTGGCGTCAAGACCGCTGACGGCTTCAGCGAGGGCTCCTCGCCGGCCTATGTGTCCGACTTTCTGGCAACCGCCGAAGGCCTGGCCCTGACCCGCGCGTTCACGCGAATCGCGGACGCCAAGCTCCGCCGCAGCATCGTCGAACTGGTCGAGCAGATCGCGGCGCGCGAGGCGGCCGAACAGGTCTGATCCAGCCTTATCCGTTTGAGAGATCGTCAAATCTGGAATATGTCATTCCGGCGTACGTTAAGGCGTGCGCTGAATGACAACGCAATTCCTGAGCGACGACAACAGCATGTCCAGCAACCCGTTCGAAACCGCTGATATCCTCGACGGCATTCGCCGCTGGGTCGAAATCGAATCTCCGACCGAGCGGCCGGACCAGGTCAACAGACTGGCTGACCTCGTCGCGGCTGAATATCGCGACCTGCCGGCCACCGTCGACCGCGTTGCGGGACGCGACGGCTGCGGCGATCATTTGGTCACGCGCTCGTCCTGGGGACAGGACGCTCCGGGCATTCTGGTGCTGAGCCATCTCGACACAGTTCATCCGATGGGATTCATCGAACGGTTACCATTCAAGATCGAAGGCGACAGCGCGTTCGGTCCGGGCATCTACGACATGAAGGGCGGCGCCTATCTCGCCTATCATGCGTTCCGGCAGGTCTGCGCCGATGACGCGCGCCCGCCGCTCGGCATCACCCAGCTCTACGTCTCGGACGAAGAGATCGGCAGCCCGACCTCGCGCGCGCTGATCGAGGCCGAGGGACGCAAGGCCAAATACGTGCTGGTGACCGAGCCGGCGCGTGACGGCGGCAAGATCGTCACCGGGCGCAAGGGCGTGGCCCGGTTCGACGTGCACATCA
Source organism: Bradyrhizobium tropiciagri (assembly GCF_001189845.1). GTDB lineage: Bacteria > Pseudomonadota > Alphaproteobacteria > Rhizobiales > Xanthobacteraceae > Bradyrhizobium > Bradyrhizobium tropiciagri. The sequence goes on from NZ_LFLZ01000077.1 coordinate 17,232, forward strand.
AGGGCGCGCCCGCGCATGCCGGCACGCGCCCCGAAGACGGCCGCAGCGCGATCCGGGAGCTCGGCAATGTGATCCAGACGCTGGAGGCGATGAACGATCTCAAGCGCGGCGTCACCGTCAATGTCGGCGTGGTCCGCGGCGGCACCAAGCCGAACGTGATCGCCGAAGAGGCCTATGCGGAAGTCGACATGCGGGTGCCGTCGATGGCCGACGCCGACGAGCTGGTGCCGAAGATCCTCGGCATCACCTCGCGCACCGAGGGCGTCAGCGTGAAGGTGACCGGGGAATTGAACCGCCCGCCCTACGAGAAGAGCAACGCCGGCGCCGCGCTCTACGAGCACGCCAGGGAGCTTGCAGGCGAACTCGGCTTCGAGCTGCTCGATGTGTTCACCGGCGGCGGCTCCGACGGCAACTTCACCGCACCGCATACTGCAACGCTCGACGGCCTCGGCGTCGACGGCAAGGGCGCGCACACCCATTACGAGCAGCTCTATATCTCCTCGATCGAGCCGCGCGCGCGCCTGCTCTACCGGCTCTATCAGACGCTGCGATGACACCGGCTCCGAACGACACCAGCGATCGCGATTCCCCGGAGGACGGCGCGATGGCCCATTCGCGCGGCTCGTTCTTCGGCCGGCGCAAGGGCCACAGACTGCGTTCGCACCAGGCGGACCTGATCGACAATCTGCTGCCACATCTTTCGATCGACATCGCGGTGCCGGCGCCCGAGGCGCTGACCGAATTGTTCGATAACGGCACCACGAATGTCAGGCTCGAGATCGGCTTCGGCGGCGGCGAGCACCTGATCGCAGAAGCCCAGGCGTTTCCGAATACGGGCTTCATCGGCTGCGAGCCCTACGTCAACGGGATGGCGAAGATCCTGACTCAGATCGAGGCGCTGAATATCGGCAACATCCGCCTGTTCGCCGGCGACGCCGCCGAGCTATTGGCCTGGGCGCCAGCGCGCTCGCTCACGCGCATCGACCTGATCCATCCCGATCCCTGGCCGAAGCGGCGGCACTGGAAGCGGCGCTTCGTGCAGGATGCAACAGTCGCCGCAATGACGCGGCTGCTTCCGCCCGGCGGTGAATTCCGCTTCGTCAGCGACATCGACGATTACTGCGCGTGGACGCTCGCGCATCTGATGCGCTCGCCCGACTTCGCCTGGCTCGCCGAGCGCGCGACCGACTGGCTCGAGCCGTGGCCGAACTACACGATGACGCGCTACGGCGCCAAGGCCGAGCGCGAAGGCCGCAAGGCGGCATATCTGCGGTTCAAGCGGTTGCCCTAAGGCTCGTCATTCCGGGGCGTGCGAAGCACGAACCCGGAATCCATCAGGCCACATGCGCAAGCTGAGAAATGGATGCCGGGTTCGCGCTACGCGAGCCCCGGAATGACGGAAACTGCTATCCCTGCTCCGCCATGCGCGCCTTCCTGACGTCGGTCGCCTCCCACACCATGCGCTTGCCGCGCTCGCGGCCGAGCAGTTCGATCGGATCGTGGTTGTCGATGTGGCCGAACTGGCCCTTGTAGACGCTATATCCGCACAATTCCTGCAAGCGGCGCGGAAAGCGCGCCGCGGTCTCGCGGGGAATGCCGAGCTGCAGGTTCTCCTGCTGCCGCATCCAGCCCCAGCAATAGGCGCAGGAGAACGCGAAGCGCCGCGCATCGCTCGTGTTGGCGCCGCCGCCATGCCACAGCGCAGAGTCGAACAACATCACGCTGCCCGCCGGCATGGTCGCGGTGACCGCGTCGTAATCCTTGCCGTATTCCGGCGACGAATCGAATTTGTGGCTCGCCGGAATGATCCGCGTCGCGCCATTGTCGTCGCGGAAATCGGACAGCGCCCAGATCGCATTGATCGTGATCGGAATGTGCGGCCGCGGCAGCGGGATCAATTGGGTGTCTTCGTGAATCGGCTGTGCCTCCTGGCCGGAGCCGAGCACCAGCGAGCAGAACGACGACAGCAGGCATTCCCGGTCCAGCACGCGCTCGACCACCGGCAGCACGTTCTCGTGCAGCGGCACCTCCCAGAACAGCTCGTCATAGGTCAGGAGGTTGTTGATGCGCAGCGTCTTGAAGCCTTCGAACGATGTCCGGGCAAGGCCGAGATTATGCTCGCGCTCGATCCGCTCGACCGCCGCCTTCAATCCCTCGACCAGGTCAGGCGAGGCGGCGCGCTCGATCACGGTGTATCCGTCATCGCGGATCCGCTCGGCGTGCGATTGGATATCGGCGTCCGTCAGCATGGCAATCTCCCCGTTGGCGCTGTGTCGCGCCTTGCGGAAAGCATAGCGGAACGATTTTGGGTTTGGGAAGCACGCATTGTGATCCGTCATGCTGAGGAGGCCGCACAGCGGCCGTCTCGAAGCACGACGGCCCGACTGCAACAGCGCGGCCGTGCATCCTTCGAGACGCGCCTGCGGCGCTCCTCAGGATGACGGGTTCGAATATTGGCGCCTGAACTATCGCGACTTCCAGAAATCCACGACGCGCTGCGCAGTCGACGGCATCAGGCGAGTGAAGTTCACCCGCGCACCTTCGATATCGGCCGGTGACGGCACGCGGTTCGGCCCGAGCCGCATCAGGATCAGGGCACGCACGGTTGGCCATTCGAAGCCGACCGTCTTGCTGGCGATCAGGATCGGGTCGTAGCGGTCGCCGGCGATCAGGCGATCGAGCGTGACGATCTTCACGGCGGTCATCGCGGCGAGCGCGGCGACGCATTCCTCATATTTGAAGGCCTTTGCGAAGCCTGCCACCGCAGCCTCGTTCAGTTCGCCGGCGCGATGCAGCGCCATGATCGCGCGCTGCGCGGCGGCGAAATCGCGCCCCTCGACCTGCGCGACGACGCCTTCGATCTCGCTCATCGCCAGCTTGATCTCGGCCTGCCGTTCCGGCTTGGCGACGACTTGCAAGCGGCGGCGGATCACGTCGATCGAACCGGCCAGCAGGTTCTTCAAATGCGCGGGCGGGAGATCGTCGCGGCGCCCGATCCGCAAGGTCAGCACGCCGTCCTGGCCGGCGCGCCGCACCAGCGTCGAAAAGGACGCATCCGAGAACGCGGCGCCCGCATTGCCGGCCGCGCATCGGATCACGTCGCGATCGCCGCGGCGGACGATGACATCGGTCAGCGCGGTCGAAAGCTTCGACCGCTCGGCCATTGCAAGCAGATGACCTTGGCCCTTGGCATTGGCGATCTCGACCAGCACCTTCTCGTCGATCACCGGCGATCGGCGCAGCACCGGCCCCGCGATCGCGACCTCGTCCTCGCGGGCGAGTTGCCCGACCAGATGGCGCGGCGCGTTTGCAAGCGGCGCGAGCCGTTCGGCGAGATCGATCCGCGCCGCAAGCTCGGCATGCGGCACCAGGCTGGTCAGCACCCCGTCGAACAGGTCGATATGGTCGGGGCGAAAGCTCGCGGCACCCTGCAGGAACAATTCGCCGAGCCGCCGCGCGGCCTCGGCGCGGCGCTTGGGGTCGCCGCGGCGAACGATGTCGTCGAGTTCCGGGATCAGCGCGGGGGCTGTCGTCATGAGCCTTGTCCAACCGGCGACTTCTGCCGATTTTCGGCAATCTATGGCCCCGTTCGTAAACGGAGGGTTAGGTCAAACCTGTACCCGGGGAGGGGCAAAATCGCCCTCCGCCGGGAAGGGAGGCCTTGCCGGACCCCGGCAAAAGGGCTATATCCACCGCAACTTATGGTATCTCATACGATCGCGTAGGAGAGTGGGCCCCCCGGGACCCGCTCTTTTTTATTACCTGACGGGACCCAGCGAGGCCGAGTCCAGTTTGGGTAGCGTTAGCGGCCCCTTAAGGCCACCTGAACAACACAACAGACCCAGCCTCTAGACCCAAGAAAACCTAAGACAGCCTTTGACACTCGATATGACCGACCCGACCGCCACGTCCGTGGACACCGAACTGCTCGCCGAGCCCAGGCTCGTCGTCGAGCCCGGGGTCGCGGCGCGCGTCGCCGCGGTCGCAGTGCCGGTGCTGCAGGGCATGGGCTATCGCCTGGTGCGCATCAAGGTTTCGGGCGACGCCGGCTGCACCGTGCAGATCATGGCGGAACGCCCCGACGGCTCGATGCAGCTCGAGGATTGCGAGGCGATCTCGCGCGCACTGTCGCCGGTGCTCGATGTCGCCGACCCGATCGAGCGCGCCTACCGGCTGGAGATTTCGTCGCCCGGCATCGACCGCCCGCTGGTGCGCCGCTCCGATTTCGAGCGCTACACCGGGCATCTCGTGAAGATCGAGATGGCGGTGCCGCATCAGGGCCGCAAGCGGTTCCGCGGACTGCTTGCCGGGGTCGAGGGCAATGCGGTGCGCGTCACGCGCGACGATCCGCGTCCCACCGAGGATGCCGAGGTTCTGCTGGTGATGGAAGACATCTCGGATGCGCGGCTGGTGCTGACCGACGAGCTGATCGAGGAATCGATGCGCCGCGGCAAGGCCGCCGAGCGCGAGCTGCGCCGCGAGCTCGGCCTCGCGCCGCCGCAGCCGGCCCACGCCAAGAAGAGCGATCCGGCGAAGAGCCAGAAGCCGAAACCCAAGCCCGATCACAAGCCTGGTCACACGACCGGCAAGAAGCCGGCTCCGACCAACACGAAAAAGCACCGCCTGGCCGCCGAGCGCGCGCGCCGTGGCGAGATCGATCCATTCGAAGGAGACTAAGCCATGGCAGTCAGCGCCAACAAACTCGAACTGCTGCAGATCGCAGACGCAGTTGCGCGCGAAAAGTCGATCGACCGCTCCATCGTGATCGCGGCGATGGAAGACGCCATCGCCAAGGCCGCTCGCGCCCGCTACGGCAGCGAGACCGACGTCCATGCCGAGATCGACGCCAAGAAGGGCGAGCTGCGGCTGACCCGCCACATGCTGGTGGTCGACGTTGTCGAGAACTCCTCCAACCAGATTTCGCTGTTCGACGCGCAGCGCGCCAATCCGGGCGCCCAGGTCGGCGACACCATCGCCGACACGCTGCCGCCGCTCGAATATGGCCGCATCGCGGCGCAGTCCGCCAAGCAGGTGATCGTGCAGAAGGTGCGCGAGGCCGAGCGCGACCGGCAGTACCAGGAATTCAAGGACCGCATCGGCGACATCGTCAACGGCATCGTCAAGCGCGTCGAATATGGCAGCGTGATCGTCGACCTCGGCCGTGGCGAGGCGATCGTGCGCCGCGACGAGATGCTGCCGCGCGAAGTGTTCCGCAACGGCGACCGCGTCCGCGCCTATATCTTCGACGTCCGCCGCGAGACCCGCGGTCCGCAGATCTTCCTGTCGCGCACCCATCCGCAGTTCATGGCGAAGCTGTTCGCGCAGGAAGTGCCGGAAATCTATGACGGCATCGTCGAGATCAAGGCGGTCGCCCGCGATCCGGGCTCGCGCGCCAAGATCGGCGTCATCTCGCGCGATTCCTCGGTCGACCCGGTCGGCGCCTGCGTCGGCATGCGCGGCTCGCGCGTGCAGGCCGTGGTGAACGAGCTGCAGGGCGAGAAGATCGACATCATTCCGTGGTCGCCGGACATCGCGACCTTCGTCGTCAACGCGCTGGCGCCCGCTGAAGTCGCCAAGGTCGTGATCGACGAAGACCGCGAGCGCATCGAGGTCGTGGTTCCCGACACCAACAACCAGCTTTCGCTGGCGATCGGCCGCCGCGGCCAGAACGTTCGCCTCGCCTCGCAGCTGACCGGCTGGGACATCGACATCCTGACCGAGCAGGAAGAGTCGGAGCGCCGCCAGGCCGACTTCGAGAACTCGACCCGCGTGTTCATGGAAGCGCTCAATGTCGACGAAGTGGTCGGCCAGCTGCTCGCCTCCGAAGGCTTCACCTCGGTCGAGGAACTCGCGCTGGTCGACGTCAAGGAACTCGCCGGCATCGAAGGTTTCGACGAGGAAACCGCGACCGAGCTGCAGACCCGCGCCCGCGAATATCTGGAACAGCTCGAGGCCGAGCTGGAAGCCAAGCGCAAGGAACTCGGCGTCGAGGACGCCATGAAGGACGTCCCCGGCATCACCGGCAAGATGCTGGTGAAGCTTGGCGAGAACGACGTGAAGACGGTCGAGGACCTCGCCGGCTGCGCCACCGACGATCTGGTCGGCTGGACCGAGCGCAAGGAAGGCGGCGAGCCGACCAAGCATGCCGGGTTCCTCGATGGCATCGAGATCTCGCGCGACGAGGCCGAGGCCATGATCATGCAGGCCCGCCTGAAGGCCGGCTGGATCACCGAGGCCGACCTCGCCAAGCCTGCCGAGGAGGCTGACGCCGCCGAAGCAGAAACAGCGGCGTCGTAAGGAGATGGCCCACGGATGCTCGCTCAGGCTGACCCCGATCTCGACGATGGGCCGCGGACGCAGAAGTCCGCGACCACGCGGATGTGCGCGGTCAGCCGCGAGGTGCGTCCGATCGACGAGCTGATCCGGTTCGTCGTCGCGCCCACGGGCGAGGTGATCCCGGATCTGAAGCGCAAGCTGCCCGGCCGCGGATTATGGGTTTCCGCGTCGCGGCGGAGCGTTGCGGAAGCGGTCCGCCGTCACCAATTTAGCAAGGGATTCAAGCGCGATGTCCGTGTCGCGCCGACCCTTCCCACCGACACCGACGCACTCTTGGTGCGCAGCGTCACCGAGGCCCTGGCGATGGCCGCCAAGGCCGGTCAGGTCGTCGCAGGCTTCGGCAAGGTCGAGGACGCACTCAACCGGAACGAAACTGCAGCCCTGATCCACGCTTCCGACGGCGCAGCGGACGGAATCCGCAAATTGGACGCGATCGTCAGGCAAAGGGGCGAAAAACGTGGTGAAACGCCGGTAATCGCCGTCGTCAATGTTTTGACGTCGGAAGAATTGGATTTGGCACTTGGGCGGTCAAATGTGATACATGCTGCGCTGCTCGCGGGCCCAGCGAGCAAGACGTTCCTGTCGCGCTGCCAGATGCTGGTCCGATACCGGATGGCCGACGACGACAAGACCGCCGAAGCGGCCAGAAATTCCAGAGCCTGATCCAGGAAGGCGGACGCCGTCTTTCCGACCGGATCATGCTCAGCAAACGACGACAGGTTGAACGATTTGTGCGGCGGACGCACAGCGAAACGAGATTAGGACTGCTGAATGGTTGATACCAAGACCCCTGGCGACAAGACTCTGAGTGTCCCGAGCAAGACGTTGTCGCTGAAGCCGCGCGTCGAGACGGGCACCGTGCGCCAGAGCTTCAGCCACGGCCGGACCAAGCAGGTCGTGGTCGAGAAGCGCGGCAAGCGCCGCGTCGGTGGCGATGGTCCCGGCGAGGCGCACGCGCCGGAGCCCGTGGTTGCAAAGCCCGCGGCGCCCGCCCCCCGGCCGCCGCAGGGCCGCCCTTCGGGGCCGCCTCCCGGCCAGCAACAGCGCAACACCCGCTCCGGCGTGGTGCTGCCGACCCTGACTGAAGACGAGCGTTCCGCGCGTGCCAGCGCGCTGGCCGATGCACGGCAGCGCGACATCGAGGAGCGCCGCCAGGCCGAAGAGGAAGCCAAGCGCCGTGCCGTCCGCGAAGCTGCGGAGAAGGCAGAGCGCGAGGCCGCCGAGGCCCGCCGCAAGGCGGAAGAGGAACGTCACCGCCACGAGGAAGAGGCCAAGCGCAAGGCCGAGGTCGAGGCCAAGCGCCGCTTCGGCGAAGGCGAGGCCAAGCCCGGCGCGGCGCCCGTCGCTGCACCGGCCAGGCCCGCGACACCCGCACCTGCTGCATCTGCTCCGGCCGCCCGTGCACCCGCATCACGCCCGACGACCACGACAACCGCGCGCACACCGGCCTCTGCGCCGAGGCCGGCGGCGGTTGCGGCCGGGCCCGACGAAGACGAAGGTCCGCGCATGGTGCGCCGCCCCGGCGGCGCCGTGCGCCCCGTCGCGGCTCCGAAGACCACCCACAAACCCGGTCCGCAGAAGGAGCGCGGCCGCCTCACTCTGACCACTGCGCTCAACGCCGACGACGTCCGCGAGCGCTCGATCGCCTCGTTCCGCCGCCGCACCCAGCGCCTGAAGGGCCATGCGTCGAACGAGCCCAAGGAAAAGCTGATCCGCGAAGTCACCATCCCGGAAGCGATCACGATCCAGGAACTCGCGAACCGCATGTCGGAGCGCGCGGTCGACGTCATCCGCATGCTGATGAAGCAGGGCGCGATGCACAAGATCACCGACGTGATCGACGCCGACACCGCGCAGCTGATCGCCGAAGAGCTCGGCCACAGCGTCAAGCGCGTCGCCGCGTCGGACGTGGAAGAAGGCCTGTTCGACGTCGTCGACAATTCCACCGATACCGAGCCGCGCTCGCCTGTCGTCACCGTCATGGGTCACGTCGACCACGGCAAGACCTCGCTGCTCGACGCGCTGCGCCACGCCAATGTGGTGTCGGGCGAAGCCGGCGGCATCACCCAGCATATCGGCGCCTATCAGGTGACCTCGCCGGAGACCGGCACCAAGATCACCTTCATCGACACGCCCGGCCACGCCGCGTTCACCGCGATGCGCGCCCGCGGCGCCAAGGTCACCGACATCGTTGTGCTGGTGGTCGCGGCCGATGACGGCGTGATGCCGCAGACGATCGAAGCGATCAACCACGCCAAGGCGGCCAAGGTGCCGATGATCGTGGCGATCAACAAGATCGACAAGCCCGATGCGCGGCCGGAGCGCGTGCGCACCGAATTGCTGCAGTACGAGGTGCAGGTCGAATCGCTCGGCGGCGACGTCGTCGACGTCGAAGTCTCGGCGAAGAACAAGACCAATCTCGACAAGCTGCTCGAGATGATCGCGCTGCAGGCCGAAATCCTCGACCTGAAGACCAATTCGGAGCGTCCGGCGGAAGGCACCGTGATCGAAGCCAAGCTCGATCGCGGCCGCGGTCCGGTCGCGACCGTGCTGGTGCAGCGCGGCACGCTGCGCGTCGGCGACATCATCGTGGCCGGCGCCGAGATGGGCCGCGTCCGCGCGCTGATCTCGGACCAGGGCGAGAATCTCGAAGAGGCCGGCCCGTCCGTGCCGGTCGAGGTGCTCGGCTTCAACGGCCCGCCGGAAGCCGGCGACCGTCTCGCCGTCGTCGAGAACGAAGCCCGCGCCCGCCAGGTCACGAGCTACCGCGCGCACCAGAAGCGCGAGAACGCCGCGGCCTCGATCTCCGGCATGCGCGGCTCGCTCGAGCAGATGATGTCGCAGCTCAAGACCGCGGGCCGCAAGGAGTTCCCGCTGATCGTCAAGGCCGACGTGCAGGGCTCGCTGGAAGCGATCCTGGGCTCGCTCGAGAAGCTCGGCACCGACGAAGTCGCCGCCCGCATCCTGCATGCCGGCGTCGGCGGCATCTCGGAATCCGACGTCACGCTGGCGGAAGGCTTCAACGCCGCGATCATCGGCTTCTCGGTCCGCGCCAACAAGGAAGCGGCGGCCGCGGCCAAGCGCAACGGCATCGAGATCCGCTACTACAACATCATCTACGACCTCGTGGATGACATCAAAAAGGCGATGTCCGGCCTGCTCGCGCCCACGCTGCGCGAAACCATGCTGGGCAACGCGCAGATCCTGGAAGTGTTCAACATTTCCAAGGTCGGCAAGGTCGCGGGCTGCCGCGTCACCGACGGCACCGTGGAACGCGGCGCCAACGTTCGCCTGATCCGCGACAACGTCGTGGTGCACGAAGGCAAGCTGTCGACGCTGAAGCGCTTCAAGGATGAAGTGAAGGAAGTGGTCTCCGGCCAGGAGTGTGGCATGGCATTCGAGAACTACGGCGACATGCGTGTCGGCGACGTGATCGAATGTTACCGCATCGAGACGATCCAGCGCTCTCTGTAAGTCCAAATCTTACGAAGCGTTGGGTCCATTTAACTGAAAATGCGCCGACGTGGCCGGACTTTGGTCCGGCCACCAGCGCATTGCCCGATTGAAAGCAAAGTCAGGACATTGATGCCCGCGGCCACGGCCTGCGGGCGCGACGGTTTTGGAAGAAGGTCATGCCCCGTCAAAAGAAGAGTTCCAGCCCCGGCGGCTCGCAACGTCAGCTGCGCGTCGGCGAAACGGTTCGCCATGCGGTTGCCGAGATTCTGTCGCAGGGTGAGGTACACGATCCCGATCTCGAAGGCCACATCATCACCGTGCCCGAGGTGCGTATGTCGCCGGACCTGAAGCTCGCGACGATCTACGTGATGCCGCTCGGCGGCCGCGACACCGACACGGTGATATCTGCGCTCGAGCGCAACAAGAAGTTCCTTCGCGGCGAGATCGCGCACCGCGTCAACCTGAAATTTGCACCCGACATTCGCTTCCGCGTCGACGAGCGGTTCGACGAGGCGGAGCGCATCGAGAAACTACTGCGGACACCTGCGGTGCAGCGAGACCTTGCACCCGATTCGGACGACGAGTGATGACTGTGATGACGACCAGCAGCGTGATCGACGCGAAGGATACCGACGCGCGCGACGCTGAGCGGGATGCTTTTGCCGGGCAGCGCAGCGACGATGCGCGCCGCACCAACAACGACCCGCGCCAGAAGCAGGGCAGGCAGAACCAGCAGCCGCGCCGCGACAAGCGTGATGTCCATGGCTGGGTGGTGCTCGACAAGCCGATCGGGATGACCTCGACGCAGGCGGTTGCCGTGCTCAAGCGCCTGTTCCAGGCCAAGCGCGCCGGCCATGCCGGCACCCTCGACCCGCTTGCCTCCGGCGGGCTGCCGATTGCGCTCGGCGAGGCCACCAAGACGGTGCCGTTCGTGATGGACGGCCGCAAGCGCTACCGCTTCACGGTGTGCTGGGGCGAGGAGCGCGACACTGACGACACCGAGGGCCGGCCGGTCCGGACCAGCGAGAACCGGCCGAGCGCCGATTCGATCCGCGAGCTGCTGCCGCGCTTCACCGGGGTGATCGAGCAGATCCCGCCGCAATATTCGGCAATCAAGGTGCAGGGCGAGCGGGCCTACGATCTGGCGCGCGACGGCGAGACCGTGGAACTGAAGCCCCGCCCGGTCGAGATTCACGAATTAACCCTTGTAGAACATGGAGATAACGGACAATCCGTGTTCGAGGCCGAGTGCGGCAAGGGAACCTATGTCCGCGCCTTGGCCCGCGATATGGGCCGGATTCTGGGCTGTTTCGGCCATATCTGCGCCCTGCGGCGGACCCTGGTCGGTCCGTTTACCGAGGCGGACATGATTCCGCTGGAACAGTTGGAGGCTTTATGCAATAGAGCCGCGTCTGGCGAGGGCAGCCTCGCCGACGCGCTTTTGCCCGTTGAGACCGCGCTGGACGACATCCCGGCACTGGCCGTCACACGGGCTGATGCGGCAAGGCTCCATAGGGGCCAGGCCGTTTTGTTGCGCGGACGGGATGCGCCCAATACTAGCGGCACAGTCTATGTCACGGTGGCAGGCCGGCTTCTCGCGCTTGCTGAAATTGGCAATGGCGAACTCATCCCCAAGCGCGTGTTCAACCTGAACGGACTGACTGCCGGTCCGGCTCGCAACAATGAAAGTAACTGACGATGTCGATTACCGCAGAGCGCAAAGCGGAAGTCATCAAGACGAATGCCACCAAAGCCGGCGACACCGGCTCGCCCGAGGTTCAGGTCGCGATCCTGTCGGAACGCATCAATAACCTCACCGAGCACTTCAAGAGCCATGTGAAGGACAACCATTCACGCCGCGGCCTCCTGAAGCTCGTGTCGACGCGTCGCTCCCTGCTTGACTACATCAAGCGCAAGGACGAGGCGCGCTACAAGGCGCTGCTCGAAAAGCACAACATCCGTCGTTGATTTGAGAAGCACGCGCGCGAAGGTTCGCGCGCGTTTTCGCATGGTCGTCCGTGAACCCGGGCTTTCGAATTATCGAAAGATGATCATGCGCAGCATGGCAGTCGCGCCATGCCAACTAGCGTCCAGCAGCAATCCGGCCGCTGGACCGGGCAAGATGCCCAGATGACCGAAAGGATGGACGCCATCCGAAATCCAGGGACCATGGCAGGATCGCCGGATGCTGACCGCAGCAGCGCGTCAGTGTCTCGCCGTCTTGGCATGGTCTTTGTGTTTCAGGGCGCCGTGCTTTCGTGAAACCATGAAAGAAACCGAAATGTTCAATTCGCATTCCGTCGAGATCGACTGGGGTGGACGTCCCCTCAAACTAGAAACCGGCAAGATCGCCCGCCAGGCCGACGGCGCCGTGATGGCGACCTACGGCGAGACCGTGGTGCTTGCCACCGTCGTCGCGGCGAAGGCGCCGCGCGAAGGCGTCGACTTCCTGCCGCTGACGGTCGACTACCAGGAGAAGACCTACGCCGCGGGCCGCATTCCCGGCGGCTATTTCAAGCGCGAAGGCCGTCCGACCGAGAAGGAGACGCTGGTCTCCCGCCTGATCGACCGTCCGATCCGTCCGCTGTTCGTCGATGGCTGGCGCAACGAGACCCAGGTGATCGTCACCGTGCTCTCGCACGACATGGAGAACGATCCGGACATCGTGTCGCTGGTCGCCGCCTCCGCCGCGCTGACGCTGTCGGGCGCCCCGTTCAAGGGTCCGATCGGCGCCGCCCGCGTCGGTTTTGCCAATGACGAGTTCATCCTCAACCCGACGCTGGACGAGATGACCGAGACCCAGCTCGACCTCGTCGTCGCCGGCACCGCCGACGCCGTGCTGATGGTCGAGTCGGAAGCCAAGGAGCTCAACGAGGACGTGATGCTCGGCGCGGTCATGTTCGGCCACCGCCACTTCCAGCCGGTGATCAACGCGATCATCGAGCTCGCCGAGAAGGCCGCCAAGGAGCCGCGCGAAGTCACCACGATCGACAATTCGGAGATCGAGAAGGAAATGCTTGGCCTTGCCGAGCAGGAGCTGCGCAAGGCCTACGCGATCCCGGTCAAGCAGGAACGCTATGCCGCGGTCGGCGCCGTCAAGGAGAAGGTGCTGGCGCACTTCTTCCCGGAAGGCCAGGAGCCGAAATACGACAAGCTCCGCGTCGCCGGCGTGTTCAAGGAACTGGAAGCCAAGATCGTTCGCTGGAACATCCTCGACACCGGCAAGCGCATCGACGGGCGCGACGCCAAGACCGTGCGCAACATCATCGCCGAAGCCGGCGTGCTGCCGCGCGCCCACGGCTCGGCGCTGTTCACCCGCGGTGAGACCCAGGCGATGGTCGTGACCACGCTCGGCACCGGCGAGGACGAGCAGTACATCGACGCGCTGTCGGGGACGTACAAGGAAACGTTCCTGCTGCACTACAACTTCCCGCCCTACTCGGTCGGCGAAACCGGTCGCCTCGGCGGCACCAAGCGCCGCGAGATCGGCCACGGCAAGCTCGCCTGGCGCGCGATCCACCCGGTGCTGCCGCCGCACCACGAGTTCCCGTACACGATCCGCGTGGTCTCCGAGATCACCGAGTCGAACGGCTCGTCCTCGATGGCCTCGGTCTGCGGCGCCTCGCTGTCGCTGATGGACGCCGGCGTGCCGCTGAAGCGGCCGACCGCCGGTATCGCCATGGGCCTGATCCTCGAGGGTCAGCGCTTCGCGGTGCTGTCGGACATCCTCGGCGACGAGGATCATCTCGGCGACATGGACTTCAAGGTCGCCGGCACCGACCAGGGCATCACCTCGCTCCAGATGGACATCAAGATCGAGGGCATTACCGAGGAGATCATGAAGGTTGCGCTTGGCCAGGCCAAGGAAGGGCGCATCCACATCCTCGGCGAGATGGCCAAGGCCCTCACCGCGGCGCGCGCCGAACTCGGCGAATACGCTCCGCGCATCGAGACCTTCAAGATCGCCACCGACAAGATCCGTGAAGTGATCGGCACCGGCGGCAAGGTGATCCGCGAGATCGTCGAGAAGACCGGCGCCAAGGTCAACATCGAGGACGACGGCACCGTGAAGGTCGCCTCCAATGACGGCGAGGCGATGAAGGCTGCGATCAAGTGGATCAAGTCGATCGCCTCCGATCCGGAGGTCGGCCAGATCTACGAGGGCACGGTCGTCAAGGTGATGGAGTTCGGCGCGTTCGTGAACTTCTTCGGCGCCAAGGACGGCCTCGTCCACATCAGCCAGCTCGCTGCCAACCGCGTGCAGAAGACCTCCGACGTCGTCAAGGAAGGCGACAAGGTCAAGGTCAAGCTGCTCGGCTTCGACGATCGCGGCAAGACCCGCCTGTCGATGAAGGCGGTCGATCAGGAGACCGGCGAGGACCTCGAGGCCAAGCAGAAGGCCGACGCGCCCGCGCCGCGCGAAGCTGCCGGCGAGTGAGCCTCAAGCAAATCGATTGCTACGAAAGGGCGGCCCTGTGGCCGCCCTTTTTAGTTTGTCGAGGCAGGCGCCAACCAACCTCCGCTGGTCGGCATGCGCGGTTTTGACCCGACATTGTGACCGGCACCGTTGGAACCCGTTCACAACTCGCGCCTAACATCAGGACGCTTTCCCACTACGGAGAACCACGATGTCCTCGATGTCCCGACGCCATTTGATCATCGCAGCAGGCGGCATCGCCGCGGCCGCCGCCTCGTCACGCGCCGCATTCGCACAAGCCGCGACGCCGGCGCCGGGCGGGCCGTTCAAGATTGATCCGCTGGCCTATCCCGCCAATGCGCTGGAGCCGCATATCGATGCCAAGACGATGGAGATCCATCACGACCGGCATCATCAGGCCTATGTCACCAACCTCAATAATTTCGCCAAGGACAATCCGCAGATCGCGGAGAAGCCGGTCACCGACGTGCTCGCCAATCTCGGCAGCGTGCCGGAGGCGATCCGCACCGGCGTGCGCAACAACATGGGCGGCCACGCCAACCACACGATGTTCTGGCAGATCATGGGTCCGAACGGCGGCAAGCCCGACGGCGAGGTGCTCGGCGCTGTTGACCGCGACCTCGGCGGCATGGAGAAACTCCAGACCGACTTCAATGCCGCCGGCGGACGCGTGTTCGGCTCCGGCTGGGTGTTCGTCACCGTGACCAAGGACGGCAAGCTCGCGATCGAGACGCGGCCGAACCAGGACAATCCGATCATGGACGGCAAGCGTGCGCTGTTCGGCAACGATGTCTGGGAGCACGCCTATTACCTGACCTACCAGAACCGCCGGCCCGATTACCTCAAGGCGTGGTGGAACACGGTGAACTGGAAGGCCGTGGCCGAGCGGTATGCGGCCGCCAAGGCCGGCACGCTCGGCGTGTGAGCCGCGGGCTCGCCGCTCGCCAGGAACCGCGTTACGTTCGAACGCCCGCGAGACGATCGCGGGGCTTTCACCCTTACGTCCGAGCGTCGCGCCGCCGGTGTCGAGCGCCATGGGGATCGACGATGACGCTGCCGACCATCCGCCCTGGCCGCCCCGACGAACATGACGTGATCGCGCGCGTCTGGATGGAGAGCTGGGTCTCGACCGGGCTCTCGCAAGCGAGCGAGAGCCTGTTGAACGATCTGCGCGCCCGCCTGCCGCGCGAGATCGCCGGCGGCTGGAGCCTGTTCGTCGCCGACGATCACGGCACCATCGCCGCCTTGCTGGCGCTGCATGTGCCGACCTTGCTGCTCGACCAGCTGATGATCGCGCCAAGCCATCAGGGCCAGCGCCTCGGGCGCCATCTGCTCGCCTTCACGCGCCGGCAAATGCCCGACGAGATCTGGCTGAAATGCGTGCGCGAGAATGACAAAGCCTGGCGCTGGTACGAGCGCGAAGGTTTTCTGTTCGAGAAAGAATCCCTCAATCCGGTGACCGGCTTCACGATGAAGCACTACCGGTGGAGGAGAACAAACCACACGTCGGAGGTTAGCTCATGATCAAGCTGTACTGGTCGCCGCGCTCGCGCTCATTCTCCGCCATCTGGCTGCTGGAGGAATCCGGCCTGGCTTATGAGCGGGTGCTGACCGACATCAGCACCGGCGCGCAGAAGTCGCCGGAGTTCCTCAAGATCAACCCGATGGGCAAGGTGCCGGCGTTGACCGACGGCGATGCCCAGCTCGCCGAGGCAGCGGCGATCTGCGCCTATATCGCCGATCGCTATCCCGAGACGAAGCTCGCGCCGGCCACGATCGACCCCAAGCGCGCACGCTATCTGCAATGGCTGTTCTTCTCGCCGAGCTGCATCGAGCCGGCGCTGATCCAGCTCTTCACCAAGCTCGAGGTGCCGACCAGCACCGCAGCGTGGGGCAGCGCGGCGCAGGTGTTCGACGTGCTCG
Source organism: Bradyrhizobium tropiciagri (assembly GCF_001189845.1). Classification (GTDB taxonomy): domain Bacteria; phylum Pseudomonadota; class Alphaproteobacteria; order Rhizobiales; family Xanthobacteraceae; genus Bradyrhizobium; species Bradyrhizobium tropiciagri. The sequence goes on from NZ_LFLZ01000077.1 coordinate 33,385, forward strand.
ATGCCGAGCTGCAGAAGGGACCGTGGATCCTCGGCGAGCAATTCTCCGCCGCCGACATCGCGATCGGCGCGGGACTGAACTTTGCGGTGCGCATCTTCAAGATGGTGCCGCCGCGGCCGTCATTCGAGGCCTATATCGATCGCTGCGTGGCGCGGCCCGCATTCCAGCGCGCGGAGAAGATTGCGGCGGGGTGAGACGCGGTCTTGCGTAGCCCGGATGGAGCGAAGCGCAATCCGGGACGGTCTCTCTGCGGACAAAGGTCCCGGATTTCGCGGAGCCTGTCATCGGGCGCGCGTTCGCGCGACCCGTTGGCTCCTCCGGGCTACAAAGCAGTGGAGCTGCCTAGCCCGGCACGACGCAGGGATCGACGTCCTGCGTGTAGTCGACGCCGTCGATGCCGAAGCCGAACAGGCGCAAGAACTGGCTCTTGTATTCGCCGAGATCCGCCAGCTCGCCGAGCGTCTCGGTGGTGAGCAGCGGCCAGCGCCGCGACACTTCCGTCTGCACTTCGGGCGAAAGCTCCCAATCGTCGACCCGGATGCGCTGCGCATCGTCGAGCGCGACGTCCTTGCCGAGCCGGGTGCGGAACAGGCGATCGATCTGTTCGATACAGCCCTCATGCAGCCCGAGCTGCTTCATCACCTTGAACAGCACGGTGCCATAGAGCGGCACCACCGGAATCGCCGAGCTCGCCTGGGTGACCACGGCCTTCAGCGCCACGACGCGCGCCGCGTCCGCACCGAGCCGGCCGCGGATCGCTTCCGCCTTGGCATCGAGATCGACCTTGGCGCGACCGAGCGTGCCGTTCCAGTAGATCGGCCAGGTCAGCTCGCTGCCGATATAGGTGTAGTTGAGCGTGCGGAAGCCCGGCGCCAGCACGCCGGCATCGGCGAGCTGGTCGATCCAGCGCTTCCAGTCGTCGCCGCCCATGACAGCGACAGTAGCCGCAGTCTGCTCCTCGTTTGCCGGTTCGAGCGTGGTCTGGAACACCTCGCCGGTCTCTGTGTCGAGCGTCTTGATCTCGACCGGGGCGCCGAGCGGCTTGATGACCGAGCGATAGGTCTTGCCGGTGTCGGGATCGGTCCGCACCGGCGCGGCCATGCTGTAGACCAGCATGTCGAGCTGACCGAATTTCTCACGCACGCGCTCGATGAAGTCTTTCTTCAGCTCGTCGGAGAAGGCATCGCCTTCCAGCGTAAGCGGAGATCGTCCGATCTTCTCGGCCTCGATCTCGAAGGCGCGGTTGTTGTACCAGCCGGCGCTGGCGCTCCGCTTTTCCGACGGCTCGCGCTCCAGCGACACGCCGATCGTATCGGCGCCGCCGGCGAAGGTCGCAACGATGCGGCTCGCGAGGCCGTAGCCCGTCGAGCAGCCCAGCACGGCGACGCGCTTGGGACAGTCGGCGACCGGGCCCTGCTTCAGAACGTAGGCGATCTGCTCGCGGACATTGGTGGCGCAGCCGACGGGATGTGCCGTCGTGCAGATGAAGCCTCGCACGCGCGGTTCGATAATCATTCCCACCCCATTCCGGATCGTTGCAATATTCCCATGCGCTGGCTGTGGACCTCCCTCAGCAAGCGAGGAGAGGCGAAATCACGCGTCAAGCCGCCTGAACACCAGCGTCGCGTTGGTGCCGCCGAAGCCGAACGAGTTCGACAGCACGGTCGTCAGCTTGGCGTTGTCGATCCGCTTGCGCACGATCGGCATGTCGGCGAACACCGGATCGAGCTCGGTGATATGCGCGCTCTCGCAGACGAAGCCGTTGTTCAGCATCAGCAGCGAGTAGATCGCTTCCTGCACGCCGGTGGCGCCGAGCGAATGGCCGGTCAGCGCCTTGGTCGCCGAGATCGGCGGGCACTTGTCGCCGGTGCCGAACACCTTGCGGATCGCCTCGATCTCCGGCGGATCGCCGGCTGGCGTCGAGGTGGCGTGCGGATTGATGTAGTCGACCGGCGTGTCCACCGTCGACATCGCCATGCGCATGCAGCGCTCGGCGCCTTCGCCCGACGGCGCCACCATGTCGTATCCGTCAGAGGTCGCGCCGTAGCCGACGACCTCGCCGTAGATTCGCGCGCCGCGCGCCTTGGCATGTTCGAGCTCTTCGAGCACCACGACACCCGCGCCTCCGGCAATGACGAAGCCGTCGCGATTGAGATCGTAGGGACGCGAGGCGGTGGCCGGCGTGTCGTTGTATTTCGAGGACATCGCGCCCATGGCGTCGAACAGCACCGACAGCGTCCAGTCGAGTTCCTCGCAGCCGCCGGCGAAGATGATGTCCTGCTTGCCGATCTGGATCGTCTCGTAGGCGTTGCCGATACAGTGGTTCGACGTCGCGCAGGCCGAGGAGATCGAGTAGTTCACGCCCTTGATCTTGAACCAGGTCGCGAGCGTCGCCGACGCGGTCGAGGACATTCCCTTCGGCACCGCGAACGGACCGACGCGCTTCGGGCCCTTGGCGCGCGCGATGTCGGCGGCTTCCACCAGCGTGCGCGTCGACGGACCGCCGGATCCCATGATGATGCCGGTGCGGATGTTGGAGACTTCGTTCTCCTCGAGGCCGGAGTCGCGGATCGCCTGCTCCATGGCGACGTGATTCCAGGCAGCACCTTCGGCAAGGAACCGCATCGCGCGTCGATCGATCACCTCGGCGGGATTGAGTGTCGGCGCGCCGTGCACCTGCGAGCGAAAGCCAAGTTCGGCGGCCTTCTCCGCGCGTGAAATGCCCGACTTCGCCTCGTAGAGGCTCGCAAGCACTTCCTGGGTGTTGTTACCGATGGACGAGACAATACCCATCCCCGTGATGACAACCCGCCTCATGTTCGCCTCGCCCTGCCTTTATGTTGCCGCATGATGATCCTGCTCAAGACGGCACCGTGCCCTGCTTGAACAATCCGACCTTCAAGTCCTTGGCGCGATAAATAATCTCGCCGTCCATGGAAAGCCACCCGTCGGCGATTCCAAGCACGAGCTTTGACCGCATCACGCGCTTGATATCGATGTTGTACACAACCTTGCGCGCGTGCGGCAGCACCTGTCCGGAGAACTTCAGCTCGCCGAGGCCGAGCGCGCGGCCACGACCTTCGCCACCGATCCAGCCAAGGTAAAAGCCGACCATTTGCCACATGGCATCGAGGCCGAGACAGCCCGGCATCACCGGATCGTTCTTGAAATGGCAGCCGAAGAACCAGAGATCCGGCTTCACCTCGAGCTCGGCGCGCACCAGCCCCTTGCCGTACTCGCCGCCATTTTCCGAGATTTCGCTGATGCGATCGAACATGAGCATCGGCGGCAGCGGCAACTGGGCGTTGCCGGAACCAAACAGCTCGCCCCGTCCGCAAGCCAGCAAATCCTCGTATTCGTAACCGCCGCGCCGATCCAGCATCCTCTATCCACCTCTGATGTCCCGATGAAGCGCTTTTGCTTGGTCGGACCTTAATCTACCCACGGGAACCGGAATAACCCGTCCCGCATCTTGGCGCTACCTGGGTACGCGACCGGCCTGTTATCTCTGCCGAAAGCGCATATGTGGTCCGCGCGCTCTCTAACATAGGGTTAACTGGCCGGCAAAGCGGCATTCCATTGATAAATTGCCGTCTCTCCTTAGGTTTCTACCGCAGCTTGGATTCGTTCTAGTTGCGAAAAACTTGCATCTGATAGCCATCCTTTTTATATTTATGAGGAATATTGCCTGAGTTGGGTGCATAGAGTGGACATGAACGAGGAAGTACCGGCTGTGAACGATGATGCCGTGCACCCGGCTGCCCGGGGCGCTGGGCACCACCCTGCCCTGACCGGCTGCCCGTGGCATGACGTCAACGAGATGCTGCAGTCTGCCGGCCTCCGGCCGACCCGTCAGCGCATGGCGCTGGGCTGGCTGCTGTTCGGCAAGGGTGCCCGCCACCTGACCGCTGAAATGCTGTACGAGGAAGCCACGCTGGCCAAGGTTCCGGTGTCGCTGGCGACTGTCTACAACACGCTCAACCAGCTGACGGACGCCGGCCTGCTGCGCCAGGTCAGCGTCGACGGCACCAAGACCTATTTCGACACCAACGTGTCGACGCATCATCACTTCTATCTCGAGCACAATCACGAGCTGGTCGACATTCCCGACCCGAACCTCGTGCTGTCGAAGATGCCCGATGTGCCTGATGGCTACGAAATCTCCCGCGTCGACATGGTCGTGCGGCTGCGCAAGAAGCGCTGAACCGCCTTAACCGTTCGATTTGAGTTGTGATGGCCGGGCTCGTCCCGGCCATTGTCGTTTGGGACGAGGAAGCTCAGTCCACCTTCTCGTCGGCGTAGACGCCCCACAGGCGCTGCTGCTCGATCCAGCCGTCGAAGCCATTGCCGGTGACCCGGCACCAGCTATTGGCGCATTTCTTGACCTGCGCGACGACCCCGGCCTGCAGGCGCGCCGCGATGGCGCTGGTGGCATCGGGACGATCGTACAGCGAGGCCAGATCGTCCTTGTTCTTCATCGTGACGACCGCAGTGCGGCGGCCGGACAGCAGGGAATGATAGACCCAGCCTTCGGCGCCTTCGGAATCGCGCACCCGGCGCCAGTTCTCGAACTCGGCGGTGATTTCGACCGGCAGCCCGGAGCGCGTGTAGACCCAGGCGACGTCGTTATCCTTGGTCGGGCCGCCGCGGACGTTCACATGATCGGATTTCAGGCTGACATAGCGCGGTATCGGCAGGCCGCTGGTGGTGGGGCTCAAGTCCTTGGCGGAATGTCCCGGGCTGACCGACGCACTCAGCATGCTCCCGACCAGAGCCACCAATGAACCGAAACGCCAGACCATCAACTCGTCTCCTGCCGGGATGCCCGACCGCATTCGGCGAGCTGCAACCCAAACCCATGCCCGAAGGCTTCCAGCGCCTGCGCCATTCGTTCCCCCGCGTGGATCCGAGGGGTTCTTGTCTTGGCCCGGCCTTCTGCTAGAGAGGACGGAACGCCTGAGAGCCAGAACACCCGAATTTCCCCTGACGAAAGCCGGGGCAAGTATCGGGGAACCCTAGGAAACGCGAAGGAAACGCCGGGACAACGCGGCTATCAGCAGTGTCGGACAACCGGGTTAATGAGGCCTCAACGGCTCGGTTTTTGGCGAGCCACGCGCCTCATGAAAGCAGGACATGTCGGTGAAGAAAAAGCCTCTCGTCGTCGTCACCCGCAAGCTGCCGGACTCGATCGAGACCCGGATGCGCGAGCTGTTCGATGCCAGACTGAATCTCGACGACACGCCGATGACGCCGGAACAGATCGCCGAAGCGGTAAAGACCGCCGACGTGCTGGTGCCGACCGTGACCGACATGATCCGCGAGGACGTGATCAACCAGCCCGACTGCAAGCTGAAGATGATCGCCAATTTCGGCAACGGCGTCGACAATATCGACGTCGCCGCGGCCCATGCGCGCGGCATCACGGTGACCAACACGCCGAAGGTGCTGACCGAGGACACCGCCGACATGACCATGGCGCTGATCCTTGCAGTGCCGCGCCGGCTGATCGAGGGCGCCTCGATCCTGACCGAAGGCAAGCAGCACTGGGCGGGCTGGTCGCCGACCTGGATGCTCGGCCACCGCATCGGGGGAAAGCGGCTCGGCATCGTCGGAATGGGCCGTATCGGCCAGGCCGTGGCGCGCCGCGCCCGCGCCTTCGGCCTGCAGATCCACTATCACAACCGCCGCCCGGTGGCGCCCATGATCGCCGAAGAGCTCGGCGCGACCTATTGGGAAAGCCTCGACCAGATGCTGGCGCGGATGGACATCATCTCGGTGAACTGCCCGCACACGCCGGCCACTTATCATTTGCTCTCGGCGCGGCGGCTCAAGCTGATCCGGAAAGAGGCCTATGTCGTCAACACCGCGCGCGGCGAGGTGATCGACGAGGACACGCTGATCAAGCTGATCGAAGCCGGCGATATCGGCGGCGCGGCGCTCGACGTCTATGAGCACGAGCCCGCGGTGAACCCGAAGCTGGTGCGGCTCGCCAGGGCCGGCAAGGTGACGCTGCTGCCCCACATGGGCTCGGCCACCATCGAAGGCCGCGTCGAGATGGGCGAGAAGGTGATCATCAACATCCGAACCTTCCTCGACGCCCACAAGCCGCCGGATCGCGTGCTGCCAAGCATGCTGTAGGGCGCAGTGCTCCTTCACCCTCCCCCTCCAGGGGAGGGTGTGACGGCACTGCCAAAATATCGAAAACAACCCCATGCAAAGGAGCCGGTGCGGCCGATCCGCATTCGGTGTCGTCCCTGCTTTCGCCCAAGGGCATGCACACATCTTTTCCGATCGAAAAACCGACTCTTAATCAAGGACTTGGATGTGGGGCGATGACCAAAGTTCGCGAGCGCAGCTTAGCTAAACGTCGTCATTTCTCTGCGTTCTTCAGCCAAGTCCTTGAGAAGACTCCAGAAGATGTGTGCATGCACTAGTGCTTTCGCCGGGACGACGATGTCGGCCCAGCTTCTACCCTCCCCTGGAGGGGTAGGGCTATCGCATATGAAAGAAACCCGCGTGGAATCGATGGTTCTGCGACGGACAGTTCGAACGAGCATGCTCGCCATTCGCGGTTCGATTCCGATTTGTTCTCCATCCGATTCCAACACTTGCATGGGGCACATCAACGCAAGACCAATCCAAGTATCGGAACAGACTCGGGAATTTCCATATGCGATAGCCCTACCTGGAGGGGGAGGGT
>NZ_LFLZ01000078.1 GCF_001189845.1 Bradyrhizobium tropiciagri
GAAGCAGAAGTCAGTTATCTGACCTGGTAAGGCCGGTCAGCTTGGGCTGCCGATCAGGAGCGTGAAGGGCGATCGAGTAGCGACCGCTCGTTCAAAACGAAAGCCCGCAGCCGCAAAGAGGTCTTCAAATTCCTTTTGCGTACGCTCGCGACCGCCGGTCATCACCATCATAGTCATGTCGCTGTAGTTCACGTCCGGCTGATTCGGCGGCGTGAGGAGATGCTCTATTACGATCACATGCGCTGAGGCTGGCATCACAGAGCGGCAGCGCTTTAGAATGGAAATGACGCTCTCATCACTCTCGTCCATGAGAACTGATTTGATGAGGTAGGCATCACCGCCCTTCGGGACGCTCTTGAATACGTCGCCGCCTACGATCTCACATCTTTCCGCAACGTTGGCGGCCGTCAGCAAATTCTTGGCCTTGACAACAACGTGTGGCAGATCGAACAGGACGCCGCGTGTCTCCCGATGCTGCGCGAGGATGGCAGCCAGCAATGCCCCTTGTCCGCCTCCAATATCAACGATGACCTTGTAAGCCGAGAAATCATGCGCAGGTGCAATGGCGTTACCTCCTGAACGTGAAAGCTCGCTCATGGCGGCGTCAAAGATTCCGGTTTCCTCGGGCCTTTCGCCTCTCCATTCCCACAAATTCGCTTGGTACAGCAGTTCAAACGCACTCTTCCCAGTTCTCACGCTGTCGGCCAGGTTTGCCCATGATTGCCGGACGTAAGGTCGGCTGACATAACGTGCCCATGCGGAGCGAGAGTTCGGTGAGTCCGATCTGAGACACTCGCCAATCGGCGTTAGACGGAAATGCCGCTCCGGCCGTTCTTCCAGAAGACCAGCTGACGCGAGGGCGTGTAGTAACCTATACAGGGATGGAGGATCGCATTCCGTCTCGCGCGCGATATCGTCACTATGCAGCGTATTGTCTTTCAATACGTCGGCAATGCCAAGCTCAGCCATCGCCGATATTGTTTGCGATACTTGGAAGCCACTGATGAGTTTCATGAGTTCGATGACGGGACTCTGCGCAAGCATGTTCACTCCTCAGCGCAAATTGCATGGCAATTTAGCCGTTTCTGGCCTGACTTGTCACCGACGGCATTCTGTCTTCGGAGCGCTCGAAGTCCGTTCAGGGTAAAAAAGGCGACATCCCCGACCGTCAGGTCGCATGTCTGGTTCGCGCCCGAAAGCGTGCTTCCCAGTTCATGAGTAGGCGTCCTTAGGTCGAATAGCGACTGGCGCTGCGCTCCCTTCCCCGTTCTTACGGCGGCGAGACAAGCGAAGCTTGCTCTTGGAGGGGCAGGGTGAGGGGCCGTCTCCGCGCATACGGTGATGGCTGGAGTATGCGGCGACCCATTGTGAGCAACGACGGCTTGCGCAATTTCGGAATAATGGAAATCTAACCCTGATTTGCCCGACGTGTCAAGTTGCGGTGTCGAATGCCGGCCGCCGTCGGCTCCTTTGCATGGGGTTGTTTTCGATATTTTGAAGTACGTCGTCTCGTCGCGCCGTTGGCGAGGCGCGACTTCAGTTCACTCCGCGGCGGGCGAGATCATGTTGGGCGGTCCGGGCGGCCGCTTGGTCTGGTCGGTCTGTTTCTCGCTCGGCGTCAGCTCGTGGTCGGCATGTGAGACCACGAGCCGCTTGCCGAAGCGCCAGATCAGGCCGCCGATGTCGTCCATCACCATGAACATCGCCGGCACGAACACCAGCGACAGCACGGTCGAGAAGATCAGGCCGCCGATCACCGCGAGCGCCATCGGCGAGCGGAACTCGCCGCCGGCGCCGAACGCCAGCGCTGACGGCATCATGCCGGCGGCCATCGCGATGGTGGTCATCACGATCGGGCGGGCCCGCTTCATGCCGGCGTCGATCATGGCCTCCTCGCGCGCCTTGCCGTCGCGGATCGCCTCGACCGCGAACTCCACCAGCATGATGGCGTTCTTGGTGACGATGCCCATCAGCATCAGGATGCCGATCCACACCGGCGTGGTGAGCTGCTTGCCGGTCAAGAGCAGCGCGCCGATCGCGCCGCCGATCGAGAGCGGCAGCGAGAACAGGATGGTGATCGGCTGCAGGAAGGTGCCGAACAGCAGCACCAGCACGGCATAGACCATCATCAGGCCGGCGGTGATCGCGGTGGCGAAGCCGTCGGACAGCTCGGCGAGGCTCTCGGCGTCGCCGGACGGGCTGACCTTCACGCCCTTCGGCAGGCTCTTCATGACCGGCAGGTCGTAGATCAGCTTGGTGGCATCGCCGAGCGCGGCATTGCCGACCAGGTCGGCGGCGACGGTGGCCTGCCGCTCGCGATCGTAGCGGTTGATGCTGGTCGGGCCCTGGTCGAGCTGGATGTCGGCGACGACGGAGAGCGGCACGCCGCCGCGCTCGCCGCGCTGGCCGAGCGGCACGCGCAGCTGCTCCAGCATCTGCAGGTCGCTGCGCGCATTGTCCTCGAGCTGGACGCGGATCGGCACCTGGCGCTCGCCGGCGTCGAACTTCGCCAGCGCCGGGCCGACGTCGCCGATGGTGGCGACACGGATGGTCTGCGACAGGCTCTCGGTCGAGACACCGAGCCGCGCTGCGAGCTCGGCGCGCGGCCGGATGCGCAGCTCGGGCCGGTCAAGCGCGGTCTCCGAGATCACATTGGCGATGATCGGGATCCGCTTCATCTGCGTCGCCAGTTCGCTGGCGACGTTGTTGACGATGTTGCTGTCGGTGCCGGTTACGACCAGCGAGATGGCGCGCAGGCCGTTCTCGTCGAGGAACCAGAACCTGATGTCGGGGACGTTATCGAGCTCCTTGCCGATCGACAGTTCGAGCTCGCGCTGGGTGATCCTGCGATCCGCCTTCGGCGTGTAGTTGATGATCAGCGCGGCGCGGCGCACTTCCTGGATGCCCGGCGGCACCCGGCCGCCGTCGACGAACACGCTGCGCACCTCGGGCCGCTTGCGCAGGCGCGCCACGATCTCCTCGGTGACCTTCTCGGTGTAGGCGAGCTGCGAGCCGGGCGGCAGCTCCATCGCCAGCAGCGAGCGCGCGGTGTCCTGCGCCGGCAGGAAGCCCTGCGGCAGCAGCGTGATGCTCCAGATCGACGCCGCGAACACCGCAAAGCCGAGCAGCACGGTGATGTAATGGTGCTTCACCGACCAGGTGACGAGGCTGTGATAGGTGCGCAGGATGCGTCCGGGCGGCGGATCGTCGTGGTCGTGATGCTTGAGGAAATAGGCGGCCAGCATCGGCGTCACGAAGCGCGCCGCGAGCAGCGAGAAGAACACCTGCACCGACACGGTGATGCCGAACTGCTTGAAGAACTGCCCGGCGATCCCTGACATGAAGCTCGCGGGGGCAAAGATCGCGATGATGGTGAGCGAGATCGCGATCACCGCAAGGCCAATCTCGTCGGCCGCTTCAAGCGCGGCACGATAAGGCGTCTTGCCCATCCGCATGTGGCGGACGATGTTCTCGATCTCGACGATGGCGTCGTCGACGAGAATACCCGTCGATAGCGTGATGGCGAGGAACGAGACCAGGTTGAGCGAGAACCCGAGCAGGTCCATCGCCCAGAACGCCGGGAAGATCGACAGCGGCAGCGAGACCGCCGCGATGATGGTGGCGCGCATGTCGCGCAGGAACAGCAGCACGATGATGACGGCGAGGATCGCGCCCTCGAACAAGGTCGAGATCGCGGCCTCGTAATTGCCCTTGGTGAACTCGACCGAGGTGTCGATCAGCTTGAGGTCGACGTCGGGATAGGCGACCTTCAGCGCGTCGATGCGCTTCTGCACCGCGGCTGCGACGACGACGTCGCTGGCGCCCTTGGAGCGCTTGATGCCGAGCGCCACGACAGGTTCGCCGTTGAAGCGGGCGAAGGTACGCCGGTCGGCGATGGTATCGGTGACGGTGCCGAGATCGTCGAGCCGGATCTCGCCGCCGCCGAACAGCGGAATCATGGTGCCGGCGAGCTCGTTCAGCGTCTTGGCGCCGGCCAGCGTTCGGATCGCCTGATCGTTCTTGCCGATCTCGGCGCGGCCGCCGGCGACGTCGACATTGGTGCCGCGCAGGATCTGGCTGACATTGACCGCGGTGAGCCCCACCGCCTGCAGCTTGTCGGGATCGAGCGAGACCAGGATCTCGCGCTCGACACCGCCGATGCGCTCGACCTGAGCGACGCCGCGCACGCCCTGCAGCGCGCGCTTGACCACGTCGTCGACAAAATAGGACAGCTGCTCCGGCGTCTTGCCGGGCGAGATCGCGGCATAGGTCACAATCGGCAGGCCGATCACGTCGACGCGCTGGATCAGCGGCTCGGTGACGTTCTGCGGCAGGTTGGCGCGCACCCGCGTCACCGCGTCCTTGACGTCGTTGAGTGCGCGGTCGGTGTTGGTCTCCAGCGCGAACTGGATCGTGGTCACCGACAGGCCGTCGGTGATCGAGGAGGAGATATGGCGCACGCCCTCGACGCCGGAGACGCCGTCTTCGATCGTCTTGGTGACCTGCGACTCAAGTTCCGAGGGTGCGGCGCCGAACTGCGAGACCGCGACCGAGATCACCGGAATGTCGGCGCTCGGCAGCCGGGTCACCGCGAGCTTGGTGAAGGAGACCCACCCCAGCACCAGCAGGATGATCGAGAAGACGATCGAGGGAAGCGGGTTCCGGATCGACCATGCCGAGATGTTCAAAGCCATTAGCGTGCCCGAATTAGCGTGATCGCGTGCGATCGAGTTCGTCGGCGAACATGGTCTTGATCTGGTCGCCATCATGCAGCGAGGTGCCAGCATCGGCCACGACGATTTCGCCGACGTCGAGGCCATCAAGGATTTCGGTCGAGGTATCGGAGGTCAGCCCGACGCGCACCCTGCGGGTCTCGACCGTGTTGCCCTTCACCACCTGCAAGGTCAGGCGGTCGATCGCGGTGCGCGGCACCGCGACGCCGCAGGAGCGCTTGGCGTCGATGTTGGCGCGCGCGAACATGCCGACCTTCAGTGTCGGATTGTTGTTGATGGTGATGCGGACATGGCCGAGCTGGGTGGCGCGGTCGATCTGCGGCGAGATCTGGCGGACCTTGCCGACGATGTCGGGCGCGTCGTCGCGGCTGATCCGGACATTGGCGCCGGGATTGAGCTTCAGGAGCTGGAAGCCCGGCACCTCGGCGTCGAGCTCGATCTCGTTGTTGACGGAGATCTTGAACATCGGCGGAGCCTGCGGCGAGGCCGGGGCGCCGGGTGCGGTGCGCACCTCGGTGACGAGGCCGGCGGCTGGCGCGCGCAGCACGACCGGCTTGGCATTGGCCTGGGCGGCCTGCTGTGGCGGCGGGGTCAGCCGCGCCAGTTCCTGGTTCTCGGTCACGGTGTCGCCCTCGCGCACCAGCACGTCGGTGACCTTGGAGCCGTCCTGGTCGACATTCACCTGCGCCTCGCGGCGCGGCACGATGAAGCCGGTGACGCGGACCATGTCGGAGAAGCAGGCATTGGTCGACTTCGTCACCACGACCAGCGCCTGGCCCGGCGTCTCCTTCTCCTCGGGATGGGAGCGGTGCTCGAACGCGTAATAGGCGACAGCCAGCGCGAGGAAAACCACCGTCCCGAGCGCAGGCTTGAGGTATTGGGAAAAGTTCATCGCCTGATCAATCCAGAACTTGGCGCGTATCGACAGGGATTGTCTTGGGCGCTCGTCGAAGTCTCATCACGCTCGCCATCGTATTCCTTGAGCATGCGGAAGGCCGGTGTCCATTGTTCCGGATCAAGCCCTGACGTCATGTGAGGCGGGTCACCTGTGGCTGCTCGGGGCTTCTGCCCTCAAGCAAATGCGCCCCGCCGGGGTGCGGGACGCATTGTAACCTCAAAAAGCGCCTACGCCACCGCCCATCACATCCAGATCATTTGGACCAGATCACTTGGATGCGGTGTCCTTGTTTTCGACGTTGACCACCTGGACGCGCCGGTTGATGTCCGCCATCGGGTGGCTTGGGTCCTTCAGCTTGCTCTTGCCATAGCCGACGGTGACGAGATCGGTGCCGTTGATGCCGTATTTGTCGACCAGATAGCGCTTGATGGCGTCGGCGCGGCGCTCCGAGAGGCCCTGATTGTAGTCCTCGCCGCCGGCGGCGTCGGTGTGGCCGGCGACCACGAAGGTCGAGCCCTTGAGGTCCTGATTGGTGAGGGCGCGGCCGAGCGCCTGCACCGACGGCAGTGATTTCGCGCTGATGTCGGCGGAGTTGTAGTCGAAATTGATCTCGAGATCGATCTTCGGCTTATCCTGTACGATGGTCGCGATTTCCTCGCGTTCGGTCGAGGACAGCGAGCGGGTGGCGCGGCCGCGGACGCTCTGCACGAATTTGGCCTGGTCGGCGTTCAGCCCGGGCGAGGTCTGCGGGCCGACCGACAGGCCGCGGGTCAGCGGCTTCTTCTCGGGTGTCAGTGCCTTGATGATCTGGTCCTCGGTGACATCGTCACCGGCGCGGGCGGCCCCCATGCCGAACGACAGCATGGCGCCGGCGGTCATGATTGAAAGGATCGCGGCCTTTGCCGACGGCTTGAACATTTCGGTCCCTCCTGCGCCGGCTGGCGCGGTTCCATGCAACGCTTCAGATCGATTGGCCGGCATCGCTGCCCGGCACGCACCCTCTGATTAGTCGCGCGATCGCATCAGCGGTTCGAGCTGCGGCAGGCGGTCGTCCATTTGTTACTGGACGCCGTAGTCGGCGAATTCCTTGACGATGTTCGGGTCCATCGCCTTGGCGTTGGCGATGTCGAGATCGCCTTCCGCGACCGCGCCGTTGCGCTTCTTGGCAAGGCCGCGTCCGTACAGCGACGAGGTCAGCCGCGGATTGATCTTCAGCGCAGCGTCGAAATCGGCGATGGCGTTCTTGTTCTGCCCGCCCTTCAGGTTCATCAGGCCGCGGCTGTCGAGCGCGTCGACGAAGTTCGGGCGCAGCCGCAGCGCCTCGTTGCAGTCCTTCAGCGCCGCCTGCAAATCGCCGATCACGGTGCGGACCCAGCAGCGGTTATTATAGGCCTCGACATCCTTCGGGTTCAGTCGCAGCGAATTGGTGAAGTCCTTCACCGCGAGGTCGTAAGCACCCTTGCTGGCATAGACCTGGCCGCGGCGATACAGCGCAGCTGCATCGTCGGGATTTTTGTCCAGTTTCTCGCTCAGGCTCTTGATCGTCGGATCGTCGGCGAGAACGGGCGAATTGCTCGGCGCCGGCGTGGGCTGGATCACCACCGGCGGCGGAGGCGCAGGCGGCGGCAACGCGATCTCGGGCGCCTTCGGCGCAGGCGGCGCTGTCGCGACCGAGGGCTTCGGCGGTGCCGGTGGCGGCGTCGGCGCTGTTGCCGCAGGAGGCGCTGGTGCCGGCGTCGGCGTTGCCGCGGGCGGAACTGGCGTTGCTGCGGGCGGGGCCGGCGGAGGCGCGACCGGCGGTGCGGTGGCTACTTCGGTTGACGGCGATGCGGTCGGCGCGGGCGCAGCATTTGGCGATCCCGGTGCGCCGCTTTGAGTGGCTGCGCCGCTTGGAGTGGCTGCGCCGCCTGGAATGAACGAGAAATCTTCAGCCAGTGACGACGAAATCCACGGCACCTGTTCCTGCCGCGAGGCCCGGGTGACGCCGACGCGGGTGCGGTTCAGCGTCTCCTCGGCCATCAAATCGGGGGTGCGGATCTCCTTCAGCAGTTCCCGCACGAACAGGCTGCGGTCGCTGCCATTGTCGGAGACGACGGACGACAGCGCAGCCGAATACATCACCAGCGTGCCATTGGGCGCGATGACCGGGGCGAGGCCTGCCGAGAAGCTGCGGAAGCGGCGCTCGAACGGGTTGCGCCTGGAGGCGTCGATCAGGGCGATCTTCACCCCGGCGCCGCGGCTGTTGATCTCGCCGAGCGCGGTCTCGAGGCTGAAGCCGTCGCGGCGGACGTCGGCCTCGGCCCAGATCTGGGCATCGACCGGGATCATGTAGCTCTGCCGGTTCGACTGGATGCCGTAGCCGGAGAAGAAGATCAGCGCGACCGAGCCGGGCTTGATCTTGCCATAGAGCCGGTCGAAGGCGCGGCGCATGCCGTCGCCGGTCAGGTTCTCGCCGACCTCGACGGTGAAGCCGTCGCGCTTCAGCTCGTCGGCGACGTCACGGGCGTCGTTGACCGGCTCCTTCAGTGGCGCGTCGGCATCGGGATATTTGGCGTTGCCGATGACCAGCGCGAAGCGGTCGCCGGCGGCGAAGGACAGGGTCGGCGACGCGATTGAAAAAATCAGCGTGGCGAGCAAGGCAAGGCGGATTTTCATAATCGCGGCAAATCCAGATCGCGGCATTCCAATGAAATGGCGCCGCTTACAGCCTGCGCCTCGGGAACCTTACTCTAGAGCCTTTTCCGTTCCGATGGAAATCGGAACGGGGCTCTAGATTCTTGTTTTGACGCGTTTTCTTCACGCGAACCGGCAGCCACTTCGCTCGAAAACGCTCTAACGAAAATCCATTATCAAACCACGGCCAAACTCCCGTCAACGGCTTGCGGCAGCATCGTTATCGCGGTGACGCCCGTAAGGCCGCAGTGCAACAGCGTGCGGTCATGGCGGCCATCGCTGTCCTGGCATGGTGCCGGTTCCGGCGAGCCGATAATGTGATTGCACTCACATGGCCCCTGCCGCCCTGTCATGCGCTCGTCGCACGGCGCGCGGTTTGACCTTTGCGCGAGGCGATGGCTTTGTGTCCGGGACCGGCAGGCCATTTTAAAAGACCTGCAAACAAGACCGCAAACAAGAGCGAAACCGATGGGAAACGCCTACGAGATCTACGCCCTGCGCTATGCGACGATGTCGCCGCGCACGCCCCACCTCAATTTCCTGGTCCCCGATCCGCACGACACCACGGCACAGGATCTGGATTATTTCGTCTGGCTGATCCGTGGCCACGGCCGCGACATCCTGGTCGACACCGGCTTCAACGCCGAGGAGGCCACGGCGCGGGCCCGCAAGCTGACGCTCAACCCGGTCGATGCGCTGGCCAATTTTGGCGTCAGCGCCGACGCGATCCGCGACGTCATCGTCACTCATCTGCATTATGACCATGCCGGCAATCTGGATCGCTTCCCGAACGCCAAATTCCATCTGCAGGAACGCGAGATGAGCTACGCGACCGGCCGCTGCATGTGCAACGGCATGCTGCGCCATCCGTTCTCCATCGAACATGTCACGCAGATGGTGCGGCACGTCTATGGCGAGCGCGTCACCTTCCATTCCGGCGACGGCGAGATCGCGCCGGGCGTCACCGTGCATCGCGTCGGCGGCCATTCCGACGGCCTGCAGGTGGTGCGGGTCGAGACCGCGCGCGGCCCGGTGGTGCTGGCATCCGACGCCGCGCATTACTATGCGAACCTGCACAAGAAGAGCCCGTTCCCGATCGTCTACAATGTCGGCGACATGGCGCAGGGCTGGGAGACCGTCGAGCGGCTTGCCGGCCATCCCGATCGCTTCATCCCCGGTCACGATCCGATCGTCAGCGAGATCTATCCGCGCGCCAGCGACAAGGTCGATGCGTTCGCGCTGCATCTGGCGCCATCGCGATCATTCGCGAAGTAGCCTGGTCGCTCGGGCGGCGCATCTCCAACATTCAAGAAACGTCAAGAAGAAGCAGCGATATGACTGAATACAGGACTCTCGGGTTCATCGGCCTCGGCGTGATGGGTGAGCCGATCTGCCGCAACCTCGTCAGGAAGAGCGGCAAGCGCGTCGCGGTGTTCGACCTCGCGGCCGAGCCATTGCAACGGCTCCGCGCCGACGGCGCCGAGGTCGCCCGCTCCGTCGCTGATGTCATCAAGCAGAGCGACGTACTGTTCCTCTGCCTGCCCAGCGCCAAACATGTGCGCGCGGTGTTCGAGGGTGACGGCATTTTGAAGAATGCGAGGGGCGGCCAGGTCGTGGTCGATCTCGGCACGTCCTCGGTCAGCCAGACCCGCGACTTTGCCGCGCAGCTCAAGGCCAAGGGTGCGGCCTGGGCCGATGCGCCGATCGCGCGCACCCGGCAGGCGGCGCAGGACGGCACGCTCAGCGTGATGGTCGGCGCGGTGCCCGCGCTCTATGCCGCGATCGAGCCCTTGATCCGCTGCTTCGCCACCGACGTCACCAATTGCGGCGATGTCGGCGCCGGGCAGGTGACCAAGATCCTCAACAACATGGTGCTGTTCGAGACCGTAAACGCGCTGGCCGAGGCGGTTGCGGTGGCGAAGCACAATGGTGTCGATCCGAAACTGCTGCTGGAAACCCTGTCGAAGGGCTCGGCCGACAGCTTCGCGCTGCGCAACCACGGCATGAAGGCGATCGTGCCCGGCGCGTTTCCCGAGCGCGCATTCTCGACCGAATATGCGCTGAAGGATCTGTCCTACGCACTCGAGCTCGCCGCCGACGCCGGCATCACGATCCGCGGTGCCGAGCTGATCGGCACGGTGCTGCAGGAGGCGATCGACAAGGGGTCGAAGGACAATTATTTCCCGGTCATCGCGAAGCATATCGAAGGGGCGTGACGGCTCCGTCACTGCGAGTAGCGCAGCGACGAAGCAATCCATCGTTCCGCATGCTTGGATGCATGGATTGCTTCGCTTCGCTCGCAATGACGGTGGAGGGACTGACTGCGCACAAAAATTCTATCACCGTCACCCTGAGGAGCGCGCTCTTGCGCGCGTCTCGAAGGGTCGACGGCCACCAGCCGGGCCGTACATCCTTCGAGACGCGCTACGCGCTCCTCAGGATGACGGGTTGAGTGGCCCTAATACACATCCTTCGCGTCGGCCTCTTCGCTGGTCTGCACCAGCTCGAGGCTGGTCTCGACCTTGCCGAGCAGGCGGCCGAGGTCGCGGCGCTCCTGCGCGGAGAGGCAGGACAGGATTTCCTGCTCCTTGCGCAACAGCCGCGGGATCAGCTCCTCGTACAGCGCCTGGCCCTTCCTGGTCAGCCGCAGGCGGAATTCGCGGCGGTCGTCGGCGTTCTCGACGCGCTCGACGATCTCGCGCTCCATCAGTGCCGACACCGCGCGGCTGATGGTGGATTTATGCGTGCGGGTGCAGTGCGCGATGTATTGCGCACTGCAGGGATCGCTGCGGAAGCCGAGCGTCGCGAGCACGCGCCACTCGGGAATGTCGAGGCCGTAGCGCGCCTGATATTCGCTCGATAGCGCCGAGGACACCTCGGCCGCCAGCCGGTTGAGGCGGAACGGCATGAAATGAAACAGATCGAGGCGCTTCTTCGCCGGCGCGGCATCGTCGCGCGCGTCGGCTTCCACGGCGCTGCGCGGCCGGGCTGGAGGCTGGCTTGCAGAGGTCCTGGCCAAAAAATTCCTCCAAATTGAGTTGACGTCGAGCCCGACTGGGGGTTTAAGATAGTTGCAAGTGAGACTAATTTAGCAAGGTCGCGACCGACCCGCAAGGTCCTGTCGCAAGCCGGTCACACAAGCCGCAGCCCGAGCTACAGACAAGGGCCGGCACAAGGGAACATCCAAGGTCACGCAAGTAGGGTCAAGCAATGGCAGCCAATACGGCACAGGCCAAAACCCAGTTCGGCTATCGCCGCCACCCCGACCAGGAGCGGTCGGGCGCTAACGTCGCGGAGCATCCGGTCGTCGTGGTCGGCGCCGGGCCGGTCGGATTGTCGCTCGCGATCGATCTCGCCCAGCGCGGCCAGCGCGTGGTGCTGCTCGACGATGCTGACCGGATCGGTGAAGGCTCGCGCGCGATCTGCTTCTCGAAGCGCTCGCTGGAATTCTGGGATCGCCTCGGCGTCGGCGACCGCATGGTCGAGAAGGGCGTGGTGTGGAGCGTCGGCAAGATCTTCCACGGCGCCTCGCAGCTCTACCAGTTCAATTTGCTTCCCGAGGAGGGCCACAAGCGGCCCGCCTTCATCAATCTCCAGCAGTTCTATGCCGAGGCCTATCTGGTCGACCGGGTCGAGCAACTGCCAGAGATCGATCTGCGCTGGCGTAACAAGGTGATTGCGCTGGAGAGCCGCAACGACGGGGTCGCGCTGACCATCGCGACGCCTGAAGGCTCCTACCAGGTCCATGCTTTGTTTGTCGTCGCCTGCGACGGCGCGCGTTCCTCGCTGCGCCAGATGGTCGGCGCGGAGTTTGCGGGCCAGGTGTTCGAGGACCAGTTCCTGATCGCCGACGTCAAGATGACGGCGGCTTTCCCGACCGAGCGCTGGTTCTGGTTCGATCCGCCGTTTCATGCCGGACGCTCGGCGCTGCTTCACAAGCAGCCCGACGACATCTGGCGGATCGATCTGCAACTCAATCCGGATGCCGATCCCATAGCCGAGAAGCAGCCGGAAAATGTGCGGCCGCGGATCGAGCGCATGCTCGGGCACGACAAGTTCGAGTTCGAATGGATCTCGCTCTACAAGTTCCAATGTCGCCGGATGGCCAGGTTCATCCACGGCCGCGTGATCTTCGCTGGCGATTCCGCGCACCAGGTCTCGCCGTTCGGCGCGCGCGGCGCCAATTCCGGGCTCGAGGACGCCGAGAATCTGGCGTGGAAGCTCGACCGCGTGCTGCGCCAGCTGTCGCCCGAGACTTTGCTGGAGAGCTATCATATCGAGCGTAGCGCGGCGGCCGACGAGAACATCCGCGAGTCCACCCGCTCGACCGATTTCATGGCGCCGGTGACAAAGCAGGAGGCGCGGCTGCGCCAGGCGGTGCTGTCGCTCGCTGAGGATACGGAGTTCGGCAAGCGCATGGTCAATGGCGGCCGGCTGTCGGTGCCGTCGGTCTACGACACGCCGCTGTCGAGCGGCGACCGCGACGATTGGCGCGGCGGCCCGCGGCCGGGCACCTCGATGCTCGACGCGCCGGTGACGGAGCCGGGTGGCGGTTCCGGCTATCTGACCGATGCTTTCATCAGGCAGGGAACACGTTTCACGCTGCTGACGTTTGGCAATGGCGCTGATGTCGATGTGCCCGAAGGCGTCGGCAGCATCCGGGTCGGCGGCGCGGGCGGGCTGGTCGACGCGCAAGGCCTTGCCGGCCAGCGCTACGATGCCGAGCCCGGCACCGCCTATCTGCTGCGGCCGGACGGTTACGTCGCAGCACGTTTCCGCAACGCAGCGCGGCCGATACTCGACGCGGCGCTGGCGCGCGCGGCCGGTTTGAACTGAGGATCCGTCATGGCGCTGTCGACCAGTTCGAACTTCGCAAAGCCCGATGACGCCTTCCGCGCCATCGTCGAGGCGCATCGCGGCCTCACCGACGCACAGAGCGCCGATCTCGATGCCGCTCTGGTTCTGGTGCTCGCCAACCACATCGGCGATCTCGACGTGCTGCGCGAGGCGATCGCGCTGGCAAAACGACGGACGCTGGACGCGAGCCAGCAGCAACAGCAGCAACAACAATAGCACTGATCAAACGAACAGGATTGAACTGATGGCCAAAGGTTTCGCATCGACCACGGACCTCGCGGAGAAGAAGGTCACCTTCTCCGAGATCGGCACCGATCTCTACGCCTTCACCGCCGAGGGCGATCCCAACACCGCCGTGATCGTCGGCGAGGATGGCTGCCTGGTGTTCGACGCGCAGGCGACGCCCGCGATGGCCAACAAGGTGATCGAGCGGGTCAAGACCGTCACCGACAAGCCGATCAAATATGTCGTGCTGTCGCACTATCACGCGGTGCGGGTGCTCGGCGCCTCCGCCTACAAGGCGCAAGGCATCGTGGCCTCGCAGGAGACCTACCGCCTGATCGAGGAGCGCGGCCAGCAGGACTGGGATTCCGAATACGGCCGCTTCCCGCGCCTGTTCCAGGATGCGGCGAGCATTCCCGGCCTGACCTGGCCGACGCTGACCTTCGAAGGCGAGATGTCGATCTATCTCGGCAAGCGCGAGGTGCGGCTGATGCAGCTCGGCGCCGGCCACACCTCGGGCGACATCGTCGCCTGGGTGCCGGATGCCGAGGTGATGTTTTCGGGCGACCTCATCGAGTACCACTCGGCCTGCTATTGCGGCGATGCGCATTTGCGCGAATGGCCGATGACCTTGAACGAGATCCGCGCCTTCAATCCGAAGGCGATCGCGCCGGGCCGCGGCGACGCGCTGAAGGGCCTCGAGACCGGACGTGATGCGATCGCGATGACCCGCGATTTCGTCACCACGCTCTACGGTGCCGCCGAATCGTCCGTCGCCAAGGGCCGCAGCCTGAAAGAATCGATGGCGGCGACGCGCGAGGTGATGGATCCGAAGTTCTCGAGTTTTGCGATCTACGAGCACTGCCTGCCGTTCAACGTTTCGCGCGCCTATGACGAGGCGTCCGGGATCGACGATCCCGTGATCTGGACCGACAAGCGCGACCAGGAAATGTGGGCCGCCCTGCAAGGAGGATAGTGATGAACATCAACACCTCGCCTGATCAGATCGTGCGCAGCTCGGGGCAAGTGACGCCGGGCTACATGTCCGGCTTCGGTAACAGCTTTGAGACCGAGGCCTTGCCCGGCGCGCTGCCGATGGGGCGCAACTCGCCGCAGCGCTGCGCCTATGGGCTCTATGCCGAACAATTGTCCGGCTCGCCGTTCACGGCGCCGCGCGGCACCAATGAGCGCTCCTGGCTCTATCGCATCCGTCCGTCGGTGCGGCATTCCGGCCGCTTCGCCAAGGCCGATGCCGGGCTGTGGCGCACCGCGCCGTGCCACGAATACGACATGCCGATCGCACAGCTGCGCTGGGATCCGGCGCCGATCCCGAAGGAGGACATGACCTTCCTGCAGGGTGTGCAGACCATGACCACGGCGGGTGATGCCAACACCCAGGCCGGCATGGCGGCGCACATCTATCTCATCACCAAATCGATGATCGATCAGCATTTCTACAATGCCGACGGCGAGATGATGTTCGTGCTGCAGCAGGGCAATCTGCGGGTCGTCACCGAGTTCGGCCGCATCGATGCCGAGCCGGGCGAGATCGTGGTGATCCCGCGCGGCGTCAAGTTCCGCGTCGAGATTCCTGACGGACCGGCGCGCGGCTATCTCTGCGAGAATTACGGCGGCGCGTTCACGTTGCCGGAGCGCGGCCCGATCGGCGCCAATTGCCTCGCAAATTCGCGCGACTTCCTGACGCCGGTGGCGACCTACGAGGACAAGGACACGCCGACCGAGCTCTACGTGAAATGGGGCGGTTCGCTGTTCAAGACCACGTTGCCGCATTCGCCGATCGACGTGGTCGCCTGGCACGGCAATTACGCGCCCTACAAATACGATCTGCGCACCTTCTCGCCGGTCGGCGCGATCGCCTTCGATCATCCCGATCCCTCGATCTTCACGGTGCTGACCTCGCCGTCGGAGACCGCCGGCACCGCGAATATCGACTTCGTGATCTTCCCGGAGCGCTGGATGGTGGCTGACAACACCTTCCGTCCGCCGTGGTACCACATGAACATCATGTCGGAGTTCATGGGCCTGATCTACGGCGTCTACGATGCCAAGCCGCAGGGCTTCGTGCCCGGCGGCATCAGCCTGCACAATTGCATGCTGCCGCACGGCCCCGACCGCGAAGCCTTCGAGCACGCCAGCAACAGCGAGCTGAAGCCGGTCAAGCTGACCGGCACCATGGCCTTCATGTTCGAGACCCGTTTCCCGCAGCGCGTGACCCAGCACGCCGCGACGTCATCGACGCTGCAGGACGACTACTCGGATTGCTGGAAGGGCCTCGAGAAGAAGTTCGACCCGACCAAGCCATGATCTTACCCTCCCCTGGAGGGGGAGGGTCGGTTCGCATGCAGCGAAGCGGAATGCGAAACGGGGTGGGGTGATCTCTCAACACGGGCGGTGCGTTCGCGGATAGACCGTCACCCCACCCCGCCGCTCATTTCATTCGCGTCGACCCTCCCCCTCCAGGGGAGGGTGAAGAAGATCAGCTGTTGCGCCAGATTGCACATCGGAACCCCCATGACCCACCCCAACGACCCCAAACTCCGCTCCTTCATCGACGTCGCACCCACCTCCGACTTCCCGATCCAG
Source organism: Bradyrhizobium tropiciagri (assembly GCF_001189845.1). GTDB lineage: Bacteria > Pseudomonadota > Alphaproteobacteria > Rhizobiales > Xanthobacteraceae > Bradyrhizobium > Bradyrhizobium tropiciagri. The sequence goes on from NZ_LFLZ01000078.1 coordinate 15,988, forward strand.
AACCTGCCCTACGGCGTGTTCTCGTCGAAGGATGGCCTTGCGCCGCGTGTCGGCGTTGCGATCGGCGATTATGTGCTCGATCTCTGGGAGCTCGAGCAGGATTCCCGGCTCGATGTCGGGCCGCTCGGCGTGTTCTCGCAGCCGTCGCTGAACGCCTTCATGGCGCTCGGGCCGAAGGTGTGGTCGGCGACGCGGGCGCGGATCAGCGAGCTGCTGCGCTCGGATCATCCGGAGCTGCGCGACAACAGGGAATTGCGCGCACGGGCGCTGGTGCCGATGGCCGATGTCAGGCTGCACATGCCGTTCGCGGTCTCGGGCTATACCGATTTCTATTCGTCGAAGGAGCACGCCACCAATGTCGGCGTCATGTTCCGCGGCAAAGACAACGCGCTGCAGCCGAACTGGCTGCATATGCCGATCGGCTACAACGGCCGCGCCTCGACGGTGGTGGTGTCGGGCACCAAAGTGAAGCGGCCGCGCGGTCAGCTGAAGCCGCCGACCGCTGAAGTGCCGAGCTTCGGCCCGTGCAAGCGGCTCGACTTCGAGCTCGAGATGGGGGTCGTTGTCGGGCAGGCGTCGGCGATGGGCGAGATGCTGACCGAGAAGCAGGCCGAGGAGATGATCTTCGGCTTCGTCATCCTCAACGACTGGAGCGCGCGCGACATCCAGCAGTGGGAATACGTGCCGCTCGGCCCGTTCCAGGCCAAGGCGTTCGCGACCTCGATCAGCCCGTGGGTGGTGACGCGCGAGGCGCTGGAGCCGTTCCGCATGCAGGGCCCGAAGCAAGAGCCGGAGCCGCTCGCTTATCTCAAGCAGGCCCGGCCGAACAATTACGACATGCAGCTCGACGTCGCGTTGCGCGCCGGTGCGATGAACGAGGCCAAGACAATCTGCAGCACCAATTTCAAGTACATGTATTGGTCGTCGGTGCAGCAGCTGGTGCACCACGCCTCCAGCGGCTGCGCGATGAATGTCGGCGATCTCCTCGGCAGCGGCACGATCTCCGGTCCGGAAAAGCATCAGCGCGGCAGCCTCCTGGAAATCAGCTGGAACGGCACCGAGCCGGTGGAGCTTGCGAGCGGCGTGACGCGCTCGTTCCTCGAAAACGGCGATTCGCTGGTTATGCGTGGCTGGTGCCAGGGCGACGGCTATCGCGTCGGTTTTGGTGAGGTCGAGGGCACCATCGTCGCTGCGGAGTGACGCATCCGTCATTGCGAGCGAAGCGAAGCATCCATCGATCCGCGTATGACGACGGATGGATTGCTTCGTCGCTTTGCTCCTCGCAATGACGAGGAGAGGTTATCGATCCTCTGGACGAATCTCCCGCAGCCGCGCCGTATGCGCCGCGCAGTCCTCGAGACTGTATTTCAGATGCACCCGCTTGTCCGACGGCGGCTGGTTCATGGTGCAGACACCCGGCCGCCACGGCTTGGCCGGGCGGATCGGCCGCGGCGCAAAGCCGCCGCCGCAGTTCGGGCAGACATTGCCGAGCTTGGTCTCGGCGCAGTCCGCACAGAACGTGCATTCATAGGAGCAGATCCGGGCGTCGGTGGCGCTCGGTGGCAGGTCCTTGTCGCAATATTCGCAGTTCGGTCGCAGCTGCAGCGCCATGGTCGTTCCTCAGTTTCTTGATGGATGCCGCACACTGGCTGCACCTCTCCCCTTGTGGGAGAGGTCGGATCACATCGCAAGATGTGGTCCGGGGGGGGGGTCGCGGTCTCTCGGCAGAGTGTGCTCCGCGGAGAGAACCCCTCACCCCAACCCTCTCCCACAAGGGGAGAGGGAGCCCACCGCCGATGTTGCACCATCGAACCAACTCACGCAGATCATCGCAAAGCACGCTGGGAAAGCGAATGACGGATTTCCCTCGATTTGCGCCACGTCAACCCTGCAAGGCCTTCAACGGCAGCTTGGTGCTCTCCTTCAGGCGATCGAGCACGATCGAGGAGCGCACATGCGCCACGCTCTGGTGCGGCATCAGCACGTTGTTGACGATGTCGGACAGGCTCTTGAGGTCGCGCAGCATCACCTTCAGCACGTAGTCGGCGTCGCCCGTCAGCGCATAGGCCTCCTGGATGTCGTCGACGCGGTTGACCAGTTCGCGAAACCGCTTGGCGTTGTCGGGCGAATGGGTCGCCAGCGTGATGTGGATGAAGGCGATCAGGCCGAAGCCGAGCGCCTCGCCGGCGAGGTCGGCGTGGTAGCCCGCGATCACCTTCTCCTCCTCGAGTCGCATCCGCCGCCGCGAGCATTGCGAGGCGGAAAGCCCAACCAGGTCGGCCAGCTGCTGGTTGGTCAGCCGGCCGTCATCCTGCAGCGCGGCGAGCATTTTGAGGTCGAAAGCGTCGACTTCGGGCATGCGTCAAATGTCCATTTCATGCACGGATCGTGCGCGATATTAGCAAAATTAGCCCAATTTTGCACGCACGTTGCGCGGCAGATGACGGAAACTGATCGCCAGACAAATCAGGGAGTTACCGCCATGGGTCCGTTTCCGCACGATGCGCCGCCGGCCGAAATCAGCACTGAGAATCCGATGGGTACCGACGGCTTCGAGTTCGTCGAATACGCCCACCCCAATCCGGCTGAGCTGCACGCTCTGTTCAAGCTGATGGGCTTCGTCGCGGTCGCCCGCCACCGGACCAAGGCGATCACGGTCTATCGCCAGGGCGACATCAACTATCTCGTCAATGAGGAGCCTGGCAGCCACGGTTTCAACTTCGTCGCTGCGCACGGCCCCTGCGCGCCGTCGATGGCGTTCCGCGTGGTCGATGCCAAGCACGCCTATGAGCGCGCGATCGCGCTCGGCGCGGAGCCGGCGGATGTGTCATCCGCGGAGAAGACGCTCGATGTGCCGGCGATCAAGGGCATCGGCGGCAGCCTGCTGTATTTCGTCGACCGCTATGGCGCCAAGGGTTCGGCCTATGATGCCGAGTTCGAATGGCTCGGCGCCGTCAATCCGCGTCCCGCCGGCTCGGGTCTCTATTATGTCGATCACCTCACCCATAACGTCCATCGCGGCCGCATGGATGTCTGGACCGGCTTCTATGCAAAGCTGTTCAACTTCCGCCAGATCCGCTTCTTCGACATCGAGGGCCGCGCGTCCGGCCTGTTCTCCCGCGCGTTGACCAGCCCGGACGGCAAGATCCGGATTCCGATCAACGAGGATGCCGGCGATTCCGGGCAGATCGAGGAATATCTCAACGTCTATCACGGCGAGGGCATCCAGCACATCGCCTGCGGCGCCCGCGATATCCACGCGACGGTCGAGCGGTTGCGCGCCGACGGCCTGCCGTTCATGCCGTCGCCGCCCGACACCTATTTCGAGCGGATCGACGCCCGTCTGCCCAAGCACGGCGAGGACGTCGCGCGGCTCAAGACCAACGGCATCCTGATCGACGGTGAGGGCGTGGTCGACGGCGGCCAGACCAAGGTGCTGCTGCAGATCTTCTCGGCGAATGCGATCGGGCCGATCTTCTTCGAGTTCATCCAGCGCAAGGGCGACGACGGCTTCGGCGAAGGCAACTTCAAGGCGCTGTTCGAATCGATCGAGGAAGACCAGATCCGCCGCGGGGTGCTGAAGGTCGATCACGCGGCTTAGCCACCGGTTAGCGACCGCGCCGCATTTCGTCATTGCGAGCGAAGCGAAGCAATCCATCTCACCGCTTGCGGAGAAATGGATTGCTTCGTCGCTTCGCTCCTCGCAATGACGGCGGAGGCTACTTCGCTGCCGCCTTCCACTCCGCCGTCACATCCCCAATGCTCGCCAGCTCCGGCTCGCGGATTGCCGACGGCGTGCGCGAGAAGCGCGGCGCGGGCGCGGGCTGGGTGACGCCGTGGCGCTCGACGAAAACCTGGCGTGCCGCCATGTGCGGATGCTTGGGCGCTTCCTCCATGGTCAGGATCGGCGCGAAGCAGATGTCGGTGCCTTCCATGATCTTGCACCAGTCGGCGCGCGACTTGCTCTTGAACACCTTTTCCAGCTTCGCCTTCAGCGCCGGCCAGGCCTTGCGGTCCATCTGGGCGTCGAAGTCGGCGTCGGTCAGGTCGGCATGCTTGCGCAGCAGCGCATAGAACTGCGGCTCGATCGAGCCGATCGAGATGAAGTTGCCGCAGGAGCATTCATAGACGCCATAGAAATGCGCGCCGCCGTCGAGGAAATTCTGGTCGCGGCCGCCGCTCCAGCGGCCCTGCGCGGCCATGTCGTAGAACATCGACATCAGCGAGGCGGCACCGTCGCACATCGCGGTGTCGACGACCTGGCCCTTGCCGGACTTCTGCGCTTCCAGGAGCGCGGCGAGCACGCCGACCACGAGGTACAGCGCGCCGCCGCCGAAATCGCCGACCAAATTGAGCGGCGGCACCGGCTTCTCCTTGGTGCCGATCGCAGCCAGCGCCCCCGTGATCGAGATGTAGTTGATGTCGTGGCCGGCGGCATTCGCCAGCGGGCCTTCCTGGCCCCAGCCGGTCATGCGCCCGTAGACCAGTTTCGGATTGCGCGCGAGTACGACATCGGGGCCGAGGCCGAGGCGCTCCATCACGCCGGGACGGAAGCCTTCGATCAGCGCGTCGGCATGGCCGAGCAGGTCGAGCGCTTCGGCAATGGCCGCCTTGTTCTTGAGGTCGAGCTCGATGACCTTGCGGCCGCGGGTCGCGACCGCCTTCAAATTCTTGCCCGCGCCGACCCGGTCCAGCGTGATGACCTCGGCGCCCATGTCGGCGAGCAGCATGCAGGCGAACGGGCCGGGACCGATGCCGGCGAATTCGACGATGCGGAAGCCTGTGAGCGGGCCCGAGGTGCGAGCGGCGGTTTGGGAGACGGGCTTGTCGAGCACGTTGTTGTTCCGTTGTTGCTATAGGGGAGTAATCGAAGGGTCTTGTTCACTTGTCCGACGCGCCAGGGGATCGCATCGGCGCTGCCGTCAAAGGCGCGGCCTGGCCGTCGCTAGCCATGGCAATGGGGGCTCGTTTGCTCTGCCGAACGTCATGGGTCCTCTCCCCGGGGCCGTCCGTCTGACGGTATTCTTAATTAGCTGATTAGCTAAATTCTCTCGCCTTATGGGGGATGTGGCAAGCCTTTTCGGCTGGAATGCCAGCAAAACGCGAACGGCGCGCATCGCTGCGCGCCGTCTGCATAGGTTCCGGTAGGATAGGAGCTAGCCGGCGGCGGTCACCGCCCGCTGTCCCATCACCTTCACCAGGTTCGCGCGGTAATCCGCCGAGCCGTGGATGTCGGCGAGCAGGCCGCTCGCCGGGATCGTGACGCTATCCAGCGCCGACGCGGCCCAGTTCGCCTTCAGCGCCTGCTCGATCGGCGCCACCCGCATGACGCCGCTCTGCGAGGCGCCGGTCGCGGCCACGCGGACGTCACCCGACTTGGTCTTGGCGACGAACACGCCGGTCAGCGCGAAGCGCGAGGCCGGGTTCGGAAACTTCGCATAGCCCGCCTTGGCCGGGACCGGGAACGACACCGCGGTGATCATCTCGCCATCCTCGAGTGCCGTCGAGAACAGGCCCTTGAAGAAGTCCTCCGCCGGGATCGACCGCTTGTTGGTCTTGACCACAGCACCGAGCGCCAGCACCGCCGCCGGATAATCCGCCGCCGGGTCGTTGTTGGCGAGCGAGCCGCCGATCGTGCCGCGATGACGCACGGCCGGATCGCCGATCATCGACGCCAGATTGGCCAGCGCCGGGATCGCCTTCTGCACGGCGTCACTTTGCGCCACGTCGTAATGCGTGGTCGCCGCCTTGATGGTCACGGTGTCGCCGGACACCTCGATGCCGATCATGTCCTTGATCTTGGCGACGTCGATCACGTCGGACGGCGCCGCAAGGCGCTGCTTCATCACGGGGAGCAAGGTCTGTCCACCGGACAGGAACTTGGAGTCCGTGCCCTTGGCGAACTGCGCCACGGCATCGTCGATCGAGGATGCGCGGTGATAGTTGGTCTCGTACATCGTATCCTCCCTCAACCGTGAATGGCGTGCCAGACGCGATCGGGCGTCGCCGGCATTTCCAGCTTGTTGTTGCCGATGGCGTCCGTGATCGCGTTGATCACGGCAGCAGAGGCGCCGATTGCGCCGGCTTCGCCGCAGCCCTTGACGCCGAGCGGGTTGCCCGGACACAGCGTCGTGGTGTGGGAGAGCTGGAACGACGGCAGGTCGTCGGCGCGCGGCATGGTGTAATCCATGAACGACGCGGTCACGAGCTGGCCGGTGTCGTCATAGACCGCACCCTCGAGCAGCGCCTGGCCGATGCCCTGCGCAAGGCCGCCATGGACCTGGCCTTCGACAATCATCGGGTTGATCAGCCGGCCGAAATCGTCCGCTGCCACGAAGTTGACGAAGGAGGTCTTGCCGGTGCCCGGGTCGACCTCGAGCTCGCAGATGTAAGCGCCGGCCGGGAACGTGAAGTTGGTCGGGTCGTAGAACGCCGTCTCCTTCAGGCCGGGCTCCATGCCGTCAGGCAGATTGTGCGCGGTATAGGCGGCGAGCGCGACCATCGGCAGCGCGATCGACTTGTCGGTGCCGGTGACCTTGAACTCGCCGTTCTCGATCACGATGTCGCTCTCGGACGCCTCGAGCGCATGTGCCGCGATCTTCTTGGCCTTGGCCTCGACCTTCTCCATCGCCTTCACGATCGCCGTGCCGCCGACCGCGAGCGAGCGCGAGCCGTAGGTGCCCATGCCGAACTGCACCTTGTCGGTATCGCCATGGACGATCGAGACCTGGCTGATCGGCACGCCGAGCCGCTCCGCGATGATCTGGCAGAACGTCGTCTCATGGCCCTGGCCGTGGCTGTGCGAGCCGGTGAGCACCTCGATGGTGCCGACCGGATTGACGCGGATCTCCGCTGACTCCCACAGGCCGACGCCGGCACCGAGACTGCCGACCGCCTTCGACGGCGCGATGCCGCAAGCCTCGATGTAGCAGGAGACGCCGATGCCGCGCAGCTTGCCGTCGGCCTTCGCCTTGGCCTTGCGCGCCGGGAAGCCGGCATAATCGATCGCCTTCATCGCGGCGTCGATCGAGGCGTGGAAGTCGCCGATGTCATACGCCATGATGACCGGCGTCTGATACGGGAACGTGGTGATGAAGTTCTTCTTGCGCAGCTCGGCCGGATCGACCTTCAACTGCCGCGCCGCCGTCTCCATCATGCGCTCGATCAGGTAGCTCGCCTCGGGACGGCCGGCGCCGCGATAGGCGTCGACCGGCGTGGTGTTGGTGTAGACGCCGATCACCTCGGCGTAGATCGCCGGGATCACGTACTGGCCCGACAGCAGCGTCGCGTAGAGATAGGTCGGCACTGCCGAGGAGAACAGCGACATATAGGCGCCGAAATTGGCGTGGGTCTTCACCCGCAGGCCAAGGATCTTGTTGTCCTTGTCGAACGCCATCTCCGCCTTCGAGACATGGTCGCGGCCATGCGCGTCGGTGAGGAAGGCCTCCGAACGATCACCGGTCCACTTCACCGGACGGCCCACCTTCTTGGAGGCCCACAGCGCCACCATCTCTTCCGGATAGATGTAGATCTTCGAGCCGAAGCCGCCGCCGACGTCGGGCGCGATCACGCGCAGCTTGTGCTCGGGCGCGATGTTGTAGAACGCCGACAGCACGAGGCGGGCGACGTGCGGATTCTGCGAGGTCGTGTAGAGCGTATAGTGCTCCTCGGCCTGGTCGTAATGCGCGACGGCCGCGCGCGGCTCCATCGCATTCGGCACCAGGCGGTTGTTGGTGAGGTCGAGCGTCACCACATTGGCCGCCTTGCTGAACGCATCCTTGACCGCGGCTTCGTCGCCGAGATGCCAGTCATAGACGATGTTGCCGGGGGCCTCGGGATGCAGCTGCGGCGCGCCCGGCTTGATCGCAGCCTTGATGTCGGCCGCCGCGGGAAGCTCTTCGTAATCGACGACGACGGCTTCCGCCGCGTCCTTGGCCTGGTTCTTGGTCTCGGCGATCACGACCGCGACCGCCTGTCCGACGAAGCGCACGGTCTCCGGCGCCATCGCCGGCCACGCGCCCATTTTCATCGGCGAACCGTCCTTCGAGGTGATTGCCCAGCCGCAGATCAGATTGCCGACCTTGTCGTCGACGATCTGCTGTCCGGTCAGCACCGCGATCACGCCGGGCATCTTCATGGCCTCGGTGGAGTTGATGCCCTTGACCTTGGCATGGGCATGCGGGCTGCGGATGAAGTGCGCGTAACTCATGCCGACCATTTTAACGTCGTCGACGTAACGTCCTTGTCCGGTGATGAACCGGCGATCTTCCTTGCGCACAACACGTGCGCCAATTCCTTCAACACCCATGGTCTAGTCCTCCCGACCGGAGATTCGATTTGCCGCCGTTTCCATCGAGATCGGCGGTGATGAGCTTGATCGTATGCGTTGCGCGGCGCGCTATTCGGCGGCCTGCGCGACCTTCATGCGGCTGGCAGCGTCGAGCACCGCCTTGACGATGTTGTGGTAGCCGGTGCAGCGGCAGATATTGCCTTCGAGCTCGTGGCGAACCGTTTCCTCGTCGAGCTTGCCACCATGGCGATGCACGATATCGACCGCGGACATGATCATGCCGGGAGTGCAATAGCCGCACTGCAGGCCGTGATTGTCGCGAAACGCCGCCTGCATCGGGTGCAGCTCGTCGCCCTTGGCGAGGCCTTCGATGGTGGTGACGTTGGAGCCCGCCGCCTGGCCGGCCAGCATGGTGCAGGATTTGACCGCCCGTCCGTCGACATGGACGACGCAGGCGCCGCACTGGCTGGTATCGCAGCCGACATGGGTGCCGGTGAGGTTGAGGTTTTCGCGCAACAGATGCACGAGGAGGGTCCGGTCCTCGACGTCGACCGAGACCGCCTTGCCGTTTACCGTCAGTTTGACTGTAGACACGCGTTTCTCCCAATAGCTTCGTTATGGGCCCAGTAGACCATGCTTCAGATGGGACGTAACCGCGATCAAAGTCGTAGTTACGGCCCTGTCACGAAGGCTCCGGGCTGTACCTCCGATCCTAGCAGGCGGCCGTTCGATGGGCAATTTGCAAGCTGCTTCTGGCGCGCTCCGGCGCGACGAAATTGCGCGGCGGTGCAGGCGATCTGCGGCAGATCGATGCTGCCTGCGGCACGCCAAAATCGCCGCCGCTGACGCTACTACCTTCCGCCTATAACGACGCAAAAGCGTTGCTGTCATTTTCATCGCCGACGCAGCGACGCAAGATCGCTGGTTCATGAAATTGGGTATCGATCCGCGCGCGCGATGCATCCATCGCGGCAACGAAACCATATTGGAGGAAGCCAATGAAGCTGAGGAGCGGGATTTTCTTTGCCGGTGTGTCGCTGGTCGCCATGGTGATGGCCAGCATCGGTGCGTCGAAAGCAAACGATTCCGTCGTGAAGGCGGCGTCCGATCCGAACGGATGGGCGATCGCCGGCCACGACTACGGCAATACGCGCTTCAGCCCGCTGAAGCAGATCAATTCCGAGAATGCCGGCAAGCTGCAACTGGTCTACTCGCTGTCGCTCGCCTCGCTGCGCTCCAACGAATCGTCGCCGCTGGTGATCGGCAAGACGCTGTACGTGTCGACCTCGTGGGGCCCGAAATACGTCTATGCGATCGATGCCGCGACCGGCGCACGCAAATGGACCTGGCAGCCCGACATTCCGGATGACGTGCTTCAATACGCCTGCTGCGACGTCAACAGCCGCGGCGTATCCTACGCCGACGGCAAGATCCTGGTCGGCCGGCTCGACGGCAAGCTGACCGCGCTCGACGCCGAGACCGGCAAGGAGCTCTGGACTTCGACCGTCGTCGACTACAAGCAGGGCTCGGTGATCACCTCGCCGCCGCTCATCGTCCGCGACAAGGTGATCACCGGCTTCGGCGGCGGCGAATACGGCGTCCGCGGCGCGTTGCAGGCGTTCAACCTCAAGGACGGCAAGCTGCTCTGGCAGACCTTCACGGTGCCGGCGCCGGGCGAGCCCGGCAGCGACACCTGGAAGGGCGACACCGGGCTGCATGGCGGCGGCGCCGCCTGGCTGGTCGGCTCCTACGATGCCAAGTCCGATACGGTCTACTGGGGTACCAGCAATCCGGGGCCGTGGAATACCGGCGTGCGCTCCACCGGCGACGGCAATTTCGGCAAGCTGACCAACCTCTATACGGCCTCGACGCTGGCGATCGATCCCAACACCGGCAAGATCAAGTGGCACATCCAGGGCACGCCGGCCGACGCCTGGGACTATGACGGCGTCAACGAGCTCTTGCTCGCCGACCTCAAGATCAAGGGTGCCGAGACCCCGGTCCTGATGAAGGCGGACCGCAACGGCTTCTTCTTCGTCGCCAACCGCGAGACCGGCAAGGTGATCTCGGCCGAGAAGTATGTCTTCGCCAACTGGGCCAAGAAGTGGGACATCAACACGATGCGGGCGGAAGAGGATCCGGACAAGCGTCCGGGCCCCGGCCATCCGGCCAAGGACATCTGCCCGAACCTGATCGGCGGCAAGAACTGGCAGCCGATGTCGTTCAACCCTGGGACCGGTCTCGTCTACATCCCGAGCAACAATGTCTGCATGGACTGGTCGGTCTCTGACGTGAACTACAAGCGCGGCGTGTTCTATCTCGGCGCCGAATTCCCGACCAAGCCGGGTCCCGGCGGCTTCCTCGGCGAGCTCGTGGCCTGGGATCCCGTGGCCAACAAGAAGGTGTGGAGCATCAAGGAAGACCTGCCCTTCAACGGCGGCACGCTGACGACCGGCGGCAATCTGGTGTTCTCCGGCAATCTGCACGGCGATTTCCGCGCCATCGATGCCAAGAACGGCAAGGTGCTGTGGAGCAAGAACCTCGGCAGCGGCATTGGCGCGGGTCCCGTGACCTATTCGGTTGACGGCAAGCAGTATGTCGCGATCGTGGTCGGACGCACCGCGGCGCTGCCGGCCTTCCTCGGTGACATCGGCAAGAAGATGGTCGCCGCGGCGCCGGAAGGCGGCTCGCTGTTCGTGTTCGCCCTGCAGTAACGATCGTCGCAAGGAGGCAGCATTGTCCGTGTCCATCAAGTGCAACGAAGTACCCAACTCGGCGCGCAGCGTGCAGTTGGGAAAGGTGATCCGGACCGTGCTGCTCTCCGCCACGCTGCTTGCGCCGGCCGTCTCGGCCGGCGCGGACGAAGCAAAACCGCCGCTGCGGCTCTGCGCCGATCCGACCAACCTGCCGTTCTCGAGCGACGAGCCGGGCAAGCCCGGTCTCTATCTCGAGATCGGCCAGGCGGTGGCGCAAAAGCTCGGCCGCACGGTGAGCTATAATTGGTACAAGTCCTATTTCGGCAAGCGCACCGTACGGGAGACGCTGCTCAGCAAGCAGTGCGACGCCATGGTCGGCCTGCCCTTGATCGACGATTTCATGGGCCCGGCGGTGATCTTCTCGAAGCCGATCGCCCATGAAGGCTACGCGCTGGTCGGCGCCAGGGATCGCAAGCTTGCCGGCGTCGACGATCTCAGGGGATTGCGGGTTGCGGTGCAGTATCAATCGACGCCGCAAAACCTGCTGGCGATGCGCGACGATATCCAGAAGGTCACCGTGCTCAGCCCGGAAGAGGGCATGACGGCCCTCGACCAGGGCAAGGTCGATGTCGCCTTCATCTGGGCGCCGGTGGCGGGTTGGCTCAACAAGACCAGCTACGGCGACAAGTACCAGATCGTCTCGACCGAGGGCGACGGCCTGCTCTGGGCGACCGCGATCGGCTTCGCCAAGGCGTCCGGCGCGCTGCGCGATGAGGTCGACGGCGTGCTGCCGTCGCTGCAACCGGAGATTTCCGCCCTGTTTGCCAAATATGGCGTGCCCAATGGCGCTCCGGTGAAGTTCGGCCAGGTGGCGCCGGCGACGACATCGTCCGTCGGGGCCAGCGAGCCGGTCACGGTCGGGCAGGCGACTGCTGCCGAGAAGCCGGTTCAGACTGCCGCGTCCGCCGGGGATGCCAAAGGCGATGCCACCGCGGGCCGGGAGGTGTTCAACGGCACTTGCGCCCATTGCCACGGTCCAGACGCGGTGCAGGCCGAGCGAAAGATCGACCTCAGGCTGCTCAAGAAGCGCTATGCTGACGAAATGGAATCGACATTCTGGAAGACGGTCCATGACGGGCGGCCAGCCAAGGGCATGCCGGCCTGGAAGGACGTCTTCAGCGACGACGAGCTCAGAAACGTATATGCCTATCTGCAGAGCGTGCAGGATACCGGCGGGAACTAGGCGAAGAGCAGTGCGAGGGTCCTCATGATGGGGTTCCTGATCATCGACGATCACCCCCTGTTCGGGGAGGCGCTTGGCAACGCCATCCGCATCTCGCATCCCGATGCCCGGATCTATGAGGCGACCTCGATCAAGGGGGCGCTCGGCATCCTCGCCAGCGAGCCGAACATCGATCTGGCGCTGCTCGATCTGCTGCTGCCCGACGTGGTCGGCTTCTCCGGCTTCCAGAAGCTCAGGGATCGCTATCCGCGGCTGCCGATCGCCATCGTCTCCAGTGAAGAAGACAAGCACACCATCCGCGAGGCGCTGGAAATGGGCGCGGTCGGCTATCTGCCGAAATCGACCTCGCTCGGCGAACTGTCGCAGGCGATCGCGCGCGTGCTGAGCGGATCGGTCTCGGCGCCGCGGGATTTCGTCGCGGTCGGCGCGCTGGACCAATCCGAGACGGCGCGGACGCTGCGCGAACGGATTCAGAAGCTGACGCCGCAGCAGATCCGGGTGCTGCATTTGATCATCCGCGGCCTGCAGAACCGCGAGATCGCCTCCGAGCTCAAGCTCGCGGAATCGACAGTGAAGGCGCATGTCACCGAGATCCTGCGCAAGCTGAAGCTGTTCAGCCGCAACAAGGCGATCATCGAGCTCGGCAAGATTCCGCTTCCGGCCCTTGAGACCAGCTCGGGTGCAAAGGCGGAGAAGTCGCCTTAAGGCTTGCTGCGCTGCGAGGCTGACGCATTGACTATCCGCCTATAGGCTGCCGGTCGTCTTTGAGATAACGTCGTGCATATCATGGCTGTCATCAGCGATCCGAGGGAGGACGGCGCAGCATTGACCACGACCGCGCCCCTGGCGGACGAGCCGCCGCTCGATAAGGCGGGTGCGCCTCGACTGCTGATCGTCGAGGACCACCCGCTGTTCCGCGCCGCCCTGATCGGCGTGATCGGGGCCGAATTTCCCGATGCCGAGGTGCTGCAAGCGACCTCGATCGACGGCGCGCTTGATGTGATCGCCGCGCGCGATGGCCTTGATCTGATCCTGCTCGATTTGTCGATGCCCGGGACCACGGGCCTGCTCGGCGCCTATCGGGTCCGCGCCGCGGCGCCGCGCAGCGCGCTGGTGATCGTGTCGGCGCATGATGATTCCCGAATCATCGGCGGCGCGATCTCGCTCGGCATTTCCGGGTTCATTCCGAAGTCGACGCCGAAGGCCGAGCTGGCCCGCCTGCTGCGCGGCATCCTCGAAGGCGAAGTATTCCTGCCGACGCGCTTCCGCGATGCCGCCGCCGCGCGGAAGGGCCAGGCCGAGACCAAGGAATTGGTGCAGCAGCTCGGCCAGTTCACCGCGCAGCAGCTTCGCGTGCTCGACATGATCTGCCGCGGCCTGCAGAACAAGCACATCGCCTATCAACTCGATATCTCGGTCACCACCGTCAAGGTGCATGTCTCGGAGATCCTGCGCAAGCTCGGCGTGCGCAGCCGGACCGAGGCCATCATCGCGCTGTCGAAACTGGATTTCGGCAAGCAGGACCACGCACCGGCGACGGCCTCGCCGTCGTGCGGCGACTAGAGCCTTTCCCGTACCGATGGAATCGGAACGTGGCTCCAGGTTTTTGTCTTGACGCGTTTACTTCACGCGAACCGGTATCCACTTCGCTCGAAAACGCTCCGGTCATAGCCGCGCGTTCGACTGTTCCGCCGCGAGCAGGAACGACAGCAGCGAGCGCATCTCGGCGGGCTTGATCGGCTTCTTCAGGAGTTCGTGGCCAAAGGCCGAGACGTCGGAGGCGGCCTTGGCCGAGTAGTCGGCGGTGACGATGATCGCCGGAACCTTGGCGTTGATCTCGCCGCGAATCACGTCGACGGCCTGGATTCCGGTCTCGCCATTGTCGAGATGCAGGTCGGCGATGATGGCGTCGGGAATGCCGTCCAGCGCGTGGATGCGCTCGAGCGCCTCGGTCTTGGAGATCGTCACGGCGACGTCGCAGCCCCATTTCTCCAGCAGATGGGCGAGACCCTCGGCGCTCGAGAGATCGTTCTCGATCAGCAGGATCTTCGCGCCCTCCATGCCGCCATAGCGATAGTCGACGCTGGCCTGCTCGCGCACCGGGGTCGCAACCGGATCGAGGGTGCGGGGCACCGTGACCGAGAACACCGAGCCCTTGCCGGCGCGCGAACTCAGCCTGATGTTATGGCCGAGCAGGTCGCAAACCGGCGCACGATCGAAAGGCCGAGCCCGATGCCTGCCTTGTCGCCGGCGCCGGCGTCGCCGCGCTGAAATTCGACGAAGATCGCCTCGCGCTGGGCTTCCGGGATGCCCGGCCCGGTGTCGTGCACCTCGATGCAGATATCGTCGCCCTTGAGGCGGCATCCCATCAGCACGGTGCCGCGCTGGGTGTAGCGCAACGCGTTGGCCAGGAGGTTCTGCAGGATCCTGCGCAACATCAGCGGATCGGAGCGGACCACCGCCGACGACGGCATGATCCGGAAGTCGAGATTGCGCTTGGCGGCGGTCGCCACGAATTCCTGCTGCAGCGGCTCGAACAGCGAAGCGATCGCGACCGGACCGAATTCGGGCCTGAGCACGCCGGCATCGAGCTTCGAGATGTCGAGCAGCGTCCGCAGCATGTCCTCGAGCGTCGCCAGCGAGCGGTCGATCTGGTCGGTCAGCGCGACGCTCTTGGGCTCGGTCGCCATCTCGGTCAGCGCGGACAGCGTCAGCCGCGCCGCATTCAGCGGCTGCAACAGGTCGTGCGTCACCGAAACCAGCACCGACGATTTCAGCGAGCTCGCCGCCTCGGCCTGCTGCTTGGCTTGCAGCAGGCGTCCGTTGGTCTTCTCCAGCGATTGCAGCGCCTGCTTGAGCTGCTGGGTACGGTCGCGCACCTGCTGATCCAGCGCGATCGCGGTCTCGAACAGGGAGAAGGCGTTGAGCTGCTGGTCGGTCGAACGTTCGACGCGCGACATCAGCGCCGCGTTGATCTTGCGCAGCTTCTCGGCTTCGCGTTCGAGGGCAGCGATGCGCGTCGTCTTGGTGTCGGTCATTGCGGCGCGACAGCCCGCTTGCCGATGGCGATGCCGGTCAGCGTCTGGTTGACATGCATGGAGCGATACTGCTCGCCATAGGTCTGAAAGCCAATCACTTTGTTACGGCGATAGAGCTCCGACATCTCCCGCGACAGCTGGCGCTGTTCGACGTCGAGCCGGCGCAGCACGCATTCGAAGCCGATGAACATCGAGACCTCGCCGAGATCTTCGGTCAGCTCCTTGAGCAGGCGGCTCGTCACGTCGATCGGATCGCGCTCGCGCGCCACCGTCAGCACCATGCCTTCGTCGATGGCGCAGAAGAATTGCAGCGACCCGTCGGGATTGGTGCGCTGGATCGACCGCGCGTAATAGGCGCCGCCGACGCGGACCAGCACCGGATGCGCCGCGAACGAGAACAGTTCGAGCTTGCTGTCGCTGAGGCCGACGGCGCGGGAATATTCCAGCGCGGCCGGCTCGGCGTTCAGCTCCTTGACGATGCGGTGCTCGATGTCGGCCTCGGTCACCACCATCTTGGTCGAGGTCGGCTCGAAATGATCGCACTTGAACAGGCGGAACGGCAGCCGGGTCCGGATCAGGATCAGGACGGCGGCGTCGGTATGGGCCTCGCCGCCGTGGAACACCCAGGACTTCTCGAAGCGCAGGCCGTCGCCGGCGGAGCCGCCGACCACCGGGATGTCGCCGAGCGATGCGTAGATCGCCGACATGATGGTTTCCTCGCGCTGGCACATGCCGTCGATGAACAGCAGCCCGAAGGAATCGTCGGTGTGATCGCAATGCTCGGTGCGCTGCGCGAATTCGCTCTGCAACTCGGTGCAGATCGAACGGCCGTGGTCGACCCGAAACGTCGACAGGTCGAACAGCGGCCGGGCCGCGATGACGAAATCGGCCGCATCGAAGCCCATTGCCACGACGCTGTCCTCCTCCCAGCCGCCGGGCGACAATTCGCCCGCCGTGGTGCAGCCGAAGATCGGGATGTCGGGCATCCGGCCGGACAGTTCGGCAATGAATTGCTGCGGATCATAGAACGGCGACACGAACACCACGAGCATGGCGAGATCGACCGCCGCCAATTGGCGCGCGATCTCGTCGGCGGCCTCCCGCGGCCCGGTGGTCTTTGCCTGCACCACGACAATACTGTCGGTGGCGCTGCCGTTCTGCTTCGCCAAAGGCGTTCTCCCTGACCAGAATTTTTTGCTTTTCTTGGCGCGGTCGGCCGCGCGGGTCGCAAGAGTGTCGGCGCCATGCCGCGAGGTTCGCGGTCCGGCCCGTCTTTATATTCTAGGTCGTGAGGGGGAATGTCATTGGCCGGGCGACTTCGCCGGCAGCTACGCTCGCCGCATGCGCCAACGGCGCCGCTCGACGCGATGACATGGGACACCTCCCGATGTGTTCTCCTGGCCCGGGCAGGGACAGGTTTGATCGGTTTTAAAGTATCGGGCCGGACCCGCGCGTCAATCACCTTGCCCGCACCCCCGGGCCGACCAAGGTAGTACCGGACAGAGAGCGGCGGCCGCTGCCTATTTACCGGGCCTTATTGATTCTGCCTTAGTTTTGCCCTCCGGGGCTGGGGCGGTTTGCCGCCGGACCCCGCGTGGTTTTCAGAATGAAGACGGGGGTTGGAATGCCGGGGCTGAAGCGGTCGTCGTCGATCAGGTTCCCAACCCTCAGATTTCGCGCCAAGATCATGGTCGGCTTTGCCGTCACGCTGGCGCTTTCGGCAGCCACCATGGGCTTCGCCTATATGGCTTCGAGCGGGTCTCCGCCGGCGTCGGCTCCTATCGCCAGAGCGTCGCGGAAGCCGATCTTGCCCGCAACATCGATCGCGAAATGATCTCCTACCGTTCGCTGGCGCGCTACTACGTCGCGACCGGCAAGGAGGACGACGCCAAGGCTGCGCTCGCCGCCGAGGCCAGCCTGAAGGACGCCATCGTGGCGTCGATGAAGGGCACCACCAATCCGGCCCGGCTCGAGCAGGTCACCAAGCTGGAGCGTGAATTCCGCGCCTTCACCAAGATCTTTGCCGAGATCGTCCGCATCAAGGACGACAGCGCGCAGGTCGCGCAGAACAAGCTGACCCGCAGCGCGACCTCGATGCGCTACAAGCTCGACGATCTGCCGAGCAATGCCGACGATTCCGAGCTGCAGTCGATCCAGTTCGGCGCCAAGAAGGTCGCCGACCAGCTGCAGTCGATCACCGGCGCCGTCAACAGCTTCGTCGTCAATGGCGACAAGACGGTCGCCTCCAGCGCGCTCGCCCGGCTGAAATTCGCCGACAATCTGGTGAAGGGCATCACCTCGAAGGACGAGCGGATCACCCAAAGCGTGAAGGACATCGCCGCGCTGCTAGGAGAGTACCGCGAGGCGCTCGCCAAGCTGATCGCGAATGCCAAGTCGATCGACGAATTGACCGTCGAGATGACGGAATCCGCGGCTGCCATCAGCCAGGGCGCGGCGGCGATGAAGTCCGATCTGCTCGCCGACCAGAAACGGCTCGAGAACGAATCGCATGCCATGATCGGCGAAACCGAGCAGTTGATCCTGATGCTTGCGGCCGGCAGCTTCGTGCTTGGGCTGGTGTGGGCGTTCCTGCTCGGCAAGGGCATTTCGCGTCCGATCGCGGCGATGTGTGCCGCGATGCGCGAGCTTGCGGCGGGCAATTTCGACGTCGTGCTGCCCGGCCTCGGCCGTCGCGACGAGCTCGGCGAGATGGCCAGCGCCGTGGAAGAGTTCAAGGTCCAGGCCGTTGCCAAGGCCGAGCGCGATGCCGCGACCCAGGAAGCGCAGAACAAGGCGAGTGCCGCCGCGCGGCGCACCGAGCTGATTCGTTTCGCCGACGAATTCGAATCCGCCGTCGGCTCGATCGTCTCCAACGTGTCGGCGTCCGCCGTGCAGCTCGAATCCGCGGCCGGTACGCTGACCCGGACAGCAGAGACCACGCAGAACCTGTCGAGCCAGGTCGCCGGCGCCTCCGAGGAGGCCTCCAGCAACATGCAATCGGTCGCCTCCGCGACCGAAGAGCTGTCCGCATCGGTCGACGAGATCGGCCGCCGCGCCAAGGAATCCAGTCAGATCGCCGATTCCGCCGTCCGCCAGGCCGAGCAGACCGATGCGCGGATCGGCAAGCTCTCGCGCGCCGCGCAGGAGATCGGCGACGTCGTCAAGCTGATCACCGCGATCGCCGAGCAGACCAACCTCTTGGCGCTGAACGCCACCATCGAGGCCGCGCGCGCCGGCGATGCGGGCCGCGGCTTTGCGGTGGTCGCCTCCGAGGTGAAATCGCTGGCGAGCCAGACCGCCAGGGCCACCGACGAGATCTCCACCCACATCTCGGGCATGCAGGCCGCGACGCAGGAGTCAGTCGCTGCGATCAAGGAGATCGGCGGCACGATCGGGCAGATCTCCGGGATCGCGACCAATATCGCCAGCTCGGTCGAGCAGCAGAGCGCGGCAACGCAGGAGATCGCCCGCAGCGTGCAGAACGTCGCGCAAGGCACCCAGGAAACCGCTTCCAGCGTCACCCAGGTCAATCGCGGCGCGACCGAGACGGGAGCCGCCTCCGAAGAGGTGTTGAACTCGGCCCGCTCGCTGTCGGTCGAAAGCTCGCGGCTGCGCGAGGAGCTCGACCGCTTCATGGCGAACATCCGCGCGGCGTAGCGGACGCGCCGGTCTATCCGCCGTCGTCGTCCTGGCGAAAGCCAGGACCCAAACACCGCGGCCCTCGAAAGGGGCAAGCGGGCGAATTGTCCTTACAGCAATTGACAGTGGTGGTAATGGGTCCTGGCTTTCGCCAGGACGACAATCTTAACCCCGCCCGAACTGATGCTTTAACTCGACCTTGGCGCGTTCCAGCCGTGAGCGCTCCGTCTTCGGCAGCGTCCTGCCGGCGCGGTTGATGTAGAAGGTCAGCATCGACAATGCGGAACGATAGGCGCCGCTCTTGCGGCGCGTGCTGTGCTCGGCAGATCGCTTCAGCGATGATGCGATCTTCTTCGCACTGGTCTGCTTGAACACGCCGTGCTTGAGGTCGAGCGCGTCGCTCTCCCTCGTCACCCGTTGCGACCAGCGCTTCGACGTTGTTGTCTTGGCTCCACGCTTGCGGCGTGCAGTGCTCGCCGATCGTGCGGTCGATTTTCGTGCTGGCTTTCGTGCCGTCTTGCGCGTCGCTCTCTTGCTTGCGGCCATCGATAGCTCCGTGGATCTTCAGCCGAGAACGGTCCGCCGCGGTCGCGGTTCCTATGCCGCATTGCGGGAACCCTTGCCGGTCTGCGGCGTTGACGTCGCGTGGCGGGCACTCCGTTTGCCGCAATCCTGGGAGGGAGGACCTTGGAACGCACCGTTCCGGGGATTTTCTCATTGGTCCAATCTGATGAATCTGCAGCAGACACAGGTCAGCTCTGCGACAACGGCCGACAGGACGGCGTCGCTGGATGCAGGGAATGACGACCGCATCATCGAGACCTCGATCCCGGTTCGGCTCGACAATCTCAGCTGGAGCGGTTTTCACACCCGCGTCGTGCTGGCGCTCGGCATCACCTGGATTCTCGACGGGCTCGAAGTGACGCTGGCCGGCGCGCTGTCGGGCGCGCTGAAGGAGAGCCCGACAATGAGCTTCTCCAACGCCGATGTCGGCCTCGCCAGCAGCGCCTATCTCGCCGGCGCCGTGCTCGGCGCGCTCGGCTTCGGCTGGCTCACCGACCGGATCGGCCGCAAGAAGCTGTTCTTCATCACGCTCGCGGTTTATCTCTCGGCGACGGCGGCGACCGCGCTGTCGTGGAATGTCGCGAGCTACGCGGTGTTTCGTTTTCTCACCGGCGCCGGCATCGGCGGCGAATACACCGCGATCAATTCGACCATCCAGGAGCTGGTGCCGGCGCGCTATCGCGGCTGGACCGATCTCGTCATCAACGGCAGCTTCTGGATCGGTGCTGCGATCGGCGCGGTGAGCGCAATCGTCTTGCTCGATCCCGCGTTCCTTGCGCCCGATCATGGCTGGCGGATCGCCTATTTCACCGGCGCGGCGCTCGGCCTCGTCGTGCTGTTCATGCGGATGTGGATTCCGGAAAGCCCGCGCTGGCTGATGATCCATGGCCGCCCCGACGAGGCCCACAAGATCGTCGCCGGCATCGAGACCTCCGTGCTCGGCCACGAACAGTCGAGCGAAGATTTCGACAAGATCAAGCTTCGGATGCGCGATCACACGCCGCTGCGCGAGGTCGCGGTGACGCTGTTCTCTACCTACCGGCAGCGCTCGCTGGTCGGGCTCACGCTGATGGCCGCACAGGCATTCTTCTACAACGCGATCTTCTTCACCTTCGCGCTGATCCTGACCGATTTCTTCGGCATCGCCGCCAGCAATGTCGGCTGGTACATCTTGCCGTTCGCCGCCGGCAACTTCCTGGGGCCGCTGCTGCTCGGCCGCTTGTTCGACACGCTTGGCCGCCGCACCATGATCGTGCTGACCTACGCCGTGTCGGGCGTGCTGCTCGCGTTGTCCGGTTATCTGTTCTCGATCGGCGTGTTCAGCGCACAGACCCAGACCGTCGCCTGGATGGTGATCTTCTTCTTCGCTTCGCCTGCGGCAAGCGCCGCTTATCTCACCGTCAGCGAGACGTTTCCGCTGGAGGTCCGCGCGCTTGCAATCGCCGTCTTCTATGCGGTCGGTACCGGCATCGGCGGCGTGATTGGACCTGCGCTGTTCGGCGTGCTGATCGACACCGGATCGCGCAATAGCGTTTTCGCCGGCTACCTTCTGGGAGCGGCACTCATGATCGCCGCCGCAGCCGTCGCGTGGCGCTACGCCGTTGCGGCCGAGCGAAAATCGCTCGAATCCGTCGCGCGGCCTTTGGCATTTGTGGAGTAGACTATGACGAAGCATGACGTAGCCGAAATGCCCCTGGATGATGACATCACCCCTGACGCCACGACCGGCAGCCTGCCGGCGCCGGCGTCGCTGATTCCGCCGCTGGATCGCACCGCGGTGCTGCTCGACATCGACGGCACCTTGCTCGATTTCGCGCCGACCCCGCGCGAGGTCTGGGTGCCGCCGGAGCTCGCGACCACGCTGAAGCAACTGCATGAGCGCACCGGCGGCGCGCTGGCGCTGGTCAGCGGGCGCTCGCTCAACGACATCGACCTGATCTTCGCGCCGGAGGTATTCCCCGCGATCGGCGGCCATGGCGCCGAGATGCGGCTGCAGCCGGACAGCGAGGCGGTCGCCGCGCACGCGCCGCCGCTCGACAAGGAATTGAAGCGGCGCCTCGCCGCGATCGCAAAGCTCAGCCCCGGCATTCTGCTCGAGGACAAGGGTTACTCACTGGCGCTGCATTATCGGCTGGCGCCGCAGGCAGAGAAGGCGATCTATGAAGCGGTGTCGCTGATCCGCGCCGAGTTGCCGAACGCGCCGATCGAAGTGCTGCCGGGCAAGAGCGTCTGCGAGATCAAGCATTCCGGCTTCACCAAGGCAACCGGCGTGCTCGAGCTGATGACGCATCAGCCGTTCAGGGGACGCCGCCCGTTCTTCATCGGCGACGACGTCACCGACGAGACGGTGTTCGCGGTCATGCCTGACTATGAGGGGCTCGCATTCTCCGTTGGACGTCGCGCGACCGGTGTCGCCGGACATTTCGACGGGCCGAGCGACGTGCGCGCGTTTCTCGCGCGGCTGCTCGACGATGATAGGGACGTGAATCTGTCCTAACCAAATCAACTGCATCGCGGGCTCGAATCGAATGCGGTGCTTTTGCGTCGTGGCGTCAACCTCGCGCGCAATTTTCTTTTCGCGAGTTCCCGCGAGTTCCTTCACGCTTCGCCAGAATTTGGTTTCATTTGGGAGATTCCTTGATCAGGAACCATCTTGATGAATGGTTGTTAATACGCGAGTTGACCAACAGGAGGGGACCTGGTGAACCTCGTCGTCGTATCGAACCGCGTTTCGCGCGGAAAACCCAATGAACCCATGACGGGGGGGCTTGCAGCGGCATTGTTGCCGGTGGTGGAAAAGACAGGGGCAATATGGGTTGGTTCCAGCGGACGGGTCCGCGACGGGAACCTGAAGGAACCTTTTGCTGAGGTCGAAGCTCTCGGTGCGGGCGCGCTGGCGATGCTCGATCTGCCGGCCGCGCACTATGGCGGCTACTATGAAGCTTTGCCAACTCGGCGCTGTGGCCGGCGATGCATTCGCGCGCCGATCTGATTCGTGCCTCGCACGAGGATTACACCAGCTACCGCGAAGTGAACGCGTTCATGGCGCGCGCGCTGCTGCGCTTCCGCAAGCCGGATTCCGTGTTCTGGATCCAGGACTATCATTTCCTCGCGCTCGGTGCGGAGCTGCGCGATCTCGGCGTCACGCAGCCGATCGGCTTCTTCCTGCACACGCCGTGGCCGGCGCGCGCGGTGATCGCAGGCGTGCCCAATCATCGTGAGCTGATCGAGGCGATGCTGTCCTATGACCTGATCGGCTTCCAGACCGAAGAGGACTGCGACAACTTCCTGAGTTATGTGCAGCACGATCTCGAATTCGAGGTGCGCGACGGCGTGATCAATTCGCCGTTCGGCCGCACCCGCGCGGCGGTGTTTCCGATCGGCATCGATCCCGAGAAGTTCGCCCAGCAGGCGACCAAGGCGATGACGCATCCCGACGTGACGCGGCTGCGGCGCAGCCTCAACGGCGAGAAGCTTGCGATCGGCGTCGACCGGCTCGACTATTCCAAGGGCCTCGTCAACCGCATCAAGGCGTTCGACAAGATGTGGACGATGCACCCGGCGCTGAAGCGTTCGGTGTCGCTGCTGCAGATCGCAACGCCCTCGCGCGGCGCGATCGAGGCCTACGGCAATCTCGCGAGCGAGGTGGCGAAACTCGTCACCGACGTCAACGGCGTGCATGGCGAGGTGGACTGGACCCCGATCCGCTATCTCAACAAGGGCTTTGGCCAGGGCGTGCTCGCGGGGCTCTATCGCACCGCGCAGGTCGGCGTGGTGACGCCGCTGCAGGACGGCATGAACCTCGTCGCCAAGGAATATGTCGCCGCGCAAAATCCGGCCGATCCGGGCGTGCTGGTGCTGTCGAAATTCGCCGGCGCGGCGAACGAGCTCGACGCCGCACTGCTGGTCAATCCGCACGACATCGACGGCATGGCGCGCACTCTGGCGACCGCGCTCGCGATGCCGCTGACCGAGCGGCGGATGCGCTGGGAAGCCATGATGGAGAAGCTCAACAGCGGCACCATCCAGCAATGGTTCGCCGATTTCATCGAGGCGCTGCAGGATACGCACAATGCGGGTGCCGCGGCGCTGCCGGAGCCACCAACCCTGTGGCCGCGCCGCACGGCGGATTTTGCCGCGCGCTATCACTGAGCGAGCAGTGAGCTTGCGGGATGGGCGCGTTATGTCGCCCATCCAATGCCGTCGTCCCGGCG
>NZ_LFLZ01000079.1 GCF_001189845.1 Bradyrhizobium tropiciagri
TGAGGGGGAGTCTCCACGAACTCACGATTTGCGGTGTTCGCGGAGACAGCCCCTCACCCCAACCCTCTCCCCGTAAGAACGGGGAGAGGGAGAAGGTGCTCCTCATTTGCTTCGACCGCCCTTCATTCCTGTTGTAGTTCTTTGCAGCACTTGACCCGCGGGCAGCAGACCGCGCCTGGATGATCCATGTCTTTTACCATCGCCATTATCGGCCGGCCCAATGTCGGAAAGTCGACGCTGTTCAACCGGCTGGTCGGCCAGAAGCTCGCGCTGGTCGACGACGAGCCCGGCGTCACGCGCGACCGCCGCGAGGGGCAGGCCAAGCTCTACGACCTCGACTTCACCATCATCGACACCGCGGGGCTCGACGAGGGCGCCAAAGGTTCGCTGACGGCGCGGATGCAGGAGCAGACCGAAACCGCGATCGAACTCGCCGACGCCCTGATGTTCGTGATCGACGCCCGCGTCGGCCTGACGCCGACCGACCGCGCCTTCGCCGACTTCGCCCGCAAGGCCAACAAGCCGGTGGTGCTGATCGCCAACAAGGCCGAGGGCAAGCATGGCGAGATCGGCGCGATGGAATCCTACGCGCTCGGTCTCGGCGATCCCGTCCAGATCTCGGCCGAGCATGGCGAGGGCATGGGCGACCTCCACGAGGCGCTGAGCGCGCTGGTGCCCGAGGCGCCAGAGGAAGACGACGAGGTCGAGGACGACGAGGACATCTCGGAGGAGGAGGCCGCGCAGCGCCCGATCCGCGTCGCCATCGTCGGCCGGCCCAATGCCGGCAAGTCGACGCTGATCAATCACCTGCTCGGCGAGGAGCGGCTGCTGACCAGCCCCGAGGCCGGCACCACGCGCGATTCCATCGCGGTCGAGATCACCTGGCAGGGCCGCCAGTTCCGGGTGTTCGACACCGCCGGCCTGCGCCGCCGCTCGCGGATCGAGGAGAAGCTGGAAAAGCTCTCGGTCGCCGACGCGCTGCGCGCGGTGCGCTTCGCCGAGGTCGTCGTGATGATGATGGACGCGCAGAACAAGTTCGAGGAGCAGGACCTGCGCATCGCGGACCTGATCGAGCGCGAAGGCCGCGCCATCGTGCTCGCGGTCAACAAATGGGACCTCGTCGAGCGCAAGCCGAACCAGATCTCGCAGCTGCGCACCGATGCCGATCACTGGCTGCCGCAGGTCAAGGGTGCGCCGATCGTCGCCGTCTCCGGCCTGATGGGCGAGGGCATCGACCGCCTGATGACGGCGATCCAGGAGGCCTATGCGGTCTGGAACCGGCGTTTGCCGACCTCGGCGCTCAATCGCTGGTTCGAGCAGGCGATCCAGGCCAACCCGCCGCCGGCCGTCTCGGGCCGCCGGCTGAAGCTGAACTACATCACGCAGGTGAAGGCGCGCCCGCCGAGCTTCGTGCTGTTCTGCTCGCGCGCCGATGCGATCCCGCGATCCTATCTGCGATACCTCATCAACTCGCTGCGCGAGACGTTCGATCTGCCGGGCACGCCCATTCGTGTTACGCTAAGAGAAAAGGCCAATCCGTTCGCGCACAAGCGCAAGCGGCCGTCGTGACTGAAGAGGCGCGGACTGATACTGCCGCAGCCCCGGCGCGCAGCGGCGCGGTGGTCTTCATCTTCATCACGCTGCTGCTCGACATGCTCGCGCTCGGGATCATCATCCCGATCCTGCCCAAGCTGATCGAAGGCTTCGTCAACAACGACACCGCGAACGCGGCGCGCATCTTCGGCGTGTTCGGCTCGATCTGGGCATTGATGCAGTTCGTCTGCTCGCCGATCCTGGGTGCGTTGTCCGATCGCTTCGGCCGCCGGCCGGTGGTGCTGCTGTCGAATTTCGGCCTCGCCGCCGACTATGTGCTGATGGCACTGGCGCCGAACCTGATCTGGCTGTTCATCGGGCGGGCGATTTCGGGCATCACCTCGTCGAGCATCTCGACCGTGTTCGCTTACATCGCCGACGTCACCGCGCCGGAGCAGCGCGCCGCGATGTTCGGCAAGATCGGCGTCGCGTTCGGCGCCGGCTTCATCATGGGGCCGGCGCTCGGCGGCCTGCTCGGCGAGATCGATCCGCGGCTGCCGTTCTGGGCGGCGGCGGGGCTGAGCTTCGTCAACCACTCTATGGCCTGTTGATCCTGCCGGAATCGCTGCCGGTGGAGCGGCGCGCGCCGTTCAAATGGAAGAGCGCCAATCCGATCGGCGCGCTGCGCTTTCTGCTTTCGAACCGGACGCTGGCGGGCCTGTCGCTGGCGACGTTCTTCGGCCAGCTCGCCCATGTCGTGCTGCCCTCGGTGTTCGTGCTGTACGCCACCTATCGCTACGGATGGGACACCGGCACGGTCGGCGCGACGCTGGCGCTGGTCGGGCTCTGCGGCATGATCGTGCAGGGCGCGGCGATCGGCCCGATCGTGCAGCGCCTCGGCGAGCGCGACGCGCTGTTCCTCGGCCTCATCTGCGGCGCCTTGGGCTTCGTGATCTTTGGCGCGGCGCCGACTGGCCAGCTATTCTGGATCGGCATTCCCGTGATGGCGCTGTGGGCATTTCCGGCGCCGCGACCCAGGCGCTGACGACGCAGCTCGTCGCCGCCGACCAGCAGGGCCAGTTGCAGGGCGCGACCTCGAGCGTGCAGAGCATGTCGGAATTGATCGGCCCGTTCCTGTTCACGCTGACGTTCGCCTATTTCATCGGCGGCAACGCGCCGCTCGAGATGCCCGGCGCGCCGTTCTATCTGGCGGGCGCGCTACTGCTGCTCGCACTCGCGATCGCTTGGCGCGCGACGGCGGCGAAGACAACGGCTTCGTGATTGCGTGGGCTGAGCTAGCCGTATTCACAGATCCTGGGTCGCAACGTCTGCCGTTCTAGCGATCGAGCGCGTACTCGTGCACGGAAATCCAGGTTTCGCGGACGAGATTGACCAACGCCGCTATGAAGAAGCCGAGAGCGACAATGAAGAGCACGGCTACACCATATTCGTGCCGCAGCTGGTAATATGCGCTGACGAACGCCACGATCACGAGCAAGCACGTCAATATCGCACTCGTCGCGGAGAACACGATCGCTCGGTTCAGCAATTCGGCGCGACGCCTCAGCTGGTGCATGTCCTTCTTCGACCCGATTTTAGCGCTCTCGCTATCCGAGATTGCATTGAGCGCCTGGATCCGGTCGCTCACGCGGTTCATGCGGGCGATCAGCAGCGAAACGAACCCGGCAACCGCTCCCAGAAGGAACGAAGGAGCGGTGACCTGGACGATCACCTGCGACAATTGTTCGACGGACGGAGTGTCGGGAAGCAGCATCGCGCTTACCTCTGTGCATAGACCGCCGGGTTCACCCGCAGTCTTCCCTAGCTGCTTGTTACCTTCCGTACCGGGGGCGGCTTCCAGGTTCCGTTGATGATCGACGGCGACTTTTCGTTCGGCCAGTACATGCGCAACATCAGGATGAACTTGCCCGCAGGTGCGGGAAGCCAGTTGCTCTCCTTGTCCGAACCTGGACTGTCCTTCTGGATATAGAGTTCAACCGAACCGTCTGGATTGGATTTGAGGTTCTGGCGGGCACTGATCGACTGGCGGTTGATCGGATTGGGGACGAAGAAGTAGTTTTCGTCATACATCGTGATCGACCAGAAGCCTGCGACCGGAGGGAGCTGCCCCTTCGGAAAACGCATCACGTATTTGTTGCTGCCGACATAATCCTTGCCGTCGGCGTCCTTCTGCGATGTCGGATAGCACGCATCCTGAATTCGATTGGCGCCAAGGCCGATTGCAGTGACAAAGGCACGGTTGAGATAGTTGGTGCCGTAGATGCCGGCTTCGCTATCGAAAGCCCAACCGTTCTCGTTTCGGATCGCCTTGTTCACCTTGAACTGCAGCATGATCCGGTCGAATGCCACCTGCGGGACCCGCTTGGCGAACCCGGCATCGAATTTGCTCGCATCAAAATCCTTGCCCGGGACAAGGCCGATCTTCGCGAATTTGGCGACCTCGGATGCATCGGCGGTGGCCGGTGGATTGCGCTTCATCAGTTGCGCAAGAAGGGTGAAGTATGCCGCGGCATCCAGACCGTTGACCTGATCACGAACCGCCGTCTTCATGTCGATTGACGCATCGACCTTGCCTGGCTGGGGCGCATACGATTTGCCGTAGGCGCTGAGGGGCGCAAGCTTGAACTCGTCCTGCGCGGCGTGCACGGCCGCGTAATCCTCCGGCGTGCCGGTGCAATAGATGCGGCCCAAAATCCAGACCATGCTGGTGGGGGACTTGTACTCCTTCACCCCTGCCGGAAGCGTTCCGTTCCAGCCCGGTCCTGTGATCGCGTAGGTCTGCGGCTTCGTGCCGGTTGTGCGCTTGCCCGGCACCTGGAAGACGTCGGTCCAGCCATCCAGCATCGGAAACAGGAAGTAGCGGTCCTTCATGTCCGGCATGCTGAGGACCCAAGGCTCGTCGCCCACGTCGATCCAGGCTGATGTGTAGAGGGTGTCGGCATTGGGCGCCGTGACGTCCCTGAAGCTGGCGTCCGGGTACTTGCGGAGCTTGATGAATTGCCCCATCGGCCCGCGTGTACCTTCCACGGAAGCAACGTTGGTCATGATCCGGCGGGTCATCTCCATCGTCACGAGCGGATAGCCGTAGATGTAGGCATCCTGGGCGAGCCAGAAATCTTCGCCGGCCTCCCACGCCCGGACAACCGGACCATCAAAATCGGCGTGTGCAGCGCGGGAAATCGCGATGGGCGTGGCTGCGGCACCCAGTAACGCAAGTGCTTGACGACGGCTGATCGACATGGCGAGCCCTCCTAGCCTGTTCGGAGGATAACCGGATATCAGGACGAGTTCCACTTGCACTTGATTTGCATCAAGGCGCCTTGTTGTCGCGCCTCGTCGAGGTCCGCTGCTGTCCTCTTAGTCCGTCGCCGGCACCGAATGGTGCTCATGCGTGATCCGCCAGTCGCCGCCGACCTTGCGCAGGCCGGTTGTCAGCCTGAACTGGAACGTGGCGTCGGGTGGGCCGCACCGCATCACCATGACGGCAAAGGCGACATCTTCGCCGGCCGTGATCGCGATCTCCTCGATATTGAAGGCGTGGGAGGGGCGGTAGCAAGTGTAGAATAGGTCCCACGTCTTCCGGTACTCATCCATTCCGCGCGACTGCAATGGCGGGGGAACGTCGAACATCACGATGTCCTGATCGTGATGGGCGAGAATGCCCGGATAGTCCTGTCGGCGAACGGCGTCCGCCCAGGCTTCGATGAGCGTCCTGATTTCGGTTTCCGCCGTCTGTTTTGGCTGTGGCATGGCTCGCGTCTCCGGGGGCTGGCTGATCGATGCCTCGAGGACGAATGCGACGGCGCCCATCCGACATGCAGGTTGTTTACCGTCCGAGGCGCGCGATGCAGCCGAAACGGCCTGATCCGCGCGCGGGCCGAACACGTTCCGCGTGCGGCTGACCTTGACCGGTGCGGTCGCCAACACGCCGGTGCTCGGCACGCTGTCGCGCTTCGATATGGCGGGCGCGATCTACAACGGCGTGCGGCGGCGCGCGACGGCGAGGGCACCATGACCGGCTCGGTGATCTATGCCGTCGAGATGTTCGACAGCTCGACCGCGCGCCTGCTCGGCGCCTACGTCAGCAAGCAGTATCCCAACGCCTCTGATGAAGTTCTTGTGCCAGACTCAGACCTGGACGCAGACGCTCGACGTGCAGCCCGGACAACTCGTCGGTCTGACCGGTGACGTCGGCGCCCGCGTGCCGACCGGGAATGGGCCTCGCTGCCGCCGCCGGCGAGGAAGGCGGCGGCGAAGTGATGATGAGGAGTAGGGCGGGTTAGGTGCGTAGGATGGGTAGAGCGAAGCGATCGCGCTTGCGCAAGCCTCGAGATGATGGGTTTCGCTGCGCTCTACCCATCCTACGAAGCTGCGCTAACCCACCCTACGCACCGATGCTCGCTTACTTCTTCACCAGCGGACAGTCGCTGGCCTCGAGCGGCTTGGCGGCGTCTTCCGGCGAGATGGTGGCGATCAGCTTGTAATAGTCCCAGGGATATTTGGACTCTTCCGGCTTCTTCACCTCGAACAGATAGGCCGGGATGATGCGGCGGCCGTCGATCCGCAACGGACCCTTGCCGAACAGCGGATCGTCGGTCGGGATTTCCTTCATCTTGGCGACGACCTTGGCGCCGTCATGCGGATTGCCGCCCATCGCGTCCAGCGCCTTCAGGTAATGCAGCACGCCGGCATAGACGCCGGCGACCGTCATCGAGGGCATCGAGCCCTTCGGCGAGACCTTCTGGAAGCGCTTCGACCAGGCGCGGGTCTGGTCGTTCATGTCCCAGTAGAACGACTCGGTGAAGGTGAGGCCCTGCGCGATCTTCAGGCCCAGCGCATGCACGTCGTTGACGAACAAGAGCAGCGCCGCGAGCTTCTGTCCGCCTGCGGTGATGCCGAATTCGGACGCCTGCTTGATCGCGTTGGTGGTGTCGCCGCCGGCATTGGCGAGGCCGATGATCTTGGCCTTGGAGGCCTGCGCCTGCAGCAGGAACGACGAGAAGTCCGCGGTGTTGAGCGGGTGCTTGACGCCGCCGAGCACCTTGCCGCCGTTAGCGGTGACGACCGCCGCGGTGTCGCGCTCAAGCGCATGGCCGAAGGCGTAGTCGGCGGTGAGGAAGAACCAGCTGTCGCCGCCGGCCTTGGTCAGCGCCTTGCCGGTGCCGTTGGCGAGCATGTAGGTGTCGAACGTGTAGGAGATCGTGTTGGCGTTGCAGGCCTTGCCGGTGAGGTCGGCGGTCGCCGCTCCCGAGTTGAGCACGATCGAGTTCTTCTCCTTGGCGAGGTTGCTCACCGCGAGCGCGACGCCGGAGTTCGGCGTGTCGGTGATGATGTCGACCTTCTCGTTGTCGATCCAGTTGCGCGCGATGTTGACGCCGACGTCGGGCTTGTTCTGATGGTCGCCGCTGACCACCTCGATCTTCCAGCCCTTGGCACGCAGGCCGGAATCTTCCACCGCCATGTTGGCTGCGGCGACCGAATTCGGGCCGCCGATGTCGGCATAGAGGCCCGACATGTCGTTCAGCACGCCGATCTTGACGTTCTTGTCCTGCGCAAGGGCAGGGGTAGCAAGGCCGAGTGCAGCGCAAGCGAGAAGCACGGCATGGCGCCGTGCGAGCGTCGTCGTCATCAGACATTCCCTCCACTGTGATTTTTTCCGGACGGCCCTCTTGCGGGGCCTTGTGCCGGTCGTTCGGGTTTCCGCTTACCCTGTCCGGGTGGATGCGGCAATCAGCATAAAGCCGGATGAACTGCATCGAAGCGTCATCCCGCCGTCATCTCTACTTCAGCGCGTCCGAGGTCAGCTTGAACTTCTGGATCCGCTTGCCCTCGACCTCGCCGGTGTAGACATTGCCCTTCTGGTCGACCGCCATGACATGCAGCAGCGCGAACTGCCCGGCATTGCGGCCGCTATGGCCGAAGGTGCCGACCACTGAGCCATCGTCGCGCTTGAGCACGCGGATCTCGTTGTTGGCGCCGTCGGCGTTGAGCAGATAGGTCTGCTTCGGATCGGGCCACAGCGCGAGATCGAACACCGCGCCGTCGCCGCGCGTGTTCTTCTCGTAGAACCATTCCCTGACGAAGGTGCCGTTCTTCTGGAACACCTGGATGCGGTCCTGGCTGCGGTCGCAGACATAGACCAGCCCGTCATTGGCGATCTTGATGCAATGCACGGGGTTGCCGAACTGTTCCTGCACCGCGGCGCTTGGATCGTATGGCGGCTGCTTGTCGTCGGTGGGCAGCTTGCCATAGCCGCCCCAGTGCCGCTTGTAGGCCAGCGTGGTGGCGTCGAACACGATGACGCGGCGGTTGCCGTAGCCGTCGGCGATGTATAGCTCGTTGGCCGCCTTGTCGATCGCCATCTCGGCGGGACGGCCGAGCTGGGTGGTGTCGTTGCTGTTGGTGCGGGCTGCGATCTTGCCGATCTGGCCGAGATACTTGCCGTCGAGCGAGAACTTCAGGATTTCGCTGTCGTCATCGGCATTGCCGCCGATCCAGACGAAGCCGCGCTCGTCGACCTCGATGCCATGCTCGCGGCCGACCCATTGATAGCCGTCGCCGGGGCCGCCCCAGGCGCGCAGCAGATTGCCGTCGACATCGAATTCGAGCACCGGCGGCGCCGCCACGCAGCATTTCGCGCGCGGCGGGGTCAGGCTCGCCGCCTTCTCGCCATCGGTCAGCGAGCGCGGGCGATGGACCACCCAGATATGCCCCTGCCAGTCGACGGTGATGCCGCCGACCTGGCCGATGATCCAGTTGTTGGGAAGCTGCTTGGGCCAGGACGGATCGACCGCGAAGGTCGGGACATCACCGGCCTGGGCGGGCGCGGGCTGAGTGAGAAGGGCCGATGATGCGATGCCGGCGGAGAGAAACAATCCAGTGAGAATGGAGCGCGCGCGATTGAACGTCGGCGTCATGATGCCTCCCGAGCTTTTTCTTGGCGGGCGTCCCGCTGGGAGCGCAGTCAATCGTGGGGCGAGGGAGGAGTCAATCCGTCCGCACGCGCGTTGCGCGACCACTTGGCTTGCAGTATCAAGCTGCTATCTCAGGTAGCGAGGTCGAACGGATGCGTGGATGGTTGAGCGGCATGGCAGCGTCGATGCTTTGCCTGAGTTCCTCGGCCGCTATTCCGATCGATTGCGCGACGGCGCCGAGCATCAAATGCCTGGCGGCTGAAGTCTTCCTGCTCGCGAAGAAATTGCCGGCTGGTGACGGCAATCGAGCTCACGTTGAATTCGCCGAGCAGGAATTGGCGGACAATGATCTCGAAGTTGCTCTCGACTACGTGATTTCAGACAATCCCGATCCGCCGCCTTGGGAAGATGTCGAGTGGATTGCACGCGCGGGCCGCTTCGGTGACGCCCTTGAGACAGCGCGGCAGCAAAAGTCGACGGTGGCGCGGCTCGGCGGAATGCTTGTCGTGGCCTCTCTCCTGGTGGAGAAGGATGCGGCGCAAGCGCGCGAGATTGTCGAGGACGTCGAACGCGAATTGCCGTCGATCGCCGGGGACAGCGATGAAGACGCGCAAGGCGTACCTGCGCTTGCCGGAAAAGTATGGGCCGGCCTCGGTCAGTCCGATCGGACCTTGCGTCTTGTCGGCGGCCATGGCGCGCGGACGGTTGATTGGTTGCTCGTGATTGCCAACACCTATCCCGCCGCGGCGGGCTGGCGCGAAGAGGCGTGGCGTGAAGCCGAACGTCTCAACGAGCCTCTTCCGTTGCAGCAGTTGCTGCGCGATGCGCTGACGCGCGGCGATCAGGCAGAGATTTCCCGCGCAGCACAGCGAGCCGCCAGGGCCGTCGACCGGATGACCAGCATCGATGCTGAGCCGTCGGCCGTGATCGCGCTCGCGCGCGCCTTGCTCGCCGCCGGGGCACCTCAACCGGCAGCAAGGCTGGTCGAGCCGTGGCCGCAATGGCTGGACGGCAAGGACGATACCGCTCGGTTCAATGTGGTCAGTGAACTGATCACGGTGCTGGCGGGGCTGGCTCGGGATCAAGACGTCGAGACGGCTGCCGCTGCGGTGAGCACGCCCGCGCGCCGCAGCCAGTGTCTCAGCAACGCCGCGGACGAATATGCCCGGCGCGGACGTCGCGATCTCGTCGCAAAGCGCGATGCGGAAGCCATGACGCTTGCGATGTCGTCTCCCACCGGGGATGCCAAGCTGCAGTGGGAGCATGACGGCGCTCTGATCAATCTGGCGCTTGCGCGCGCGGGGCGTGGCGACGTCGATGGCGCGATCGCCGCCGCCACCAAGGTTCGCGATGATGCGAAGGTCCGCGAAACGATTTCTTATGTCGTCAAACGCGCGATTGACACCGGCCACGGAGCGGCGGCCGCGCCTGCGATCGAGGTACTCGAACAGCGCGCGGGGACTGCGCAGGACGCGCCCTTGTTGCTCGCTGCAGCCAATGCCTGGTACATGACCGGCGACGAAGACCGGGCGCGCGACGATCTCGCGCAGGTCCTGACGATGGCCCGGCTGACCGGCAACGACGCCGGTCTCGCGGCCGAATTGGCCTGGCGGCTCGACGGGGCCGGCAAGCCGGCGAGCATGATCACCATCGTGGACAAGTTCGGTGTGACCGATCCTGGCGCGATCGATCGTCTGGTCCAGATCATCAGGCCGCTGTCGCCGGCGGTCGCCGTGCAACTCGCAGGCCGGCAAGTCGAAGTCTGGCGTCAGATCGACGAGCTGGCCAACATCGGCGTCCAGCTCGCGGCCGATGCAAAGTAGATCGGCTTAGGCGTTCGATTACGCCGGCGGCTGGAAAGTCCGCAGCGTGCGGGCCTTGTAGTCGTAGAGCTTCCCGGTCTCGGTCCACTCCGGCGCACACATCGGCACAATGAATTCGGCGGCCATGTCCGGCGTATCCAGGGTCATCGGGTCTTCGCCGGGAAACACCTGGGCGCGCATCCGGGTGCGGATCGGGCCGGGGCTGAACAGGTTGACGCGCAGCGGCGTGTTGGCGGTCTCGTTGGCCCAGGAGCGCACCAGCGCGTCCAGCGCCGCCTTCGAGGCCGCATAGGGGCCGAGATAGGCGCTGGCCTTGTGCGCCACGCCTGAGGTCACGAACACCGCGCGGCCGGCGTCTGACTGGCGCAGCAGCGGGTCCATGCAGCGGATCAGCTGGAAGTTCGCGGTGACGTTGATCGCCATCACGTCGTTCCACGGCTTCAGCTCGATATGGCCGAGCGGCGACGAAGGGCCGGCGGTGCCGGCATTGCCGACGAGGATGTCGAGCTTGCCATGGCGCTCATGCAGCGCGAGCCCGAGCCGCGCGATGCCCTCGTAATCGGTGAGCGAGAGCGGCACCAGCGTGGCGCTGCCGCCGTGCTTGCGGATCTCGTCGTCGAGTTCTTCCAGCCCGCCTTGCGTGCGCGCCACCGCCACCACATGCGCGCCGGCCTTGGCCAGCGCAACTGATGTCGCATAGCCGATACCGCGCGAGGCGCCGGTCACGAGGGCAATCCGGGAGGCGAGGGGTTTTGTCATGGAAGGGACTCTAACAAATCGTCGTCCCTGCGAAAGCAGGGACCCATACGCCGTGACGGCGATAATGGAAGAAAGTGCTCGTGTCTAACACTGTCACCAGCCACATAGGCTGGTGGTTATGGGTCCCTGCTTTCGCTCTAGGGCATGCACACATCTTTTCCGATCGAAAAACCGACTCTTAATCAAGGACTTGGATGTGGGGCGATGACCAAAGTTCGCGAGCGCAGCTTAGCTAAACGTCGTCATTTCTCTGCGTTCTTCAGCCAAGTCCTTGAGAAGACTCCAGAAGATGTGTGCATGCACCTATGCTTTCGCTGGGACGACAGTGAGGATGTGGCTAGCTCGCCTCCGCCAGCAGCGAGAGCTGGCGCGGCGAGGGCTCGGTTTCGCTCTGGTCGGTGAGATGGGTCGGATAGCGCCGGTGAAGCAGTGGTCGGCGAATTTCGGGCTGGCGGGATCGCGTCCCTCATAGCCCATCGCGCGGTACATGCCGTCGATCGACAGGAAGGCCAGCGAGTCGGCGCCGATGATGTCGCGCATCTCCTCGAGCGAATGGGTCGCTGCCAGCAGACCGCCGCGATCGGGCAGGTCGATGCCGTAATAGTCGGGATAGAGGATCGGCGGCGAGGCGAGGCGGAAATGCACCTCGCGGGCGCCGGCATCGCGCATCATGCGCACGATCTTCTTCGAGGTGGTGCCTCGCACCAGACTGTCGTCGATCAGGATGATGCGCTTGCCCTCGATCGCGGCGCGGTTGGCCGAATGCTTCATGCGCACGCCGAGCTCGCGCACGGTCTGGGTCGGTTGGATGAAGGTGCGGCCGACATAGTGGTTGCGGATAATGCCGAGCTCGAACGGCACGCCGGAATACTGGCTGTAGCCGACCGCGGCGGGTACGCCGGAATCCGGCACCGGCACCACGACGTCGACCTCGGGATGGCTCTCGCGGGCGAGCTGGGCGCCGAACGCCTTGCGCACGTCATAGACCGAGCGGCCGCCGACGATCGAATCCGGCCGGGCGAAATAGATGTACTCGAAGATGCAGGGCCGGGCGGGCTTCGGCGGGAACGGCTTGTGGCTGTGCGCGCCGGCCTCGTCGAACACGATGATCTCGCCGGGCTCGATGTCGCGGACATATTTGGCGCCGATCATGTCGAGCGCGCAGGTCTCCGAGGTCAGGATCGGATGGCCGTCGAGATCGCCGAGCACCAAGGGGCGGATGCCGAGCGGATCGCGGGCGCCGACCAGCTTCTTGTTGGTCAGCGCGACCAGCGCGTAGGCGCCCTCGATGGTGCGCAGCGCCTCGATGAAACGGTCGATGAAGCGGGTCCGCTTCGACTGCGCGACGAGATGCAGGATCACCTCGGTGTCGGTGGTCGACTGCATCATGGCGCCGCCCTTGACCAGCTCGCGGCGCAGGGTCAGGCCGTTGGTCAAGTTGCCGTTGTGGCCGACCGCAAAGCCGCCGGCGCTGAGCTCGGCGAACAGCGGCTGCACGTTGCGCAGGATGGTGCCGCCGGTCGTGGAGTAGCGGACATGGCCGACCGCGGCATTGCCGGGCAGGCGCTCGATCACCTCGCGGCGGGAGAAGGCGTCGCCGACCAGGCCGAGGCGGCGTTCACTGTGAAAGCGCCCGCCGTCGAAGGAGACGATGCCGGCGGCTTCCTGGCCGCGGTGTTGCAAAGCGTGGAGGCCGAGCGCGGTGATCGCGGCGGCCTCGGAATGGCCGAAGACGCCGAACACGCCGCATTCCTCACGGAGCGTGTCGCCATCTAGGTCGGGGTGGTACCGGAGATCGTCTTCCCGGAGATGTTCCTGCAATTCGATCGGGCCGAGGTCGAGATCCATCTGGTCGGCGTGATCGGAAGGGGTCTGCATCTCGTTCATCGCCTCTCGTGAGGGGCCCAAACCAAATAAGTTATCGGCCCGCGGGTTTCTCGATCAGCTTTTTCAAGCTGTCACGCGCAGGTTTGCTGTAGCCATCGCCCGACGCCGGCGTCGCCTGATCATTGGTATCAGCCGCAGAATCGTCGTCTGGCTTATTCTTCTTGAACTTCTTTAAGATGGTGTTCTCGGGGTCGTCAGGCAAGAGCGACATCAGCCAATCCCCGGTTCCCTGCAGCACCACTCGGGACTTCGCTCCGGTCACCCAATCGGGCCGCTGCTTGTCCGGAACCAGCCAGGTGAAGAACATGAACGCCACCACCACGATCAGGAGGCCGCGGGCGAGGCCGAACAGGAAGCCGAGGGTGCGGTCGAGCGCGCCGATCCGGGAATCCAGGATCATGTCCGAGATCCGCACCGTGATCACCGAGACCACGATCAGCGTGCCGATGAAGGTGCCGGCCACCACGACGACGGCCGCGACCGTGTCGTTATTGAAGTAAGTCTTGGCGGTCGGCAGCAGCTTGGAGAAAGCATACAGCGTGACCAGCGCGGCGGCGCCCCAGGCCGCGATCGACAGGATCTCGCGCATGAAGCCGCGCACCATGGCAAGCAGGCCCGAAATCAGCATCACGCCGAGCAGGACGAGATCGAGGATCGTTATGGGCATCGGCTGGTCAGGTCCGCTGGTACGTTTCGGTACGCTGTTAAGGGCTTACGCTGTTAAGGCTCTCGCGAATCGGCGTCTCGGTGCCGTCCTAACTGAGGCGCATCGGGGGCATCCGGCAAGGCCGGGGCGCCACCTGTCCCGCGCGGCGGATGTATAGCGGCGGGGGGCTGTGACGTCACGCCCGCTTTAGCTCGTCTCACGACGGAATCGGGCCGGTGTGGCATTTTTCTCAGCCGCATCAGTACCCCGGGGGGCGCTTTGGTCGCCGCCCGGCTCGCGCCGGCCGCCTCTGGGCGTGCCGCGGGCCGCAATTTCCGCGACCAGCGTGGTCAGATTGTTGACGCTGTTGAGGGCAAGCCCCGCATCGCCGCCAGCATCGCCGCGGGCCGATTCGGGCAGGATGGCGCGGCCGAAGCCGAGCTTGAGGGCCTCCTTGAGCCGGGCCGGGGTCTGCGCCACCGGGCGGATCGCACCCGACAGCGAAATCTCGCCGAAATAGACCGCATCCGTCGGCAACGGCGCATTGACCAGCGAGGAAACCAGCGCGGCGGCCGCGGCAAGGTCTGCGGCCGGCTCCTGGATCCGCAGCCCGCCGGCAACATTGAGATAGACGTCATGTCCGGACAATTTGACGCCGCAATGCGCTTCCAGCACCGCCAACACCATCGACAGCCGGCTCGGGTCCCAGCCGACGACGGCGCGGCGCGGCGTGCCGAGCGAGGTCGGCGCCACCAGCGCCTGCAACTCGACCAGCACCGGGCGGGTGCCCTCGATGCCGGCGAACACGGCCGTGCCGGGGCTGCCGAGCTCGCGCTCGGAGAGGAACAATTCCGAGGGATTGGTGACCTCGCGTAGGCCGAGCCCGGTCATCTCGAACACGCCGATCTCATCGGTCGCGCCAAAACGGTTCTTCACCGAGCGCAGGATGCGGAACTGCTGCGAGCCTTCGCCCTCGAACGACAGCACCGCATCGACCATGTGCTCGACCACGCGGGGACCGGCGATCTGGCCGTCTTTTGTGACATGGCCGACCAGGATGATGGCGGCACCGGTCTTCTTGGCAAAGCGAATCAGCGCCTGCGCGGAGGCGCGGACCTGGGTCACGGTGCCCGGCGCCGATTCCACGGTGT
Organism: Bradyrhizobium tropiciagri; assembly: GCF_001189845.1. Classification (GTDB taxonomy): domain Bacteria; phylum Pseudomonadota; class Alphaproteobacteria; order Rhizobiales; family Xanthobacteraceae; genus Bradyrhizobium; species Bradyrhizobium tropiciagri. The sequence goes on from NZ_LFLZ01000079.1 coordinate 14,735, forward strand.
CGGTCCACATGGTCTGGATCGAATCGATCACGATCAGCCGCGGCACCGCGCCTTCCGACAGCGTCGAGACGATGTCCTCGACCGACGTTTCAGAGGCGAGCTGCACCGGCGCGTCCGCGAGTCCGAGCCGCTCGGCGCGCAGCCGCACCTGCGCGACCGCTTCTTCACCTGAAATGTAGACCGCGCGGTGGCCAGCGCGCGCCATCATGGAGGTTGCCTGGGTCAGCAGGGTCGACTTGCCGATGCCGGGATCGCCGCCGACCAGCAGCACCGAGCCGCGGACGAAGCCGCCGCCGGTGACGCGATCGAGCTCGGTCATGCCGGACGACAGCCGCGGCGCGGCCTGGGTCTTGCCGGACAGCGATTCCAGCGCGAACGTCCGTCCCTTGCGCTTGCTGCGGATCGAGACCGGCACCGAACCCGTGGTGTCTTCCTCGGCCAGCGTGTTCCACTCGCCGCAGGAGTCGCATTTGCCCTGCCAGCGATTATACGCCGCGCCGCAGTTCTGGCAGACGAAGGAGAGGGTGGATTTGGCCATGAAGCAGGTGAGTAGCGTGGTCGACGATGCACGGCTGCTTAGCACGGAAAGCCTGATACGAGCGACATGCTCGATGGATTACCCAGCTATCCGGAAGAAATGCCGGGCGATCTGCTCCACTTCGCGCCACGAGGTCGCCAGATGTACCGCGCCGGCGTTGCGCAGGACTTCGTCGTGCCCGTCGCGGATATGGCTCGCGGCGCACAGGCCGATCGCGGTCATGCCGGCCGCCACCGCTCCCTTGATGCCGCCGGCGCTGTCCTCGATGACGAGGCACGCGCCGGGACTTGCGCCGAGCTGTTCGGCGGCAAGCAGGAAGATATCGGGATGCGGCTTGCCGCGCGCGACCATGTCGGCGCTGAAGACGCGGCCGTCGAACTCCGCTTCCAGTCCGAGCACCGAGAGGCACAATTGCAGGCGCTCCATCGAGCTGGATGAGGCGATGCATCGCGGGATGTCGGAGAATTTTCGGATGAAGTCGGTGGCACCGCTGACCTCCTTGAGGTCGCTGCGAAGCCGGTCCAGCGTGGCGCGGTTGAACGTGCCCAGGAAATCGGTCGGCACCGGTCTTCCGATCGCGGCCTCGATCTCGGCGATGACATCGACCCAGCGTTTGCCGGAATAGCGACTGAGCGCCTGATCGAGCGTGGTCGGATGTCCGAGATCACTGACGGTCTTCGCCAGCACGGTGTTGGCGATGGCCTCGCTATCGGCGATCACGCCGTCGAAGTCGAAGATCAATGCGCCCAAGCGCGTAGCCCCAAGCAGACGACGTCGTCCTAGCAGAACCGGGCCGCCATGCGCGCAACACTTTCTGTTGCAGACTGTCTCAGCGCCGCGCGCTGCCTCAGAGCGGCAGGATGGGTATCAGCGCGAGAAGACCCGTGTTCCGGCCGGCCATCGCGGCTTGTCGCTCACCGGGCTTGCCCCGATCTCCCACCCGACGCCGCCCCAGAGCACGTCGACGGCAGCAAGCTCTCCGGCGATATCGCGAACGTAAAACACATTCGGCTTGGAGCTGATCTCGAGGGAGCCGCTGCTGCCGTTGGGCTGCTGCTTCAACGCGCACCAGATATCGGCCAGTCGGCTCTCGTGGCCCTGACCCAGTTTGGCCAGGATCTCGTTGTCGGCCGAGGTGCCGCTCAGGTCGTAGGATTGCAACGATGCGCCGCCGGCATCGTCCTCGACCATGTTCGCGAAGCGCTTTGCAAATGTCGCGCCCAGCCAGGAAATCTTGACCGGAGCGCTCGACGCGATGTCTTCCTTGAAATGCTCTTTCGCGACGAATTTTTCGATGTGGGGTATCGCCGAGGTCGACGACGGATCGGACGGTTCCACGGCTTTCGGCTGAAGGGAACATGCGACGCGGTCTGCGGCGACAGTCGATTGGCCGGGTTTCGTATCGTCCGCGGCGAAGCTCAAGCCTTGTGCTGCCAGAAGGAAAGTTAGCGACAGGGTAAGGCTTAGCTGACGCATCTTGTTGTCCCTGTCTCCGCTGTGCTCGTGGAGACAAGGTAAACCACACCTTGTAGATGTAAATTAAAGATCGTGTTTCTGGTTAAGGATAAAAAGTAAGCTCAACTAAAACGAGAATTTGAATCAAATGCTCCCTGGCGCGTGGAACCCGAATGTTGCTCTCGGCCGCTGCGTCTAAAGCGCGATGAAGATGTCGCGCTTTGGATTCCTGCTTAAGCATGATCTTTTCGGAAAACCGCTTCGCGCTTTTCCGGATCATGCTCTAGACGCGGATGTCTCGCCCGGACAGCAGCAGCGGCGGATTCTCGCGCAGCACCGAGCCCGTCGGCAAAGCGCGGCAGCATCTTGCCTGCGCGCGCAGCGGATCGCTCCAGCTCCAGCGAACCCGCCACGACGGATTGTTCGCGTAGGCTGGAATGCGCCAGACCCAGATCGTTTCGTAAACGCTGTCTCCGAAGTGCTCGACGTCGGGCTTTGCTGTCGGCCACAACGCAGAGCCAGCAACAGCGAACGTCACCGCCGCCGCGGTCGTGATCATCATCTTGCGCATCGCGCGTCTGCCTTTCTCGCCTGTCGGATTTCGACAACCCGCTCGTCTCAATGCTTCGACTTGCGATCCCGAATCCGTCAGGCCGACATCAGACGTCGAGGTGCGCGCGCGATTACGCACCTTGTGCTGCCTGACTCCTGGGGATTCGCATCCGGGTCGTCGATAAATCCCGTGATGCCTGCTAGAGCAAATTCTTGTCCGCAAACGATCGAGTGCAAGTAATGAGCTTGTCATAAACGCAGTCGCCGGATGGTGGCAATCCGGATAACACCGGGAACCGGGCGCCCAACACGGCTCTTTCGGAGTACGACGTCGAGGCGCGTCGACCCCCGTAAAATCACGACATGCCCGCGAGCCTACGCCGCCATTGCCGACCATAGCAGTGCTGTGCCCGCCGCGAGCATGATGCCGTCCATGATCAGGCGGAACGATTCCGGCTTCATCTGCAGCACGAAACGTTTGGCGATGAAGGCGCCAGCCATCAGCGAGGCGCCGGCGATCAGGCCCTTCAGTGCGATATCAGGCGTCAGCGCGCCGAATCGTTCGAACGTCACCGACTTGCTGACATAGAGCCCGAGCGAGCTTGCCGCTTCGGTGGCGAGGAACGCGCCCTTGTTGAGGCCGTAGAACAGAAACAGCGGCACGCTGAGCGGGCCGGTCGAGGCCACGATGCCGGTGAGGTATCCGATGAGCGCGCCGCCGATTATCAGATGCCAGAGATTGGCCTTGAGCTTGTGTTTGGCGAGCCAGTGCCGCACCGGCACCATCGTGATCAGGAACATGCCGATCGCAATATCGACCGCGCGCGAAGGCAGTGCGAGCAGGGTGCGCGCGCCGAGGGCCGCGGCCGGAACGCCCGTGATCGAGTAGGCGAGGCAGGCACGCCAGTCGACCTCGCGCCACCACGCCAGGATACGCGACAGATTGGCCATCACGGCGGCGACCGCCATGATCGGCACCGCCTGCTTCGGCCCGTACTGATAGACCAGCACCGGCATCAGCATGATCGACGAGCCGGTGCCGACGATGCCGGAGATGGTGCCGGCGACCAGGCCGACGATGAGGACGAAGAGAAAGCCCACGCGCACTCCACGACGCGATCCCGAGCCACGCCGCATGCGTGACGGAAGCCGTGGCGCAGTGTGGCCTCAGGGTTCAGCGCGGCGCAAGGGTGCGCCCGAACCAGGGACGTGCCGTCAAACGCAGCGTCAGTACTTCGCGACGACCGGGCCGCCGAAGCGGTAGTTGACGCGCACCGTCACCATGTCGACGTCCTGGCGGATGCGTTCGTCGTGGTTGATCGCGGCGATGAAAGCGGGATCGTAGGTCATGCGAACGGTGTTGGTCCCCATGAACAGATGATCGTATTCGACCGCCAGCGACCAGTTGCGCGCGATCGCATATTCGGCGCCGGCGCCGATCGCGCCGCCCCAGCGCGTCTCGCTGCCGTGATCGGCGATGAAGCCGACCGGTACGCCGGGGCCGAATGCCGGCGTGATGAAGCTCTCGTAGCGATCGCTCACCACGGCCGCACCGCCCTTCGCATACAGCAGGAACGCGCCCCAGGAATAGCCGAGCTGTCCGGTGAACAGGCCGATGGCGTCGATCTTCGAGCGGTTGGCGAAGCCCGCGAACAGCGGGGCTGTGGATGGGTTCGAGCCGGAGAGATCGGCCCAATTTCCTTGCGCCTCGACGCCGAACACCCAGGCCGCCTGCTGCCAGCGATAGCCGATCTGGCCGCCGGCGGTCGCGCCGCTGGCGGTATGGCAACCTTCGGGGCCGGTGAAATTCACGGCCCCGAGCGCCGGATTGGTGATGGTGAAGGGCACGATGTCCCAGCACTTACGGCTCCAGGCGCCGCCACCATTGGCGCCGATATAGAAGCCGCTCCAGTCAGTGGCGGCGGCAACGATCGGCGGCGCCTTGGTGTACGGGCGGGCTGCGAGGTCGGCAGCGGAGGCGCTGGCAATGCCGAGCGCAAGCATGGATGCGGCGACGAAATACGTCTTCATGGGCAGACCCAAATGCATGAAATCAAATCGATGCCAGCCTAGTCGATTTGCACGACCTCCGGCTGTACCCGGTCCGCCACATCCGGCCGCATTCGCGGGCGTTCGAGCGACCGAGAGGCATGCGAAAGCGGATCCATATCTTGACGTCGTCCTGGCGAAAGCCAGGACCCATTACCCCAAGCATTAGCCGGTATGCGACGCTGGGGCCGCAATCCCGTTCACAATCAAATGCGGTGGTTATGGGTCCTGGCTTTCGCCAGGACGACGGCGGTGTGTGCCGGCATCATCCAGTCCGCGTCGCGACACCATGCTGATTGTCACGAGGCGTGACGCCACCCATCACTTCAACACCACCCACGCCGGCGCGTGATCGCTCGCGCCTTCCTCGCCGCGGATGTCGCGGTCGACGCCGGCCTTCTGAAGCCGCTGCGCCACTGCGGGACTGAGCAGCAGATGATCGAGCCGCAGGCCCGCATCGCGCGGCCAGCGCTGGCGCTTGTAGTCCCAGAAGGTGAACATCTGATCGTCCGGATGCAGCGTGCGGATCGCATCGCACCAGCCCTGGTCGACCAGCGCCTTGAACGCGGCGCGGCTCTTCGGCTGGATCAGCGCATCCTTGTCCCAGGAGCGGGTCGGATAGATGTCGAACGGCGTCGGCGCGACATTGTAGTCGCCGGCCAGCACCACGGGGACGTCCTGCTTGAGAAGCTTGGCGGCGTGCGCGCGCAGCCGCTTGAACCAGGCCAGCTTGTAGTCGAATTTCGGCCCGGGCTGCGGATTGCCGTTCGGCAGATAGAGGCTGGTCACGACGATGCCGCGCACCGCAGTCTCGATGTAGCGCGCCTCGTGATCGCCGGCGTCGCCGGGCAGGGCGGTGCGGATCAGGACTGGCTCGGCGTTGCGCGCGAGAATGGCGACGCCGTTCCAGGTCTTCTGCCCCCGCCACACCGCGCCGTAGCCGGCCTTCTCGATCGCAGCTTGGGGAAACTCGGCGTCGCTTGCTTTCAATTCCTGCAGGCTGACGACGTCGGGCTTGGCCGATTTCAGCCAGCGCAGCAGGTTCGGCAGCCGCCGGTTGACGTTGTTGATGTTGAAGGTCGCGATCTTCATGCGCGACGATCGATCGGGTCAGGTGACCGGTGTGGACGGCTCGGCAGGCAATGGCGGCGGTGCAGCGGGCGCTGCCGTCGGCAAGGCGGGAGGCGCCGCCGGCGTGGCGGCGGGCTCGCTCTTCTCGGCGGCTGCGTCGCTCTTCACGGCGACGGTGTCGTTCGCGGCGACGGCATCGCCGCCCTTGTAGATGCGCACGAAGCGGCGGCCGAGGCTGGTCAGCACCTCGTAGCCGATGGTGCCGAAATGATGTGCGACCTCGTCGACCGTGATGCCTTCGCCGATCAGCGTCACCATGTGGCCGCGCCGGACCGCGTTCTTGTCGAGGTCGGTGACGTCGACCGCAATCAGGTCCATCGAGACGCGGCCGGCGATCGGGCAACGCTTGCCGGCGACCACGACCTCGGCACCGCGGGTGCCGTCATTGGCGCTGGCGGCGCGGAAATAGCCGTCGGCATAGCCGGCCGCGACGATCGCAAGTCGGGTCGGCCGGCGCGCGGTCCAGGTGCCGCCATAGCCGACGGTCTCGCCGCGATCGATGTTGCGGATCTGCACGATGCGCGCCTTGAGGTCGACCACCTGCTGCATCGGGTTGTCGGCCTCCGGCGTCGGATTGACGCCGTAGAGCGCGCAGCCGGGCCGCACCATCTCGAACTGGAATTGGGCGCCGAGGAACACGCCGGAGGAATTCGCCAGCGAGGCCGGCACGCCGGTGAAAAGGCTCGCGATCTCGCGGAAGCTCGCAAGCTGCTTGGCATTGGCGGGACTGTTGAGCAATTCGGCGGAGGCGAGGTGGCTCATCACAAGCGTGATGCCGTGGTCGCCGGCATTGATGCGGGGGATGATGCCCTGCGCCTCGCTCACGGTAAGCCCGAGCCGGTTCATGCCGGTGTCGATGTGAATGGCGGCGCCGCCGGACCAGCCGGAGCGGCGGCAGAACACGTCCCATTCGGCGAGTTCGTTGAGATCGCCGATGACCGGCTTGCAGTCGATTTTGGCGTAGGCGTCGCCGGTCTGCTGGAAGAAACCGCCGAGCGCATACACCGTTGCCTGCGGAACGGCCGCGCGCACCACGGCGGCCTCCTCGACGGTGGCGACGAAAAAGGTCTTGCAGCCGGCCTTGGCCAGCGCCCGCGACACCTGCTCGGCGCCGCAGCCATAGGCGTTGGCCTTGACCACGGCGGCGCATTCCGCCGGTACCGCGGTCTTCTCGAGCTTGCGCCAGTTGGCGATGATGGCGTCGAGGTCGACGGTCAGGATGCCGGTGGCGGTCGGGTGGGCCGCCAGCAGACTGGCTTCGGGCGTCAGCTGCGATTTCGCGTCGGTCACGATGTTCATGGCGCAGTTGTACGCGCGGGGCTTGCGCCGTTCAACCGCGCCGCGGGATCATCAATAGGCGCGATCCGGAACCTGGCCATCGGGGGCGAGGTCGCCGAACCGCGTCACGCTGGCCTCGAAGTGCAGATCGACCGTGCCGGTCGGGCCGTGGCGCTGCTTGCCGATGATGACTTCGGCTTTGCCATGGGCGAGCCCCATTTCCATCTGCCACTTCTCGTGCTCGGGGGTGCCGGGACGCGGTTCCTTGTTCGCGAGGTAGTATTCCTCGCGATACACGAACATCACGACGTCGGCGTCCTGCTCGATCGAACCGGATTCACGCAGGTCGGAGAGTTGCGGCCGCTTGTCGTCGCGGTTTTCGACCTGACGCGACAGCTGCGACAGCGCGATGATCGGAACGTTCAATTCCTTCGCCAGCGCTTTCAGGTTTGTCGTGATCTCAGTGATTTCCTGCACGCGGTTGTCGTTGCCCTTCTTGCCCGAGCCTTGCAGCAGCTGGATGTAGTCGATCACGATCAGATCGAGGCCCTTCTGCCGCTTGAGGCGGCGGGCGCGCGCGGTGAGCTGCGAGATCGAAAGGCCGCCGGTTTCGTCGACATAGAACGGCAGCGATTGCAGCTCGATCGAGCAATCGCGGATCTTTTCGAAGTCGAGCTCGGAGATGCCGCCGCGGCGGATCGAGCTCGAGGGGATGCCGGTGCGTTCGGCGAGAATACGGGTGGCGAGCTGTTCGCCGCTCATTTCGCAGGAGAAGAAGCCGACCGAGCCACCGTGGATCGCCTTCGTGGTGCCGTCCGGCTGGACCTCGCCCTCATAGGCCTTGGCGATGTTGTAGGCGATGTTGGTGGCAAGCGAGGTTTTGCCCATGCCGGGGCGGCCGGCGAGGATGATGAGGTCGGACGGCTGCAGGCCGCCCATGCGGGCGTCGAGGTCGCGCAGGCCGGTCGAGATGCCGGACAGCTTGCCGTCGCGCTGGAATGCCTTGGCCGCCATGTCGACGGCGATCGTCAGCGCTTGTGCGAAGCGCTGGAAGCCGCCGTCGTAGCGGCCGGTTTCAGCCAGGCTGTAGAGCTGCCGCTCGGCATCCTCGATCTGCGCGCGCGGCGCAAAATCGACCGGCGCATCGTAGGCAACGTTGACGATGTCCTCGCCGATCTGGATCAGATTGCGCCGCAGGCTCAGGTCATAAACGGTACGTCCGTAATCCTGGGCGTTGATGATGGTGGTCGCTTCGGCGGCGAGACGGGCGAGGTATTGGCTGATCGTCATCCCGCCGATGTCGGTATCGGCCGGCAGGAACGTCTTCAGAGTGACGGGGGTCGCGACCTTGCCCATCCGGATCAGGGAGCTCGCGGTCTCGTAGATCGTCTGGTGCAGCGGCTCGAAGAAATGCTTCGGCTCGAGGAAATCGGAGACGCGATAGAACGCGTCGTTGTTGACCAGGATCGCGCCCAGCAGGCTCTGCTCAGCTTCGATGTTGTGCGGCGCACTCCGATAGGTCGGGGATGCGGCATCGGGCGCGAGCTTGTGGACGTTCGAATCAATCAAGGCCATGGACGAGCTTATTCTTCTGATTTCGTCGTTACTGAGATTTTCGGCTGTGGGGCGGCGATCAAGCGCCAGCCCGGCGCGAAGCGAAAGATCGGATGTTTCTTATGCACGATTCACACAACGCGATGTGGGAATCCGGGACCGCTGGATGCATTCCGCTTGACGGGGTTTTGCCCGGAATCGGGCGGAAGGCGGCCGGTCCGCGATGGCGTTGGCAAAAGTTCGGCGCGGCCTGAACCTTTTTTGCGGTTGCAGCGCCCAATCAACAGCGAGGTTGGTGCTGGCCCCGGCTGCTCAGACCAGAATGAGGAAAGCCAGCGCGATCAAGGCGGCGGCCACGCCAGTTGCGATCAAGGCGTAGTCGGTCACGAGGTCGCGCTGCGGGTCCAACATCGTCTGATGCGTTTCTCGGGTCATTCCGGATCACTACGACAGCCCGGAACGGACCTCTGTGAAGCAGATCACATCTGCCGCATTTTCTTTGCGGCAGCTTCGCGGGAACGACCCGGCCGATTCCGGGTTGTCCTCGCTCAGGGAAGATACGGGGTCGATGGCTCAAGAGTTTCAGACAGCACGATCAGGGCTTGGCCGGGCGGGCGGTACCGACCGTCGCTGGCTGGTGGCGCTTGTCGACGCGATGGAGCAGGCGGCCCGTCCGGAGATCCGGAATGTTCCCTGCGATGTGAGGCTGGTTTCCGCCGCCGTCGCGCATCTGGCGCGTCCAGCCCCAAGCTTCGCCCATTGCGGGTCGGCTTTCAGCCTGCGCAACTAGCAAAACCCGTTGTCGCGGATTCACTCGCCGGCGAGTTGCAGTCGGGGCTTTGCGGCGCCGGTTTCCCTGAGCCGCAGCCGGCCTTCCTCGCGCCCGATATAATCGCGGGTCATCGGCACCACGCCCTGGCGCTTGGTGAGTTGCAGCTGGAAGTTCATCATGTTCTGGACGCGGAACGACATCTCCGAGGCCGCCAGGTAGAATTCCCACATCCGGGCAAAGGTCTCGTCGTAGAGCCGCACCGCCTCCTCGCGCCGCGCCATGAAGCGGTCGCGCCACGCCTTCAGGGTCTCCGCGTAGTGCAGGCGCAGGATCTCCATGTCGCAGATCAGCAATCCGGCCTTCTCGATCGCCGGCATGACCTCGGAGAGCGCCGGAATATACCCGCCGGGGAAGATGTATTTCCGGATCCAGGGGCTGGTGACGTCGGGACCGGTCGAGCGGCCGATCGAGTGCAGCATCATGACGCCGTCATCGCTCAGCAGCTCGGCGCAGCGCTTGAAGAAGGTTTCGTAGTAGGCGACCCCGACATGCTCGAACATGCCGACCGAGACGATGCGGTCGAATGGGCCGGGGATGTCGCGGTAGTCCTGCATCAGGAAACGCGCCGATTGCGCCAGGTTCCGCTCGGCCGCCCGGGCGTGGATATCTGCAACTGCTCGGTCGACAGCGTGACACCGGTGACGTCGGCGCCGCTCATCTCGGCGAGATAGAGCCCGAGGCCGCCCCAGCCGGAACCGATGTCGAGAACGCGCTGGCCGGGCGTGATCAGGAGTTTTGCGGCGAGGTGGCGCTTCTTGGCGAGCTGGGCGTCATCCAGCGTCGCGTCCGGCGTCTCGAAATAGGCGCAGCTGTATTGTTTGTCCGCGTCGAGGAAGAGGGAATAGAGGCGGCCGTCGAGATCGTAGTGGCGGGCGACGTTGCTCCTGGAGCGGCCGCGCGCATTGATCTGCTGGGCGCGCCGTCCGAGGAAGCGCAGCCAGGCCTGCAGCCTGGCGAAGTTCGGCAACATGGCCGCCTGGCCCATCAGGACGGCCAGCACGTCGGCAATGGTGCCTTGCTCCACCACGAACGTGCCGTCCATGAAGGCTTCGCCGAGGTACAGTTCGGGATCGATCAGAATGCGGATTTCGGCCGCTCTGGACATGAATCGTGCGGCGACCGGAACTCCCGTGCCGTCACCACAGCTGAATTGAGCGCCGCTCGCGGTCGTGAACGTGATCGAGCCACGGCGGATGAAGCGCCCCAAGAAGTATCGCAACAATCGGTCCATCGAAACACCAACGGAACGGCAAGCTGCACACCGACACCACCGGAGCTGATCACTCCAATGTGTCCCCAATCTCAACATAGGCAGGGAATTAAAGGCCGCTACTGCGTTGGCGTCAAAGCCGATATTCCAAAATGTGACAATTGCGTGGATGCGTCATGCGCGCGCTTCCATTCGCGTGATAATCGGCTACAAGGTGACCGCCGCGGCCGATCCATGAGGCGCAGGCGGCAATTTTTCCGGAATTTGGAGACTTAAGGAATGTTGAGCCGAGCCCTCAGTCTGGCGACGGTGGCGCTTCTGATTGGCCTGTCGGCCGGATCGGCGCGTGCACAAAACCTCGAGGCCGGCAAGAGCCCCTCCCAGATTTTCGGGAGCACCTGTACGGCCTGCCACAAGAGCCCGCGCGGCCTCCTGAAGACGGTGCCGGCCGGTTCGCTGCCGGGCTTTCTGCGCCAGCATTACACGACGTCGAGCGACATGGCCGGCGTGCTGTCGTCCTATCTGATTTCGAACGGCGCCAGCGATCCGCGCTACCAGGCCAAGGATCAGCCCAAGGGCTCCAAGCAGGGCGCGAGGGATGGCCGCCAGGAGGCGAACCAGTCTCCGGACCAGCCGGCCGAGCGTCCGTCTCGCCGGCAGCACCAGAGTGCAGCGCCGCAGGAAGGGGCCAAGGAAGGGGCGAAGCCCGACGCCGATGGCTTGAATCCCGAAGGACGTCCCGCTCACCGCGGCAAGCGCATGGCGCGCCCGAGCGAGACGCCGGAGGGAGCCAAGCCGGACGACGGCCAGACCCCGCAAGCTGCCGGCGAGGGCAGGCCGTCGCGGCAGAAGCACGGCCGTCGCGGCAAGCCGGTCGAGGAGCCGAAGTCCGAGGAAACGCCGAAGGGCGAGTCCGCAGGCGACGAGCCCAAGGCCCAGACGGCCGTGAAGCACGAAGACAAGGGCGAGGCTGAGAAGCCGGCGGCGAAGCCCGCAAGTCAGCCCGACGCGGCCAAGCTCGATGCGCCGAAGAGCAGCGAGCCTGCTGTGCGTAACGACCCGGTTCCGCAGGTCACTCCTGCGCCCGCCGCGCCCGAGCCCGCCGCTGCGGCATCTCCCACACCGGCGCCCGCCGCGCCGGTGACCGCGGCCGCACCCCCGCCACCTCCGCCTCCGACGACGTCAGGCTCCGGGACGCCGGAAGCGCCAAGCTCGAAGTAACTGCCGACGCCGGGCCTGTTTGGTCCGGCGTATTCATTTGACTGCCACTAGAGTAAAACTCTAGAGTGTTGATCTAGCCAGAAAGGCCAGGGATACGTCGAGGAGACGCAGTGAGCACGGCGCGCGAAGATCTGCTGGCGGCGGGACTGGCGGTGTTCGACCGCGACGGTTTCGAGGGCGCGACGGTGGCCGAGATCCGCTCCCGCGCCCGCGCGTCCAACGGCAGCTTCTTCCACTTCTTCACCTCGAAGAAGGAGCTCGCCGGAACGTTGTTCCTGGAGATCCTGCAGGCCTATCACGCCGCGATCATCGCCGCGGTCGACGAGACCTGCGGCGCCAGCGAGGGCGTTGCGCGGCTGATCCACGCCCATCTCGATTGGGTCGTGACCTCCAGGCGCGAGGCGCGCTTCCTGTTCGAGATTTCACGCAGCGAGTGGAGCGCGGAGGTGCGCGGCGCGCAGCGCGCCGAGAATTCGCGGCTCACCGACGGCATCGAGCGCTGGCGCGCGCCACTGCTCGCGCGCGGCGATCTGCTGCCGATGAGCGCTGTGCTGTTCTTCAGCCAGATCATCGGGCCGGCGCAGATCTTCTGCCGCGCCTATCTGTCGGGCCGCCAAGGCGGCGATCCGCGCGAACAGGCCGAGACGCTGATCGCCTGCGCGATCCGCGCGGTGGTGGCGCCGGGTGCGCCGGAGCGAACAGGAGGGACGTCATGAACGAGACCGATCCGGATTTTGCGCCGATCGAAACGCGGATACGCGACAATGTCGGCCGTCAGGGTTTCATGGGTCTTGTCGGTGCTGAAGTGGCCGAGCTGTCGCGCGGAACATGCACGCTCGCGGTCGATCGCCGGCCGGAACTGCTGCAGCAGCACGGCCTGTTTCACGGCGGGGTGACGGCATTCCTGGTCGACAACGCCACCACGATTGCAGCGGCGACGTCGCGCGGCCAGCCGGCTCTGACGGCCGAGTACAAGCTGAATCTGCTGTCGCCGGCGTCTGGCGATCGGCTGATCTGCCGGGCGCGCGTGATCAAGCCCGGACGTCAGGTCGCGGTCGTTGCAGCCGACGTGTTCTGCATCATCGACGGCAAGGAGAAGCACACGGCGACTGCCCTGGCATCGATCGCGATGTTCGACGATCACGCGGCGGCACGAATCCAAAGCCCGGCCTGATCGAGGCCGGGCTTCAGTCGGTAAGGCGATGGAGAGAAGCTTACTTCTCTTCGGCGGCCGGAGCCGGCGCAGCTTCGTCGTCGTGCTGGGCTTCCGGATCGAAGAATTCGCCGGCGGCGGCGAGCGCTTCGGCAGCAGCGTCCTGGTCTTCCTGGCGGGTCGAGATGTCCTCGCCGCGCTTGATGCGCTCGGCCTCTTCGGCGGAGCGGGCGACCGTCACGGTGACGCTGGTCTCGACCTCGGGGTGAACGGCGATCGTCACCTTCTGCGCGCCGATCACCTTGATCGGCGAGTCGAGCCAGACCTGCGGACGGGCCACGGTCACGCCGTCGGCGGCGAGCGCAGCGACGATGTCGCGCACCGTGACCGAGCCGAACAGCTGGCCGGACTCGGAGGCCTGGCGGATGATGATGATGTCGCGGCCGTCGATCTTCTCGGCGACCACGCTGGCTTCACCCTTGGCCTTGATGTTGTTGGCCTCGAGCTCGGCCTTCATGCCGTCATACTTGGCGCGGTTCGCCTCGGTCGCGCGCAGCGCCTTGCCGCGCTTCAGCAGGAAATTGCGGGCGAACCCGTCCTTGACGCGCACGACTTCGCCCATCTGGCCAAGCTTGGCGACGCGTTCGAGCAGAATGACTTCCATTTTCGTTCTCCTTTAGATGCAAAGTACGGGTTTAAGTGGTTGGTTCGAAGCTCAGGCCGCGGGCAACGGCGGCGGTCTAGTTTGCAGGTAGCGCTGGCGCAGTCCGAACACGGCGTCGGCGATGCCGAGGGCGAAGATGGCCACGATCGGCCAGCCGAACATGACGACGACGGCGTAGATGCCGCCGAGCCAGAAGCCCCGGCTGTTGAGCGACAGTGTCAGCGTGTGCAGGACCGCGAAGCCGACCAGCGCATAGCCGATCACGAGCGCCGTGGTGATGATCTGGGCGAGCAGCGCAAGCATGCCGCCGACGAAGCTGAGCGCCGCCGCCACCAGCAGCGCGACCAGCGTCATGGCGGGCAGCGCGGTGCTGCGCAGCTCGGGCCAGGGTCGGTTGAGCCGCCCGGAGGTCTGCGTGATCTTGCCGGCCAGCCACAAATTGAGCGTCAGCGTGACCATCGAGAGGATCGTTGCGGCCAGCGGCGCGAGGATCACCAGCATCTCGACCAGCCGTTCGATCTCACCGCTGGCTTGTCCGTCGCCGGTGCTGAGCACCTTCAGCAGGCCGCGGCGCAAAGCGCCGGCGATGGTATCGCTATCCGAGCCGAGCGTGAGCAGCGTCGCGGTCGTGGTGATCACGGCAAAAGCCGCGATCCAGAGCAGGATACGGCCGACCGGATACCATTCGAGCACAGGCGGTTGCTGGGTGGCGTCATCGCCGGCTGCGCCCTCGACCGGCCGTCCGAGCAGCGCGAGGTGGCCGAGCCACCAGCCGGGCAGGGCGACCATCATGGCAAACGCGATGCAGTAGGGAAGTCCGAAGATCACGCCGAGTGCGGACGCCGCGCCGATCCCGCCAATTGCGGCGGCGAGCGGGCCCCAGCCGAGCGCCGTGACCATCACGGGCAGGGGTGCCAGATAGAACAGCACCATCGAGATCGCCGCGCCCGAAGTGATCGAGGCGAACATCAGCGCCGACGCGACGCCGGCTGCGAGTGCAACAGTGAATATTCCGATCATCAGCTGTCCCGCCCCCTTTGAGCGGTTAGGGGTCCTGCTTCGAGAACCCCAACCATCGGCGACCGGACGACCCGGAAGCCTTATGAGAAGAAGCGGCCGGCGGCACATGCCGCCGGCCGTCGTCAATTAGCGAATGACGTAAGGCAGCAGGCCGAGGAAGCGCGCGCGCTTGATGGCGCGGGCGAGCTCACGCTGCTTCTTGGCGGACACGGCCGTGATGCGGCTCGGCACGATCTTGCCGCGCTCGGAGACGTAACGCATCAGCAGCTTGGAATCCTTGTAGTCGATCTTCGGCGCATTCGCGCCCGTGAACGGGCAGGACTTGCGACGACGGAAAAACGGACGGCGGGCACCAGCATCAGCCATGATTCATTACTCCTCGGTCGCAGCTTCTTCGTCGCGCGGACGGCGCGGACCACGGTCGCCACGGAAACCACCACCCTCGCGGTCGCCACGGAAGCCGCCGCCTTCGCGGTCGCCACGGAAGCCACCACCACGGTCATCGCGCTCGCGATCACGGTCGGCCTTGCGCATCATCGCGGACGGGCCTTCCTCGTGCTCTTCGACGCGCACGGTGAGGTAACGGATGACGTCTTCGTTGATCCGCTCCTGGCGCTCGATCTCGGTGACGACAGCCGACGGAGCGTCGATGTTCATCAGCACGAAATGCGCCTTGCGGTTCTTGTTCATGCGGTAGGTGAGGGAGCGCACGCCCCAGCTCTCGGTCTTGGTGACCTTGCCGCCGCCCTGTTCGACGATGCCCGTCATCTGGGCCGTCAGTTCATCCACCTGCTGGGTGCTCGCATCCTGACGCGCGAGAAAAACATGCTCATAAAGAGGCATGGTTGTCCTTTCCTGTGTTGGCGCGGTTTCCGGCGACAAGCCCTTCGAGACCTTCGGAAAGGACTCGAGCTGCTCAGAAGGCGGGAGCACGGGACGACGGGCCGACTGGCCCTGCCACATCAAAATCAACGGGTGAGTTTGCTGAGACCGTCCGTTCAGCTCCCGGCCGGAGCCCACGAATGGCGCGCTTATACGGATTTTGGCCGCGAAAGCAAGGGTTCGTGGCGTCCGGATTTGCGGGGAGGTCGTAGCCCTCCAGGCCATCAGGTGCAACCTTGCCCGGTTCCCTGTTGATTTCTTTGTTTGTATGTCATACAAACTTCCTCGGGAGGATGATTGATGGGTTCGGAGACCGCCAGCGGCATGTCTGCGTCCGATCCGAAGCACGCGGTCCGCGCGACGCGGTCGGCGGGGCGCAAGATGCGTTCGCTGCTGCTCGATGCCGCCAGCCGCCTGTTCAAGGAGCGGGGGCTCTCGGGCACGTCGATCTCCGATATCGCCGCCGCGGCAGACGCCTTTCCAAGCCAGATCACCTATTACTTCCGCACCAAGGAAGCGCTGTTCGTCGAAGCCGCCAGCCGCGACATGCTTTACCTCGCGCGCGCGACCGAGCAGGCCGCCCTGACGGCGCGCACGCCGCGCGAATACACCCACGCTTTGGCCGAGACCGTGACCGCGACCGACACGGTCGCCTTCTTCGCCGAGGCCCTGACCCTAACGCGGCGCCGGCAGGATCTCGCGCCCTTGGTCGAGCGCACCATCGAGCGCCTGCACAGCGAAGGCGCACGCGCCTATGCGGGCCAGGTCGAACGGCATGGCTGGCGCTCGCTGCGCGCGCCGGAAGAGAGCTCGCGACGGTTCTGGGCGATTGCGATCGGCGTGATCGTCGAAGGTTTTGCGATGGGCCGCGGCTCCAAGGAGATGTGCCGCGAATTGCTCCGCGCACTCGGCGAGCAGGCAACCGCAACATCGAGTTCGACCAATGATGCGACGCGGCTGCGCCTGGTCGGCGATCGCGACACTGCACCCTCAACGGACGGGGAGACAAGCTCATGACCGCGCTGCGCATGCGAGCCCGCGATTTCCTCACCGAAGATGAACTGGTGGCGGTGCGGGAGCGCACGACCTGGAAAGGCGTCGCATTGATCGTGCACGCCTGGGCGCTGATCCTGGGCGCGATCGCGCTGGTTGCGTGGTGGCCCAATCCGCTGACCTATCTGCTTGCGGTCGCGATCATCGGCTCGCGCCAGCTCGGCCTTGCGATCCTGATGCATGACGGCGCACACGGCTGCCTTTCAGCGGATGAGAAGACCAATCTCACGCTGAGCCAGTGGTTCTGCGCCTATCCGATCTTCGCCGAAACCCGCGGCTATCGCCGCTATCATCTGCAGCACCATGCGCGCACGCAGCAGGAGGACGATCCGGATCTCGTGCTGTCCGCGCCGTTCCCGATCACCAGGATGAGCTACCGCCGGAAGTTCTTCCGCGATATCACAGGACAGACCGGCTACCAGCAGCGCAAGGCGCAACTGCTCAACGCGATCGGGCCGAATGAGTGGCCGCTGTCGCAGCGCGCCGCAAACTTCTGGCAGAAGCTCGGGCCGCAATGCGTCACCAACGCGCTGCTGTTCGCGAGCCTTGCCGCCGCCGGCGTGTGGTGGGCCTATCCGCTGCTGTGGCTTGTGCCGCTCTTGACCTGGATGATGGTGATCACGCGCATCCGCAACATCGCCGAGCATGCCGTGGTGCCCGATAGCTCCGATCCCCTGCGCAACACCCGCACCACCCGGGCCAATGTCTTCGAGCGGCTGTTCATCGCGCCGTACTACGTGAACTATCACCTCGAACATCATCTGCTGTTCTACGTGCCCTGCTACAACCTGCCGCGTGTCCACCGTATCCTGAGCGGAAGCCGCTATGCTGACCGGATGGAGGTGCAGCCGGGCTACGCCGCGGTGCTACGGCTGGCGACCGCCAGGCCCGCCCAAGAGGATCGCCCGGGGCAATTGGTCAACAGCGCCCGCCGGGCGAGGGCCGGCGCCAAGGTTAACGCCGACCAGAATGCCGGCGGATTCTAGGGCCGGACCGGTTCGGCATCCCCAAGGGTTCCGCCCACGCGGCTTGACATCGCGCCCCCCAACGGTGTCTTACGGCCCGGTCTGAGGCCGGTTGCACCACTTGGTGCAGGAGATTGGCCCGGGCCCGCTGTGGCGCGTTTCGCGCAACGCGGATACCGTTTTCCCCTGCGGCAGGCGCATTGGCGCCTGCGCGGAGATCACGCTCAACAAGGTAGGGATCGCCGATGACGGCAGCATTTACGTTTCCCGGGCAGGGCTCGCAGGCGGTTGGCATGGGCAAGGCGCTGGCCGACGCCTTTCCGGTCGCCAAGGCGGTGTTCGACGAGGTCGATTCTGCGCTCGGCGAGAAGCTGACCGCGATCATCTGGGATGGTCCGGGCGAGACGCTGCAGCTCACCCAAAATGCCCAGCCGGCCCTGATGGCGGTCTCGATCGCCACCTTGCGCGTGCTCGAGGGCGAAGCCGGCTTCTCGGTCGGCCGCAACGCGGCGTTCGTTGCCGGGCATTCGCTCGGCGAGTATTCGGCGCTCGCCGCCGCCGGCAGCCTGACCGTCAGCGACACCGCGCGGCTGCTGCGCACCCGCGGGCTTGCGATGCAGAAGGCGGTGCCGGTCGGCGCCGGTGCGATGGCCGCGCTGCTCGGTCTCGATTACGAGGCGGCGGTCGCGGTTGCCAATGAGGCGGCGCAGGGCCAGGTCTGCCAGGCCGCCAACGACAATGGCGGCGGTCAGGTGGTGGTCTCCGGCGACAAGGCGGCGGTCGATCGCGCGGTCGAGATCGCCAAGACCAAGGGCGCCAAGCGCGCCATGCTGCTGCCGGTGTCGGCGCCGTTCCACTGCAAGCTGATGCAGCCGGCGGCCGATGCGATGGCAGAGGCGCTGTCCGGCGTCACCATCAAGGCGCCCGCGGCGCCGCTGGTTTCCAACGTGCTGGCCTCCGCCATCACCGATCCCGACGAGATCCGCCGCCGCCTGGTCGAACAGGTCACGGGCACCGTTCGCTGGCGCGAGTCGGTTGCCTATATGGCCGGGCAGGGCGTGACGCGGTTCTTCGAGATCGGCGCCGGCAAGGTGCTGAGCGGCCTCGTCAAGCGCATTGCGGATGGCGCGGTCGGCGTGTCCGTCGGCGGTCCGAACGATATTGCTGCGGCCAAGGATGCGCTGGCAGCGTCGGCCTAAAGCCGGGAGGGGAATTCGATGTTTGATCTGACTGGCAAGGCCGCACTCGTCACCGGCGCAACCGGCGGCATTGGCGGCGCGATCGCCCAGGCGCTGCATGCGCAGGGCGCAACCGTTGCGATTTCGGGAACGCGGCGCGAGGTGCTGGACGGCTTCGCGGCCAAGCTCGGCGAGCGCGTTCACGTGCTGCCGTGCAACCTCTCCAGCAAGGACGACGTCGAGGCGCTGGTGCCTGCGGCGGAAGCCGCGATGGGGCAGGTCGACATCCTGATCGCCAATGCCGGCATTACCCGCGACAATCTGTTCGTGCAGCTGCGCGACGAGGATTGGGACGACGTCATCGCGGTCAACCTGACCGCGACCTTCCGCCTCGCGCGCGCGGCGACCAAATTGATGATGCGCAAGCGCTTCGGCCGCATCATCGCGATCACCTCGATCGTCGGCGTCACCGGCAATCCGGGGCAGGGCAACTACACCGCGTCGAAGGCCGGCATCATCGGCCTGATCAAGACGCTGGGTGCCGAATATGCCAAGCGCGGCGTGACCGCCAACTGCATCGCGCCAGGCTTCATCAAGACGCCGATGACGGATGCGCTGAACGACAAGCAGCGCGAAACCATCCTGGCCAAGGTTCCTGCGGCGCGGCTCGGAACGCCCGAGGATATCGCCGCGGCAGCGGTCTATCTGGCCTCGAACGAGGCGCCTACGTCACCGGACAGACGATTCACGTCAACGGCGGGATGGCCATGATTTGAGCTACTTGCCGGTTCTCGCAATGCGGCGAAAAGCCGTTTTCGGGAGCCGGTTCAGGCGTGTAGTCAAGGCTTTGGAAGTATGGTAGCTGAACCCCCCGTGGATGGGCGAAGAACGCCATTGCAGGATTTTGAAACCCTGTATATTGGCGTGGCGACGCCTGCCGTTCGCCGGGGCTTTAGTCGGCTACGACCGGGCCGAATCAAGACTATGCGCGACTGAGTAATCGAGACGACCACGATGGCTCGTATCGTCTTGGGGTCGGGTCCAATGGAACAACGAGGTTGAACGATGAGTGAGATTGGCGAGCGGGTTAAGAAGATTGTGGTCGAGCACCTTGGTGTCGAACCCGAGAAGGTGGTCGATAGCGCGAGCTTCATCGATGACCTCGGCGCCGACAGCCTCGACACGGTCGAGCTCGTGATGGCTTTCGAAGAAGAGTTCGGTTGCGAGATTCCCGACGACGCGGCGGAGACGATCCTGACCGTGGGCGACGCGACCAAGTTTCTTGAGAAGAACGCGAAGAGCTGACGCCGATCGCGAAGTTGACGGGGCCGGACGGACCGCGATCGAGCGGTCCCCCGGCTTCTTACTATTAGCCGCGCATTGCTGGCCGGAGACGTGGAAATGAGACGAGTTGTCGTCACGGGGCTGGGCATGCTTACACCGCTCGGCTGCGGCGTTGACGCAACTTGGGCGCGCATCCTTGCCGGAGACAGCGGCGGTAAGAAGATCGACACCTTCGAAGTGTCCGACCTGCCGAGCCAGGTCGCCTGCTACATTCCGCGCGCGACGGCTCCAACGGCACTTTCAATCCCGATCAGTGATGGAGCCGAAGGACCAGCGCAAGGTCGACGATTTCATCGTCTACGCGATGTGCGCGGCCAAGCAGGCGCTCGACGATGCCGGCTGGCATCCGAAGTCCGACGAGGACCAGTTCGCGACCGGCACGATGATCGGCTCCGGGATCGGCGGCCTCACCGGCATTGCCGAGACCGCGGTGCTGCTGAAGGAGCGTGGACCGCGCCGGGTCTCTCCGTTCTTCATTCCGGGCCGCCTGATCAATCTGGCGTCCGGCTACGTTTCGATCGAGCATGGCCTGAAGGGCCCCAACCATGCGGTCGTCACGGCGTGCTCGACCGGCGCGCATGCGGTCGGCGACGCGGCGCGGCTGATCGCGCTCGGCGACGCCGAGGTGATGGTCGCGGGCGGCGCCGAATCGCCGATCTCCCGCATCGGCATCGCCGGCTTCTGTGCGGCGCGTGCGCTGTCGACCGGCTTCAATGACAACCCGACAAAGGCATCGCGGCCCTACGACAAGGATCGCGACGGCTTCGTGATGGGCGAGGGCGCCGGCGTTCTCGTGCTCGAGGAATACGAGCACGCCAAGCGGCGTGGCGCGAAGATCTACGCCGAGGTCACCGGCTACGGCCTGTCGGGCGATGCCTTCCACATCACCTCGCCGCCGCCGGACGGCAATGGCGGCTTCCGCAGCATGAGCATGGCGCTGAAGCGCGCCGGCCTTGCGGCATCCGATCTCGACTACATCAACGCGCACGGCACCTCGACGCAGGTCGGCGACGAGATCGAACTCGGTGCCGTCGAGCGTCTGCTCGGCAATGCGGCTTCGAAGGTTTCGATGTCGTCGACCAAGTCCGCGACCGGACATCTGCTCGGTGCGGCCGGCGCGATCGAGGCGATCTTCGCGATCTTGGCGATTCGCGATAACGTGGTGCCGCCGACCATCAATCTCGACAATCCGTCGGTGCAAACCGCGATTGATCTCGTGCCGCATACGTCGCGCAAGCGTGACGTGAATGTGGCGCTGTCCAATTCCTTCGGTTTCGGCGGCACAAACGCCTCCGTGATCGTGCAGCGCGTGACCAATTAGTAGGTCTTTGGAGCGTTTTCGAGCGAAGTGGGTACCGGTTCGCGTGAAGAAAACGCGTCAGAACAAGCATCCAAAGTCCCGTTCCGATTCAGTCGGAACGGGACTTTAGAACTAGTCCACCGTTTTGCCGTATTCCGCGGTGACTCCTAATAGCGGGCGTATGCTATTGGCAGGGCAGGGGTTTGTCCGGCCACGATTCAACCGGCAGGATATTGGTTTGCATCGATGAGTGAGAGGCCGCCCATTTCACCAAGGAGTCCACGTGCCGCGCTGGAGCCCGAACAGGTTCCGCCGCCGCCCAAGCGCTCGGATCGTGCCCGCAATCCCTTCGTGATCGTCGGCAATGCCATCTTCACCATCCTGATCATCCTGATGCTCGGCGCCGGAGCGACCTACTACTACGGCAAGCAGGCGCTGGAATCGCCGGGACCGCTGCAGGAAGACAAGATCGTCAACATCCCGGCGCGTGCCGGCAAGCGCGACATCGCCGACGTGCTGTTGCGCGAGGGCGTGATCAACGTCAATCCGTGGGTCTTCATCGGTGGCGTGTTTGCGCTGAAGGCGAGCTCCGACCTCAAGCCCGGCGAATATTCGTTCCAGAAGAACGCGAGCCTGCGCGACGTCATCGCCACCATCGTCGACGGCAAGGTGGTGCAGCACGCCATCACGATTCCGGAAGGTCTGACCTCGGAGCAGATCGTGACGCGGCTCTCCGACAACGACATCTTCACCGGCTCGGTGCGCGAGATTCCGCGCGAGGGCACGCTGTTGCCGGAGACCTACAAATTCCCGCGCGGCACCACGCGCGACCAGGTGATCCAGCGCCTGCAGCAGGCGCAGAAGCGCGTGCTCGCCGAGATCTGGGAACGCCGCAACACCGACACGCCGCTGAAATCGCCGGACCAGCTGGTGACGCTGGCCTCGATCGTTGAGAAGGAAACCGGCCGCGCCGACGAGCGCAGCCGTGTCGCCGCGGTGTTCGTCAATCGCCTGCGGCAGCGGATGAAGCTGCAATCCGATCCGACCATCATCTACGGGCTGGTGGGCGGCAAGGGCACGCTGGGACGTCCGATCAAGCGCAGCGAGATCACGCAGCCCTCGCCCTACAACACCTATGTGATCGACGGCCTGCCGCCCGGACCGATCGCCAATCCCGGCCGCGCCTCGCTGGAGGCGACGGCCAATCCGGCGCGCACCCGTGACCTGTTCTTCGTTGCCGACGGAACCGGCGGCCACGCCTTTACCGAAACCTACGACCAGCACGCCAAGAACGTCGCCAAGCTGCGTGCGTCGGAAAAGCAGATCCAGAACGACACCGTCGAGCCCGCGGATGATCCGGCGCCTGCCGCCGCAGCGCCCGGGGCAGCCGACACCAATCCGACGGCGACGACGCCGCCGAAGCCCACCAATCAAAAGAAGCCGCCGCGCAGCGGTCGCCAGGGCGCAGCCCAGCAGACCAATTCGCCGCCGGTCGTGCAGCGCTAAAGCGCGATGCGATCATCGCGCTCTAGCTTCTTGTTTGGGCATGATCTTTCGGAAGACTGCTTCACAGGTCTCCGGATCATGCCTTAGCTCTGCGTTTCCCGAAGGTGGACGTAATTCCACTTTCACGGAATCCGTTTTAAGGTCGTAACCGCCGCCCACGAGTCTCGAAGGCTCCGGGTTGGTCCCATATCCTTCTGTTGGAGAGTTTTACGCGATGGCGCTGTCGAGCATGACTGGCTTTGCCCGGAGCCATGGCGCAAGCGGTCCCTATACGTTCGAGTGGGAGCTGAAATCGGTCAACGCCAAGGGCTTTGACCTGCGGTTGCGGCTGCCGCCGGGCTGGGACGAACTGGAAGCCTTGGCCAAGAAGCGCGCCGGCGAACTGCTGTCGCGCGGCACGGTCTATGCCAATCTCACCGTCAAGCGCACCGATGCGGCGCAGGCGATCCGCATCAACGAGGACGTGCTCGCGGCCGTCGTGAAGGTCGCAGGTGAGCTGGCGCAGCGGATCGACGCGGTGGCGCCGAGCATCGACGGCCTGCTCGGCATCAAGGGCGTCATCGAGGTGGTCGAGCCCGAGAGCAGCGAGGACGAGGACAAGGCGGCGCGCGAGGCGGCGGCGACGGCCTTCGAGCAGGCGCTCGGCAGCCTCGTCGAGATGCGCCGCCGCGAGGGCGATGCGCTGGGCCAGATCCTGATGCAGCGGATGGACGAGATCGAGAAGCTCGCCAAGCGCGCCGAGACGGCGCCCGGCCGCAAGCCCGAGGCGATCAAGGACCGGCTCGCCGAGCAGATCGCGGCGCTGCTGGAGACCTCCGATCGCTTCGATGCCGACCGGCTGAGCCAGGAGGCGATCCTGATCGCCACCAAGGCCGATATCCGCGAGGAGCTCGATCGCATCGCCTCCCACATCGGCCAGGCGCGCGAGATGATCGGCAAGGGTGGCCCGGTCGGGCGGCGGCTCGACTTCCTCGCCCAGGAGTTCAATCGCGAGGTCAACACCTGCTGCTCGAAGTCGAACGATGTCGAGCTGACCAATACCGGGCTGGAGATGAAGAACGTGGTCGAGCAATTCCGCGAACAGGTCCAGAATCTGGAGTGAATGATGACGGCGCAGGGTTTTGACGGCGTTGAGCGGCGCGGACTGATGTTCGTCCTGTCGTCGCCCTCGGGCGCCGGCAAGACGACGCTGTCGCGCATGCTGCTCGAACGCGAGCCGGGCCTGAAGATGTCGGTGTCGGCGACGACGCGGCCGATGCGGCCGGGCGAAGTCGAGGGCCGCGACTATTTCTTCGTCGACAAGAAGAAGTTCGAGAACATGGTCGAGCAGGGTGAACTGCTCGAATGGGCGACCGTGTTCGGCAATCTCTACGGCACGCCGCGCGCTCCGGTGGAGGCGGCGCTATCGGTCGGACAGGATGTGCTGTTCGACATCGACTGGCAGGGCACCCAACAGCTTCACCAGAAAGCCAGCGCCGACGTCGTGCGGGTGTTCATCCTGCCGCCGTCGGCCGCCGATCTCGAGAAGCGATTGCATACGCGGGCGCAGGATTCGGAAGACGTCATCCGCGGACGGATGAACCGCGCCAGTCATGAGTTGAGCCACTGGGCGGAATACGACTACATCGTCGTCAATCAGAATGTCGACGACGCCTTTGCCGAGGTGCAGTCGATCCTGAAAGCCGAGCGTCTCAAGCGTGAGCGCCGCACTGGCCTCACCGAATTCGTGCGTGGCCTGCAGCGTCAGCTCGAGAAGTAGCCCGCGCGATCGTGATGCGATCGCAAGGGGTCGCATCACGTCTAATTTCCTTATTCCGGAACCAGCACTAAAGCCTGATGAGATTAGGTTGAGCTGGAACGGCGTCGAAGGTTCACCTCTCCCTTGGGAGAGGTCGATTTGCGCAGCAAATCGGGTGAGGGATTACGGTCTATCGAGAGAGCAAGAGCCCTCACCCGGATTGCTTCGCAATCCGACCTCTCCCC
>NZ_LFLZ01000080.1 GCF_001189845.1 Bradyrhizobium tropiciagri
GGGGGCTCTTTCCACGATGCGAGTCGCGGTAGCACCCCCACCCTAGCCCTCCCCCGCAAGCGGGAGAGGGAAAAGCAATCCCATCGTGGCGCCCCGCCTCTCACGAAAGCACGGCCATGACCGACCGACGTCCCTTCCTGCGTTCGATCTTCGATGCCGCGGTGGCGGCTGCGCATCCCGATGTGGTGCTGGCATCGCGGCTGCGGCCGGCGCCGAAGGGCCGCGTCATCTGCCTCGCCGCCGGCAAGGGCGCCGGCGCCATGGCCGCGGCGGCGGAGCGGCACTATCTCGATACGCTCGGCCTCGAGCCGTCACGGCTGGTCGGCATCGCCACCACCCGCCATGGCCATGGCGTGCCGACCCGCCGCATCAAGGTGGTCGAGGCCGGCCACCCCGTGCCCGATGAGGCCGGCCTGCGCGCCGCCGACGATACGCTGCAGCTGGCGGCGGAAGCCACGCCCGACGATCTGCTGCTGGTGCTGCTGACCGGCGGCGGTTCGGCGAACTGGATCGCACCCGTCGAGGGTGTGAGCTTTACCCAGAAGCAGCAGGTCAATCGCGCGCTGCTGCGCTCCGGCGCGCCGATCGGCGAGATGAACACCGTGCGCAAGCATCTGTCGCGGATCAAGGGTGGACGGCTGGCGCGCGCCGGCCAGCACGCCGCCGAGATCGTCACGCTGGCGATCTCGGACGTGCCGCACGACGATCCCTCCGCGATCGCCTCGGGGCCGACGGTTCCGGATCCAACCACGCTGGCGGATGCCCGCGCGCTGGTCGCCAAATACAATCTCTCCGTCGACGACGCGGTGCGCCGCGCGCTCGACGATCCCAGCAACGAGAGCTGCAAGCCCGGCGATCCCGCCTTTGCGCGTGCGACGTTCGAGCTGCTGGCGAAGCCGAAGGCCTCGATCGACGCCGCGGTGAAGGTCGCGCAGGATTCCGGATACGAGGCCATCGCGCTCGGCGCCGATCTCGAAGGCGAGGCCCGCGAGGTCGCGGCTGCGCATGCGCGGCTTGCGCTGAAGGCGCGCAGCGAGGGCAAGCGCGTTGCGATCATTTCCGGCGGCGAGCTCACCGTAACCGTGCGCGGCAATGGCCGCGGCGGCCCCAACCAGGAATACGCGCTGGCGCTGGCCGACCTGCTCAAGGACACGTCCGACATCTCGGCGCTTGCGGGAGACACCGACGGCGCCGATGGCGGCGCCGGCAGCGCGAGCGACCCCGCAGGCGCGGTGATCGACCAGGCGACGTTCGCGAAGATGAAATCGATCGGCCTCGATCCGAGGGCCTATCTCGAGAACAACGATGCCACCGGCTTCTTCGCACAGACCGGGGATCTGTTGCTGACCGGGCCGACGCTGACCAATGTCAACGATGTGCGCGTGATCCTGGTTGATTAGGCCGTATCCTCGACGGACCCAGGGCCAGTCTCGGGCTGCGCCCAAAGCTCCTGATAGTTACGAAACTTCGCAAGCGTCTCGTCATATCGCGTCGGCTCGATCACCGGCAAAATGCGCTTCAACACGGCGTTGATCGGCGTGGAGGTGTGCCGAACGTATAAGTCGATCGGGTCAAGCAGGTGCCTCAGGTGCAGCTTCGGATCATAATTCAGCCCGCCGCTGCGAAACCATTGGTACCCGTTGGCGATTGCCCAGCTCACCATGTCGCGAAACACGTAATGATAGAGATGCAGGTCTAAGGCGACATCGTAATCGAGGCCTATGTACTCCGCATAAATCGCGTCACCGTGTACCATGCACGCAGCAAACGCGACGGTCCGCTCGTTCTGACGCCAGAGGAAGAAGCGGACCTTGTCCCCCATCCGCCGCCCCAAGTCGCAGAAGTATTGTTCCGTCAGCTTTTCGAAGTGCAATTTCGAACGCTGATAGACCTGGAAATACAATGGATAGATCTGCGAGATCACCGGCGTCGCGTCGTTGATGACGCTCATCTCGATGGATGGGAAGGCCCGCGCTGTCGCCTCAAATTTCTTGCGAAGCTTCTTGCGGGTTGCGCTGTTGAGCGCGTGATCCATATAGTTATCGAAATTGGCGTAATCGATGCAAAGTCTGGTCATGGGCAGGCTGGGGATGCGGGTGAACCCGTGAGCAATCAGGCAGTCGAGGATGGATCGGTATCGCGCCGGAAACTCCTTGAATACGATCAGCCGCGCCCCGAGCCTGCGAGCATGTACTGCAATCGTTGAGGCCAGCAGTTCCGTGCAGCCCCGATGGCAGGCCTCGTCCCCGTCAAGATGACCTTCCCCGGCGACGCACCCCACCATGAGCGCACGGGCGCGCATCAGACCTGGCCAGATCCGGCGAACGGCGTCGATCGGCACGCCAAACCGCGGGCTCGCACCGGCTAGCAAATCCAGGTCCATCAGGAAAAATGGCTGTACAGCACAGGCCTGGTCAACCGCATCCCTAATGACGAAATACCCGTAATCGAACTCGGGATGAAGGGTATCCTCGACCAACTCATAGTATCGATGATCCTTGCGCTCGTTCGCGAAGGCGAACTGCCAGCGCGGACAATGCTCCAAATCGTTCCGCACAATGACTTGGATACGCCATGGATATTGCATCGGTTCGCGCCCCGAGAGGTCGCCGATTTGGCTCATCGAGTGCGCTGTTCCAGCCTCCGGCACGATCTCACGCTCGCCACCGATCCCAGCCCGTAGGGCAGCATTTATCACGACGGCAAAACAAAGCAGCTGACATATCCGTCAGAAACTAACTCATTAGTCATTTGCGATCGGGTGCTGGAGCAGAACACTCCTGACACGGCCCACATGCACTGGCGCCAATGATACAGTGCGTGCCTTGCGGTGCGCGGGCACCCGTCGTCCAGCGCGGCATCCGGGAGTGGACTCATGGCAGCGGTGATTGCAGTCACGGGACTTGCATTTGAGGCACGGATCGCTGCAGACCTGCATGCGCAGGCGATCTGCGGAGGCGATGGCAGCACGCTCGCGGAGTCTCTCGCGTCGGCAATTGCTGAGGATTGCGACGGTCTCATCAGCTTTGGCATCGCGGGCGGCCTTTCGCCCGATCTCCCGGCAGGCGCATGCATCGTAGGATCGACGATCGTTTCGGAAACGATTCAGCTCTCCACTGATCGGAACTGGTCGCAAGCCTTGCTTCGACTCATCCCCGGTTCGATCTATGGCCCTATCGCTGGCGTGACAACCGTCGCCATGCATCCAGAGGCGAAGCGCTCGCTGCATATGAGCACAGGCGCACTGGCGGTCGACAACGAATCCCATGTGGCGGCGAGTGTCGCTGCAGCGCGCGGCCTGCCTATGACTGCCCTCCGCGTTATCATGGATCCGGCCGGCCGGCGGCTTCCTGCCGCTGCATTGGCTGCAGTGCGTGCGAACGGAACGATCGATCTCGCCGCGCTGACCCGTGCGATAACGAAACAGCCGAGCGAGTTACCGATGCTGCTTCGGACCGGTCTCGACGCGCTGTTCGGATTCGCAGCGCTGCTTCGCTGCCGTCAATTGCTTGGCCCTGGATTAGGGCTGCCTTCGTTGCAAGCAGATGAGTCGGAGCCAAACTCAAGCATCGTAGCGGAAGACCGTATGATCGCGCTCTAGTCGCTCTTTAACCGAACGGGCTGCTGTACCTGCCGACTGCGTGACCTCAACGCGCACTGAAAGTGAGGCCGGCGCGCTCCTTCAGACGTTTGCGCAAGGCCGGCCCCATCAGCGCGCCCGGCGTCCAGATGCCGCCCTCGCCCTGCACTTCGCGCACGAGGCAGAGAGCGCTTTCGGTGATCATCTTGCTGGTCGAGCCATAGCCCGGATCGCCGTCACCCGTGACGACCGCCTCGACCCGTCCACCGTCCAGCAACTCGCCCAAGAAGAGGACGTCATAGAAGCCCTTCTCGCGCTCGTCCCGGGTCGGACCTGCGCCGGGTTTGAGACCGCCGGTCCCGAACAAGGAAACCACCGTGGCGAACGTCTCCGTCGCCACGCGACCGAATTCCCCGAATCCCGGCGCGACCATCATCTCGTCATACGCAAAGTCGGTGCCGTAGGGATGACCCAACAGGAAATTCGTACGGTGCACGTTCTTGGTGTTGATCGGCGCCATCGGGAACGGCACGAGCCACGCGCTCATGCTCGGGTCGTATTCGGGGATGAGGCCCGACGGCTGAGACGGCCCGGTGAACCCCGGCGTCAACGCGAAGGGATCGGTCAGCAGCCGGATCAGAGTCGGGTCGCGCGCCGCAGCGGCTAACGTCGCCTGAGCGCTCGCCGCGGTGCCGCCAGACATGCCGCCCTTCACCTTGCGCAGGCGAGCTTTGACCCGCCGCGCCGGGCGTCCGAATTTCTCGCGCGCCTTCTCCTGCAACGTGAGCACACCAAGATCGAACGGGATGGAATCGAAGCCACAGGAGAAGACGATGCGCGCACCGGTTCGTTTCGCCTCCTCGTGATGGGCATCGATCATGCGCCGCATCCAGGCCGGTTCGCCGCACAGATCAACATAGGCCGTGCCCGTGGCCGCGCAGGCCGCCACGAGCTCGGAACCGTGGAGCTGATAAGGCCCGACCGCCGTGATGATCACGGCCGCACGCTCGCACATCGAACGGAGGCTGGCTGGCTCGGCGGCATCCGCCTTCACCAACGGTAAATCATCTGGTGCGCCGATGTCGGCACGCACCTTCTGGAGCTTGTCGGTCGAGCGTCCTGCAATCGCCCAGGACGGAGCATCATCACCGCGACAGGATGTCGCCAAGTATTCGGCGATGAGACGGCCGGTGTAGCCCGTCGCGCCATGGACGATGAGGTCGAAGTCCCGCTTCACGGCGTTGATCCTCCTCGAAGTCCGGGAGCGCGACGTTCGCATCCTTGTGCAATCGCTCGGTACGCTTCGTGGCCACTATCGCCGGTGGGCCTGCAACGTCCGGGCACTCCCATCGTGCGCTTGACAGAGAATATCACAGTTCCCGTCTGCGGGCGCGCACCGTCCGGCGAGGGTCATTCGCGTCGTTTTGGCCGCTCCACTTTCTTCCTGCCGGGTCGGCCATGGGAAGCTGAGCTCCAACGCCGGCCGGGAGCTTGCTGGCAGGCCGGCAACGGACGCCCGTGGCGGCTTGCAATCACCTTCCGACGGCCTACCATGGATACGTAGCTCACTGTGCAGGAGCTAAGCCATGGAACTCACCGTGGTGCCGATCGCGAAGCCGGACGAGACCAACTTCATCTTCGGCCAGTCGCATTTCATCAAGACCGTGGAAGACCTCCACGAGGCGGTGGTGGGCGCGGTTCCGCGCATCCGCTTCGGGCTGGCCTTCTGCGAGGCCTCCGGCAAGCGGCTGGTACGCTGCTCGGGCAACGACGAAGCCTCACTCGCCCTCGCACGCGATAACGCATTGGCCGTCGGCGCCGGCCACACCTTCCTGATCTTCCTGGGTGACGGGTTCTTCCCCGTCAACGTGCTCGCTGCGGTCCGCGCAGTGCCGGAGGTCTGCCGCGTCTATTGCGCGACGGCCAATCCCACACAGGTGATCGTCGCGCAAACGGAGCTGGGTCGCGGCGTGCTCGGCGTGATAGATGGCGCCTCGCCGCTGGGTGTCGAAACCGACGCCGACATTGCGTGGCGGAAGGACCTGCTGCGAAAGATCGGCTACAAGCTCTAGCGGCTGGATGGGAGTGGCGAAGCGATCCATTTTCCGCCGGGTGGCGAGACGGGTTGCTTCCGCTTCGCGCGAGCCGGCGGCTCGCAACGACGCCTGAGGGGTCCCCGCTCAAAACTCCTGCGCGAGTTTCGCCAGCATCTCCAGCAGCGCGGCGTGATTGGCGGGGCCGAGCACCTCGATCAGCCGCGCCTCGTGCTTGTTGGCGACCAGCTTCTTGGCGCGTGCCAGCACCGCGCGGCCCCGGTCGGTCAGCACCAGAATGTGGGAGCGGCGGTCGTTGGTCGAGCGCATCCGCGCGCAAAGATCGCGGCTTTCCAGCGCGTCCAGCATGGCGACGAAATTCGGCCTGAGGATGCCAAGCGTATTGGCGATCTCGGTCTGGTTGCGGCCCGGATTCTTGTCGAGCAGCAACAGCACCGAGAACTGCGCCGGCGTCAGCTGCAGCGGCGCGACGCAGCGCAGGAAGTCCTCGAAGACCTTGAGCTGCGCGCGTTTCAGCGAATAGCCGAGCAATCCGGACAGTTCGCCCAGTTGCAGCATGCTGTCGTCCCCGGCAGGATCGACCGGTTCCCTGCGCAGGGCGCGCGACGATCTGGCGGCATCGGAGGCGGTCTTTGAAACAGTCATCGCTCCAGGCTCGCAATCCCGGTACAAAAACCCCGCGGGACGCTCGGGGACCTTGAGATTATATTTAATAATTGTTATCGGGTATATCAAATATTGGCTGCTTTCAACAGCCGATATCGGCCGACCCGGCCGGCACAGCCGGCTGCGGCGGTCCGACGCTTAAGGGGGAGCGCTCGGCCTTGAACACGACGATCATGCTGTTCCTGCTGCAGGACGGCATCACCAATGGCGCGATCTACGCACTGCTGGGGCTGGCCCTGGTTCTGGTGTTCGCGGTGACGCGGGTGATCCTGATCCCGCAGGGCGAATTCGTCACCTATGGCGCGCTGAGCTACGCCATGCTGGCGACCGGCCAGGTGCCGGGCACGGCGCGCCTTGCCGTCGCGATGGGCCTCGTCGCCTTCGCGCTCGACCTGTTCTTCGCCCGCAAGGCGCTGCACGCGCGGCTGGTGATCCGCTCGGTGGCGCTCAACATCGTGTTCCCTGTGGCGCTGCTCGGCCTCGTCTATGCGCTGGTTGGCCCCCACACGCCGATCGCCGTCAACATAGCGCTGGCACTGCTGATCGTGGCGGCGATCGGGCTGTTCCTCTACCGCATCGCGTTCCAGCCGATCGCGCACACCTCCGTTCTGGTGCTGCTGATCGCCTCGGTCGGCTGCCATCTGGCGCTGCAGGGCCTTGGCCTCGTGTTCTTCGGCGCCGAAGGCCTGCGCGGCCCGGCGCTGTCGAGCGCCGCGGTGACCGCGGGTCCGCTGCGCTTCACCGGCCAGAGCCTTGCCGTCTATGGCCTGACGGTCGGCTTCATCGTCGCGCTGTGGCTGTTCTTCGGCTACACCAAGACCGGCAAGGCGCTGCGCGCCACCGCGGTCAATCGGCTCGGTGCGCGCCTGGTCGGCATCCGCACCACGCTGTCGGGCCAGATCGCGTTCCTGCTCGCCTCCGTCATCGGCGCGATTTCCGGCATCCTGATCGTGCCGATCACCACGCTCTATTACGACACCGGCTTCCTGATCGGCCTGAAGGGCTTCATCGCCGCGATCATCGGCGGGCTGGTCAGCTATCCGCTGACCGCGGTCGCGGCCATCGTGGTCGGCATCGTCGAGGCCTTCTCCTCGTTCTACGCCAGCAATTTCAAGGAAGTCATCGTATTCACGCTGATCCTTCCGGTCCTGGTGCTGCGCTCGCTCGCAGCGCCCCAGGTCGAAGAAGAGAAGGATTGAGCGCGATGACGCAGCGGCTTCCTCTCATCATCTTCGCGCTCGTGATGGCGGTGATCCCGTTTGTGCCGGGCATCCCGCCGTTCTGGATCGTGCTGCTCGACAATATCGGCCTCGCCGCGCTGGTCGCGATGGGCCTCGTGCTGCTGACCGGCGTCGGCGGCCTCACCTCGTTCGGACAGGCCGCGTTCTGCGGCTTCGGCGCCTACACCACCGCGGTGCTGACCACCGCCTATGGCGTCTCGCCGTGGCTGACGCTGCCGGCGTCGCTGCTGGTCAGCGGCATTGCGGCGGTGCTGCTCGGCCTCGTCACGGTGCGGCTGTCGGGCCACTATCTGCCGCTCGGCACCATCGCCTGGGGCATCGGCCTGTTCTATCTATTCAGCAAGCTGGAATTCCTCGGCCGCAACGACGGCATTTCCGGCATTCCGCCGCTGTCGATCGGCGCGTTCAAGATGCTGAGCCCGGATACCATCTACTACGCGATCTGGGTCGCGGTGCTGCTCTCGGCGCTGCTGACCATGAACCTCTTGGACTCGCGCACCGGGCGCGCCATCCGCGCGTTGCGGCGCGGCCATGTCGCGGCCGAGGCGTTCGGCGTGCAGACGCCGCGCGCCAAGCTGTTGGTGTTCATCTATGCCGCGGTGCTGGCCGGTCTCTCCGGCTGGCTCTACGCGCACTTCCAGCGCGCCGCCAACCCGACGCCGTTCGGCGCGCAGGCCGGCATCGAGTATCTGTTCATCGCCGTCGTCGGCGGCGCCGGATATGTCTGGGGTGGCGTGCTCGGCGCCGCCATCGTCGTGATCCTGAAAGAGGTGCTGCAGAGTTACCTGCCCTACATCTTCGGCGGCCAGAGCCAGCTCGAGACCATCGTGTTCGGCATCATGCTGGTGATGCTGTTGCAACTCGCGCCGCAGGGCGTCTGGCCCTGGCTGATGTCAAAGCTGCCGTTCAAGCCGACCCGCAAGACACCGGACACATCGGTGAAGCTGGAACACCGTGAACGCGCCCCGGGAACGTCACCGGTGCTGCTGCATATCGAGAAAGCACGAAAGCAGTTCGGCGGCGTGCTCGCCGTGAACGACGTCTCGTTCGACGTCAATGCGCGCGAGATCGTCGCGCTGATCGGCCCCAACGGCGCCGGCAAGAGCACTACCTTCAACCTGATCACCGGCGTCCTGGCCGCAACCGGCGGCAAGATCTTCGTGCAGGGCAAGGAGGTCGAGAACGCACCGCCGCAGGAGGTGGTCAAGCTCGGCGTCAGCAGGACGTTCCAGCACGTCAAGCTGGTGCCCGACATGACCGTGCTGGAGAACGTCGCGATCGGCGCGCATCTGCGCGGCAATTCCGGCGCGATCGCCAGCATGCTGCGGCTCGACCGCACTGATGAGGCGAAACTGCTCGCCGAAGCGGCGCGTCAGATCGAACGCGTCGGCCTGTCGGACCAGATCGACCAGCTGGCGGGTTCATTGTCGCTCGGGCAGCAGCGCATTGTCGAGATCGCCCGCGCGCTGTGCGTCGATCCGATGCTGCTGCTGCTGGATGAGCCGGCCGCCGGGCTGCGCCACATGGAGAAGCAGCGGCTCGCTGCGCTGCTCCGGCAATTGCGCGACGGCGGCATGTCGGTGCTGCTGGTCGAGCACGACATGGGGTTCGTGATGGACCTCGCCGACCGTATCGTAGTGCTGGATTTCGGCACCAAGATCGCCGAGGGCACACCGGCCGCGATCAAGCGCAACCCCGACGTGATCAAGGCCTATCTCGGAGCCGCCGCATGAGCGCGCTATTGACGGTGACCGACGTCCACATCTCCTACGGCAAGGTCGAGGCCGTGCGCGACGTCTCGCTCGACGTCGCGCGCAACGAGATCGTCACCATCATCGGCGCCAATGGTGCGGGCAAGACCACGCTGCTCAACGCCATCATGGGCGTGCTGCCGCTGAGGGGCCGCACCACCTTTGGCGGCGTCGACATGGCGCCGCTGGATATCGAGGACCGTGTCGCCACCGGCCTCAGCCTCGTGCCCGAGCATCGCGAATTGTTCGGCACCATGAATGTCGAGGACAATCTCGAGCTCGGCGCCTTCCGGATCACGAAGGCCGTCGCGGTCACCTCGCTGGAGCGGGTCTACACGCTGTTTCCGCGGCTCAAGGAACGGCGCAAGCAGCTCGCCGGCACGCTGTCCGGCGGCGAGCAGCAGATGCTGGCGATGGGCCGCGCGCTGATGGGCGCGCCGAAACTCCTGATGCTGGACGAGCCGAGCCTCGGCCTCGCCCCGATCATCGTCGCCGACATCTTCCGCATCGTCGGCGAGCTTCGCGCAGCCGGCGTCTCGGTGCTGCTGGTCGAGCAGAACGCCCAGGCCGCGCTGCAGATCGCCGACCGCGCCTATGTGATGGAACTCGGCGAGTTCGTGCTGTCGGGCCCCGCCAAGGACATCGCCGCCAACAAGGGCGTCGCCGCGAGCTATCTCGGCTTCCAGCACGAAGGCGAAAGCGCGATTTAAGGCGCTCGCACGCAGCAGCTGTTGGCAAGCAGCACCACCTACGACGATAGACCGTCACCCCACCCCGCTTCGCATCGCTGGCGCGTTGCGAAGCGACCCTCCCCTGGAGGGTAGGGCTATCGCATATGGAAATTCCCGAGTCTGTTCCGATACTTGGATTGGTCTTGCGTTGATGTGCCCCATGCAAGTGTTGGAATCGGATGGAGAACAAATCGGAATCGAACCGCGAATGGCGAGCATGCTCGTTCGAACTGTCCGTCGCAGAACCGCGGGTTTCTTTCATATGCGACAGCCCTACCCTGGAGGGGGAGGGTCGATTGCGCGTGCGATGCGCACCATCGCAGGTGCAATCGGGTGGTGAAGCCGCACAAATGGTCTCAGCATCGATCCGAAGAGCGACCGCGAAGAGGCTCTGCGCAAATGCGACGCCGCACGAACGAATCCTGTGACGAGCGCTGAAGGAGCTGCCGACTGATGGCTCCCACTTTCGGCACCAGGCGCCGATCGGGCCTTACATCGTCGACTTCTTTTGCCCGGCCAAACGCCTGATCATCGAGCTTGATGGCGGGCATCACAACGACGATGAAATGGCAAAGCGCGATCGCGAGCGTCAACAATGGCTCGAGCGGGAAGGATATCGCGTCGTCAGGTTCTGGAATTCGGAGATCACGGCGGACCTCAATGCGGTTCTGGAACGGATCTATGTCGAGCTCTACGGCGCTCGCGAGGCGGAAGCCGTTCCACTGAAGCACCTCCGGCGACGATAGACTGTCACCCCACCCCGCTTCACATCGCTGATCGCGATGCGAAGCGACCCTCCCCCTCCAGGGGAGGGTAAGAAAAAGCCGGCCCCTCATCGGGACCGGCTCATTGTTTCACAGATAGCGATGCGTTCACATCGCCGGGACGTACTTGCCGTCCTTCACCGTCAGCAGGATGCGCGAGCGGTCGTCGAGGCCGTAGCGGTCTTTTTCGGTCCAGTTGTAGACGCCCTGGCTCGCGACGATCTCCTTCTCGGAGATGAACGCCTGGCGGATCGCTTCGCGGAATTCCGGCGTGCCGGGCTTGGCGGTCTTCAGCGCGGTCGGGATGATGCGCTTCAGCACCTCGAAGGCATCGAAGGAGTGGCCGGCGAACTGGCTACGACTGTTGGCGCCGTACTTGGCTTCATAGGCTGCATTCAGCGTGAGGCCCGGCTTCTTGGTCAGCGCGCTGTCGGCTTGGGTTTCCGGCGACATGATCGGACCAGCCGACATGATGACGCCTTCCGCCGACGCGCCTGCGATGCGGATGAAGTCCATCGTGGCGGCGCCGTGGGTCTGGTAGATCAGGCCCTTGTAGCCACGCTCGCGCAGCGCGGTCTGCGGCAGCGCCGCGGCAGTGCCGGAGGCGCCGACCAGGATGGCGTCGGGGTTGGCGGCGACGAGCTTCAGCACCTGGCCCGCGACCGACGTATCCGGACGCGCGAAGCGCTCCTCATCGGTCATGGTCAGGCCCATCGGCACGGCCTGCGCCTTGAAATCGTTGACCCAGAGGTCGCCGTAGGAATCCGAATAGCCGATATAGCCGACCGTCTTGATGTTGTGCGCCTTCATGTGCTCGTAGAGCACCTTGCCCATGATCGGAATCGACTGCGGCAGGTCGACCGACCACTTGGCGCGGGCCTCGTTGATCGGGAACGGCGCGAGGCCGAGATGCGGGATGCCGGCCTCGTTGGCGACCGTCGACACCGCGATCGTCGTCGGCGTGATGCAGGAGCCCATGATGATGTCGGCCTTCGACTCGGTGACGAAGCGCCGCGTATTGGTGGTCGCAGCCGTCGGATCGCCGGCGTCGTCGAGCACGATCAGCTTCAGCGGCACGCCGCCGATCTCCTTCGGCACGAAATCGAGCGCGTTACGCTCGGGAATGCCGAGCGCCGCGGCGGGGCCGGTGGTCGAGATCGAGATGCCGATGGTGATTTCATTGGTCTGCGCCAGCGCGGGCGCGCCCGGCAGCGCGAAGACAGCTGCGAGCGCCGCTGCGGCGAGAGTGGCCTTCCTCATTCATTCCTCCCTGCGGGTAAGTTTTTTGGGTTTAAACCAGTCTTGCGGGCCAATTCAGCCCCTTCTTTAGAGCATGATCCGGAAAAGTGGAAACCGGTTTTCCGATCGGCACATGCTCCAAAAGTCGAGTCATTGCGGAGCCGCAGTCGGCCGTTCACGAGCACCTCAGCCGTTCATGAAGCGGTCGATGATCTCCTGCGGAAATGGCGCCGATTTCAGCCTGGCGGGATCGTCCGGGTGACGGCCGACCAGCACCCGCGTCTCGAACGCCTCGATCGCCAGTGCCTCGCCCTTGAACACCCGGTGCACCACCTCGAAGCTCGAGCGCTTGATGCTCTCGATCCGGCTCTCGATGGTAATCCAGTCGCCATGGGTCGACGGGATGTGGAATTTCGCCCGCGTGTCGACCATGGGAATGCCGACCAGGCCGTATTTGTGGACGAGGTCCTGCTTCGAGCAGCCGGCCGCCTCGAACATGATCGAGGTCGAGTCGTCGAACATCGCGAAGTAGCGCGGGTAGTAGACGATGTTGGCGGGGTCGCAATCGCCCCACTGGATCTGCACGTCACGCCGATTGACGAACATGGTTTATCCTCGATTGAGCGTGAGCGATCCGGAGGCGCATGTCGTGCGCCTCCGGATCATGCGTCAGCGCGGCGCCATCCGGAGCGCGGCATCGAGCCGCACCACTTCGCCGTTCAGATAGGGATTGTCGATCATGTGCAGCGCCAGCGAGGCGAACTCGTCGGCTTGGCCCAGCCGGCGCGGGAACGGGATCGCGGCGGCGAGCGAGTCCTGCGCTTCCTGCGGCAGGCCGGCCAGCAAGGGCGTCATGAACAGGCCGGGTGCGATCGTCAGCACACGGATACTGAACTGCGCGAGCTCGCGTGCGATCGGCAGGGTCATCGCGACGATGCCGCCCTTGGAGGCCGAATAGGCCGCCTGCCCGATCTGGCCGTCATAGGCCGCGACCGAGGCGGTCGAGATCACGACGCCGCGCTCGCCGGTCGCGAGCGGCTCGAGCTTCGACATCTCAGCGGTCGCAAGCCGCAGCATGTTGAACGAGCCGAGCAGGTTGACCTTGATCACCTTGTCGAAGTCGGCGAGCGCCATCGGCCCGTCGCGGCCGATCACGCGCTTGGCCACCCCGATGCCGGCGCAATTCACCAGCACGCGCGCCGGGCCATGCGCCTTGGCGGCAGCGGCGACCGCAGCTTCCGCGGCAGCCGCATCGGCGACGTCGCAGACCACAGCAATGCCGCCGATCTCCGCCGCGACGCTCTCGGCGAGCTTGGCGTTGAGGTCGCAGACGGCGACCCTGGCGCCCTGCGCGGCCAGCCGGCGCGCGGTCGCAGCGCCCAATCCCGATGCGCCGCCGGTGACGATGGCGGCCTGATCCTTCAACTGCATGGCATTCTCCTCTTCGAGAGTCAGATTGACGTGATTACCGATGCCGGCGGCACCGGCGCATAGAGCACTTCGATGATGTCGGTGCGATGCTCCAGCACCGCGCGCTGGTTGATCGAGCCCTTGTCGGTGACCTCGCCGCGATCGATCGACAGCGGCGTGTCCAGCAGGATCGCGCGTGCGATCCGGTTCGACGAACCGGTGGCGCTCGCAAGCACGCGCGCGAAACGTTCGCGGAAGGCAGCGCGCACCACGGGATCGTTGGCCGCGGCGGCGATATCGCCGGCGGCAAGCGCTGGATTGATCAGGCGGCACCCGTCGAGATCGAGGATCACGATCGCCGCCAGCTCGTCGCGATTGAGGCCCGCAATCACCACGTCGCGCACCAGCGGCGCGCAGGTGCCGACGAAGCGCGCCCGCAACGGTCCGACGCTGACCCAGGTGCCGCTCGCCAGCTTGAAATCCTCGGCGATGCGGCCATCGAAATCGAATCCGGCATCGAGATCACCGGGGTTGGCTGGCTTCAGCGCATCGCCGAACTTGTAGAAGCCTTCCTCGTCGAACGCTTTCGCCGTCAGCTCCGGCTGCCGCCAGTAGCCGGGCGTCACGTTCGGGCCCTTGGCGCGCACCTCGAGCTTGCCGTTGTTCGGCACCAGCTTCGCATCATTGCCCGACACCGGAAGCCCGACATGGCCGGAGCGGCTGGTATCGGGCCGCACCGACATGAAGAACGGCGAGGTCTCGGTGGCGCCGAGCCCGGTCAGCATGGGCACGCGATAGCCCTTCTCCTGCACGGCAAGCGCATCGAGGCTGTTCCAGATGAACGGCGACAGCGCGGCGCCGGAGAAGAACATCGCATGCAGCCGGTGGAAGAATTTCGCTCTCAAGGCCGCGTCGTCGCGCAGATAGGGCAGCAGCGATTCATAGCCCTTGGGCACGTTGAAATAGACCGTCGGCGAGATCTCGCGCAGGTTTCGCACGGTCTCCTCGATGCCGCCGGGCATCGGCTTGCCCTCGTCGAGATACATCGAGCCGCCGTTGAACAGCGTCAGCCCGACATTGTGGTTGCCGCCAAAGGTGTGATTCCACGGCAGCCAGTCGACGATCACAGGCGGCTCGTCCTTCAGGAACGCCAGCGTCTCGCGCAGCATCACCTGGTTGGCGCAGATCATGCGCTGGGTGTTGATGACGGCCTTGGGATTGCCGGTCGAGCCCGAGGTCAGCAGGAATTTCGCGATCGTATCCGGACCGATCGCCGCATGGGTCGCGTCGAGGCCGCCATCTTCCGGCGTCGCCATCAGATCGGCGAGCCGCGTCAGCTCGCGACCGGGTACCGCGCCGCGGCTTGCCGCGATCTCAACATCGGGCCCAACATTGGCGCGCAGCGCATCGGCAAACTTGTCGGCGTCGTCAACGAAGACGAGGCCTGGCGTCAGCAGCTTGATGACGAAGCTGAGCTTGCCGTAGTCGCGCGACACCAACGAATAGGCCGGCGACACCGGGCAGAACGGAATCCCGGCATAGAGCGCGCCGAGTGCGATCAGTGCGTGATCGATCGAATTGCCCGACAGGATCACGATCGGCCGTTCAGCCGACAAGCCGCGCGCGATCAACGCGGACGCAATGCGCCGCGTGCTCTCGCGCAGTTGCGCGTAGCTGATCTGCCGCCAGCCGCCGCCGGCGGCACGCTCGGCCATGAACACGCGATTCGGCTCGGCCTCAGCCCAGTGGTGCAGGCGGTCGGTCAGGCGAACCGGAAAGTCGGCGAGCTTGAGCTTCGGGCGGAGATAGATCGTGCCGTCGTCGCGGCGCTCGACGGTGACGTCGGGATTGCCGAATGAAATCGGACGCAGCGGATGCGCACTCGCTGGGGATGCAGACGCAGATATATCAGCTTGGCGCTCATGTCGGCTTCACCTTGGCGGTCTTGCGATCCAGGAAGGCGCGGATCCGCTTCTTGGCTTCCTTGTCACTCTGCGCCACCGTCGCCATCAGCGATTCCATCAGGAGGCCGGTCTGCGGATTCGCCTCCGCAATCATCGGCAGCGCCTGCAACACCGCGAAATTGGTCAGCGGCGCGTTGGCGGCGACGCGCTCGGCAAGCTCGAGCGCCTTCGGCAACGCGCCGTCGGCCTCGGTGAGATATTGCGAGAAGCCGTAGGCCGCGCCTTCGGTCGCCGAATAGACCCGGCCGGTCAGCATCATGTCCGCCATCCGCGGCACCCCGATCAGGCGCGGCAGCCGCACCGATCCGCCGCCGCCGACGAAGATGCCGCGTTGGCCCTCGGGCAGCGCGAAATAGGCCGACGGCTCGGCAACCCGGATATGCGCCGCGCAGGCCAGCTCCAGCCCGCCGCCGATCACAGCGCCCTTCAGCGCGGCGATCACGGGGACGCGGCAATACTGGATGCGGTCGAACACGCGGTGCCACATCTGGGAATGCACCAGCCCCTCGGTGGCGTCGCGCTCGGTCAATTCGGAGAGGTCGAGGCCGGACGAGAAGTGATCGCCGATGCCGTGGATGACGACGGCGCCGATGTCTTCAGGGATGGCAGAAAAGCAATCCCGCAGCGCCAGGATGATGCCGTCATTCAGCGCGTTGCGCTTGGCGGGCCGGTTGAGCCCGACCGTCAGCACCGCCCCCCGCGTCTCGATCCTGAGCAGCGAGGTGTCACCCGCGTCGGCAGCGTTTCCCATGGCGTTATTGTTTCCTGGTTAGAATAGTTATGTTTTATAACTATCATCGCAGGAGTCAAGGCAGCCATGGCGGAGGCCGAGATGCCACCCTCCCCTGGAGGGGGAGGGTCGGTTCGCATGCAGCGCAGCGGAGTGCGAACCGGGGCGGGGTGATCTCTCAACACGGGCAGCGCCTGAATGGAGAGACTGTCACCCCACCTCGCCGCGCATTCATGCGCGACGATCCTCCCCCTCTAGGGGAGGATAAGAGGCTCACATGGA
Organism: Bradyrhizobium tropiciagri; assembly: GCF_001189845.1. Classification (GTDB taxonomy): domain Bacteria; phylum Pseudomonadota; class Alphaproteobacteria; order Rhizobiales; family Xanthobacteraceae; genus Bradyrhizobium; species Bradyrhizobium tropiciagri. Next base: position 16,413 of record NZ_LFLZ01000080.1, read on the forward strand.
GCGTAGCGGAATGTGAGACGGGGTGGGGTGACGGTCTCTCCACCCGAACAGTGCCCGTGTTGAGAGATCACCCCACCTCGCCGCGCATTTCAAGCGCGGCGATCCTCCCCCTCCAGGGGAGGATGGCAGCGGAGATTCACAACACTTGATGCACGTCGATCACGACGCGGTCGGCGTGGCGGGCGGCGGAGCCGATGAAGATGTGCTGCATCAGCCAGCGGTATTTTTCGGCGCCGGTTTCGAATTTCGGCACGGTGCGGAAATAGATCAGCTTCGGGTCGACAGGCTCGCCGCGCTTGAGCTTCTGCAAGAGCTCGACCGGCCCGAAACGGATGCCCGTGTTCTCGACATAGACGACGGCGCCGTCGTCGGTCTCGAAGGCGTATTTTGCCTCCAGCTCGATCAGCTCGTTGGGCCGGATGATCTGGAAGTCGGCGCCGAAGGGAAGCACCTTGCCGTTGATCCCCTCGCCCTTCACCTCGCCGCCGACGATCGGGATGATGCGGCGGACGCCGGTGCCGATGTCGCCGGCGGACGTCACCTCGGCGATTCTTGCTGTGATGGTGAAGACGTATTTGGTGTGGAGTTCTGGGTTCATACGCCTAGCCTATCATGCGCTGCGGCAACCAGGTCGCAAGCAGCGGGAACAGGATCAGGATCACCAGCCGGATCAGGTCCGTGATTACGAACGGTAGCACGCCGACGAAGATCGTCGACATGTTGACGTCCTTGATCACGCTCTTGATGACGAACACGTTCATGCCGACCGGCGGATGAATCAGGCCGAGCTCCACCGTCATGACGATGATGATGCCGAACCAGATCGGGTCGAAGCCGAGCGCGGTCACTACCGGAAACACGATCGGCACGGTGAGGATCACCATTGCCATCGCATCCATCAGGCAGCCGAGCACCAGATACATCAGCAGGATCAGCGCCAGCACGCCATAGGGGCCGATGCCGAGCCCGGTGAGGAATTCGGTGACGTTCTGCGGCGTCTGGGTGATGGTGAGGAAATAGCCGAAGCACAGCGCGCCGATCAGCACGGTGAACACAGCAGCCGCAGTGCGCGTCGCCTGCAGCAGCGATTGCAGGATGCCGTCCTTGCTGAGCTTGCCGCGGAGGATGCCGATGATGAAGGCGCCGACCGCGCCGACCGCGCCCGCCTCGGTCGGCACGAAGAAGCCGCCATAGAGGCCGCCGATCACGAACAGGAACAGCAGCAGCGGCGACCAGACGTCGCGCAAGGCCATGACGCGCTCATGCCACGACGCCTTCTTTCCCGCCGGCAGGAAGCCCGGCCGCGTCACGCCGATGATGCCGATCGTGACCATGTGCATCAGGATCGCGAGCAGGCCCGGAACCACGCCCGCGATGAACAGCTTGCCGATATCCTGCTGGGTGATGATGCCATAGACCGCGAGCACCGTGGACGGTGGCAGCATCGCCCCGAGCGTGCCGCCGACCGCGATCACGCCGGTGGCGAACGACTGCGGATAGCCGAAGCGGCGCATCTCGGGATAGGCCACCGCCGAGAAGGTCGCGGCGGTCGCAACCGACGAGCCCGAGATCGCAGCGAAGCCGCCGCAGGCCGCGATGGTCGCGATGCCGAGCCCGCCCTTCCAGTGCCCGACAAAGGTGTTGGCGGCGCGGAACAGCTCGCGGCTGATGCCCGAGACGGACACGAAGGCGCCCATCAGCAGGAACATCGGGATCACGCCGAAGGAGTAATCCGTCACCGTGCGCATCGTGGTCTGGCCGACCAGCTTCAGCGCCGGGGCAAAGCCGGTGAGATATCCGAAGCCGGTGATGCCGACGAGGCCCATCGCCATGCCGACGGGAACGCGCAGCAGCATCAGCACGAACAGGCTGACAAATCCGATGACGGCGACGGCCTCGGGGCTCAAATCGAGACTCATGGTTCTAGACTCATGGCCGTCTACTCCGCGGTCTTGATCTTGGCATCGTGGATATCTTCCGGGTGGAAGATCAGGCGGTAGGTGCGGATCGCGATCAGCAGCACCGCGGAGACGTCGCCGATCCAAGACACCAGGAAGAACGGCCAGACCGGCACGCCGAGATCCATGGTGACGATGTGGCTGTTCCTGGTGTCGATCACCTTGTCGACCAGCGTGTAGGTCTGCACGCTCACCACGAACAGCAGCACCAGCGTCGCGAAGATGTCGATCCAGCGCTGATAGCGCGGCGTGGCGTTGGCCCAGACCAGATCCACGGTGATGTGGGTGCCGCGATAGCTGGTCGCGGCGATGCCCCAGAAGATCAGGATGCCGAGCAGGAACTGGCCGAAATTGTAATAGTCGGGGATCGTCACCGCGAAGAATTTGCGCATGAACACCGCAGTGAAGGTGTTGAGCGCGACGACGCCGACGAAGAAGGCCGCCACCCATTCGATCGAATCGATGAAGCGATCCATGAAATTCTTGCGCACCGGCTCGGGTGGACCGGTGATCGCGCCGTCTTGAGAGACTTCGGCAGATTGCGTCATGCGCTGCTCGATGAACTCCCTCTCCCCGCCTGCGGGGTCGAGACGAGCATAGCTCGCTCTGAGAGGGTCGGGTTGAGGGCTATCCGCGAAACTGGTGCGAGTGAAGAGACCGGTACCCCCTCACCCGGATCGCATCTGACGATGCGATCCGACCTCTCCCTGCAAGCGGGGAGAGGTGAAGGGGAGCAAAATCAGATCCCCGCCTCGTACTTCTTCAGCGTGGCCTGCAGATCGGCCTCGATCTTTTCCGCATCGCCGCCGGCCTTCTTCACCGCCTCGGCCCAGCTGTCGCGCAGCGGCTTGACCGCCTTCTTCCATTCGGCGAGCTGATCAGGCGTCAGCGGATAGACCTCGTGGCCTTGCAGCGCCTTCATCTTGGTGCGGCCGTTGGCTTCGAAATCGGTCCAGGGATCGGTGACCTTGGAGGCCCATTCCGGCGTGCAATGATCGTCGATCACCTTCTTCTGGGCATCCGACATCGAATTGTATTTGGCGAGGTTCATGTTGTAGGTGAACACCGTCGTATAGAGCGGCACGTCCATGTGGTACTTCACCACCTTGTCGATGCCGAACAGGAAGATCGATCCCCAGGGGAAGGTGATCTCGTCGGCCACGCCGCGCTCGATCGCGTCGCGCGATTCCGGGGCGGAGGCCTGCACATTGGTGCCGCCGAACATCTTGACCATCTCGCCGATCGTGCTCTGCGCGGGACGCACCTTGACGCCGGAGAGGTCGCTCGGCAGTACGATCTTCTTCTTGCCGTGCAGCGCGCCCGGATCGTGGATGAAGGCGAAGCAGAGCTTGGTGTCCTTCATCTCGGTCGGCGCGTACTTGTGGTACCACTCGTTCAGCGCCAGCGTGCCCTTCTTGCCGTCCGAGAACACGAACGGCAGCTGGCCAGCGGCCGCGATCGGGAAGCGGCCGGGCTGATAGCCGGGATTGACATAGGTGACGTCGGCGATGCCGTCGCGCGCCATGTCGTAATGATCGAACGCCTTGCCGAGCTGCTCGGACGGAAACACGGTGACCTTGATGGTGCCGCCCGATGCCTTCTCGATGTCGGCGGCCCAGGCCTGCGTCGCCGGCACCAGCGGATGCGCCGGCGGCACCCAGAGCGACACTTTGAGATTGACGGTCTTGTCCTGCGCCAAGGCAGGTCCAACGGCAGGGACTGCGGCCGGCACGATGGCGGCTGCCATCAGCAGCGCCAACAAACTCTTCCTCATCACGTCTCCTCCTCTCCAGGACGGCGGGCTTCGCGCCCGGTCTCATTACTTAACATGTTATCTAATTCGCGCGGATATTCAAGACGAAATCCGCTGGGCGGACGCATGTCGCACCCGTCCGCTCCGGCATCTTGCGCTGCGGCGAAAGCATTCCGCGGCAAATCGGCCTTGCCAAACCTGTTATATGATATAGTTGCCATGGCAAGTTGACGGTGGCCGCCCCGGCGCGGGCGCCCGGCTCAAACCTATCCGATCGGGAGGAGCAGGTATTGCGGACAAAAGTAGCAATCATAGGCGCAGGTCCGGCCGGACTGTTGCTTGGGCAACTACTTCATACTTTCGGCGTAGACAACGTCATTCTCGAGCGGCAGACCCCGGAATACGTGCTGGGGCGGATTCGCGCCGGCCTGCTCGAGGAAGGCACGGTGTCGCTGCTCGACAGCGTCGGCGCGGCCGCCCGCCTGCACCGGGAGGGCCTGGTCCATCACGGCGTCGAGTTGGCGTTCGGCGGCGCGCGGCACCGCATCGACATGCATGCGGCGACCGGCAAGACCGTGACCATCTACGGCCAGACCGAGGTCACGCTCGACCTGATGAACGCCCGCAAGGCGGCCGGCCTGACCTCGGTCTACTCCGCCGCCGACGTCACGCCGCATGATTTCGACACCGATCATCCGCGCGTCAGCTACGTCAAGGACGGCGTCACCCACGAAATCGCCTGCGATTTCATCGCCGGCTGCGACGGCTTCCACGGCATCAGCCGCGCCAGCGTGCCGGCCTCGGCGATCACCAGCTATGAGCGGGTGTACCCGTTCGGCTGGCTCGGCATCCTCTCGGAGACGCCGCCGGTCTCGCCGGAACTGATCTACAACAACCACGAACGCGGCTTTGCGCTCTGCACGATGCGCTCGACCCATCGCAGCCGCTACTACGTGCAGTGCCCGCTCGACGATCATGTCGATCAATGGTCGGACGAGCGGTTCTGGGATGAATTGAAGCGGCGGCTCGACCAGAAGGCTGCCGACGAGATCGTCACCGGCCCCTCGATCGAGAAGAGCATCGCGCCGCTGCGCAGCTTCGTCGCCGAGCCGATGCGGTTCGGCCGCATGTTCCTGGCCGGCGACGCCTCGCACATCGTGCCGCCGACCGGCGCCAAGGGCCTGAACCTGGCGGCCAGCGACGTGCATTACCTGTCGCAGGCGCTGCGCGAATATTACGACGAGAAATCCTCGGCCGGCCTCGACGGTTATTCGGCCAGGGCGCTGGCGCGGGTCTGGAAGGCGGTGCGCTTCTCCTGGTGGATGACCTCGATGCTGCACAAATTCCCCGACGAGGGCGAATTCGCCGCACGCATCCAGATCGCAGAGCTCGATTACCTCGTCAGCTCGAAGGCGGCATCGACCTCGCTGTCGGAGAACTATGTGGGGTTGCCGTTCTAGGGAACGGCCGATGATTATCCCGTCATCCTGAGGAGCGCGCAGCGCGTCTCGAAGGATGCACGGCCCGGCTGGTGGCCGTCGACCCTTCGAGACGCCGCTTCGCGGCTCCTCAGGGTGACGGGGTAGGATTTCGCTCGTCGCTAGGCAGCACCTCTTGAAAGCCCTAGCATCGCGAAGTCACCGGGCCAGGAGCGGGCCGCCATGTTCACGCTGTACTTCGCACCGGGCGCGAGCTCGATGGCCGTCCATATCGCCCTGCACGAGATCGGTATCGGCTTCGAAGCCCGGCCGATGTCGTTCAGGCGCAACGACATGCAGACGCCCGGCTATCTCGCGCTCAATCCGGAGGGCAAGGTCCCGACGCTTGTGATCGACGGCCGCCCGCTGACCGAGGTCGCGGCGATCCTGTTCTATCTCGCCAGGCGCTTTCCCGAGGCCAAGCTGCTGCCGCGCGACGATCTCGAGGCCGAGGCGAAGCGCTGTCATGGATGTCGTTCATCGCCTCCACGCTACATCCGGCAAGGGCGCGCGGGCTCGATTATGCGAAAGAAGTCTGGAGTATCGGCGACCGCCGGCTCGGTCACGGCTGGGCGATCGGCAGCTATTCGATCGCCGACATCCATTTGTTCCGCCTGTACTGGCGGCTCGCCAATTCGCTCAAGCTGCCGCCGGCGACGTTCCCGCACCTCACCGCGCATTACGAGAGGATGATGGCCCGGCCGGCGGTGCAGAAGACGATCGAGATCGAGCGCGAGGTCGGCTACGAATTGCCGGCGTGACTGGCTCGCGCGTCGGTGCTTTCAAACATCCACGCAAATCCCGTTTAAAACTTTGTAGGCGGTGAAACCGTCATCGACATCGCATTCAATGGCGTCAACGCAACGCCATCTGCGAGCCAGATATGACCACCGATACGCAAGTCGCACCCGACGTTCCCCAAGACGTCCCGCAAGACTTCGAGCCGCTGTTCCGCAAGAGCCCGCTCACCGAACCGTGGGAGCCGCTTTACCAGAAGAAGACCGAGCGGTCCGTCATCATCGGCCTGCGCCTCGCGAGGCCGCACACCAACGGCCGCGGCCTGATCCATGGCGGGCTGATCGCAGCTCTCTCCGACAACGCAATGGGCTATAGCTGCGGCCAGGCGACCGGCTGGGCCACCTCGTATGTGACGATCTCGCTCACGGTCGATTTCGTCGGCTCGGCCAATGTCGGACAGTGGCTCGCGATCGAGAGCGATGTGATCAAGACCGGCAGCACGATCTGCTTCGCGCAGAGCCTGATCAAGGCCGACGGCGTGACCATCGCGCGCGCCAGCGGCACGTTCCGCGTGGTGCCGAAGAAGCCGCCGGTGAGCTAAGCGCCTTCGAGCTGATCTAGCCGAAATGCCAGTCGGTGATCTCGGTGACGAGATCGATGAAGGTCCGCACCTTGGCCGACAACAGCCGAGATGTCGGGTAGACGATGTGGATCGGCACCGGCGGCTGCTCGAAGGCGGCGAGCACGATTCGGACCCGCTTCGCCTTCAACGATTCGGCGGCCTGGTAGGCCATCACCCGGGTCAGTCCGCCGTCCTGCTCGGCGAACTGGATGGCGGCGTCCGAACTGTTGCTGGTGAAGCGCGGCGTAGGCGTAATACGGATCTCCTGGCCATCCTCCATGAAGCGCCAATCCGGCGTCGCGGTCATAGCGCCGAACTGGATGGTGTCATGGGAGGTCAAGTCGGCCGGCCGCTTCGGCTCGCCGCGGAGCTTGAGATACCCGGCCGAGGCCACCACGATGCGGCGCATCTGGCCGACATGCCGCGCCACCAGCGTCGAATCCGGCAAATGCCCGAGCCTGACCGCGAGGTCGACGCCATCCTCGACGAGGTTGATGCGGCGATCCGACAGTCGCAGGTCGACCTCGACATCGGGATAGCGCTTCAAGTAGGCGGAGACGACCGGGCTGACATGCAGCCGTCCAAAGCCGAACGGCGCCGAGATCACGAGGCGCCCTTCGGGGCGGGTGCGCTCGCTCTCCACCGCATCCTCGGCCTCCTCGACATCGGCGAGGATCCGCCGCGCCCGCTCCAGGTAGCGCGAGCCGGCGTCGGTCAGCGTCACCTGGCGCGTCGTTCGCTGCAGCAGCCGCGCACCCAACCGCTCCTCCAGCGCCGCGATCAGCCGGGTGATGGCGGATGGCGACAGGCCGAGCTTGCGGGCGGCGGGGGCAAACCCCTCGAGATCCGCCACCGCGACAAAGGCCTGCATGGCGTCGATCCGGTCCATGGCACTATTGCATAATCGGCAACAGTGAAGTGTCAATTCACAAGATTGCTTACGATCCGGAAACGTCCATGTTGTGGGGTGAGGACGCCCGTTACGGGAGGCCCAGATGTCCGATGCCCGCACCTATTCCAGCGACGTTGCCTTCACCCCGGCGGTCAAGGCGATCCAGGCCCGCAAGGGCTCGCGCGACGCCTACGCCGAGGTCGAGACGCATGGCGGCTGGCGCACCGAGATCGACGAGAACCTCGCCGGCTTTCTCGGCGAGGTGAACAGCTTCTACTTCGCGACTGCCTCGGCGGACGGTCAGCCCTACATCCAGCATCGCGGCGGGCCGAAGGGTTTTATCAAGGTGCTCGACAAGCACACGCTCGCCTTCACCGATTACAGCGGCAACCGGCAGTTCATCACGCAGGGCAATCTCTCGGAGAATGCGAAGGCGTATATCTTCGTGATGGACTATGCGCACCGCCGCCGCGTCAAGCTGTGGGGCGAGGCCCGGGTCGTGGAGGACGATCCGGCACTGACACGCGCGCTGATGCCGCAAGGCTATCGCGCGCGGCCCGAGCAGGTGATCCTGTTCAAGGTCGCGGCGTGGGACACCAACTGCCCGCAGCACATCCCGCAGAAATTCGATGCCGCTGATGTCGCGGCCGCGCTGGCCTCACGCGACCAGCGCATCGCCGAGCTCGAGGCGGAGCTTGCCGCATTGAAGGGCCAGCCCGCTCCCGCTACGCCGGTTTAAGCGGCTTGCTGCTGCAACGGCGACCAGGCGAACTCCGGATAATATTGCTGCATCATCCGGCCGACGTAGGCGGTGAGATTGTCGAACTTCTCGGTGCGCTCGCGCAACGGCGAATCGAAGAACGGCGTCAGGATCCCCGCCAGCGCGCCGAACGCGGTGGCATCCGTACCGCAAGGTGCGTTGCCCATCAGATAGGGCTTGTCGCCGAGCTGCACCGACAGCGCAAACAGCGAGCGCATGGCGACATCGACGTCCTCGTCGGGCCCATGGCGGCCAAGCCCGCTCAGCAGATAGTTCTCGGCGACGCGGAACTGGGCGTCCTCGCGCATCTTGTCGCGCAGATGATCGGGCGCGCCGTCGAAGAAATGCGCGGGCCCCTTGGCGAAATTGTTGTCGTCGACCCAGCGCGCACCGACCAGCGCCCAGTAGACGTGATGTTCGATCATGCGCTCGAAGGCCCAGGCCTGAGCGCGCGCCTGCAGGCTCAGCGGCGCATCGAAATCGAAACCGTATTTGCCCTCGATATGGGCGCGGATGAAGGTCGAATCGGCGATCGTCTCGCCGTCATCGGAAATGAACGGCAGCTGGCCCTTGGGAGAGGCCGGCGGCATCGCCTTTTCCTTGCGATAATCGAGCCCGGCCATCTTGAGCTGGACCTCGGTCTTGGTCACGAAGGGGCTGATTTCCGGCAGACCGAAACCCGTGCCAAAGCCAAAAAGCGTAATCATATGAAGCTCCCGATCGCCTGTGGTCGTGAATTGAAGCTAGCTGTCCCCTGCTGCCAGCATGGTGTCAGCAGTAGTGGCATTCCCTGCCGAGCGGGCCGACCGGTGCGAGGCGGCGAACCGCCTCGCGAACCCGCTTGACCAGCCGCGCCCGCCCGTAGGACCAGGCTGCGCCGATCGACTGTGCGACCAGCGCGACCAGGGCCCAGCGCAGGTCGCCGGAGGTGGAGTAGACCGTGATCATTTGTTCCAGCGCGAAGCTCTGCGCCTGCCTGAAACCGAGTTCATCAAGATTGGTCATGGACAAATTCCCTTCACTTGAGGTGTTGTCCTGATATAGCCCCCACCTGCTGCCAACATGCTGTCAGCAGCAGTGACAGGGGGCGCGAAAAGCCGACGCGTCGAGACACCGCGAGATCCGTCAAGACAGTCGTCAAGACAGCTGCAAGAGAGCGACCGAAGAGAACTGCCATGAGACGCGCCGACCGGCTGTTTCAGATCATCCAGGTGCTCCGCCGCACCCGTAAGCCTTTGACTGCGGACGCGATCGCAGCCGAGCTCGAGACATCGAAGCGGACGATCTATCGCGACATCGCGAGCTTAATCGAGCAGCGGGTGCCGATCCGCGGCGAGGCCGGCATGGGCTACATCCTGGAGAAGGGTTTTGACCTGCCGCCTTTGATGCTGACACCCGACGAGATCGAGGCCTGCGTGCTCGGCGCGCAATGGGTGGTCGGCCACGCCGATCCGGCATTGGCGCGCGCGGCCGAGGACCTGATGGCGAAGATCGCCGAGACCGTACCCGACCGACTGCGGCCATTCGTGCTGGAGCCGGCGAGCCGCGCCCGCTCCGCCTGGAACCGGGAGCCTGACCGCATCGACATGGTCAGGACGCGCAGCCAGATCCACGAGGGCAAGAAGATCACGCTCAACTATCGCGACGAGCACGGCCGCGATAGCGAGCGCACGATCTGGCCGATCGCGGTCGGCTATCACGAGGCGGTGCGGCTGCTCGCCGCCTGGTGCGAGCTGCGCAAGGACTTCCGCAGCTTCCGCACCGACCGCGTGGTCACCGCTGTTTACCACGACGAGAAGTATCCGGAGCGGCGCGACCTGCTGAGGGCACGCTGGCGGCGCAGCCTGGTCTGGGAAGCACCGAGGGACACCTGATGGCCGGCAACGCGATCGAGGCAGCGGACCCAAGCCCCTGCCAGTCCTGCGGCGCCTGCTGCAGCTATTCGGCGAACTGGCCGCGCTTCACGATCGAGGACGATGCGCAGCTCGACCTGATCCCGGCGCAATTCGTCAACGCGCGACAGTCAGGGATGCGCTGCGAGGGCGACCGCTGCTCGGCGCTGTCAGGGCGGGTCGGAGAAGCAACGCGCTGCGAGGTCTATGCGGTGCGGCCGGAAGTGTGCCGAACCTGTCTGCCGGGCGACGCGGAATGCGCGATGGCGCGGCGCCGGCATGGGCTGCCGCTCATCCCGAGCGCGCAGTCGGATTAAGCACGCCTCTTTTATTAGCGCATGATCTCCGCGCAAACGCGTTCCGCGTTTGTCGCGAGGGAAAACCGGTCTCCACTTTTCCGGATCATGCTTATGCCGTCACAGTCACCGTATCGCTGACGTCCTCGTCGTCGAGTTCGTCATCGACAACAGGTGCGAAGCTCGACAGCGGCTTGGTCGACAGCGTGATCGGCTTGCGGCCGCCATGCGAAGCGGTCGTCGCGCGAGCAGGCTCACGCGAAAGCGCGTACAGCGTCGACCCGACACGGCCACCGGAATTGACCAGCTCCCACTCGCTGCAGCTCGACGCAATCGCCACCGCGAGTGCGTGCAGGTGGCTGCGGCGATAGCAGAACAGCGCGAGCCTCGCCCTGATATCGGGCGCGACATTGGCGACCAGCAGCGAAAGCCCGTTCGGATTGGCGCGGTACATCTGGCCGAGCAGGTCGTCCGCAACTGGGCAGGCATCGTTCTCGAATGCGTCGCGGCTTGAAAACATTTGCAAATCCCCCTCGATCGGGAAGATGCCGCGCAATCCTCTAACGAAAGGTTAACCACGGCTTCCGGTCGCTTCCGGAGAGGCTTGCCCGTTGCACGCGAATCACATCCGCCCGCGGGCGGGCGGGCGGATGATCGGCGATGCGCAATGAAGGAAGCCGGCGTCGGCCGGCCGCTCAATTCGCGGCCATGTAGATCGACAGCGCGAAGCCGGTGAGGTGGTGCAGCGCCTGGTCGACCCCGATCAAGGTCCAGAACCAGGGATGGCCGGATTCCAGCGTCACGCCGAAATGCGAGGCGCAGATTCCCTTGCAGCGATCGACGATGATGTGGATCACGAAGTCGATGAAGGCGACGTACCAGAACCGCGGCGCCACCACCAGGATCAGCGCCAGCGCGACCGCGAGATGGACCAGGCAATGCGCGAGCAGCGGCATGGCCCAGCCGGTCTTCTGGTCCTTGCCGATCGCCATCCAGGCGTTCTGCAGCATGAAGTCGGCGATGATGTGCTTTGCGGTGAGAAGCAACATCCATCCCACCAGGGCACCAACCGACACCGACGATGACATGGCAGGAAACAACAAGCTGACGCCCTTTTACTTCGATGAATGTGATTGCAAGAAATCCGGGTCAGGCCGTCAGCACAATTCCGCAAAGCGAAGCTTGTCTCATTTATGACATCTCCGGCGGCGGAATGCACCTGCGGCCCATCGAAAATCACATCTGGGTTCAGCCGTCGATAGTGGCGATGGTCATGTGGCATCGCGGCGCAGGCGAACCGGGATTAAGGTTACGGCCGGTGGCCGGTTTGCATTCCCGCCGGGGCGGTATATCGCCGGCCGCACAGGAAATTTTCTTTCTTTTATAGTCATTTACGGATTCACCGGGCAGCGCGGCGCCGTTCCGGCAAAGGGCCGTCCCGGACGCGTGATGAGCCAGGTTGATCAGCCATGACTGCCGAAGCGCCTTCGCCGATGCCGCCGCGGCCGCGCGCTCCGGTCCATCGCGATCATCGAGCATGACGTGGTGCTGTGCGCTCAGCCCCGGCGGCAAGAAGATCAGATCGCTGCCCCAGCTCAAGCGGAAGAAGATCGCCGTCGTCGGCGACGGCGAGAAGCTCGGCTACGAGCTGGTCCGCGACGAGATCGCCCTGCGCCGCGATCATCTCAAGCGCCGCCCGGCGACACGGGATGACAACCTCGTGGTGGTGAAGACCGCGAACGGGTGAAGACCAAATTTGGTCTTGCGAGTTGGTCGCGCCACATTGATTGCTGTCGTCCTGGCGAAAGTCAGGACGACGATGAGGATGGGTTCTCGATTCAGGATGCCAAACACGCGGTGTCATCACGCTTCTGCGCGACCTATGGTCAGTGCGTATGCCCCAAAATAATAGGAACGGACCGACACCAGTCTGATTGGACTTTCATATCCCATTCCGCGGAACGCCTTCGGAGCGTTACCTACTTACTGCGGACCTGCCCGACCGATCGGGCGAAAGGTTGCGCATCGTGGATAATCCTCTTCGCAACGGACTCCTGGCGCTGCTGCCTCGTCGCGACTTGCGGTCGCTGACGGCGAAGTCGAACGTCGTGGAGTTCACCCAAGGCGACGTCGTCCAGAAGGAGCGCGAGGAAGTCACGGACATCTACTTCCCGTTATCGGGCATGCTCTCGCTCCTGGTTGTTCTGAGAGACGGGCGGATGGCTGAGACTTCGGTCGTCGGGAGAGAAGGCTTGATCGGTGCCCGCGCAGGCCTTGGCTCGCAAGCATCGCTGGTCCGCATCGTCGCTCAGTTGCCGGTGCGCGCCCTGAGGATTTCGATGGAAGACTTCCGGGCGATCCTGGCAAGCAGTTGCGCGATGACGGAAATATGCCTCAAGAATGCTGACGTATTGCTCGACCAGGCCCGGATTACCGCGGCCTGCAACTCACTCCACCTTGTTGAGGAGCGCTTCTGCCGCTGGCTGCTTCACACTGCGGACCGGGCGGAGAGCGACCAATTCGACCTTAAGCAGGAATTGCTCTCCCAGATGCTCGGAGTGCGCCGCACGACCATTACGGATACTGCGAAAGACATTCAAAAGCGGGGCGCGATCACCTATTCGCGCGGGAAGCTGCAGATCTTGAATCGCCGTCTTCTGCTGGCCAATTCGTGCGAGTGCTACCAGTTGCTGAAGCGAGCCGGTTCCTAACTGTTTTGCCCTTCCTGCGCGGAATTGAGTCGACAACCCGACATAACCGGAATCTACTGCCCCCATCACTGCCCAGCCCTCGGCAACCATCAGTGATGAGAACGCCAGTTGCGCTCCCGCCCGGTTCAAGGGAGCTGCGCCATGCAAAAGCGGCGTCGTTTCGAGCAAACGAAAACACTTCGAGATCGCCTCATCTCCTACGCGCGGCAAGCGCGCGAGTATGCTGCTGCGCTCCCGCCCTGCCCCAGGAAGGAGGATCTGCTCCGCAAGGCGCGGCAGGCTGATACGGCAGCGCATCTCGACGAGTGGCTCAGCTCGCCTGGACTGCAGCCGCCGAGATAGTCATGAACGAGAGAAGATCTTCCATCTTCACGGTTTCGAACGCCGGGCTTTCCTCAACGTCGGTCATCGTTGTCGATCTCACAGACGAGGAAACCGCGCTCGACATCGGCCGCCGGATTGCGGCACTCACTGGACGGACGCTCACCATCCGGAATGAGGAGGGTCTGCCTCTCGCAACCTTCGAGAGCGCGCGCAAAAATTAGGTCGTCACGTTTGAAGCCAGGCCTCTTGGCAAATAAGGATATCTGGTTCCCAGCCAGCTTTCCGCGACGGATTCGCTTGCGACGTGGTGGCAGGACGAACGACAGAGGCAATAGCATAGACGCAGTAGAGGCTTGAGTCCGATTTCCGACTTATAGCAACCTTCCCTCGGCCAAGCCGTTTGCCTGCATCACCGGCCAAGGCATGGCCCGTAGGCGTCGGTGACTGAGAGACCAATAGTGCTCCCGCCTGCATCAACAAGGGAGCGGCGTCATGACGAAACGTCGTCGTCGCGTGCGCCAGATCTGGCCGCTGGAAGAACGGCTCGCCCGAGAGGCAAACGATTTGCGCGAGGAGGCGAAAGCCCTTCCTCTCGGCCCCAAGCGCGATGCGCTGCTCCGCAAGGCTCGACAGGACGAGATGGCCGTCCAGATGACCGAGTGGCTGACTTCGCCGACCTAAGACCGCCGATCGGAGAAGCCTCCGGATCAGCAGAAAGCGCGCACCGACCGATTGAAGATAGGCGAGCCCGAAAATGCCAGTCGACGAGATCGAATATCAGGGGCATCGACTAACCATCGTCGAGCAACGCGGCGGCGGCTATCTGGTCGAGATCACACCCCTTGCCGGCGGGCCAACGATCCGAACGCAGACCTTCCAAAGCACCCAGGAAGCGATCGCCAGGGCCAAGGCGACCGTTGCGAAGCATCCCGGCACGCGATGAGCTGCGTGGGCGCGGCTGGTACAGATCGAAAACTTGCACCAACGAACAGAACGCTGTTGGCGCGTGCCGAGACCCGTCAGCTACTCCGGCTGGACCACCGGCGAACAGAAATTAGGAGACCCGGTTTGGAACCAAGGGGAACACCGGGAGTCGACTCGAAGCTCCCGACTTCAGCCCCCAAGCCCATCGGGAGTGGTGATCCCTGGCGCCGTGAAACCTCCGGCGCCGGGGGTCGCCGGTTGGCCGGGAATCCGGACCAGGAATAAGCGATTGCGACCCGAACAGAGACAGACTTATTGCCTTGGATGACGGGTTTCGAAAATGAAGGCAGCCTTGAACACGGGGCCGTCTCCCGTCCGCACCTCGATTGCAACGTCGTGCCGGTCGTCCAGCGCGGCAAAGTCCCTCGCCAGTTCGCCGAGGGTGCGGGCGGCTTCCATCTCGGCGGACCTTTGATCCGGGAATTCCAGGCCCTCTTCATCCGGATAGAGCCCGGTGCCATCCCTGATATCGAAGAAATAGCGCAACATCCGATCGCCTCCGTCATGGTCGGCGGCCATGGTCGACAACGGGAATCACAGGGAAATCGTTCCTAGGCGGGTGGCAACCGCCACTCGCTCATGGGAACTGCGGCGCACCCGATCCTGCTTGCGCCCGTGGAGCACCGGGCGTTGCGCCTCCCCCGAAGGACGCGCTGGTTATCCCGCTACAACGTCCGAAGGCGTGCCGACGGCGTCGAGCTGCCGCCCCTCGTGATCCATATGCAGGTAGTTCGGATTGAACAGGCCCGCGCGCATCAGCCGGTCGAGATTGGGGACGGACAGGGTCTTGCCCTTGAGCACGATCAGTCCCTCGGCGCGCAACTCCTGCAGGGTCCGGTTGACATGGACCTTGGAAAGCCCGGTGGCGTCGGCGAGATCGCCCTGGGTCAGCGGGAAGTCGCAGTTGTCGGCCCGGGTCAGGCCGGCGAGACGCAGCCGAAGCCAGATCTCGCAGAGCAGATGGGCTATCCGCTCCAGCGCCGTGCGCTGGCCGAGGCTCATGATCCATTCGCGCTGGATCGCCGCATTGACCAGCGTTTCCCACCAGAATGCAGTGACGATGCGCGGATGCTCGGCTGCGACCTTGTCGAAGAACTCGCGCGAGAGATCGGCGATCGACACCGCGGTGATAGTGCCGATCGAATGATCCATCTCGCGCAGGATGAAGACATTCACGTCGCAGATGTCGCCGGGCAGGAAGAACGACACCACCTGACGCCGGCCGTCCTCGAGCTGCTTGTAGCGATAGGCCCAGCCGGACAGGATCAGATGGACATCCGTCGGCTTCTCGCCTTCACGGACGATATCGACGCGCGGCGCAAAATGGCGGACACGTTCGGTCGCCGCACGATGGAGAAAAACATGGTCTACCGGCGAAAGCCGTACAAACTGCTCCAATTTCCAGACTAGCGACGCCAACGGCATTGATCTCCCCGCGTGTAATCGGGTAACTGCCGGGCCGTTTTCAATAACACATGTTACAGTGCGTATTACATTGCGCAGCTATTGACGTCTGTGCACTAGTGTACAGACGCCAGAGGACTCGACGGTTATTGTCCTCATGCGCCTTACAGTTCAGTTACTGTCAGGGTACCGCCGCCGTTGGCGTCCCGAGAGCCTTGTGAGCGGACAGCCTTGCAAAGAGGCAATCCTGCAAGCGTCAGCCTTGCGGGAGCCGTCGTCGCTCAGACGAACGGCACACCGTAGTAATCATTCACCGCCCGCGTGGTGCCGATGTCGGCCCAATTCCAGTCCAGCTCGCTGCCGTATTTCGGCGCGCCGCGGAGCTGGCTCTCGGTCACGCCGGTGACATAACCACCGAGCCTCGTGTCGTATTTGAGCGATTGCCACGGCAGCGGATAGTGGTCGTTGCCGAGGCCGAGGATGCCGCCGAAGCCGAGCACGGCGTAGGACACCCGGCCGCTCTTCTTGTCGATCATCACGCGCTCGATCGAACCGATCTTGCGCTCGTCCGAGCCATAGACCGCGGTACCTTCGACCTTGTCGCTGCCGATCAGGTTTCCGAGCTCCCTCTCGTCCATCGCCATATCATTCTCCATCGATCTCCCGGGGCCAACGATAGAGCAGGGTCTTCGTTCCTGCCGCATTGCCGCAGTTGCTGCACAGCAAAACGCGGTTCAGCCGGTCGGGGGATCTCCGCGATCGTCCGCCGTCATGCCGGATCCGGGGGTTTTGTCCGCGTCGCTCAACTTCGGGTCCCGCGTCGCTTCGGGCTTTCGCTGATCCGTCTTGTGGGCGGTCTGCGCGCGCGCCTTGTCGGCCGGCTGCTCCTGGCCCTTGTCGTCCTTCACGATGCCGTGGTTCGAATGTGCCATTGCTCGTTTCCCTTGGCTCGTTTCCCTCGGTTCGATTCCTTTGGCTCAATTGCCTTGAAGCTATGCGGGCCCCGGCGATGCAATTCGCCGAGGCCCGTCACCGGATTGGTCCACTGCCTTCGGGGAGCAAGCAGCGAACGCACGAACGTTACGCATGGCGCCGAAGATCGTTCCTGCGGTGCTGACGGCGATTTCGTTTAAGCCGATGTCATGGGTTAACGACGCCCTCCGGGGAACATGCCTAGTATCGCTGGTTCCAGCGAGGAGTCGGTATGATCAAGAAGAAACGCAACAGGTCGCGGCCTCCCGGATCATTCGAGGAACGCCTGCAAAAATTCGCCGAGGATTCGCGCATCGCAGCACGCAAGCTACCGCCGGGGCGGGAGCGCGAGACGCTGATGAAGAAAGCCAGACAGACCGAGACAGTAATGGAAGTCAGCGAGTTGCTGACACTCCGCAAATAGCCGCAAAGGCCGGAGCAAGCTGCGATGGGAGAGCCGCGATGATCGAGGAACGATTTGACTCACGTACGCTCGCAGCCATGAATTTTGCGCTCGACCACGTCTGCGCCAACGCGCTTCACGGCGAGGAACATGACACCCGCAGGCGCGTTGCCAGATACATCATCAAATGCGCCAAGAGCGGCAGGACGACGCTCTCCGAGCTCATCCAAGCCGGACAGCAGGCGCTGGCCAAGGTCACCGCGGCGGCGGGATAATCTGCACAACCTGCCTTGCCTGCAACCTGCCTTGCCGCGTGCCTTGTTCCTCTGGCCTTCAGCAAAGGCAGATACCCATGCGCATTGCAATCAGCATCGGCCTGCTGGTCTTCCTGGTCGCCGTCGGCGTCTACGCCTATGAAGGGCTCACTGTAGACGCTCCGGTGCCGACCTACGGCATCGTCATGTTCACGATCGGAATTGCGGTTCTGGGCACGGTCTGCGTCGGCCTGATGGGCTTCTTGTTCTATTCCAGCCGCCACGGCTACGACGAGCCGCCGCACGTGAAGCGGTAGTGCGGGACGAACGGTTGTTGACCCGTCATCCCCGCGCAAAGGCTTCGCCTTTGTCGCTGGAGGAGCGCGAAGCGCGTCTCGAAGGATCGACGGCCACCAGCGGGGCCGATTCATCCTTCGAGGCTCGCTCCGCTCGAACCTCAGGATGACGGTACGCATTCCCCTCCCGTGTCATTGCGAACGAAGCGAAGCAATCCATAGTGCCGCAAGTTCAGACATGGATTGCGTCGTCGCTTCGCTCCTCGCAATGACGGCGGAGAGCATCTGCCCCCTTCAACGCGACTCGGCCGCCGGCACCCGCGCGCGAATTTCCGCGATCTTGCGCTTGAGCGACGCCTGCCGCGGATCGGGCATGATGGCGGCGCGGGCCTCGGTGATGGCGCCGGCAAGGTCGGGCAGCGCGAGCACGCCGTCGAGGGTCGGCTTGACCAGCCCGTCGATGATCACGTGCCAGTCCGCGATGCCCTGGCGATAGGGATCGCCGTAACCCTGGATCATGGTCGCGGTCTCGACGATGGCCGGGGCTGCGGCCGGCTGCTTGGTCAGACTGCGGTCGATCATGTGCAGCCAGCGCTCGACCCAGACGCGCTCCTTGGCATAGCGCCCCGAGAACAGCCGCCAGCGCTTCAGGCCCGCCTCGATCCTGAGCCGGCGAACGCTGAAGCGGGTGTTGGCGCTGAAGCGGATCGAAACCCGGCGGCGGCGCCAGCCGAACTGATCGAGCACGGCAAGCACCGGATCGGCGACCATCTCCGGCAACGCATCGATCAGCTCGTCGAGGCGCAGCTTCTTGACGTCGTCGGCGGAGCGCGCCGCAAGGCCGCCCCCCGCATTGACTTCGCCGAGCTTGAGCTGCGCGATGCGGATCGCATCCTCATAGGCCATGCGCTCGGCCATCAGCCGCGCGATCTCGGCAAGCAGGGTGTCATCAACGCCGCGGCGCCCGACGAAGCGCTTGAGCCGGTCGATATAGAGCTGGGCGTAGCTCGTGCTCTGATAGACGATCAACAGGTGGATGGCCGCGGTGACCGCCGGCCTGAGATGGTCCGGGCAGGCCTCGGGCAGCACCGGCGGCCCCTCGTCCTCATCGCCGATGATATCGGCAAACAGGTAACGGAGCGAAGCCAGCAGACTGTCGTCATCCGGCACTGCGGCGCCTCCAGAACTGGTCGCGGGGCTCACGCAGGTTTTGGCTCCGCGACCTGTGGGGTGGCGTGCTGCGCGAGCCGCTGCTCGAGCGTCGCGATATTCTGGAACAGGCGGGCGCTGAACAGACGCAGCAGGTAGAAGCCGAACGCCGGGTTCTGGACATAGAGCTGCTCGACCTGGTCATAGGTCACCGACAACACCATGCCGGTTTCGACGCATTCCAGCGTCTGGGTTCGGGTGTTCGACGGCGACAGCATGCCGAACTCACCGACGAGGGCGCCGACCGGCAGCTCGATGCCGGATTCGACCAGGCGGAAGCGGCCGCTGACGATGTAGAAGATACTGTCGGCCTTCTCGTCCTTGTAGAACAGGACTTCGCCCGCGGTGCATTTGCGCTCCGTCGTGAACGGCCGCAGCCAATCCATCGACAGATCGCTGTTGACCGATTTCTTCACGTTGCGGACCAGTTGCAGCATCTGGTGCAGACGATAGGTGTTCACCGGCAGCAGCACGGCATGCAGGATCAGCGTCGCGTAATTGTGGGTCGGGACCGCGGTCGCGATCAGGATGATGTTGGTCAGGATGGCGAAGACGCGCAACGGGATCATGGTCCGCATCGATAGCGTCGCGACCACGAAGATCGATGCGAAGAAACTGCCGGCGGCGCCTGCGTGCTCCGCGAGATGTGAGGTATCCATCGGAAACCAACCAATTCTCAAGAAGTGAACAAGATCGCCTTATTAGTCGCTTCATTCCTGCCGAGGTTGCCTGCCCTCGCGTCTGCGGCCAGCATCCCTGATATACGGGGAAAAAGCGACGATTTGTCTGATTTCTCACATTCGCGGGCGCAAAGACGGGGCAACATGGTTAGGCCATTCGTTCAACATACGGGACTTTCGCCGCGATCATGCCGCCGCGGCCTGCGCGTTGACGGCCTCAACCGGGAGAGGCACGTTGTGACACAGGCTCCGCCGCTCGCAGGGCCTTGATTCCAGCAGATTAGCGACAGGCAAGCTCCGTTCAGATGTCCAAGCCGCTCGTCCTTCCGGCCTTGACGCGCTTCGTTTCCGCCACCGCCGGCCGCAACATGACCACGGCGGCCTATGTCGCGGTCACGGTCGGCGTCGCGATGATGACGCTGCTGACGGTCACGCCGGCCTATGACGCGGTGCCGCACTGGGTCGATGCGCTGCTTTGGGCCTGCCTTGCCTATTTCGTGTTCGAATGGCTGGTGCGGCTGCGCCACATGCGGCGGCAGGACAAGTTCTGGTTCTACGCGCTGTCCAGCGCCGGCATCGTCGATGCGATCGGCGCGCTGGCGGTGCCGCTGGCGCTGCTCGCCGGCCTCGAGCCGAAGACCGCGTGGCTGCTCGGCGTGCTCTGGGTGCTCAAGGTGGTGCCCGGCATTCCCGGCCTGCGCCAGCTCCGGCGCGTGCTGGTGGTGGAATCCGGCCCGCTGCTCAGCGTGCTCGTGATCTTCCTGATGGTGGTGTTCCTGGCCTCGGTCGCCGAATACTTCCTGGAGCGGGACGTCCAGCCGCAAACCTTCGGCAGCGTGCCGGCGGCGCTGTGGTGGGCGGTGGTGACGCTGACCACGACCGGCTATGGCGACGTGGTGCCGATCACCCCGCTCGGCCGCATGGTCGCCGCCATGGTGATGATCTCGGGCCTCGGCGTGTTCGGGTTGTGGACCGGTATTCTGGCGACCGGCTTTGCCAACGAAACCCGCCGCGATAATTTCCTGAAAACCTGGGAGACCGTCAGCAAGGTGCCGTTCTTCGCGCATCTTGGCCCCGCCGCGATCGCCGACGTCACCCAGGTGCTGCGGACCATCGACCTGCCGCCGCGCACCATGATCATCCGCAAGGACACCAATGGCGACTGCATGTATTTCGTTGCCGCCGGCGAGGTCGAGGTCGACCTGCCTGGACGCAAGGTCAAGCTCGGCGAAGGCGCGTTCTTCGGCGAGATGGCGCTGCTCGGCAACGCCAAGCGCGGCGCCAGCGTCGCGACCAGCAAGGTGACCCGCCTGTTGGTGCTTGACCTCGTCGATTTCCGCCTGTTGATGGCAAGGCATCCCGATCTCGCCGAGACCATCGACGCCGAGGCGAAGCGGCGCGAACGTGAGAATCAATGATGGAGACCAAGATGGCTGACGCGGCCGACACCGCCAGCGGACCCGTGCTCGAAATTGCGGGCGCGCGCGCCACGATCCGCCTCAACCGGCCGAAGCACCTCAACCGCCTGCAGGCCGAGGATCTCGGCGAGCTCGTCCGCCTGTTCGACCGCATCGAGGCCGATCCCGCGATCCGGGTGCTGGTGCTGACCGGAACCGGCCGCGCCTTCTCCGCCGGCTACGACCTCAACTCGGTGGCCGAGCGCGCGGTGAGCGCCAACGAACAGCAGAGCGCGGGTTCGGCGTTCGAGGTCGTGGTCAACCGTCTCGAGGATCTCGGCGTGCCGACGATCTGCCGGCTCAATGGCGGCGTCTATGGCGGCTCGACCGACCTTGCGCTCGCCTGCGACTTCCGCATCGGCGTCGATACCGCCGAGATGTTCATGCCGGCGGCGCGGCTCGGGCTGCACTATTACAAGAGCGGCATCCAGCGCTACGTCACGCGGCTCGGCGTTGACAACGCCAAGATGCTGTTCCTGACCGCGCAGAAGATCACGGCGCCGGAGATGCTGCGGATCGGCTACCTTACCGCGATGGTGTCGCTCGACCTGCTCGACGAGGAGGTCGACAAGCTTGCGACGATCCTGGCCGGCAATGCGCCCAAGGCAATGGCCGGCATGAAGCGCGCGATCAATGAATTCGCCCGCGGCGAGCTGGATGAGGCCGCCGCCGACGCCCGCCACCGCGACAGCATGCGCGGCGACGAGATCAAGGAAGGCATCAAGGCCTTCGCCGAGAAGCGGCCGCCGAGGTTTTAGGGCGGCATGGCGCTGCCAACACCGTCACCCTGAGGTGCGAGCGGAGCGAGCCTCGAAGGGTCGACGGCCCAGCTGGTGGTCGTGCATCCTTCGAGACGCGCGGAGCCTGTCATCGGGCCGCGCTTCGCGCGGACCCGTTGGCGCTCCTCAGGATGACGGGTCTAGCAGCAACGCACTGATGCCACCCTCCCCTGGAGGGTAGGGCTATT
>NZ_LFLZ01000081.1 GCF_001189845.1 Bradyrhizobium tropiciagri
CTGGGAGCGAGTTTTGCGTCGTGGAGACGTCCCCCTCACCCGGAATTTGCGCGGCGCGCAAATTCGACCTCTCCCCGCAAGCGGGGCGAGGTGAAGTGTCACGGACGGCGCGTTCAAACCAGAACCTTCGGGGGATAGGCCGTGCCGCATATCGTCAAAAGCACGATCCTGGATGCACCGACCGATGCGGTGTGGGCCGTGCTGCGCGATTTCAACGGCCATGACCGCTGGCACCCGGCGGTCGCGACCAGCGGCATCGAGCGCGCGCAGCCATCCGACAAGATCGGCTGCGTCAGACGCTTCAAGCTGAAGGACGGCGCCGAGCTGCGCGAACAGCTGCTGGCGCTATCCGACCTCGAACAATCGTTCAG
Organism: Bradyrhizobium tropiciagri; assembly: GCF_001189845.1. GTDB lineage: Bacteria > Pseudomonadota > Alphaproteobacteria > Rhizobiales > Xanthobacteraceae > Bradyrhizobium > Bradyrhizobium tropiciagri. The sequence goes on from NZ_LFLZ01000081.1 coordinate 372, forward strand.
CTACTGCCTGCTCGATACGCCGATCCCGATGTTCAATTACGTGGCGCATGTCCGCCTGCTGCCGGTCACCGACGGCGACCGCACCTTCTGGCACTGGGAATCGCGCTTCACGACGCGGACCGAGGACCGGGACCGCATCACGCGGATGGTTGCGGAAGACATCTACCAGGCCGGTTTCGAGGCCATCCGCCGGCATCTGAAGGAGGCCGCGTAAGCGGGAAAGGATATCATGCCAGTCACGGTGAAGACCTTCACCAGCAGCCATGACGCCGCGGCGGCGCTGTCGTCGGATCGCAGCGCCCGCTATCTCGGCGGCGGCACGCTGGTGATGCGCGCGCTGAACGAGGGCGACATCTCGATCTCGACAATCGTGCGCGCCAGCGATCACGCGATGACGCGGATCGACGCGTCCGGCTCGCGGATCACGCTCGGCGCCGGCGTCACCTTTGCGCGCATCCTGGCCGAGCGCGATCTCGGCTTCCTGCACGGCCCGGCCCGCTCGATCGGCGGCCCCGCGGTGCGCAACATGGGCACGGTCGGCGGCAATCTGTTCGCGCCGGTGCCCTATGGCGACTTCACGGTCGCGATGCTCGCGCTGGATGCTGTCGTATCGGTACAAGGCGGGCTCGGCGGACGCGAGATCCCGATCGACGAGTTCCTGCAATCGCGTGACCGGCAGACCGGCGTGCTGGTGCTGGCGATCTCCTTCGCCAGGCCCGGCAGCACAGAGGCCTTCCGCTACCGCAAGATCGCGCGGATCAAGCCCAAGGGCGGCGCCGTGATCACGCTCGCGGCGCATCTTCCGGTCAACGGCAGCCGCATCGTGGGCGCCCGCATCGCCCTCGGCTCGATGGCGCCGACGCCGATCCGCGCTCGCGCCGCCGAGCGCGCGCTGGAAGGCCGCGCGCTCGATGCCTCCACGATCAGCGCGGCCGCCGCGGCGGCGGTCGAAGGAACGTCGCCCGGCGACAACGCGCTCGCCAGTGCCTGGTATCGCCGCGAGATCGTCGGCGTGCATCTCCGCCGCCTGTTGTCCGGTCAGGAATAATCGCGATGGCCAAGACTGCTCTTCAATTCCAGCATAACGGCCGTGACGTCGCGATCTTCGTCGACGGCGGCACCAATCTGCTGGTCGCGCTGCGCGAACTGATCGGCGACATGACGCCGAAATTCGGCTGCGGCCAGGGCGGCTGCGGCACCTGCAGCGTGCTGATCGACGGCGAGCTGCATCTCTCCTGCCTGACGCTCGCCGAGACGGTCGCCGGCCGCTCGGTCGAGACGCTCGACGGCATCAAGGACGGCCCCAATCTGCACCCGTTGCAGCGCGCCTTCGCCGACAATTTCGCAGCGCAATGCGGCTATTGCACGCCGGGCATGCTGATGGCCGCCAAGGCGTTGCTCGACCGCAACCCGCAGCCGAGCCGGGCCGAAGTCGTCGAGGCGATCTCGGGCAATATCTGCCGCTGCACCGGCTATGAGCCGATCATCAACGCCGTGTTGGCTGCCTCGTCCGGCGGCCGGGCGCGCGCGTAAGGGAACAGTGCCATGCTGGAATTGCGCAAGGATATCTTCGCTGACGAGCGCGACGATAATTTGAAGGAAATCGGCAAGGGCACGCAGCGCCAGGACATGCTCGGCCATGTCACCGGCACCTCGCCTTATTTCGACGATCACAAGCTGCAGGGCATGCTGCATCTGAAGGTGGTCCGCAGCGCCCATGCGCACGCACGGCTGCGCCGCATCGACACTTCGGAGGCCGAACGGTCGCAGGGCGTGCGGCGCGTGATCCGCGCCTCCGACGTGCCGCGCAATCTGAATACGCTGCTCAGCCTGATCAATTTCGGCAAGGACGACGAGCCGTCGCTCGCGGTCGACAAGGTGCGCTACAAGGGCGAGCCGATCGTCGCCATCGTCGCCGACAGTCCGCGCGAGGCCTATGAGGCCATAGCGAAAGTCAAGATCGACTACGAGGTGCTGCCGGCGGTGTTTGACGTCGAGGACGCGCTGAAGCCGGGCGCGCCCGTGGTCAACGAGGTCTATCCCAAGAACACCTTCACCTATCACGAGACCTATGATCGCCAGCAGCTGCGCTTTGGCGACGCCGACCGCGCGCTCGCCACCGCCGACCACGTGCTGGAGCAGCGCTACCAGATGTCGCCGATCGAGCACGCGCCGACCGAGACCAACGGCTCGATCGCGGCGCCCGACACCAATGGCCGCTACATCGTCTACACCTCGACGCAGGCACTGTTCTTCTCGGTCGACACCTGCGCAAAAATCCTCGACGTGCCCTCCAACACCTTCCACTTCATCGGCGGCACCGTCGGCGGCGGCTTCGGCGGAAAGGTCGATACCTTGACCGAGCCGCTATGCATTCTCGGCGCGATGCTGACCGGACGCCCGGTGCGCTACGTGTTCGGGCGCGAGGAGGAGATGCAGTACGGCCCGCCGCGTGGCGCCGAGCGCATCTACATCAAGGACGGCGTGATGCACGACGGCCGCGTCGTCGCCCGCAAGGTGCGCGCCTATTTCGACAGCGGCGCCTATACGCGGCTGTCGAGCTATGCGGCGGTGAAATGCGCCGCGCATCTGCCCGGCCCCTACACGATCCCGAACGTCCACGGCGACGTCTATTGCGTGTTCACCAACCGGACGCCCGCGACAGCGATGCGCGGCTTCGGCGTCACGGCGATGGATTTCGCGATCGAATGCCAGATGGACAAGCTGGCCCATCTCGTCGGCATGGACCCGATGGAGTTCCGGATCCTCAATGCGTATCGCGACGGCGACATGAAGGCGCATCGCCGCGAGGCCAAGAACACCGCGCTGATCGAATGCGTGCAGGTCGCCGCCGAGAAAGCCAAATGGCCGCTCCGCGAGGACTTCAAGCGAATGTCGTCGCGCAAGGATGGCGGCGGCGCCCGCGCTGCCGTGACACCGACCCCGCGTGAGACGCATGCGCCGACGCCCGCACCATCCCAGCAGCGCACGACGTATGACCGCGCACCGGCCGCGAGCCGCGAGCCGCCACCACCGCCCCCTCAGCCAACGCCACCTTCTCCGCCGCGGCCGAGCGCGCCGTCGCATGGCGCCACCCGCTTCTCTTCCGTCTTCGGCACCAGGAGGCGCTGATCATGACAAGGCATCGCGGACGCGGCATCGCGTCGGTCAATTATCCCATCGGCATGAATCTCGGCGGCGATCCGAGCCAGGCGCTGGTGCACTCCAATCCGAGCGGCAAGTTCACCGTCGCGCTGTCCTCGATCGATCTCGGCCAAGGCATGAAGTCGGTGACCCGGCAGATCTGCGCCGAGACACTCGGCGTCCCGGTCGAGGACGTCTATGTCGACACCGCTGATTCCGACACCGGCCCGCATTGCATGGGCTCGTTCGCCTCGCGCGGCACCCATCGCGTCGGCAACGCCGTGATGGCGGCAGCGCGCGAGGCCCGCGGCGTGATGATGGAGGCCGCAGCCGAGGAGCTCGAGGTGAATGCCGCCGATCTCGAGACCGACGGCCGCGGCAACATCCACGTCAAGGGCGCCCCGCACCGCTCGATCTCGACCAAGGACGTCGCAATCGCCGCGCAATTCAAGCAGGGCAAGACCATCTCCGGCCGCGGCATCTTCCTGGTGCCGCTGTCCGACGTCGATCCCGAGACCGGCGAGATGTCGCCGGCGACCTGCTACGCGCATGCCTGCCTGGTCGCCGAGGTCGAGGTCGACGACGAGACCGGCGAGGTCGACATGGTCAGGATGGACTCGGCCTATGAGCTCGGCCGCGCACTCAATCCGCGGCTGGTCGAGCAGCAGTTGGTCGGCGGCGCCTGGATGGGCGTCAGCCACGCGCTCTACGAGACGCCGGAGCCATATTACCCGGAGCCGGTGCACGGCCCGCGCGATTTCGTCGAATATCTGATGCCGGGCCCCGGCGACATCTGTCCGCACGACATCGCGGTGCTGGAGCGCCCCGCGCCCGACGGCCCGTTCGGCGCCAAGGGGCCGGGCGAGATGTGCGCCAATCCGGTGCTGCCTGCGGTCGCGAATGCGATCTTCAATGCGGTCGGGGTGCGGATCGACGATCTGCCGATCACGCCGGAGAAGGTGTTGCGCGCGATCAAGGCGCAGGGCGGCGCGCGGCCGCAGCCGCGGCGCTGAGGTTCTGATATGCCGGTCCGCAACAACATCGTCGGCATCGACAGCCCCGAGGCGCTCGAGAAGGCGCTGCGCGCGGCCTATTACCTCGCCGACGACGGCATCGCGACCGCCTCCTATCTCTCGCTCGCGCTCGGCAAGCCGCTGTTGCTCGAGGGCGCGCCGGGGGTCGGCAAGACCGAGGCCGCGAAGGCGATCGCCGCCGTGCTCGGCCGCAAACTGATCCGCCTGCAATGCTATGAAGGCATCGACGCCGCGGCTGCGCTCTACGAGTGGAACTATCCGCGCCAGATGCTGGCGATCCGGCAAGCCGGTGAGGAGAGCATCGACATCTACGGCGAGTCCTTCCTGATCGAACGTCCGATGCTGGCCGCGCTGCGTGCGCCGGATGCGACCGTGCTGCTGATCGACGAAATCGACCGCGCCGACCAGGAGTTCGAGGCCTTCCTGCTCGAATTCCTCTCCGACTTCCAGATCTCTATCCCGGAGCGCGGCACCATCCGCGCCGCCGAGCATCCCGTCGTGGTGCTGACCTCGAACCGGACCCGCGATCTGCACGAGGCGCTGCGGCGCCGTTGCGTCTATCACTGGATCGATTATCCGAACGCCGAGCGCGAGGCCCGGATCGTGATGATGCGCGCCTCCAGCGTCGCCGAAGCCACTGCCCGCGCCGTCGTCGCCGCGGTCGGCCGGCTGCGCCGCGAGCCGCTGAGCAAGGCACCGGGCATTGCCGAGGCGGTCGACTGGGCAGAAGCCGCGACGTTGCTCAACAAGGGCGGCGCGCGCTGGCCGGACGCGTTCAAGCGCTCGATCGGCGTCGCGCTGAAGGACGAGGAGGACCTGCACTTCATCTCGCCCCGGCTCGATGCGATCATTGCGGAGGCAGCCGCGTGAGCGACGATCTCAAGCTGCCGCGCGCCGCGCGGATCTTCGTATCGTTTGTCGCGCTGCTGCGCGCCAACGGCTTCTCGGTCGCGCCGGAGCAGACGACGAGCTTTCTGGCGGCGATCGAACTGCTTGGGCCGCGCAGCCTCGAGCACATCCGCCGGGCCGGGCTTGCCACACTGGCGCCACCGCCGGAACGCCGCGCGACATATGACCGGCTGTTCGACATCCATTTCCGCGGCGCCGAGGCGATCGAGCTGGCCGAGGGCGAGGACGAGGAGACTGTCCGCCTGCAGGAGGAGGGTCGCGGCGACGACGAGCCGCCGCTCGCCGACGAAGCCAACGAATCGGGCCTCGCGGCGGCGCGCGCCGAAGCGCTGGTCGAACGCCGCTTTGCGCAAGTCCCAACCAGCGATCCGCTGCGCCAACTGTCGCGCGAGGCGGCCCGGCGACTGCCGCGAAGGCGGGGCCACCGGCGGCGGCGTGCGCGCAGCGGCCCGTTCGCCGATCTGCGCCGGACGCTGCGTGACAGCGTGCGCAATGACGGCGAGGTGCTGCGGCTCGGGCGCATGCGCCGCCGCCAGCGCCCGCGCAAGATGCTGCTCCTGATCGACGTCTCCGGCTCGATGAAGGCGCGCACCGAGGAGAACATGCGGCTCGCGCATGCGCTGGTGCAGGTGGCCGGCAACGTCGAGGTGTTCACCTTCGGCACGCGGCTGACCCGCGTTACATCAGCGCTGCGGCTGAAGCGGCGGGAGCAGGCCCTGAATGCGGCCTCGTTCCTGGTCAGCGACTGGGACGGCGGCACAAGGATCGGCGACGCGTTGCAAGCCTTCCTCGCGGTGCCGCGGTTCGGCGGATATGCCCGCGGCGCAGCCGTCGTGATCGTCTCCGACGGCCTCGAGCGCGGCGATCCGGCTGCGCTACGTGATGCGGCGGCAAAGCTGTCGCGCCGGGCCTGGCGCGTGAGCTGGCTGACGCCGCTCGCGACCGCGCCCGGCTTCAAGCCGCAAACCGAGGCGCTGATCGCGATCCAGCGCTTCGTCGATGATCTCGTGGATGGCGGATCGAGCGCGGCCGTGGTCGCGCATCTGCTGTCGCTCGGAACAAGGAGAGCTGCGTGACTGGAATCGTCGACGGACATCATCACATCTGGCGTCAGGCCGATCTCGCCTGGCTGTCCGGCCCGATGCAGCCGCGCATCTTCGGCCCCTATGAGCCGATCCGCCGCGACTATCCGATCGAAGAATATCTCGACGACCTCAAGGGCAGCGGCGTCACCCGCTCGGTCTACGTCCAGACCAACTGGCCGAACGGCCAGTTCGAGGACGAGGCGGCCTGGGTGCAGCAGACGGCGGATCAGCATGGCTGGCCGCACGCGCTCGTCGCCTATGCCGATTTTTCCTCAGGCGACGTCCGGCCGCAACTCGATCGGCTGAAGCGCTACCCGCTGGTGCGCGGCGTTCGCATGCAGCTGCACTGGCACGACAACCCGCTCTATCGCTTCGCGGCGCGGCCCGATCTCTGCAGCGATCCAGTGATCCGGCGCAATATCGGCCATCTCGCCGACTACGGCTGGAGTTTTGACCTGCAGGTGTTCGCGCCGCAGATGGCCGATGCCGCCGGGCTCGCCGAGGCCTGCCCCAATGTGACGTTCATCCTGCAACATGCCGGCATGCTGGAAGATCTGACGCCGCAGGGCCGGGCCGCCTGGCGCACCGGCATGGCGCGGCTCGCGCAATGTCCCAACGTGGTGTCGAAGCTGTCGGGGCTTGGCACCTTCATCCATCGCAACGATGCCGCGCATATCGCCGGCATCGTGACCGACACCGTCGCGATCTTCGGTGCGGACCGCTGCCTGTTCGGCTCGAACTTTCCGATCGAGAAGCTGTGGACCAGCTACCGCGATCTGATCGATGCCTTCAAGGCGGCCGCCGAACGGCTCAGCCGGGAGCAGCGCGCTGCGATCTTCGGCACGACGGCGACGCGGGTCTATCGGCTGGAGCCATAGCCGCGCCGCAGGCACGAACATAACAACGAACATGAATTTGGAGGGAGAGCGATGCCGTTGGAGATCAAGATTCTGGACTATGGCGATATCGAGCTGGAATCGAGCTTCCTCGTGCTCGGGCACAATTGCGGCCGCACCCGCCGCGTGCTGACGCTCGGCTTCCTGATCCTCGGCGGCCCCTACCCCGTGCTGGTCGATACCGGCTACCGCTCCAACCAGATCATGGAGACGCTCGGCATGCGCGGGCTCCAGTTCCACGAGAACATGATCGAGAACCAGCTCGCCCGCCACGGCGTGCGGATGGGTGACGTCCGCTTCGTCTGCCACACCCATCTGCACATCGATCACGCCGGCAAGGACGACCTGTTCCCGATGAACACGACCGTCGTCCTGAACCGCAAGGAGCTGGAATATTCGGTCTCCGGCCTGATGCATCCGCAATATCCCGCGCCCGACATCAAGCACCTGATCGACCGCCTGCACACCAAGAGCGCGCTGCGCTTCCTCGACCTCGAGATCACCGGCCCGGTCGAGCTGATGCCCGGCGTCTATTGCGATGCCGCCAACGCCCACACCGAAGGCTCGATGAACATCCACGTCCACACCGCCGACGGCATCGCGACGATCTGCGGCGACGTGATCTACGATTTCAACGACCAGATCGTGAACCCGTTCAACGAGATCCACGACGCCGAGCCGCGCACCACCGGCAACCACGGCACCAGCAAGCGCGCCGAGAAGGCCGCGATCAAGAAGCTGCTCTCCAACTCGCGCTATCTGCTGCCGGTGCATGATCGCCCCGCCAAGATCGAGGGCGGCATGGTGGTGGGCCGCCTGCACGACCAGGTGCCCGGGCCAGTCGTGCAGAGCCTGCCGCAACGCAGCTGGTTCCCGGCATAACAGCGAAGGCCTGTCACGATGACGCATGTCACGCTGCGCGGCGAGTTCGAAGACCTGATCGACCCCTATGCACCGGTCGGCCAGGTCGGCACCGGCTTCGACTTCACGGAGGGACCGATCTGGCATCCGCTCGATCACTTCCTGCTGTTCTCCGACATGCCCGGCGACGTGCGACGCCGCTGGGATGCGCGGCGCGGCGTGGTCGAGGTCAAGCGTCCGTCGAACAAATGCAACGGCATGACCTACGACGCGGACCTCAATCTGATCGTCTGCGAGCACACGACATCGTCGCTGATCCGCGAGCGCCCGGACGGACGGCGCGAGGTGCTGGCCTCGCATTACGAGAACCAGGAGCTCAACAGCCCGAACGACGTCTGCGTTCATTCCTCGGGCGCGATCTATTTCTCCGATCCCTGGTATGGCCGGATGCCAGTCTATGGCGTCGAGCGGCCGCGCCAGCTCGGCTTCCAGGGCGTCTATCGCGTGCCGCCGGGCGGCGGCGCACCGAAACTGCTGGTCGACCGCACTCTGTTCGAGCAGCCGAACGGACTGTGCTTCTCGCCCGACGAGCGCATCCTCTATGTCAACGACACCGTACAGGCGCTGATCCGCGCCTTCGACGTCAGCGCCGACGGCGCGCTCGGCAATCCGCGCGTGTTCGCCTCCGGCATCCGCTCCGAGCTTGAACCCGGCCTGCCCGACGGCATGAAGTGCGACCAGCGCGGCAATGTCTGGGTCACCGCGCCCGGCGGCGTCTGGGTCTATTCGCCCAGCGGCGATCTGCTCGGCAAGGTCCGCCTGCCCGAGCTCGTCGCCAACCTCGCCTGGGGCGGCACCGATTTCCGCACCCTCTATCTGACCGCGACCCATTCGGTCTACGCGATCCCGACCAAGGTCGGGCCGCGCAACGAACCCTATATGAGCGGCAAGCGCAGCGGGGCGAGTGCCCCATCCTCCGCGCCCGCGCCGAACCTCACCGCCGGCGAGATGCAGCTCGATCCGCAGCGCTGCGCGATGATCATCCAGGACATGCAGAACGACGTCATCATGGACGGCGGCGCGTTCGCCGAGTCCGGCGCGCCTGCGCATGCGCGCCAGCAGCATGTCGTCGAGAACGTGCGCCGCGTCGCCGAGGCTGCGCGGGCGCGTGGCGTTGCCATCATCCATGTCTGGTTCGTCGTCGAGCCGGGCGCGCCCGGCGTGACCTTGAACGCACCGCTGTTCGAGGGGCTGGTCGACAGCAAGGCGATGGTGCGTGGCAGCTGGGGCGCGGCGCCGGTCTCCGGCCTCGAGCCGCGCCCGGGCGATTTCGTGGTCGAGAAGATGCGGATGAGCGCGTGGGAGGGCACAAGGCTCGAAACCATCCTGAAGGCCACCGGTCGCGACATGATCATCAACACCGGGGCCTGGACCAACATGTCGGTGGAGCACACCGCGCGCACCGGCGCCGACAAGGGCTATTTCATGATCGTGCCGGAGGATTGCTGCTCGACCATGAACGCCGACTGGCACAACGCCGCCATCAATTTTGCCCTGCAGAACGTCTCGGTCGTGACCAACGCCGACACCGTCATCAAGGCGCTCGGCTGAGGGAGGCGCGGTGCCGAAGCTGCTGCATCTTAATTGCTCGCCCCGCGCCGATTCGGAATCGGCGGCCGGCGCACGGGTCTTCGTGGAGAGCTTCCGCAAGGCGCGCCCGGACTGGGAGATCGACGCGATGAACCTGTGGCGCGAGCCGCTGCCGGAATTCGAAGGCTATCTGCTCGAGGCGAAATATGCCCGGATCGGCGGCAAAAGCTTCACCAATTCGCAGCACGATGCTTTCGCGGTCGCCGAACGCCTCGCGCTGCGGCTGTCGCTGGCCGATCGCGTGCTGATCTCGACGCCGATGTGGAATTTTTCGATTCCTTACAAGCTCAAGCAGTGGCTCGACGTCATCATCCAGCCGGGCCTGACCTTTCGCTTCGATCCGGCGCAGGGCTATCTGCCGCTGCTCAAGGACCGCCCGACGGTCGTGATCCTGGCGAGCGGCAGCGACTTCGTCACCGGCATGAACCGCGGCCGCATCGACATGGCAACGCCCTATCTGCGCGAGGTGCTGCGCTTCATCGGCATCAGCGACGTGCGCTTCCTGCCGATCGGCCCGACCACAGGGCCCGCGGAGCCGATCCGCGCGGCCCGCGACGCGGCGCATCGCAGGCTCGTGGAGATGGCGGCGCGGTTTTGAGGTGCTCTCTCCACATCGTCGTCCTGGCGAAAGCCAGGACCCATAACCACCGCATTTGATGATGAACGGGACCGTGGCCCCAGCGTGGCGCAACAATTGAGATTTGGGGTAATGGGTCCTGGCCTTCGCCAGGACGACGATGGGAATAGTTCGACTCAACGTGTCAAACAGCCTGTTCGGGGTCATCACCCGCGCATGCGGGTGATCCAGTATTCCAGAGGCAGCGGAGCTTGAACCGAGAAGCCGCGGCGTACTGGATCGCCCGGTCGAGCCGGGCGATGACAGTGAGGATGACGACGCCGCGCCCACTTGCGTGGCGAGGGGCGTTTACAAGAGGGCGGCTGCACAATTTCGGAGTATTAGAAGTGTATTCCTGATTTGCCCGACATGTCAAGTTGCCTTGTCGAACGCCGGCAGCCGCGAGCTCCTTTGCATGGGGTTGTTTTTGAAAATTTTGGCGGCGCGCACCCAGCGAGGAGTTCCTCCGCCGTCACGACCCTACGTTCCTAGGTTTCCGCCACCGGGAAGACGAGCCTGCACAACAATCCCGGCGCGTTGTCGCGCAGCTCGATCTTGGCGCCGTGCAGGCTGGCGACCGCCGCGACCAGGCTGAGACCGAGGCCGTTGCCCGGCGTGTAGCGGCTCTGCTCGAGCCGGTAGAAGCGCTTGAAGACGCGGTCGTGCTGGTCGGCCGGAATGCCGGGACCGTCATCGGCAACCGAGATCACCGGCCCGCTTTCGTCATCGTCGCAAGTCACGGTCACCCGTCCGCCCGGGCGGCCATGCTTGATGGCGTTGTCGACGAGATTGGCAATGGCGTCGAACAGCAGGTCGCGGTCGCCGGTGACCATCACAACGGGATCGCCGGCAAGGTCGAGATGGGTGGTCACCTCTTCGGCCGCGGCATCATATAGCTCCACCACCTCGCCTGCGATCTCGACGAGATTGACGGTGCGAAACGCGCCCTTACGAGCCCGCGTCTCGATCTCGGAGATCCGCGTGATCGACGCGAACATCCCGAGCACCGCATCGAGATCGGCGATGGTGTCGCCGATCAGCGCCGCATCGCCGTCTGCGTTGCGTGGGGCGTGATATGCCTTCTCCAGCCGGCCGCGCATCCGGGTCAGCGGTGTGCGCAGATCGTGGGCGATGTTTTCGCTGACCTGCTTGACGTCCCCCATCAGGGTCTGGATGCGATCCAGCATCAAATTGAGGTTCTCCGCGACGCGATCCCATTCGTCATGGCTGCCGAGGAGCGGAATACGCTGGTCGAGGCCGGAGAGCATGATGGCGCGGCTGGTCGCATTGATCTGCTCGATCCGGCCGACGGTTCGCCTTGTGACCCCGATGCTGGCCGCCGCAGCCAGCACGATGATCAGCACGACAACGGCGATGCCCGCGGCCCGGATCTGCGCCATGAAGCCGTCGAGATCGCCGATGTCGCGGCCGACCAGCAACCGGTCGCCGTTCGACAAGGTCTCCGTCACGACGCGCGCCAGCGAGGTTCCCGTGGAGAGCTGCGGCAGCGAGACCCGGAATTCGGTCCATCCCTGCCTCGCAGCCTCCGCCGGCCATTGCTTGAGATTTCCTGCAAACACCGCCGAGCCGGGGCCGGCCAACAGATAGACATGGTCGGCAAAGGCCTTGTCCGCGATGCGTTGCGCGATCAACGCGGTCAGGCCATCGCGGCCGGACCGCGCATAGGCATCGTCGAGGCTTGCCTGCTCGGTCATGATCGCGCGGTCGGACCTGTCGCGCACATAGGACAGTGTCGACCAGTAAACATAGGCGAAGATGACGGACACGATCAGGCCGAAGATGCCGATGGCGATCAAGGCCAGGCGGAACGTCGATGACCTGAGGGTTTTAGCCAGGAGCACGGAGGCAGTACCCGATGCCGCGGATCGTGTGGATCAGCGGATAGGCTTGCTGGTCGTCGACCTTGCGGCGCACCCGTCCGACATAGACGTCGATGATGTTGGTCGATGGATCGAAGTGCAGGTCCCACACGTGCTGCAGCAACATGGCGCGCGACACCACGCGGCCTTCGTTGCGCGCGAGATATTCGAGCAGCTGGAATTCCTTCGGCAGCAGCGGAATCTTGCGGCCGCGGCGGCTCGCCGTCCGCGCGATCAGATCTACCGCGAGATCGCCGACGCGCAGGATGGTCTCCTTGGCAACGGTCTCGCTGCGGCGGCCGAGCGCCTCCAGGCGCGCCAGCAACTCGACAAAGGAGAACGGCTTGACCAGATAGTCGTCGCCGCCGGCGCGCAAGCCGCGCACGCGGTCATCGACCTCGCCGAGCGCGCTGATGATCAAGAACGGCACCGCGATGCCGTCGTCGCGCATCTGACGCATCACCGTGATGCCGTCGATGTCGGGCAGCATGCGATCGATCGTGATCACGGCATAGTCGCGCGCCGCTCCCTGGCTCAGCGCCTCGCGGCCGTTCGCCGCCAGATCCACGTCGTAGCCGCAGGTGGTGAGTTCCTCGACGAGCTGACCCGCGGTCTCCGGATCGTCCTCGACGACGAGAATGCGGCGGTGAGCTCCGGTCATCTTCTTGAACTCTCCGAGTTCTCAACCCCCTCCGAGCGCCCCGCGACGGTCGCCGCCAGACTATCCCATTCCGGGGCTGGATGGAACGTCTGGCGACGGCCGCGACAACGGTGCGGATGGTTGGGCGATCACCAATAGTCCCCGCACACATTGACCCATTGCAGACCGTAGGACGTCCATACCCTGCGGTAACAGCCGTCGTAGTAATCGGCATAGACGTAAGGCCCGCCGAAGAAGGCGAAGCGATGGAAGCGGTGGTGATGGAAGAAGCCGCCGTGATGGAAGAAGCGTCCGCCGTGGAATCCGGCGCCGGCGAACCGCGGCCCGAACGCGGGAGCGCCTGCGAAGCGCGCGCCGCCGAAACGGCTGCCCGCAAAATGCCCGCCGCCGCCCATGGCAGCGAACGCCATGCCGCCACCATGCATACCGCCAAAGCCGCCGCCGTGCATGCCGCCGAAGCCTCCGCCATGCATGCCGCCACCCATCGCGGCACCAAAGCCACCACCGTGGCCGCCACCGAAACCACCGCCGCCGCCATGCCCGCCACCACCGCCGCCGCCGCCGCCTCTGGCAAGGGCCGCGGGTGCGAGCGCAACGCTGACAGCGAGCGTCGCCGCCGTGAGACACGTGAGAAGCCTGTTCTTCATGAAATCCTCCCTGATTGGGACCGCGGCGAACCTCGTATCGCCGCACACGAGCATGATCAGAAGACGCAAGCGCGCGGCCAACTTCAACTGACAAATGCGCCAGATTCTGACACCGGGTTTAGGATTGGCGAGCGACCTCACGTCATGCTCGAGTGCTTTTGACCAAACTTGATTTGGCACGGGCGCCCAGCGCTTGCCGCGCAGTTTGTCCGTTTCGCGCCTCGTCCTGTCCGCTTCAGACCTCGCAGCCTGTCGGATTCGGATGTCGCGTCCAATCTTGCTCCATTCGTAAGACCGCGCGTGACAGCCAGGCACGCTCGGCACCGCTCTATCCGGTTGCGACCGAATTGCGATTGACGCAGTATGGCCGAATGGCCGGTGCCATGCCGGTGTGTGGTCGAAAGCGAGTTGCCTGGACGCAAAAGGTCGTGCGCGCGTCAATCGCTCCGGGGACCATGCATTCGATGTCGCAACGGCGCGCCGCGGAAGTTGAGATCCCGCCTCGGACACGTACCTGCCTGTCTCATCTATCGACCAACGTGCAGCATGCACCAACAAGAAACGGCACTGCCAAGACCGCGACACCAAGTCTGATTTTGCGGCGCAACCAGCCGTAGCGAAGCCCCATCGAGAACCAGCAGTGCGGGCGGGCAGCAAGGGAGATGTCGATGACCGTCGCAATCGTTCCAACAGCCCGATCGGACAAGACCGGAAAGATCGTCGGGGCGCGCGAAGCCGCCCGACTGATCCGTACGGGTGATACGGTCGCGATTGGCGGCTTCTTCGGCATCGGCCTTGCCATGGAAGTCATCCATGCGCTGGCCGCGATCTATGAGGAGACCGACACCGAAGCCGCCTCGTTCGGCAAGCCGCGCGATCTGACATTCGTCTGGTGCGTCAGTCCCGGCGACGGCCAGCAGCGCGGCGCCCAGCGCCTCGCGCAGCCCGGTCTCATCAAGCGGCTGATCGGCGGACACTGGACGGCGGTACCCGCCCTGTACCAGCTCGTGGCCGGCAATCAGATCGAGGGTTACAACATCCCGCTCGGGCCGCTGTCCCACCTCTATCGCGACATCGCGGCCGGCAAACCCGGCCACCTGTCGCGCGTCGGGCTTGGGACCTTTGCCGATCCGCGCTTCGGCGGCGGCAAGCTCAACGAAAGGACCACCGAAGATCTGATCGAGCTGATGACCGTCGGCGGCAAGGAATACCTGTTCTACAAGGCGTTCCCGATCAACGTCGCGTTGATACGCGGAACGACTGCCGACACCGCCGGCAACATGACGATGGAGCGCGAGGCGCTGACGGTGGATACGCTTTCGCTGGCGATGGCGGCGCACAACTCGGGAGCCTCGTCATCGCACAGGTCGAGCGCGTCGCCGATCTGGGAACGCTCAACCCACGCCAGGTCAAGATCCCCGGCGCGCTTGTCGACTGCATCGTGGTGGCGACGGCCGCCGACCACCACATGCAGACCATCGCCACGCCCTACAACCCGGCCTTCGCCTCCGAAGTTCGCATCCCGCTAACATCGCTCGAGCCGATGCCGCTGGATGATCGCAAGATCATCGCTCGCCGTGCGGCAATGGAGCTGCGTCCGAACAGCGTGGTCAACCTCGGCGTCGGCATTCCCGAGGGCGTTGCCGCCGTCGCCGCGGAAGAAAAATGCTCCGACCTGATGACGCTCACGGCAGAGCCCGGCGTGATCGGGGGAATTCCGGCGGGGGGCGCGAACTTCGGCGCCGCTACCAATGCGCATGCGGTCATCGACATGCAGTACCAGTTCGATTTCTATGACGGCGGCGGCCTCGACGCCGCCTTTCTTGGATTGGCGCAGGCCGACAAGGAGGGAAACCTCAACGTATCGAAATTCGGGCCGCGTCTCGCCGGTGCCGGCGGCTTCATCAACATCAGCCAGAATGCAAAGAAGATCTATTTTCTCGGAACATTCACGGCCGGAGACCTCGAAGTCGCCGTCGTCGACGGAAAATTGTTGATCGAGCGGGATGGCCGATCCAAGAAGTTCGTCAATGAAGTCGAACACCGGACGTTTTCAGGATCATTTGCCGCGCAAAATGGCAAGGAAGTCCTCTACATCACCGAGCGCTGCGTGTTTCAGCTCACGAAGGCGGGGCTCGAGCTGATCGAGATTGCGCCGGGTGTCGACATCAAGCGCGACATCATCGACAGGATGGATTTCGAGCCGATCGTGCGCCACCCGCGCGAAATGGATCCCCGCATCTTCAAGGCAGAACCGATGGGACTCCGCGACGATATGCTGCGGCTGCCGTTCGATGCGCGGTTCAGCTACGATCGCGACCACAATATCCTCTTCATCAACCTCTCCGAACTGGTGATGAAACCGCAGCAGACCATCGAGCGATACAGGGAACGAATCCGGTCGATCGCCGAACCTCTCGGCCACAAGGTCTATGCCGTGGTCGACTACGACGGGTTCGAGCTCGACCGCGATTTCGAGGACGCCTATCTCGACGCCGTGAAGGAGATCGGTGATCGCCATTTCCTCGGCGTCACGCGTTTTGCGACGAGTGCGTTCATGCGCGCCAAGCTCGGCGAAGCGCTGGGCAAGCGGGGCGTCGCGCCGCACATCTATGAATCCAAGGACGAGGCGAAAGGCATGGTGAAGGAGACGATTCCCCGTACCTGATCGGGGACCAAATCAAGGGACAGCGATGCCGAAGCAACGGCGAATCCGGACAGGCGCCCGCCGAGAAAATCAAGGAGGAACCTCATGACCGACCCCATCACCGACAAGCTGAGCGACAACATCGGGCGCGCGCGCGGCACCGACTACTTCCTGATGAAGGAGCAACTGACGTCGGAGGAAATCGAGATCCTGAGCAAGGTGCGCGAATTCGGTGAGGGCGAGGTGCTGCCGATCGTCAACTCCTATTGGGAACGCGGCGAGTTTCCCTTCGACTTGGTTCCCAAGATCGCGGCGCTGAACATCGTCGGCGATCACAACATGCAGGGGCACGGATGCCGGCCGATGACGGCGGTCGGAGCGGGCCTGATCATGATGGAGCTCAGCCGGATCGACTCGAGTATCGCGACGTTCTTCGCGGTGCATCTCGGATTGGCAATGCAGTCGATCAACCTGCTCGGCTCCGAAGAGCAGCGGCAGCGCTATCTGCCCGAGATGGCGAGGTTCGAGAAGGTCGGCGCATTCGCCCTGACCGAACCCGATCACGGATCGGATTCGGTCGCCCTCGAAACCACCGCGAAGCGCGAAGGGGACGAGTGGGTGATCAATGGACGCAAGCGCTGGCCGGGCAATGCCGTCTGGTGCGACTACATCGTGGTCTACGCCCGCGACGTCGCCGACAAGCAGGTCAAGGCGTTCGTGGTCGAGAAGAACAACCCCGGCTACAAGGCGACCAAGATAGAGGGCAAGGTGTCGCTGCGGATGGTGCAGAACGCCGACATCACCCTCACCGACTGCCGGGTATCCGAGGACGCGCGCCTGAAGAACTGCAATTCGTTCAAGGATTGCGCCAGGGTGCTGATGGGCACCCGCAACACGGTGGCCTGGGCATCGCTCGGAAATGCCGTTTCGGCCTATGACATCGCCCTGACCTACGCGCAGCGCCGGATTCAGTTCGGCAAGCCGATCGCCAAGTCGCAGATGGTCCAGTCGATCCTCGTCAACATGCTCGGCGACGTCACCGCGATGCAGCTCTATTGCATCCGGCTTGGCCGCCTGATCGACGACGGCAAGCTGGACGAGACGATGGCCGCGCTCGCCAAATACTATTGCAGCGTCAAGGGACGCGACGTGTGCCGGATGGCACGCGACGTCCTCGGCGGCAACGGCATCACGCTCGATTTCCACGTCATGCGCCACATGTGCGACATGGAAAGCCTCGTCACCTACGAAGGCACGGCCGAGATCCAGTCCCTGATCGTCGGTCGGGACATCACAGGTCTCAGCGCCTTCGTCTGATCGGGCTGACCTCTCTTCCGGGCGCGCTGACCTGACGCACACTGACGGGTGAGTTGCTCGAACGCGGTGGCGAAATGAGGGACGGCGAGCCCGGCTTGCCGCCCTGCCTCTGGTCAGGTCGGCTTGCCGCGCCCGCTCTTCTCGGCGGCGCGACGCAGCGCCTCGGCGAGCGCGCCACCGCCGGACTGCTCCTGCGGACGGCGCGGCGCGGATGAGGTCATCTTGGCCGAGCCGCGCGAGAAATCGCGTGACGGTCCCGCGTTGTCCTTCTTCGACCCGACCTCGTCGTCGAGCCGCAGCGTCAGCGCGATGCGCTTGCGCGCGACCTCGACGTCCAGCACCTTGACCTTGACGATATCGCCCGGCTTCACCACCTCGCGCGGGTCCTTGATGAAATTCCGCGACATCGCCGAGATGTGCACCAGCCCATCCTGGTGCACGCCGATATCGACAAAAGCGCCGAACGCGGCGACGTTGGTCACGGTGCCCTCGAGGATCATGCCCACCTTGAGATCCTTGACCTCCTCGACACCGTCCTTGAACACCGCCGCCTTGAACGCCGGACGCGGGTCGCGGCCGGGCTTTTCCAGCTCGCGCAGAATGTCAGTGACGGTGGGCAGACCGAAGGTGTCGTCGACGAAGGATTGCGGCCTCAGCCCGCGCACCATTTCGGCATTGCCGATCAGCGCCTTGATGTCGCTCTTCGTCGCCTCGAGAATGCGGCGCACCACCGGATAGGCTTCCGGATGCACGCCGGATGAATCGAGCGGGTCTTCGCCATTGCTGATGCGCAGGAAGCCCGCGCACTGCTCGAAGGCCTTCGGCCCGAGCCGCGGCACGTCCTTGAGCGCCTTGCGCGACTTGAACGGGCCGTTGGCGTCGCGGTGCTGCACGATGCTCTGCGCCAGTCCCTGGCCGATGCCCGACACCCGCGCAAGCAGCGGCACCGAAGCGGTATTGGCGTCGACGCGACCGCGTTCACGCAGTCTTCCACCACGGCATCGAGCGAGCGCGCCAGCTTGGCTTCGCCGAGATCGTGCTGGTACTGGCCGACGCCGATCGCCTTCGGATCGATCTTGACCAGCTCGGCCAGCGGATCCTGCAGGCGCCGCGCGATCGAGACCGCACCGCGAATGGTGACGTCGAGATCGGGCAATTCGTTGGAGGCAAAGGCGGAGGCCGAATAGACCGACGCGCCGGCTTCGGAGACCACGATCTTGGTCATCTTGCGCTCGGGCAGCCGCTTCACGAGCTCGGTTGCCAGCTTGTCGGTTTCGCGCGAGGCGGTGCCGTTGCCGATCGCGATCAGCTCGACGCCATGCTCGATCGCGAGCTTGCCGAGGATGGCGAGCGACTCGTCCCAACGCCGCTGCGGCTCATGCGGATAGATTGCCGTATGCGCCACCACCTTGCCGGTGGCATCGATCACCGCGACCTTGACGCCGGTGCGATAGCCGGGATCGAGGCCCATGGTGGCGCGCGGGCCGGCCGGCGCCGCGAGCAAGAGGTCACGCAGGTTCGAGGCGAACACGCGCACCGCCTCGGTTTCGGCCGCGGTCCACAGCCGCATCCGCAAATCGATGTTGAGATGGATCTGGATCTTGGTGCGCCAGGCCCAGCGCACCGTCTCCGTCAGCCACTTGTCGCCCTTGCGGCCCTGATTGGAGATCGCAAAGCGGTTCATGATCCTGAGCTCGTAGAGACTGGGCTGGCCGACGACCGGCTCCTGCGCCTCCGGCTTGATCGCGAGGTCGAGGATCTCTTCCTTCTCGCCGCGGAACAGCGCAAGGATGCGGTGCGACGGCAGCTTCGGCAGCGGCTCGGAGAAATCGAAATAGTCCTTGAACTTCTCGCCTTCGGTCTTCTTGGCGGTGCGGACGGTCGAGGCCATGATGCCGTTCGACCACATCTCCTCGCGCAGCGCGCCGATCAGGTCGGCGTCCTCGGCGAAACGTTCGACCAGGATGGCGCGCGCGCCGTCCAGCGCAGCAGCGACGTCAGCGACCTGCTTCTCGGCGTTGACGAAGGGCGCGGCAACCTCGTTGGGGTCGTTCTGCGGCTGCGTCAGAAGCTGATCGGCAAGCGGCTCGAGCCCGGCTTCCTTGGCGATCTCGGCCTTGGTGCGGCGCTTCGGCTTGTAGGGCAAATAGATATCTTCCAGGCGCCCCTTGCTGTCGGCCGCCATGATCTGGGCCTCGAGCGCGGCATCGAGCTTGCCCTGCTCGCGAATCGAATTGAGCACCGCGGTGCGGCGCTCCTCGAGCTCGCGCAGATAGGTCAGCCGTTCTTCCAGCGTGCGCAGCTGCGCGTCATCGAGTGCGCCGGTGAGCTCCTTGCGGTATCGCGCGATGAACGGCACCGTGGCGCCGCCATCGAGCAGCGTCACCGCCGCCTCGACCTGCTCGTCGCGAACTCCCAGCTCCTGCGCAA
This sequence comes from Bradyrhizobium tropiciagri, assembly GCF_001189845.1. GTDB lineage: Bacteria > Pseudomonadota > Alphaproteobacteria > Rhizobiales > Xanthobacteraceae > Bradyrhizobium > Bradyrhizobium tropiciagri. Next base: position 20,149 of record NZ_LFLZ01000081.1, read on the forward strand.
TCTGATGATGAATCTTGGCCACGCTATTCTCTCTCACCCCGTTGCGCCGCGGATCACCGACGGCGCGGACGCCGCTTATGAACCATCCCGGATTGATTCATCAAGGCGCGCTGTGGATCAAATGAGGCGCAGGCGGCAATCTATTTCCGGGATGTTGGCCGCCCCCGGCTTGACAAATAGATGTGCGCGGCATTGCCGCCGAAAATCGCAGCCTTCGCGTCACTTGACAAATCAGCCAGTAGGCTCTCCGCAGCCGCGAACCAGTGCGCATAGCCGCCCGCGAGATTAACGACGGGCCAGTCGCTGCCCCACAGCAGCCGCTGCGGACCGAAGCATGCCAGTGCATGATCCACCGCCTCGCGCAGATCGGCGACCTGCCAGTTCGGCGCCGCCTCGGTCGCAAGCCCCGACAGCTTGCAGACGACGTTGGCCCGTGCGGCAAGGCTCGCGATGTCGTCCTTCCAGGCCGCGGTGTCGCCGGTGGCGAGCCGTGGCTTGCCGAAATGGTCGAGCACGAATTGCAGGTCCGGATGGCGATCGACCACCTGAACGAGCCGCGGCAGATGGCGCGGCAGCACCAGCGCATCGAACACGAGGTCGTGCCGCGCCATGGCCTCGAGCGGCGCCGCCAGTTCGGGGCGCAGCAGCCAGTCGTCATCGGCGATGTCCTGCACCATCGGCCGCAAGCCGACCAGCAGTTCGCGTTCGGCGATCGCATCGACCCGGTCCGCGGCATCGGGCGCATCGAAGTCGACCCAACCGATCACGCCGCGCACCAGTTCCGAGCTCCTGGCGACGTCGAGCATGAATGCCGTCTCCGCCTCGGTCGGTGCGGCCTGCACCAGGATCGTGCCCTCGATCGCGGCCGCGGCGAGATGCGGCATCAGGTCGGCCAGGTCGAAGTCGCGATAGATCGGCCCGCGCTCGGGCGTCAGCCAGCCGTAATCGGCGCGCGAAAGTCGCCAGACATGGTGATGGGCATCGATCCGCATCATGCCGGCACCGGCGCCTGCTGGTCGAGCAGACCCTCGGCCTTCAGGTCGCGCCACAGCGCGGCAGGGACCGAGGCCGAGAGCGCGGCGGCATTGCGCTCGACCTCCTGCGGCGCCTGCGCGCCGAGCACGACGCTTGCGACCGCCGGATGTCCCAGCGCGAAATGCAGCGCCGCGGTCGGCAGCGCCACGCCGTGGGCGCGGCAGACGCGCTCGATCGCCGCCACCTTCTGCATCACGTCGGGTGGCGCGTCCTTGTAATTGTACTTGGCGCCGGCCACCGCGCCGGTCGCCAGGATACCGGAATTGAACACGCCGCCGAGCATCATGCCGATGCCCTGCTTCTCCGCCAGCGGCAGGAATTCGGCAAGCGCCGGCTGCTCCAGCAGCGAGTAGCGGCCGGCAAGCAGCATGGTGTCGAACGTTCCCGCCCTCGCGAAGCGCACGCACATCTCGGCCTCGTTGACGCCGATCCCGATGCCCTTGACCACACGCTCGGCACGCAATTTGTCGAGCGCGACATAGGCGCCCTCCATGGCCTCGCGGAACCTGGCTTCGATCGCATCGGCGCCATGGGTCCAGACGTCGACGTCGTGAATCAAGAGCAAGTCGATATGATCGGTGCCGAGCCGCAGCAGCGACTGCTCCACCGAGCGCATGGTGCCGTCATAGGAATAATCGACCACCGCACGATGCGGCTGGCCGCCGACGAAATTGGAGCCGTCGCCGCGGCCGTGAAACGGGTCCATCCAACGCCCGACCTTGGTGCAGACGACAAGATCGTCGCGCGCCACGCGGCGCAGCGCGGTGCCGCAGCGATGCTCGGCGAGACCGTGGCCGTAGAGCGGCGAGGAATCGAGCAAGTTCACACCCAGCGCAAATGCCCGCTCCATCGCGGCGATCGCAGCCGTGTCGTCGAGCCGCGCAAAGAGATCGCCGAGCGGTGCGGTGCCGAAACCGAGAATGGAGACATCGAGCCCGGTACGACCGAGCCTGCGGCGGGACAACGCTGGATGTGAGGATGGAGTTTGGTTCACCGTGACGGCTCCCTTGCAGTTTTCTTGCTTGCAGGGAGAGTAGCCTTGTAGACACACCGAGCACAAGCGGATGCGCGCCGCGCATCATACGCGGACATGCGCCGCCGGGCGACGGTCGAAAGTTCCGCCGCTGTCATTTGACGCGACGACGCCTTCCTAGTGGTCGCCGGAGCTGATCTGCTCGGCGATGTTGTCGACCACCACCGGACTCTCGAAATAGGTCACCATCGGATCGGCGCCATACTTTTCCCGGGCGCTGGCGCGCCACGCATCGGTGTACAAAGCTTCCGCCTCGCTCCGCGAGTTCCAGAAATAGATGCCGCCAGCCATCATGCCGTCTTCGGACAGCACATAGGTCTTGCGAAACAATCCCTGTACGCCGCGATAGATCGGCGCGGTGCTGAGGAAGATGGCGCGCGCTTCCTCGCGCGTGATCGGCTTGGGCAATTTGAAAGACGTGACGGCGGTAATCATGCTGATCTCCCGGGGCATCATTCTTGACATGATTGTCAATCTTGACGATGATGTCAAGGATACTCAGGCGGAGCGAGTCGGATGGTGGGTGTACGTCAGTTCGACGAGGACGAGGTGATCGCGACGGCGCTCGACGTGTTCTGGCGCAAGGGCCTGCACGACGCGACGATGCAGGACCTTGCCGCCGCCACCGGCGTGCAGCGCGGCAGCCTTTACAACGCCTATGGCGACAAGGAAGCGATCTTCCTGCGCGCCTTCGATCAATATGCCGGGCAATTCCTCGAAGCGGCCGGTCATGCGCTGGCTCACGCCGACACGACGATCGCTTTGCGAAATTTCTTCGACATGATCATCGTCAACATGACCGACGGCTCGCCGGCGCGCGGATGCCTGACGACGCGCACCGCGCTTGATGCGGCCATCTCGAGCACCGAGGTGCGTCAGCGCGTACGGGATGTGCTGGGCCGGCTCGAGCAATTGATCGGCAGGACGCTCAGCGCGGCTCCGGGCCGGCGGCGCGCGGCGGATGCCGATCGGCTGGCACGGGTCATCGTGACCTTCACGCGCGGCCTCGCCGTGATGGAGCGCGCCGGCTACAGCCGCAAGCAGCTGAAGGGATCGGCTGCGACCTTCGTCGACGCGGTGATGGGCACCTGAGGAAGTTTTGGGAGGAAACATCATGCCGGATCGAAAGGGTGGCTGCCTGTGCGGCGCGGTGCGCTACGAATTGAAGACCGAACCGCGCGGGATCGCAATCTGTCACTGCACGCATTGCCGGCGGCTGAGCGGCAGCCTGTTCTCGCTCAATGTCGTGGTCCGCGAGGCCGAGTATCAGCAATCCGGCAAGACCGCGGTCTTCATCGACAGGGGTGACAGCGGTCACCCGGTGGAACGCCATTTCTGCGGCGGCTGTGGCTCGCCGATCCTGGCCAAGACCGCGCTGATGCCCGGCAAGGTCGTGGTCAAGGCCGGCACGCTCGACAGCATGGACGCCTTCGGCCGCAGATCGAAATCTACACCGACCACGCCGCCACATGGCTCGCGCCGGTCGCAGGCACTACGCGCTTTGCGCAGAATGTGTGACGGCCGCGCCCGCGGCAATCAACCCGCCGGCTTGCGCGACCAGGCGCCGACAAAGGTCGGCAGCGCGAAGACGCCCTGCATGCCGACCACCTCGGTGCGCAGGCGCTCGGCAAAACTATCCAGCGCCAGCTCCGCCTCGGTAGCGACGCCGCGCTTGACAATATGCGGCTGGTTGCTGCGCAGGCCGCTCGCCATGTAGTCGTAACCGTCGAAATCCATGCCGCCTCCCACCGGCGCAAACAGGCTCATGCGCGGCGCCGGAAGCCCGGCCGCGACGAAGGCGCCGTGCAACGATAGTCCCATCCGGTTGTTCAGCCCGGCACGATGGAACATCTCCTTCACAGTGCCCCACGCCTGCGACAGCAGCGGCGACGGCGGATTGGCGATCGGCCCCTCACCCCAGTCCAGATCCTGAAACGCCACGATGCCGCCAGGCTTGAGGTGGGCGAGCAATTGTCGAACCAGCGCCGCAGGATCCTTCACGTAGATCAGCACAAGTCGGCCGACGACCGCATCGAAATCCCGGTCCAGCTCGATCGTGTTGATGTCGCCGACCCGGAATGACACCTGCCGCAGACCGAGCGAGCGCGCGGCGGCCGCAGCCTCGTCGACGATCGCGGGATTGCTGTCGACGCCGACGACCGTCCCGCTCTCGCCGACCAGGCTTGCGGCAATGAAGGACACGTTGCCGGCGCCGCTTCCGACGTCGAGCACCTTCATGCCCGGCGCGAGCCCGGCCTCCTTCAGAAGCTGCCATGTCGACGCATCGTAGAGCTGCGACTGGCGCTTGAGCCTGTCGGTCTCCGCGGTCGAGCGCCCCATCACGTAGTTCGGATCGTAACCGGACGTCTCTTGCATGGATGGCCCCGTCTTCGGTTCGTGGATATGATGTGCCGGCTCGCGCCCGCGCTCACCGCGACAGCAGGCCCGACAGGAAGGCTTGCAGGTCTGCCGCGAAGCGCTGCTCGAACGCGATGGCGCGGTGGGGTGAATGGCCGCATCCCTCATAGCGAACGATGTCAGCACGCGGATTGCCATACGCGAGGCGCGCCTCGTGATCCCTGAGAAAAGCCGCGCCACATCCCGGATCGGCCTGGACAATCCTGACCGGACACAGGAATTCCCGCTCGGTTGGGATCGCCGCCAGGACGGCGCCCGCAACGTTTCCATCGGCCCAGCACCGCCCGTCCTGCCGCTGCAGCGCAGAGGCGTGACTGAGCAGATGACGTGGGCCGTAATGATCGCGTCCGATTCCGCCCATCGGCGTCGGAGTGTCGGCAACGAAAGCAAGATACGCGCTGAGCGGCGCGTGCGTTTGCTGCCACGCAGCCTGACGCGCCCTGGCGATGGAAAACAGTTTTGGGAAGGCCGATTTCTCCCACTCCCCCGGTTGCCCCAGATACCACGGCGGATCCTCGAGGAAGGCGGCGCGCACATTGGCATCACCGCTCTGCGCCAGCACGCCGGCAACGCAGCCGCCGAGCGAATGGCCGACAATCACCGCCGGGCGCCCGATTGCGGCCAGCGCGGTCTTTGCATCCGAAACATAGGCGGCGAGATCATAGTCCGGGGCACGATCCGAGTGCCCGTGGCCGCGGAAATCCAGGGTCCAGATCCGATATCGATCCTTCAGCCGGCCGGCGATTTCCTGCCAGGTGTCCCGGCTCAGCGACAGGCCGTGCAGGAACAGGATCGGTTCGCCGTCCAGCGGGCCATGGACGGATGCTGCAAGCCTGATGCCGTGATTGTCGAGCGTGATATCGGTCACCGAACATCTCCGTTACGAATTACGATCAACACCAGGCATCGGCCGGTAGGCTTGCTGCTCGGCACGACACGCGAACGCAGTCTCAGCGTCCGATCTGCCGGAACTTGTCGGAGAGGCCGTCGAGATAGCGACCCAGGTCGAATTGATCGGTTGGTGCTCGATCAGGGCGTGAAAGCGGATCATCATGCAGATCAGGAACAGCGGCTGGATGAATGCGGCACGCACCGTCACGGCCAGCAGGGCGGCGATGAACACGGTGACGATGGCGCCATACTCCCTGACGGCCTCCGGCAACCAGACCGTCACCAGCCCGGCGGGAACCAGCAGCAGCAGGCAAAGCAGGATGCTCAGGATCCGTTCGACGATGACCATCCAGACCGACGTGGTCAGGATCGGCCTGGCGTTCTGGCAATAATAGACCAGCCCGTCCTGGATGTTGCGCCTGGGATCGTCGCCGCCACGCGCCAGATCGTAGGACAGCACCACCTTGTCCAGATAGCGCGTCGCGGCCGACAGGATGGTGTTGAGCAGGCCGACGATCGCCTTCATGCCGGGCACGGGCAGCCAATCGCCGAGCGTATCGAGCGCATTGTGAAACGCGCGCAGCACGGCGCGGATCAGCCCATTGAGCCCGAACAGGACCGCGACCTCGCCGAACCGGTCCATCACGATCCGGCGGCCATAGGCAAACTGCCCTTCGGTGCCGTTGCCGATGCGGCCATGCGTGATCAGTTCGGTCAGCACGGCGACGTGGCCGCAGGCAATCATGTGCAACGTGTAGCGCAGGATGGCACCCCAGATCCATCCGCCGAGCAGCAGGGTGCCGAGCAGCCAGCAATAGCCGAACACGCTGGCGACATGGGTGCCGAGCCACACCGCGCCGCCCACGGCGACAAAGGCAAACACCGCGCACGCGGCGGCAAAGCCCAGCAGCACGCCCCATCGTGCCAGCGCATAAGGCAAGGTCTCGAGCAGCAGCTTCAGCGCGGTGCCGAGACCGTGATCGCGCACCAGCAGCGGATAGGAATGCGATGGTCCCTGCGACGATCCTTGAGACGATCCTTGCGCCGATTCTTGCGACTGCCCCGCGGCACGCCATTCGCCAGAACGGCCGCCGCCATTGCCCAGACTCATGTCAGACACGTGTTGCTCTCTTCCGTTGCCGTCGAACGACGTCCGGCGATGACAGTCGTTGGATAATTCAGTTGGTAGCGTTGCTGCCTGGCGTCACAGCGCCAACAACCTCCGGGGCTGGCAGAGGGTTGGTCCGTTGGCGCTGTGAGCCGGCACAGCCGCGACATCGATCAGGGAGGAGCGCCGATGTCGCGGCCAGCGATCATTGACCGGCGGCCGGCAGCTCGGCGTAGTTGCCGTCCTTGTCGCGCCGGTACACGACGTAGTCGATCAGGGTGATGTCGCCCTTCGGCGTGTAGCTGATGTTGCCGAGCACGGTGTCCCAGCTTCCGGCCTTGATGGCCGCCGCGACCTTCTTGGCATCGGTGGTCTGGGCGCGGGTGACGGCCTGGCTCCAGATCTGGAACGCGGCATAGCTGTAGAGCGTGTAGCCGTCCGGATCGATACCCTTGTCCTTGAACTTCTTCAAGGTCGCGGCCGCCGTCACCTTCTTGCGCGGATCCGGCGAGAAGGTGAACAGCGAGCCCTCGGCAAGCGGCCCCGCGATCGCGGCGAACTGCTTGTCGACCAACGCGTCGCCGCCCATCAGCACGGCATTGACCCCCTGCTCGCGCATCTGACGCAGGATCAACGCGGCTTCGGCGTAGTAGCCGCCGACATAGACGAAATCGATCGATTCCTTCTTGAAGCGGGACACCAGCGCGGCAAAATCCTTGTCGCCCTTGGTGTAGGCCTCATAGAGCTTTTCCTTCACGCCCGCCGCGTTGATGGCGTTCTTGGTCTCGTCGGCAAGACCTTTGCCGTAGGTCGTCTTGTCGTGGATGATCGCGACGTTCTTGGTCTTGTAGTTCTTGATGATATAGGCGGCCGCGACCATGCCCTGCTGGTCATCCCGGCCGCAGACGCGGAACGTGTTCCACAACCCGCGTTCGGTGAACAGCGGGTTGGTCGAGCCCGGCGTGATCTCCAGCACATTGCCCTCGGCATAGGCGTCAGAGGCGGGAATCGAGGTCGACGAGCAGAAGTGCCCGACGACGAACGGAATCCTCGCGCCCGCCATCTTCTCGGCAACCGACACCGCCTGCTTCGGATCGCAGGCATCGTCACCGACCTCCAGCTTCAGCTTCTTGCCGAGCACGCCGCCGGCCGCGTTGATATCGGCAATCGCGAGATCGGCGCCGTTCTTGAACTGCTGGCCGAAGCTCGCCTCCGAGCCGGTCATCGGCCCAACCACGGCAACACTGATATCCTGCGCCATGGCAGCGCTGGACAAGGCCAGGCTCGCGCCAAGCGCAAGACAATATCCTCGAAGTGCAAACTTCATCACATTCTCCTCGATGGTCTCAAGTCGCCTCAATGCATCGCAATCGACTCAACTCGCCGGCTGCGACGGTCACCGGGGGCTGCCTTGTATGCGCGCGATGGCCGGCAGGCTCGGACTGGGGCGACGGGGGATTGGACATATGCGACAACGAGCAACAATGTGAAACACGTTGCCGTGCATTGGTGCTCAAATCGCACAAGAAGCCATCCATCTCGTGTGCGTGACGGCACATCACGGCCGCACCAGCGGCTCGGACTCTTCCGGCTTGACGCCGGCCCCGACCGGTGCGGCAGGCTCGACAGCGCCCTTCAACTCGATCTCGTAGTAGCCGCCGATCTTGATCGCGCCCCATTGCGTCGACACCGCCAAATTGATGCGTTGTCGCGCCGGCAGATCGGCATCGGTGTGCCGGCAGGCGATGGTGCCCTGTGACAGCAATTCGATGTGGGACAGCCGAACGCCGTCCGCGTTCCAGAAGTCGAAGTTGAGATGCTGCGGCAGCGGACGGCCGAACACGCCCATTTCCTTGAAGGCGAGCTCGACGTCGACGTGGCCCGGACCCGCCATGAACGTGTAGTAATGGCCCCGGACATCATTGGTGATGTTGGCGCGATTGACACCCAGGCCGAGCGCCGTCGGACGATGCGGATCTGTGGACTGCGCCGATGCGGCGCCGATCAACGCGCCAGCCCAGAGAAGCAGGCAGAGCGCCGGCTTCACGACCGTCTCGAGCCCGCAGGCGATCGACCGTTCACTGCACGGGGGACGGGGAACGCGCTTCATCGCGGTCATCCGAGATCAGCAGGGGCGTCGACCGCATGTCCGCACCGAGATACGCCTCGCCTGCCATCTGATAGTTGGCCGGCGCCAGAGCGAGGTGCTGGACCGCAGCATGGACGTCACGCACGCAACGCTCGAGCCCGCGACTCACGTCGACGGACGCCGAGCCGCCGGCACCGAACATCAGCTCGGTCGCCTGCTTGGCCGTGTTCGCCGCGTGAGTCGATGCCAGCCACAGCTTGGCGCGCTCGGCAACGCTGAGTGCCTTGCCGGCACTGATCGCCTGCCACGCCTCTCCCAGCGTCTCGTAGAGGAAAGCCCGTCCCGAGCCCAGCAAGGCCTCGGCGCGTCCGAGATCAGCCTGCACCAGCGAATCCTCGCGGAGCAGCTTGCGCGAGCGCGACGCGATCTTGCGTCCGACGAGCCCGACCAGGATGTCGATGGCGTGGCGAGCGATGCCGAGCGGCACGGCCGCGAGCGCCGCCCCGAACAGCGCGATGGTCGGAAACGCATAGAGCGGCCCCTGCTCCACCGGCGGCTCGCGAAACGAGAGCGACCGCGCTGACGGCACGAAGGCATCCGCGATCGCATAGTCATGGCTGCCGGTGCCGCGCAGCCCGATGCTGTGCCAGGTATCGAAGATCTCGCATTGCGCGGTCGGGAACAACATGAAGCGCATCACCGGAGTGCCATCAGGGTGCAAGCGCGGCTGATCGCCGTCGAAGATCCGGCAATTGCCGATCATCCAGCCGGAGTGCTGGCAGCCGCTTCCGAGCGGCCAGCGGCCCGTGACGCGATAACCGCCGTCGACGACCGCAGCTGTGCCGAACGGCCGCAAGGCTCCCGCGGTTCGAACCAGCGGGTCGCTGCCGTAGATCTCGCGCGCGGCATCCTTGCCAAGATAGCCGCCAAACACGCCATAGATGCCGCCGATGGCCATGCACCAGCCTGCGGCACCATCGGCACGCGAGATCTCCTCGACCACCCGAACGAGGGTCATCGGGTCGACCTCCTCGCCGCCGATGGCGCGCGGAATCCAGAGCCGGAAGAGGCCTGCCTGCGCCATCGCCTCGACCAGCGGGACAGCTAGCCGCCGCGATCGCTCGCTCTCCTGTGCGGATGCCTGAACCAGTGGCGCAAGCGCCGCGGCAGCATCGACGAAGGATGATCGGATGGTTTCAGTCATGGCTGCCTCGCTGTCGATGAATCGCCGGCGTAAGGTAACCGGCGGGGGCCGCCTTTTAATCGCCGCGGCGATGCGAGGCTCGGACAGATGCGACGCTGACTGGGACGCATGCGACATCACACAACAATGTTCGCCCTCATTGCACGCACCTTGCCTGCCTTAATTCGGATTCGGAACAAAGATGACAATCTTCAGATCTCGCGACGGCGTGAAGTTGGCGTGCCGGACTTCGAAGCGGGTCGGTCCGGTCTTCTTGACGCCTTCGGCGCAGAAGCTGACGAAATTATTCGGCTCGCCCTTGTCGACGGTAAGGTGAAAGTCGCCGATCGGCGCCGCCCAGTTGGCACCGGTCGAGAGCACATAGGCAATCGACCGTTCACTGAACGGGGGATAGGGGGCGCGCCTCGTCGCCCGCGCCCGCTCAAGGCTGCGGATCAGGTCGTCGTCGATGCAGTATGACGCGAGAAACGCGGGCGCTTCGGGATTACTGCGCCAGTTATCGGCGCCGATGATGGTCTGCACGGAGCCGCCGACGCTCGGACGATAGGTCTGCTCGAAGGTGATCTCCCGGCCGGCCGGGAAGGTCTGCGTCCAGGTATAGGCCGAGCGCAACGTCCAGGTCGGTATTAGGTGATCCTGCATCGGCCCACCCGAGCCATAGGTCTCGATGGTGCCGATACCCAGCTTGACGAGCTCCGGCCAGTTCGATTTCGGCAGCTTGTCGAGCAGCTCGCCCGCGGGTCCCCTGATCGGCATCAGCGGGATTCCGAGCTTCCGCAACAGCGCCGTCTGATCCACATCGTTCGCCAGCGCCGTCTGTTCGAGATGCGGCGAGGCCGCCTTGCCGTCGACCCTGACGTGGAAATCGAAGATGTTTTCGGGATCGTCGGTCGGAAGGCCGATATTCTCGTCGCTCTCCTTGCCGGCGATATCGGGCATCGGGAACGCGATCATGATCGTCTTGTCGGCCGCCGAGGTGTTGACGAACCGGTAGACGATCCGGATCTGCTTCTCGGAGATGAACAGGTCCTCGGAGCGCATCACGATGTCGTGGTCCTGCTTGAAACGAAGCCCCCCGGTTTCGAGCGCGGCGGACGTGTCATTGGCCTGCGCGCACCAGGGCATCAGCCCGGCAAGCAGGACTAGAAAAGCCCCTTTGGCTATCGGAGGCATGGCCATTCCTTCTCTCCTGATTGGGGGAGCAAACTCGCGGCAGTCAGTCGCATCCGTCCTTGACCGGGAAGAAATCGGAGACGTCGACGTGCGTCGTCTCGATCGGCAGCACGACCCAACTGTCCGTCTCGAGATGACCGCAAAGCTTTACGACAGCGATCGATTTCCAGCCCTGCCAGGCCGTCACCATGAATCCGATCGGGACAGCACTGCGCTCGAAAACATGCAGCTTGGCAATACCGGCGGTAGCGCCGGCCGCAAGCGAGATCGTGATTTCTCCGGCGCTGGTGCCACTGGGCCGGATCGGCGATTGCCGCTGTGGTCCAAACGAGAGTTCGCTCCCGGCTGAGACCGCGACGGTCTGTTGGAACCCATTTTCGATCCTGAGCACAGGTTTCGTACCCGCGGCCTCGGTGGCGATCGGCGCTATTCCCGCCAGAAGGCAGAACATCACTGATGCTGATCGAATGAACGAAACCGACATGAGCGCAATCCTTCCTGAATGAGTGCGCGCAAAGCCGAACCGGTTCGCTGCGTCGTGATCTTTCTCCGAATCCAATATCGATGCACGCGCACGCGCGCCGTCGCTGCGAAACGATATTGAATGGCAAGTACTCTTCCTGTCGCGATCAGACGGAAGCTACCTTTTATGTGCTTCGCGGATGTGCGGCACGGACCGATGCGACACTGATTTGGACATATGCGACATCGGTCCACGACTTGAATCGAATTTGTCTCCGTCTGTCGCATGGTCGTCCAACGGCGACGTTGTATGCAGGCACGCCGCCCGTTAATGATCGCCCGCCTCGGACGCTCCTGTATCGTCGACGACCTTCATAAGGATGGACAAACGGCATGCGCGGATCATATCGGCGGATATCCCGATCGCTCCTGTTGATCGGAGCAGCACTGATCGTGATGGCCGCTTCGACTTCCGCATCCGAAGTCGCGATCCGTTGGGATGCGAAGAACGCCTACCGCAAATGCGACGGCGCGATTGACGGCACCATCGCCTGGCCCTCCGAACCAAAGGCGGCATGCGTCGCCATGCTGATGTGCGCGAATGAGAGCGCGCTGTCCGCGGAGCGCAATCAGCGATTGATCGAACAGATCCGGCGGGTGCCGGGCTGCGGCGAGCCATAGACTGCGGCCGCAGCCCCGCGGCATGCGTTCCGTCAGGAGCGGCGCGGCGCGGTGCGAATGTCCGACGGCGTTGCACCGTAGCGCTGGCGAAACGTGCGGTTAAAGTAGGACAAGTCGCCGAACCCTGCCTCAAACGCAATGGTGCTGATGCTGCGGCCACTGCTGCGCGGATCGCTCAGCAAGCTGTGCGCGCGCACCAGCCGCCGGTCGAGCACAAAATCCGAAAATGTCGTCCCTTCGCCGGCAAACAGCCGCTGAATTTGGCGTGGCGCGATCTTCTGGCGCCTCGCCACAGCAGCCAGGCTGAGGCTGTATTCTCCTATCCTCTCGCCGACGTCAGCTTTGACCGCGGCCAGCCGCGCGGCAGCAAGGCCGCGCCCTTCCGCAAACACCTCCCCGTCCCTGGACGCGCCGATCACCAGCGCCGCAAGGTCGATCACATGGCTGACGACGAGATGTTGCAGCTCCGCGCTCGCCGACCGATAAAGATCGTCGATATCCCGGACATAGTGGGTCAGCAATCGCAGCGCGTCGCTTGAGGGCGGCAGCGGACGCATCAGCGCGTCCTCGGGATTCGGCACCAGTGGCATCAACGCCTTTCGCGGCAATCGCAGACTGATGAGGCGTGACGGCGAAGGGTAGGTCATCGTGGCCGTCTCTGCGGTCGCCATCAGAATTGCCTCACCGGCGCCGATTGTCCGCTCCCGACCGCGGTGCGACACCAGCCGACTGCCGCTGGCGCCAATCACCAGCAACAGATCGTCACAGCCATCGAGCAGTTCGCGCGTGCGCTCGACCCGCAGGTTGGCGAACGTCCAGAATCCGATCCCGAGCCCGTGCAGCGCAAGCACTCTGGCATCGCTATAGTACGCGCCGTTGATCAGTGGCGCCGGATCGAGCTTCACCATCATGCGCCCGATCCGTTCCCGAAAAATTGTCAATCGCTCGCGCTCCGCCCAATCCGCGGTCGAGTAGCGAAAATCCGAGACATCCGGCGCGTTTGGCATCATCGCCTCTCTTGGTGCTGCGGCACGGCGCTCGCGATCTGCGGCTGATTTGTGGCGGCTCCGCAACGTCCGGCTCGATTGTCCACGATGTCGTCTCCGTCCAAATGCATGTCGCATCAGTCCATGCGTCGCGTTTCCGAGACGCCTAAGGGTCGGCCGGCAAATTGCCAAGGACACGCGGCTTAGGGATTTTCGGGCATGGGACAAGGGATGGCATCGAGTTCACCAATTGGAGGCGCAATGCTCGCATCGAACCTCTTGCGTGTCAGCGTCGTCCTCTTTCTCGTCGGGCTTGGTCTCGGCATCGGCATGGGTGTGGCCCAGGATTTCACGCTGGCGCCCGCCCACGCGCATCTCAATCTGCTCGGATTCGTCGCATTGTTCCTTGCCGGGCTCTACTACCATGCGTTTCCTGCCGCGGCCACCGGTCCACTCGCCAGGACACAGGCCTGGCTCTCCGCGATCGGCGCCGTCATCTTTCCGATCGGAATTGCGGCCATCCGGATCGGCGGCCCGGCTTACGAGCCCGTCGTCGTCGTCGGTTCGCTCATTGTGTTCGTGGGAGCTGCCCTGTTTGCCTTGATCGTTTTCCGCGGCGGAGCACGCCGCGATGAGTTGGAATCGAAGATCGATGTCGGCTAGCGCATTCGCGGCATTGCGCGAATATCCGACGGCGTTGCGCCGTAATGCCGACGGAAGGTGCGGTTGAAGTAAGAGAGATCGCCGAACCCGACCTCGAAGGCTATCGTGCCGATGGTGCTGCCGCTGTGGCGTGGATCGGTCAGCAGATGATGCGCGCGCGCCAGGCGCTGGCCGAGCACGAACTCCGAGAAGGTCGAACCCGCGCTTTCGAACAGCCTCTGGATATGGCGCGGCGTGAGTTTCATCCGGGCAGCCACCGCGGGCAGAGTGAGGTCGCCGTAGCTGAGATTGTCATTGATGTCGGCCTTGACCGCGGCAAGCCGCGCGGCGGCCAGCCCGCCGTCTTCGGCGGCAACCGCTGCATCCCGGTTCGCGCCGATGATCAGCGCACCGAGATCGACCAGATGCTTGACGACGGCGCTGCGCAGCTCGGGGGTCGCGAGCTGGTAGCTGTCGTCGAGCTCCCTGATATAGAGCGCGAGCAGGCGCATGGCTTCGGTGTTCGCCGGCAACGGACAGATCAACATGTCTTCGGGATCGCGAACCAGCGATGCAAGCGCCTTGCGCGGCAGCCTGAGGCCGACGAAGCGGCTCGGCGACACCGGGACAACCATGTTGCCGGCCTCCGCGCTCGACTGCAGCACGGCCTGCCCCGGGCTGAGTTCGATGTCGCGGCCGCGCTGCGACGCGCGAACGTTACCGCTCGTGATGATCGTCAGCACCAGATCGTCGGTGCCGTCGAGCAGTTCGCGCGGTCTTGCGATCCTGAGATTGCTGCACGCCCAGGATCCGATGCCGAGCCCGGACAATTCGCGCACATTCGCTTCCGCATGAAACGCGCCGTCGTCGAGCGGCTCCGGATCGAGCTTGACGATCATCCGCCCGATCTGCTCGCGAAAGATCGGCAAGCGCTCTCGCTCGCCGAAATGCGCAGTCGAGAATCGAAACCCTGTGAAATCGCCCGACTGCATTGTCATAGGCTCGCCCTCATGGCGGCGGAGGTCGCCGTTGATATGCGGCTGATTTGTGGCGCCGGATACCGCGGCATGGGGGCCATGCAGCGCGGCTGTGAACGTGAACCTTTCGCGGGTTCCGCCGATGCCTCGATCTGACAAGTGTCAAGCGTCCGCGCATAAGCATCGCAAATACGAGGTCCGGCGCGGCGCGCGAAATTGCTCCGATCTCGATGGGATTGTCGCGCCCGAACTCGCGGCCGGGACTAAGATCGTCCTCGCTCCGATAGGCTCGAAGACGGCCGTCCGCATTGGAGCACGCATAATTTATAATTGACTGACCGGACGGTCAATAGTAATCCGGTCGCAGGTCAAACGACCTCGGTCGTCAGAAGCCAGAGAACGGGAGATAATCATGGTCAGCGATCTGGTGTTGACCGATATCCGCGCCGGATATCGCGTCCTGACACTCAACAGACCCGACCGCCTGAATTCGTTCAGCGCCGATCTGCACGCCGCATTGATGGCCGCGCTGGTCGCGGCAGAACAGGACAAGTCCTGCCGCGCGCTGATCCTGACCGGAGCGGGACGCGGGTTCTGCGCCGGGCAGGATCTCTCGCACGGCGTCTTCACGCCGGGCGAGACGCCCGATCTCGCAGCGCCAATCGAGAAGTTCTACAACCCGCTGGTGCGCAAGCTGCGCAGCATTCCGATGCCGGTCGTGTGCGCCGTCAACGGCGTCGCCGCAGGGGCCGGCGCGAACGTGGCGCTTGCCTGCGATATCGTGATCGCCGCACGGTCGGCCAAGTTCATTCAGGCCTTCGCGAAGCTTGGCCTCGTCCCGGATTCCGGCGGCACCTGGTTCTTGCCGCGGCTGGTCGGCGGCGCGCGAGCGCGTGCGCTGGCCCTGCTGGCCGAGCCGATCTCGGCGGAACGGGCGGAGGCATGGGGCATGATCTGGAAGGTGGCCGAGGATCCCGAGCTGATGACGGAGGCGCACGCCCTCGCCGCCTCGCTCGCGACGCAGCCGACCGACGGCCTTGCGTTGATCAAGCAGGTGCTCGATGCCTCCGAGACCAACACACTCGATGCGCAACTCGATCTCGAGCGCGACCTGCAGGGCCGCGCCGGCCGATCGGCGGACTACGCCGAAGGCGTCACTGCCTTCCTCGACAAGCGCGCGCCGCGCTTCACCGGAAGAGCTTAACACCGATTGAACGTTCCGCCGCAAGGCGGGACGCATCATTGATCACAAGTCAGAGGATTCGACTTCGATGACACAGCCTCAATCCAGCGGCACCCGGACGTCCGACAACATCATGAAGCTCGACTGCTTCGTGCGCGGCAAGTGGTCCGGCGCGGGCGAACCGGCTGCCGAGATCCACAGCGCCGTCACCGGCGACGTGGTGGCGCTCGCGACCAGGAGCGATCTCGACATGCGCGAGATCCTCGCCTATGGCCGCGCGGTCGGCGGCAATAATCTCCGCAAGCTGTCGTTCCACCAGCGTGCGGGCCTGCTGAAGGCGCTAGCGGACTATCTGAGCCAGCATAAGGACCGGCTCTTCAAATTATCGCTTCATGCGGGCGCGACCCGCACCGACGCCATGATCGACGTCGATGGCGGCATCGGCACGCTGTTCGCCTATGCCAGCAAGGGTCGCCGCGAGCTTCCGAACACCAGGTACCTGCTCGACGGCAATGTCGAAGGGCTCTCCAAAGGTGGCGCGTTCGCCGGCCAGCACATCGTCACGCCGTTGCACGGCGTCGCCGTGCACATCAACGCATTCAACTTTCCGTGCTGGGGCATGCTGGAGAAGCTGGCGCCCGCACTGCTCGCCGGCGTTCCCGTCGTCACCAAGCCCGCGACGGTCACCTCCTATGTCGCCTACGAATTGGCCCGGATGATCACCGAGTCCGGCGTGCTGCCGGAAGGCGCGCTCCAGTTCATCGTCGGATCGACCGGCGATCTGTTCGACCACCTCACCTGCCAGGACGTGGTGTCGTTCACGGGCTCGGCTGATACTTCGCAGAAGCTGCAACGGCATCCGGTCGTTGCGCGCGAGGCTGTCAGATTCATCGCCGAGCGCGACTCACTGAATGCAGCGATCCTCGCTCCGGACGCCGTGCCGGGAAGCCCGGAGTTCGATCTCTTCCTCAAGGAAGTGGCAAAGGAGATGACGGTCAAGGCGGGGCAGAAATGCACCGCGATCCGCCGCGCACTGGCGCCGTCAACACAGCTCGATGCCGTGATCACCGCCTTGCGCGAGCGCCTGGCAAAGGTCGTGATCGGCAATCCCGAAAGCGACAAGGTCAGGATGGGACCGCTGGTCGGCCTCGCCCAGCGCAGCGATGTGCTTGCCCACGTCGCGAAGCTCCGCACCGAGGCTGAGCTGGTGGCCGGCGATCCCGGCAACTTCCCGCTGGTCGACGCCGACGCCAAGCGCGGCGCTTTCGTTCCGCCGCTGTTGCTGCATTGCGCGAAGCCGCTCGCCGCAACCGCGGTCCACGAGATCGAAGCGTTCGGACCGGTCTGTACCGTGATGGGCTATGACGATCTGGACCAGGCCATCGCACTGACCAATCGCGGGGGCGGCAGCCTCGTCGCATCGGTCTACACCCACGATATCCCGACGGCGACCGAACTCACCTTCGGCATCGGCAGCTTCCATGGCCGTGTCGCGATCATCGACCGCGACTGCGCGACCGAGCACACCGGACACGGCTCGCCGATGCCGCAGATGGTTCACGGCGCCCGGGCCGCGCCGGCGGCGGCGAGGAGCTGGGCGGCGTCCGCAGCCTGCAGCACTACATGCAGCGCACCGCGCTGCAGGGCTCTCCTCGCATGCTGAGCGGTGTCACCGGCCGCTGGTTCAAGGGCAGCCCGGTGCTCGAGGGTGACCTGCACCCGTTCCGCTATCACTACGATGATCTCGAGATCGGCCGCACGCTGGTCTCGAAAGCGCGGCAGATAACCCTCGACGACATCGAGCACTTCGCACATTTCACCGGCGACACCTTCTATGCCCACATGGATGAGGAAGCGACCAAGGGGCACCCGTTCTTCCCGGGCCGCGTCGCGCATGGCTATTTGCTGCTGTCGTTCGCGGCCGGCCTGTTCGTCGATCCCGACTATGGTCCGGTGCTGGCGAACTACGGCCTCGACTCGCTGCGCTTCGTGAAGCCGGTCCAGCCGGGCGAACAGATCCAGGTGCGGTTGACCGCGAAGGAGAAGACGCCACGCAACAAGCAATATGGCGAGGTGCGCTGGGACGTCGAGATCACGACCGGGACCGGCGAGACCGCGGCGACCTACGAGCTGCTGACAATGAACGCGATGCGATAGCCGCTGGGCTCCCTCTCCCCGTTCTTACGGGGAGAGGGTTGGGGTGAGGGGCCGCCTCCGCATAGACGGTGACAGCTGCGCTCGCGGAGA
>NZ_LFLZ01000082.1 GCF_001189845.1 Bradyrhizobium tropiciagri
CCCGCCGGGGAGAGGTCGGATTGCGCCTGGCGATGCGAAGCATCGTCCAGTGCAATCCGGGTGAGGGCTTTTGCTCTCTCGATGGACCGCAACCCCTCACCCGATTTGCTGCGCAAATGACCTCTCCCAAGGGAGAGGTGAACTTCCGACGCCGTTCCAGCTCAACCTAATCTCATCAGGCTTTAGCTGAGCCGGGGCTTAAGCTCCCTCATAGTCGGACAGCAACTTTGCAAGCAGTTGAAGTTCGTCAGGGGATTTTTCGGTCGGATCATTGATGACGTTCTGAAGCAAATAGAACTCGGTATCGTTCTTGATCCGCCCTTGCTTGAGGATATTGGCGTAGCTCGCGAGTATCGTTTGCGCAATTCGGAGAGCGTGACGATCCCGCGGCTGATCAGCTCGGCATCCAAATTCGCAACTTCAGCTGGATCAAAAGACGACGAACGTTCCACGCAGTCATTGATCGCTTGACGCAGCCCCTGGAAAGCCATTCGAGGGCTTCTCTTTTCCATGGCCTCCAAGAAAGCCAGAGGCTGCTTCTCCGGCGGCAAAGATTCCGCGAGCATGTATCGTTCAACATAGAACGAAAAGAAATTCTTGAGCTGCGCATACTCGCTTCGATTGAAGTTCTGCATCGCTGCGTACCTGCGGCTCGCTACCAAGCTCGAACCAGCGGGGAAGGGGCTGTTCCGGGGACCGTCGCGCCCCATCGTATTACGGATTGTTGCCCGACGGATCGCGCCTCACTCGCCCTTCAAACGCTGCCCCTCTTGAATCCGCACCCGCTCGGCGCCGCGGCTGCCGGCGGAGGACAGCCGCAGCGTGCTGAGCACGGCGCCCACGACGGCAAAGCCGACGCCGACCATCAGCGAGATCCTGGTGCCGTCGGCAGGATAGCGCGCCAGCAGCATCGCCACCAAAGCGGCGCCGATGGTCTGTCCGAGCAGGCGCGCGGTGCCCAGCATGCCGCTGGCGCCGCCGGAGCGCTCGCGCGGGGCGGCGGCGATCATGGTGCGGTTGTTCGGGGTCTGGAACAGGCCGAAGCCGGCGCCGGCGAGCGCCATGCGCCAGATCACGTCGATCGGCGCCGCATTGGCCGGCATCAGCGCCAGCGAGCCCAGTCCGGTCGCGAAGATCAGCAGGCCGATGCCGCCGAGCAGGCCAGCCGGGTAGCGCTCGACCAGCCACCCCGCGAGCGGCGCTGCGAATGCGACCGCGATCGGCCACGGCGTGATCAGGAGGCCGATCTGCACCGCCGAATATCCGAAATGGTTTTCCAGATAGAACGGCATCGCGACGAAGGCCAGCATCTGGCCGCAGAACGAGGCGATCGAGGTTCCGATCGACAGCGCGAAGATCGGAATCCGCAACAGGTCGACCGGCAGCAGCGGCGAGGGCAGATGCTGCTGGCGCCGGTACAGCAAATGCGAGGCGACCGCGGCGACCGCGAACTCCAATGCGCAGACATACAGCGCCTCGCCGTGGCCTGCACTGTCGATTGCGCTGATGCCGAACCCGAATGCGATGGCGCTCATCGCAGCGCTCTGCCAGTCGAAGGCGTGAACCGCGGGCCTGGTGTGCGGCAGGAACCGCCAGCCCAGCGCCAGCGTGACGATGCCGAGCGGGACGTTGATGGCGAACAGATAGGGCCAGGTTCCGACCGCCAGGATGAACGAGGCAATGGTCGGGCCGACCGCGGCCGAGATCGCGACCACCAGCGCGTTGACGCCGATGCCGCGGCCGAGCTGCGAATGCGGATAGATGAAGCGGACCAGCGCGGTGTTGACGCTGAGGATGCCGGCGGCGCCGAAGCCCTGCAGGATGCGGGCGATCGTCAGCAGCGGCAGCGTGTGCGACAGCGCGCAGAACAGCGATGCCAGCGTGAACAGCAGCAGCCCCGCCAGATAGACGCGACGATAGCCGATGATCTCGCCGAGCGAGGCCAGCGGCAGCAGCGAGATCGTGATCGCCAGCTGATAGCCGTTGACGATCCAGATCGAGAATGCGGGGCTGGCGTTGAGATCCCGGGCGATGGTCGGCAGCGCGACATTGGCGATCGAGCCGTCGACGACGGCCATCACGAGGCCGAGCGCGATCGTGAGAATGGCCCAATTGCGCTGCGGCTGCGGCAGCCCGTCGGGATGCTCAATAATCGCGGACGACATGTCGTGAGGTTGCTCTCGGTTCCAGCTTGGCGGGCTTACCGGATGCTGGATTAACCCCGCCTTTGCAACCCCCGAAATGTCGGCCCCGGGTGCACCGAAACGAGGCCGGAGGAGGCCAAAAAGGGCTCAACCTCGATTGTTAGCCTCGATCGTTAGCCTTGATCGCTAGCCTTGGCCGAGCAGTTCCTTGATGCGCCGCTGCAGCTGCCGCTTCTTGATCTCGCTGCGGCGGACCCGCTCGTCGAGGTCGCTCACTGGCGTATCCGAGGTCATGATCCGGAAGGCGAGGCCGACCTTGTTGGCCTGGCGCCAGATCAGGCGCGCCAGGAACGAGCGGCCTTTGCGCGCAACGCTGAGATTCATCTCTTCGGGCAGCTGTGCGGTATCGCCAAATTCGACACAGGCACCACCTTCGCTGATGTTGCGGACGACGCAATCCATCGTCGAGCCGTGTTCATTGATCTCCGCAACCGCACCGTAAAACACTTTGTCGCGTGGGCTCTGGCGCCGGTCCTGCACGGGAAATCCTCCTCAAATGAACGGCACAACTGTACCGGTCAGGACCTGCGAAATGAAGGGTACGAGCGGAACCCGTTGCAGTTAGTGTAAATTGTTTGCACCTGTGAAGGCCCGGATTCCCGGCTATTTTGCGCCGCAAAGCGCCTCCGGAGCCGTGTTTTGACGGGCTTTCTTAACGCGAACCGTTACCCGCTTCGCTCGAAAACGCTCTAGTTCGGCAGCCGGCTGTGCCGCCACTCGCGCGGCGACAGGCCGTAGTGCTCGCGGAACACGCGACCGAAATGCGAGAGATCGTTAAAGCCCCAGGCGAACGCGACCTCGCTGATGTGGCGATGCGTGTGCGCCGGCGAGGCGAGGTCGCGCCTGCAGCGCTCCAGCCGCTCTGCCAGCACGAAGCGCTGGAATGAGGTGTCCTCGTCGGCGAGCAGGCTGTTGACATAGCGCGGCGAGATGCCGAGCGCTGCTGCGGTTTCGGTGAGGCCAAGCTCAGGGTTCGGCAAATGTGCGAGGATGTGCGCTTTCAGCCGGTAGAGCAGGGCGGAGCGGTGGGTCGAAGCCGGCAGCGCGGCGCCGCCGCTGCGCTCGCTGATCGCCATCGCGAGCAGGTCCGCGGCCTGATCGGCGAGGCGGATCGCGTTGTCCGGATCGAGCCTGTCGGCGATGTCAGCGAGTCCCGAGATGAACTGCCAGGCAAGCCGCTGCACCGGGCGATCGGACGTGAACGTCGTCGCCGTCAGACCGTGGGTGCCGGCAAAGCGCCGGTGCAGCATTGCGCGCGGCACCTGGAAGATGGTCTGCGTGAAGTCGTCGTTGAAGCGCAGCTCATAGGGCCGCGTGGTGTCGTAGAATGCGAACTCGCCGGGCTGGATCACGGTCTCGCGGCCGTCCTGCACCACGCCGCCCGAGCCGCTGCGGCCGAGCGCGAACAGAACGAAGTCCTCGCTGGCGCGCGCGATCCGCGACGGTGTGCGCAGCACGCGCTGCCGGCTCGACGACACGACCGAGCACTTCGCCGGACCCAGCTGCGTGCTGGTGATGGCGCCGCGGAAGGCGGTGCCGAGGTCGGATTTGCAATCCAGCTGCACGAACACGTCGCAGACGATGTCCTGCCAGAGTGCCAGGCGCCGATGCGTGGGCGCGTTGTCCGTGGTGAACAGGGCCGGCATGATTTCCTCCCTTCACGAGTGCAAACGCTGGCCACGCAAACAAGCAAGCTTCGTACCGGGGGCGGCTGGGGGAATCTCCTCCGCAGTCGAATTTTCCTTCCGTCCTGGTCGAACGGCGGTCCCGGTCCCGGGGCAGCATGATGTCAGAGGCCGCTAGGCCCGATCAAGACCGAACCGGCCGGAGCGGCCGGCTGCGAGGAGGACATTATGGGCATCGAACATCCGAAATATCGCGTTGCGGTGGTGCAGGCGGCGCCAGCCTGGCTCGATCTCGACGCGTCTATCGCCAAGTCCATCGCGCTGATCGAGGAGGCCGCCGCCAAGGGGGCAAAGCTGATCGCGTTCCCCGAGGCATTCATCCCCGGCTATCCCTGGTACATCTGGCTGGACTCGCCGGCCTGGGCGATCGGGCGCGGCTTCGTGCAGCGCTATTTCGACAACTCGCTGAGCTATGACAGTCCGCAGGCCGAGCAGTTGCGGCTCGCGGTGAAGAAGGCCGGCATGACCGCGGTGCTCGGCCTGTCCGAGCGCGATGGCGGCAGCCTCTATCTCGCGCAATGGCTGATCGGACCCGACGGCGAGACCATCGCCAAGCGGCGCAAGTTGCGGCCGACCCACGCCGAGCGCACCGTCTATGGCGAGGGCGACGGCAGCGACCTTGCGGTGCATGACCGCCCCGGCATCGGCCGTCTCGGCGCGCTGTGCTGCTGGGAGCATCTGCAGCCGCTGTCGAAATACGCGATGTATGCCCAGAACGAGCAGGTGCATGTCGCGGCCTGGCCGAGCTTCTCGCTGTACGATCCGTTCGCGCCGGCGCTCGGCTGGGAGGTCAACAACGCGGCCTCGCGGGTCTACGCCGTTGAAGGCTCGTGCTTTGTGCTGGCGCCTTGCGCGACGGTCTCGCAGGCCATGGTCGACGAGATGTGCGACCGCGAGGACAAGCACGCGCTGCTGCATGTCGGCGGCGGACACGCCGCGATCTATGGGCCCGACGGCAGTTCGATCGCCGAGAAGCTGCCGCCCGATCAGGAGGGGCTGCTGCTCGCCGATATCGATCTCGGCGCGATCGGAATCGCCAAGAACGCCGCCGATCCGGCCGGGCACTATTCGCGGCCCGATGTCACGCGCCTGCTGTTGAACAAGAAGCCCTCGAAGCGCGTCGAGCATTTCGCGCTGCCGCTCGACAGTTTCGAGGAGGTCGACGCGGCCGCGAGCTGAACGAGCAATAGCCAACCGGAGGCGACTGCCATGGAATCCGCGATTCCCCCTCATTTGCAGACCGCGCGCTCCCGTCATCGCCGCGTGCCTGACGACTATGCGCCGCCTTATCCATCCTTCGTCGCGCGCCACAGGCCCGCGGTCGCGTGCGTGATCATGGCCTATTTCGGCGTGCAGTTTCGCGGCGAGCCGACTGCCGCCGCGACCGGGGCGCTGGCGCAGATCGCAAAGCGCTTTGCCGGCGAGAACGGTCCGACCCATTGGGACCGCGCGCAATATGTCGACCAGGCCGGCTTCAGCAATGTCGTCTCGGTCGCCTATTGGGACGATGCCGGGCGTTTCGACGCCTGGTTCGCCGAGGCGCGCGAAGCCTGGACCGGCGGTGGCGCCAGCGACGGCGTCGGCCGTTTCATCGAGGTGCTGCGGCCGCATGTTGTGCGCTACGAGACGCTGTTCTCCTCGCTCGGACGCCCGGAGGGCGTCGCGGTGCTTGCCGACGGCATGAGCGGCGAGGTGCAAGAGCACGCTTATTGGGGCGGCATGCGCGACCGCATCCCGCTATCGCAGACCGACGCGATGACGCCGGGCGGGGAGCCGCGCGTGATCCGCGACGGCGCACGCATCCGTGTGGTCGCGCATGACAATCTCTGCCTGATCCGCTCCGGCCAGGACTGGAGCGACACCGAGGCGTCGGAGCGCAAGATGTATCTCGACGATGTCGAGCCGGTGCTGCGCGAGGGCATGGATTTCCTGCGCGACGACGGCGTGCCGATCGGCTGCTACGCCAACCGCTACATGCGCGTGGTCGACGCTGACGGAAGGCTAACGGAAAAATCCTACGCCCAGAGCTGGTGGAAGAGCCTCGCGGCGCTGGAGCGCTGGGCGGAATCGCATCCGACCCATGTCAGGATCTTCGGTGCGGCGATGAAGTATCTGTCGACCTTGGGGCCGTCAGCCAAGCTCAGGCTGTATCACGAGGTCACGGTGGCGGCCGCCGACGAACAGTTCTTCGAATATCTCGGCTGCCACGAACGGACCGGCATGCTGAACGCGGTGCAGCTGGCGGCGGCGCAGTCCGCTTGACGTTCGACTTACTGGGATCATTTAAGCGGTCGCCGCGTCGGAAGTGCATTCCCTCCCCCGCAAGCGGGAGAGGTGCAGCGAGTCTGCTGCAGGACTGGATCCACACTGGCGTGCCTAAGGGCGCAACCGGCCGGCATGGGTCGTGATGGCTTGCGCCAGCTCCACGGCCGGGCCGCGCTTGGTCCGCCGTGCGGTGCGGACCACGAATTCGACGCTGCCGAGCGGCGGCAGGCCTGACGGCGGCATCGCTTCAAGTCCATCCGGGATCAGGCCCTGTGCCTGCGGCGTGATGCCGAGACCGGCCAGTGCCGCCGCGCGAAGGCCGCTGAGGCTGCCGCTGGAGCAGACGATGCGCCAGGGTCGTCCGAACCGCTCCATCGCCTCCAGCACGACGCTGCGGCTGACGCTCGGCGGCGCGTAGAGGATGAGGGGTAATGGCTGCTCGGGATCGAGCCGCATGCCCGGTGCGCCGGTCCACACCAGTCGGTCCTGCCACACCAGCTGTCCCGGTGCGTCGCCGGGCCGCCGCTTGCCAAGCACGAGGTCGAGCTCGCCGGCATCGAGCTGCTGGTACAGCACGGCGCTGAGGCCGATCGTCAGCTCGAGATCGACCTGCGGGTGGCGGCGGACGAAGTCGCGCAGCAGATCGGGCAGGCGGGAGCTCGCAAAATCCTCGGCGGCGCCGAACCGGACCTTTCCGCGCACCTGTGAGCCCGCGAAGTAATCGCGGGCGCGCGCGTTGGCCTCGAGGATCGGGCGCGCAAAACCCGTCATCGCCTCGCCGTCGGCGGTGAGCACCACCGAATGGGTGTCGCGCACGAACAGCCGGCGGCCGGCGGCAGCCTCCAGCTTGCGGATGTGCTGGCTGACCGTCGACTGCTTCAGGCCGAGGCGGCGGCCGGCCTCGGTGAAGTTCTGGGTCTGCACCACGGCGAGGAAGGTCTCTAACTGGGCCGGGTCGAGCATGGCAGCGTCCGTCATTACGTAATGTAATGACAATAACAGCGGTAAGCGCGGTTCACAATTTGCAGGAGAGGAGCCACCTTCCGACCAAGGAAAGGAACCTGCCATGATCATCAGCCGCCTGCGCTCATTCGTGCCCGTCGACACCTATATCGCCGCCATCGTCGGCATGGTCGGCCTTGCCACGCTGCTGCCGCTGCACGGGCAGGGCACCGTGATCGGCGGCTATGCCACCGATGCTGCGATCGCGCTGCTGTTCTTCCTCCACGGCGCCCGGCTGTCGACCACGGAGGCACTGGTCGGCGCCCGGCACTGGAAGCTGCATCTGGTGATCTTTCTCTCGACCTTCGGCCTGTTCCCGCTGCTCGGGCTCGCGGCCCATGCGCTGGCGCCGCATCTGCTGACGCCGGCGCTATGGGCGGGCGTGATCCTGATCTGCATCCTGCCGTCGACGGTGCAGTCCTCGGTCGCCTTCACCTCGATCGCGCATGGCAACGTGTCGGCGGCACTGTGCTCGGCGACTGCCTCCAATCTGCTCGGCATCATCGCGACGCCGCTGCTGGCGGGCGTGCTGCTCTCGAGCCATGGCGGGTTCTCCGGCAATGCCGCGCTCGACATCGTCGTGCAATTGTTGCTCCCGTTCGTCGCGGGACAATTGTCGCGGCCGCTGATCGGCGGCTTCGTCGCCAGGCACCATGCGGTGCTCGGCCTGGTCGATCGCGGCTCGATCCTCTTGATCGTCTACACGGCGTTCAGCGATGGCGTCAGCCACGGCATCTGGCATCAGGTCAACGCGACGCAGATGGCTATCGTGCTCGGCCTCGATGCGGTGCTGCTGGCGATCGTGCTGCTGATCACCGGTTTCGGCAGCAAGCTGCTCGGCTTCTCGCGTGCCGACCGCATCGCGATCATGTTCTGCGGATCGAAGAAGAGTCTGGCGAGCGGGTTGCCGATGGCGAGCGTGCTGCTCGCCGGCCAGTCGGTCGGCCTGATCGTGCTGCCGCTGATGCTGTTCCACCAGATCCAGCTGATGACCTGCGCCGCGCTCGCGCGCCGCTATGCGGGTGCCAGCGAAGCGAATTCTCGCGACGCCGTCCCTGCGCTTGTCGAGGCGCACTGAGTGGAGGCATTTGCCTCCGCTGTCGTCCCCCGGCTTGACCGGGGGACCCAGTACGCCGCGGCTTCTCCGTGACTGACCGGTGTCTCTGGAATACTGGATCGCCCGGTCGAGCCGGGCGATGACACCGTTAGTTTGACTAGCGATGGACGCAAACGCCCGGCGCTACGCGACGCGCAGCCCCTTCGCGATTTCCTTCTGCGCGTCGAATTCGCGGCGCAGGCGCGCCAGCTCCTCGGCGCTCAGGGCGTCGGCGTTGCTGTAGTCGCGCTTCCAGGACGCATCCTGGCTCCAGCGTAGCGGCGACTGCACGGTGGTCTGTGGACCGGGCGCGGACTCCAGCACGCGCAGCGCGAGCTCCAGCGTGAGGGCCTGCGAGGCGACATCATCCGGCTTTCCGGCCGAGTTGCCGAGCGGGAAGTCGGAGAACAGGAAGCGCGGCACCGCGGCGTGCTCGACGATATCCTTGGCGCAACCCATCACCACGGTCGGGATGCCGTTGGCTTCGAGATGCCGCGCCACCAGGCTGACGGTCTGGTGGCAGACCGGGCAGTTCGGCACCAGCACCGCGGCGTCGACCTTGTCGTCGCGGCAGCGCTTCAGGATGTCAGGTGCATCGGTCTCGATGGTGACGCGGTGGCTGCGGTTGGTCGGCGCGCCGAAGAAGCGCGGGGCGACTTCGCCGATCGTGCCTTCCGCGGCGAGGCGCTTGAGTTGCGCCAGCGGGAACCAGGTGCCGCTGTCGGTCGCCGTGGTATGCGTACGGTCATAGGCGATGTGCGAAATCCTTAAGTCGTGCTGTTGCGACGTGTCGCCGTCATAGACCGAATAGAATTTTGCTCCGCCATTGTATTTCGCACCGGGACCCTGGTCGCCCCTGGCGGGATCGAACGGCGCCGCCGTCGTGATGAGGGCGACGCGCGACTGGTTCAGCGGCTTCTTCAGGGGCTGGAACGGGGCGGAGGTGTAATGCGCCCAGCGGTAGGCGGTGGTGTAGCCGATCGCCGCATAATAATCGCGGGTCCGCTTCATGTAGCCGATCGGGGCATCGTCGTCGGGGGCAAAGCCGAGTTGATCGTCCGTAGCTGCGGCCATTTTGCGCTCCCTTTTGCGCGCCATCATTTCAGTCCATAGCTAGACCACGAGCTTGCGGTGTCAAGCCGCGTTCCGCGGGAACAGATTTGCCATGCGAACAGGTCTTTGCACCGCATTGGTCCTGCTTGTGATGCTGGTGCCGACGCTCGGCGCCGGCGCGGAGGACGCGCCTGCCGCAGCCCCGGCGACTCCGGCAGGCGCCGAGCAGCCCGCAACGCCCGCTGAGAAACCAGCGGCCGCACCGGCGGAGCCGCCTGCGACGCCCCCGGATACACAGGCCGAGAAACCTGCCGCGCCTGCAGCGGACACCCCCGCGGCGCCTATCGACAAGCCTGCTGCGGCACCGGGCGACACGTCCGGAAAACCTGCGGCCACAGCCGACAAGCCCGCGGATGATGTGCGCGAGAGCGACACCCGCGAGGCGATGTGCCTGATGATCGAGTCGGCGGCGCGGGCGAACGATTTGCCACTCGAGTTCTTCGCGCGCGTGATCTGGCAGGAGAGCCGCTTCCAGGCCGATGCGGTCGGTCCGGTCACCCGCAGCGGCCAGCGCGCGCAGGGCATCGCGCAGTTCATGCCGGGCACCGCCAACGAACGCGGGCTGCTCGATCCCTTCAATCCCGTCCAGGCGCTGCCGAAGTCGGCCGAATTCCTCAGCGAGCTGCGCAACCAGTTCGGCAATCTCGGCCTTGCCGCCGCCGCCTACAATGCCGGCCCGCGCCGGGTGCAGGACTGGCTTGCCGGTTCAGGATACATGCCGCAGGAGACGCGCAATTACGTCTCCGCGATCACCGGCTCCAGCGTCGACGACTGGGCCGCTGCTGCTCGCAACAACGGCAAGATGCCGGAGCGTCCGCCGGCCAAGAGCTGCCGCGAGCTGATGGCGCTGTTGAAGCGCGCGCCCAACCCGTTCGTGGCCGGGCTCGAGCAGCACATCACGCTGTCGGCGGCCAAGGTGTGGGGCGTGCAGCTCGCCGCCGGCTTCAGCCGCGACAAGGCGCTTGCGATGTACGCCCGCGCGATGAAGCGGCTGTCCAACGTGATCGGCGATCAGGACCCGAGCCTGCTCGGCTCGCGGCTGCGCAGCCGCGGCAGCGCGACCTTCTACCAGGTGCGCATCGGTGCCGACACGCGTCCCGAGGCCGACGGCCTGTGCAACCGCATCCGCAAGGCGGGCGGGGCATGCTTCGTGCTGAAGAACCGGGCGTGAGGGGAAGGGTCCAAAACTCACCGCGTCATTGCGAGCGAAGCGAAGCAATCCATCTCTCCACGAGCGGATAGATGGATTGCTTCGTCGCTTCGCTCCTCGCAATGACGGTTGAGGCAGGCTACTGCATACCGGCCCTGTGCCTTCACTTGCTTGACCGTGCGCCCAGCCAGCCCTAAGCCGCGAACATTGCAAAACCATCCGGCTCCCCGTGGCGCTTCCTCCGCTCGATTCTCCGCAATGGCAGACCTCCTTCCGCGCCTTCCTGTGGGGCGCGCGGTCGATCGGTGCGACCGTGCTGACCCTGGTGCTGTTTGCGACCTATCTCGGCATCGGCGCGCTGGCGCATGATAGCGGCTTCTCGCTGGGCTGGACGCTGGCGAGCACGGCGTTCGTCTGGGCGGGGCCCGCGCAGATCATCGTGATCACGACGCTCGGCTCCGGCGCCACCGTGCTGCAATCGGCGATCGCGGTCACCGTCAGCGCGATCAGGCTGTTTCCGATGGTGGTCTCGGTGTTGCCGTTGATGCGCACCGAACAGACCAAGCGGCGGCATCTGATCCTGGTGGCGCATCTCACGGCCGTGACGCTGTGGGTCGAATGCTACCGCTTCCTGCCGCAGGTGCCGCGCAACCGGCGGATTGCCTTCATCCACGGGCTGGGCCTGGGGCTGGTCTCGATCTGCCTGATCGCGAACACGATCGGCTATACGCTCGCGGCCAATCTGACGCCGCTGCTCGCCGCCGGCATGCTGATGCTGACGCCGCTTGCGTTCCTGTTCTCCACTGCGCGCAATTGCCGCGAGCTCGCCGACGTCATCGCGCTGGTGCTCGGGCTGTTGTTGTTCCCGCTGGCGGCGATGCTGAACAGCGGCGTCGACATCCTGGTCAGCGGCGTCGTCGCCGGGACCATCGCCTATGCCGTGCACCGGGCGCGGGCGGGCATCGTGAGGGCGCGCGCATGAGCAGCTTCATCGGCGACTGGCACGCGCTCGCGATCCTGTTCGTGGCCGGCGTCATCCCCAACCAGATCTGGCGCATGCTCGGCCTGTGGTTCGGCGGCGGCATCGACGAGAACTCGGAACTGCTGGTCTGGGTGAGGGCGGTCGCCACCGCGATCCTCGCCGGGATCATCGCGCAGATCGTGGTGCAGCCGCCGGGTGGGCTCGCCAGCGTGCCGGACTGGCTGCGTTACAGTTCGGTTGCGGCAGGCTTTGTGGCGTTCATGCTGGCGCGGAAATCGATCTTCGCCGGCGTGATCATCGGCGAAGTCGTGATGATCGCAGGCAAATACTGGCTCGGCTGATTGCGGCGACCGCATTATCCGCTACTCTCGTTCCCCAAGAACAAGACATCGGGGAAACGGCATGCAGCGGCGCGCATCATCGCTATTCATTATTGCCCTGACGGCGTTGCTGGTGGCGGCGCAGCCGGCGCGTGCCGCGGACTATCCGACGCGTCCGATCAAGCTCGTGGTGCCCTATGCTGCGGGAGGACCGACCGATGTGCTCGGCCGTATCGTCGGCGAATATCTCGGGCGCGATCTCAAGCAGGTGGTCGTGGTCGAGAACAAGGCCGGTGCGCAGGGCGCGATCGGCGCCGAGGCCGTGGCGCGCTCCGATCCCGATGGCTACACGCTGTTCGTGACGGCGGCCTCGATCTTCGTGCTCAATCCGCTGCTCTACAAGAAGCTGCCCTACGATCCGACCAGGGATTTCCGCTTGCTGTCTGTCATCACGGACGCGCCGATGATCATGGAGGTGAATCCCTCGGTGCCGGCAAAGACGATCGCGGAGTTCGTCGCCTACGCCAAGAAGAATCCCGGTAAGCTCAATTTCGGATCGGCCGGCACCGGCGGCACGGTTCATCTCGCCGGCGAGATGTTCAAGCAGATGGCCGGCGTCGAGATGACCCACGTGCCGTACAAGGGCGCCGGACCCGCGCTTCAGGATTTGCTGTCCGGCAACATCCAGCTGATGTTCGACACGCTCGGCACCGCGCTGCCGCCGGTCAAGTCCGGCATGCTGCGCGCGCTCGGCGTCAGTTCGACCGAGCGCATCCCCGATTTGCCCGACTTGCCGACGATTGCGGAGAGCGGCTACCCCGATTATGCCGTCAGCGTCTGGTATGGTATTGCAGCGCCGTCGAAGGTGCCTGACGAGATCGCCGGCAAGATCAAGGCGAGCCTCGACCGGGCCTTGAACGACGAGGCGTTCCGCGCTTCGCTGGTCAAGATCGGTTTCCCGCCGCTGCGCGCGAAGAGCCAGGCCGAGATCGACAAGTTCGTGGATACCGATCGCGCGCGGTGGGCTGATGTGGTCAAGGCGCTGAATCTATCATTGGATTGACACATGGTACGTGAAATGGAATTGCGCCAGGGCGAGGTCGCCGTCGACATGCCGGCGGCGCGCGATGCCGGGCTCGTCTTCATCGGCCGCATCCGCACGCCCTGGACCTCGCGGCTGGCGACGCCGCGGCAGGGGCGGCATGACGGCCCGGTGTGCCGGCTCGAGATTTTCGAGCCCTGGGTCGCCGCGATCAAGGGTGTCGATTTCTACTCGAACCTCGAAGTGCTGTACTGGCTGCACCAGTCGCGTCGCGACATCGTGCTGCAGAGCCCGAAGAACAACGGCAACACCCGCGGCACGTTCTCGCTGCGCTCGCCGGTGCGGCCGAACCCGATCGGCACCTCGATCGTCAAGCTGGTCGGCGTCGAGGGCAACGTCATTCTGGTGCGCGGCCTCGACTGCCTCGACGAGACGCCGCTGATCGACGTCAAGC
Source organism: Bradyrhizobium tropiciagri (assembly GCF_001189845.1). GTDB lineage: Bacteria > Pseudomonadota > Alphaproteobacteria > Rhizobiales > Xanthobacteraceae > Bradyrhizobium > Bradyrhizobium tropiciagri. Next base: position 13,314 of record NZ_LFLZ01000082.1, read on the forward strand.
CCGACCGCTGCGAGTTCACCCCGCTGGCTCCGCCGCAGGCGGGGGATTTCGAGACGGAGTGAGAGCCGCGACGCCGTAGCCCGGATGAAGCGAAGCGAAATCCGGGGCGGTCTTGCCACGCAGCAAAGAGTCCCGGATTGCGCTGCGCTTCATCCGGGCTACGCAGTCTCGTGCTTGTTTATTTCAACGCCTCCGCCGTCATTGCGAGGAGCGGAGCGACGAAGCAATCCATTGCTCCGCATACGCTTCGCTCGCAATGACGAGGAGAGGCCGCTACTTCAGCGCCGCAATCAACTTTGCGGCATGCGCTTCCAGCACCTTGCCGTCTTCCTTGTGGCTCGCGGGCGGCAACAGCGCGACGCCGTTCTTGCGCGGCATCACGTGCATGTGGAGATGGAACACGACCTGGCCGCCGGCGGGCTCATTGAATTGCTGCACGGTGATGCCGTCGGCTTCAAACGCCTTCATACCGGCGGCGGCGATCTTGTGCGCCGCGCGCGCGACATGGGCGTAATCATCAGGCGTGATGTCGAGGATGTTGCGGGCAGGAGCCTTCGGGATGACAAGCGTGTGCCCGGGCGAGCGCGGCATGATGTCGAGGAAGGCGAGCACGTGCTCGTTCTCGTAGACCTTGTAGGACGGAAACTCGCCGCGCAGGATTTTTGCGAAGGGGTTGTTGTTGTCGTAGGCGGGCATGGCGGCGGCTCCTCAATTTTATAGCGCTAGAGCCTATTCCGTTCCGATTGAATCGGAACGGGGCTCTAGACTCTTGTTTTGACGCGTTTTCTTCACGCGAAGCGGTATCCACTTCGCTCGAAAACGCTCTAATGTCTAGGTCGCGGCCGAAACGTCAAGCATCGTCGTCGACGGTCTTCCGGAACGGGCCGGCCTCGGTGAGCTCGCGGCCGACCTCGGCGACATAGTCGCGCTCGCGCTTGAGGTAATCGGCGATCGCCCGGCGCAGCCGGGGTCGGCGATGAAATGCGCCGAGTGGGTGGTCTGCGGCAGGTAGCCGCGCGCCAGCTTGTGCTCGCCCTGCGCGCCGGCCTCGACCACCTTGAGCCCGCGCTGAACCGCGAAATCGATCGCCTGGTAGTAGCAGACCTCGAAATGCAGGAATGGGTGATGCTCGATTGCGCCCCAGTTGCGGCCGAACAGCGTGTCCGAGCCGATGAAGTTGATGGCGCCCGCGATCCAGCGGCCGTTGCGCTTGGCCATGACCAGCAGAACGTCGCGGGCCATGCTCTCGCCGATCAGCGAGAAGAATTCGCGGGTCAGATACGGCCGGCCCCATTTGCGCGAGCCGGTCTCCATGTAGAACTCGAAGAACGCGTCCCACGCATCCTCGGTGATGTCGGAGCCGGTGAGCCAGTGGATTGATATCCCGGCGGCAAGAGCCTCGCGGCGCTCGCGCTTGATGCCCTTGCGGTGGCGTGAATTCAGCGATCCCAGAAAGTCGTCGAAGGTCTTGTAACCTTCATTGTGCCAGTGGAACTGCTGGTCGGTCCGCTGCAGGAAGCCGTGCGCGCCGAGGAACCTGGCCTCGTCCTCGCGGGCGAATGTCACATGCACCGAGGAGGCCTCGGTGGCATTGCAGAGCGCCCGCAGGCCCCGCGCCAGCGCGGAGCCGATCACCTCGCGGTCGACCCCGTCGCGGATCAACAGCCGCGGCCCGGTCGCCGGCGTGAAGGGAACAGAGACCTGCAGCTTCGGATAGTAGCTGCCGCCGGCGCGGTGATAGGCCTCGGCCCAGCCGCGATCGAACACGTATTCGCCCTGCGAGTGCGATTTCAGATAGCAGGGCACGACGCCGACGATCCGGCCATCGAGCTTCGCCACTAGATGCCGCGGCCCCCAGCCGGTCCGCGCACACGCCGAATTGGAAGCTTCCGCGGCAGCGAAAAAGGCGTGGGAAACGAACGGGTTATAGCTCGAACTTGCGGTGGTCTGGCAATCGCCTGCGGCAGCGGGCGAGGCCAGCGTGTCGAGGCTGTGAATGCTGTCCGCATCCGCCTTGGGATTGGCACAGGCGTCCCACTCGGCGGCCGGAATGCCGCCGATGTCAGCCACAGCCTCTAGGGTGATTTCAGAAGACGCCATCGAGAGTGAAGACCGGTGCCTCTTTTGAGCATGATCTTTCCGGAACAGCTGGCTCCACTTCCGGATCATGCTCCGCATTCCGCCATCGTCGATGACGACCAACTCCCGACAACATCGTGCGTCGCAGCGACGAGTTCAAGACTGCCGGTGGCATGTCAGGTTCCCGGCACAAAGCCCTCGAAGATCATCTGGTCGGCGAAACGCGCCGCGCGCTCGCGCTGTTCCGCCGTGCGCACCGTCCAGGCCAGCAACGGGCACCCGAACACGTTGCGGGCGATCCAGGGCGCCGGCGCCGGGAGCTGGTTGACCCAGAAGGCGACGAAATGCGGCTCAGTCCTGAAGCCGTGGCGCAGATACAGCATGCCGTCGCGCTGGGCCGGCGTCAGCTTGGTCCATGAGCTGTCGTCGTAGGTGCGCTGGGCGGTGATGCCGCGCGGCAAATTGGGCATGGTCTCGCGCAGCGCCAGCACCTGGTCGGGATCGAAGGACATGCCGACAACGGGGCCGGAATAGGACGAGAGCACCTCGGCCATCCGGGCTACCAGCTTGCGGTCGCCGTCGAAATGGCTCTTCACCTCGACCACCAGCGGGACGCGGCCGGCGACCAGCGCGCAGAGATCGCCGAGCGTCATCATCCGCTCGGAGGTGTCCTTGAACCTGACCGCCTTCAGCTCGGCTGCCGTCTTGGTCGCCAGCAGGCCCGCCCCCTCGGTAAGCCGGCCGAGCGCATCGTCGTGATGCACCATCGCCTCGCCGTCGGCGGTGAGCTGGATGTCGCACTCGATGGCGAAGTTACCGGCGACCGCGGCGGTGGCCGCGGCCGGCATGTTCTCGATGACACCGCGTGCGGCATCATGCAGGCCGCGATGGGCGACCGGCCGTTTCGTCAGCCAATCAGGGGCGCGCATCGATCAGGCGACTTCGAACACACCTTCGACTTCGACCGCGGCGTCTGCGGGCAGCGAGGCGACACCGACGGTGGTGCGGGCATGGCGGCCCTTGTCGCCGAAGGCTGCGACCATCAGGTCGGAGGCGCCGTTCAGCACCTTCGGGCCGTCGAAGAAATCCGGTGCGGAGTTGATGAAGCCGCCCAATCGCACCACGCGCACGACCTTGTCGAGATCGCCGAGCGCGGCCTTGATCTGCGCCAGCAGGTTGATCGCACAGCCTTGCGCCGCGGCAACGCCTTGTTCCAGCGTGACGCCGGCCCCGAGCTTGCCCTTGGCGATCAGCTTGCCTTCGGCGTTGAAACAGACCTGGCCGGAGATGAACAGCAGGTTTCCGCTGCGGACGAAGGGGACATAGTTCGCGACCGGGGAGGTCGGCTCGGGAAGTGTGATGCCCTGTGACGCCAGTTTCTGTTCGACGGTACCCGCCATCTTTTGTCCCCCAATTGGATTGCACGAAGCCTGAAACGCGGTCAGGGCCAAGTTTGTTTCGATTGTTTCGCGCATCGTGCCGCTGGTTGCAAGCGACGGTCACGTGAGAGCCGGGCGGCCGCGGCGTGCGAAATCGCATGGAAAACTGCCAAAAACGCCGGCTATTTCGCTGCGCACCTTGCCATTTTGTAAAAGTTGCCCCAGTTGCGGCGCAATACCACCGTCATTATTGTGCCGAATCTCTGCCTCGAGGAAAACACATGAACCTTCCGTTTCGGAATCCGTCGCGTGCCCTGGTGCTCACGATCGCCGTTGCCGCAGGGTCCGGTCTGGTTCAAGGCTCCGCTGCTGCGGCAAGCGGGCCGTTTCTCGCGCATCAGGCGCTGTACGATCTGAGCCTCGTGAAATCACGCGGCTCCAATTCGGTCAGCGATGCGCGCGGGCGCATCCTCTACAACTTCTCCGGAAACTCCTGCGAAGGCTACACCTCCGAATTCCGCCAGGTGTCGGAGCTCGACAGCGGCGAGGGCAAGGTGACGCTGTCTGATCTGCGTTCCACGTCCTGGGAGGACGCGTCGGGCAAGAGCTACCGCTTCAAGATCGACACGCGGATGAACGACAGTGACTCGTCGCCGGTCGACGGCATCGCCGAGCGGGTCGGCGATCATATCACCGTGAAGCTGACCCAGCCGGTGAAGAAGACGTTCAATATCGACGGCAAGATCGTGTTCCCGACCGAGCAGATCCAGCACATCATCGCCGCCGCCCGTGACGGCAAGTCGGTGCTCGAACAGACCGTCTATGACGGCTCCGACAATGGCGAGAAGGTCTACAACACGCTGACGGTGATCGGCCGCCCGATTGCGGGCGACCGCGCGCCGTCGTCGCCCGATCCGTCGACGGCGAGCGATGCGATGAAGACCATGACGCGCTGGCCGGTGACGGTGAGCTATTATGACAGCGACGCGCGGGCCAAGGATGGTGAGCAGACGCCGGTCTACGCGATGTCGTTCGAGCTCTACGAAAACGGCGTCTCCCGCGCGCTGGTGCTGGATTACAACGATTTCGTGATCTCCGGCGCGCTGGACAAGTTCGACGTCAGGGATTCCAAGCCCTGCAAGTGAGGGGCTGGCTGTAGCCACGCACTCGACGTCGTCTCGGGCAAGCGACTTGTCCGCCGTAGCTCAACGAGCGAAGGCGGAAGCGCGACCCGGGACCATAACCACAGGGTTGAGTTGTTACGCGGGCTGTGGCCCCAGCGTCGTGCCGCAACACGATCCTGTGGTTATGGGTCCCTGCTTTCGCACTAGGGCATGCACACATCTTTTCCGATCGAAGAATCGACTCTTAATCAAGGACTTGGATGTGGGGCGATGACCAAAGTTCGCGAGCGCAGCTTAGCTAAACGTCGTCATTTCTCTGCGTTCTTCAGCCAAGTCCTTGAGAAGACTCCAGAAGATGTGTGCATGCACTAGTGCTTTCGCAGGGACGACAGCGGAGCAAGATCATAGTGCCCGGTGAGACTGCGCTGGTCGAATGAGTTGGACACGAGTACGCTTCCCGAAACACGCGTGTCAGGGAGGCACATCATGAGCAAGCTCGATCATCTTCGCCCCAGCGGCCTGCATCACAATCCGGCTTACTCCCACGTCGTCGTCGCATCGGGCGCGCGCACGATCTACATTTCGGGACAGGTGTCGACTGACGAAGAGGGCCGGGTGGTCGGCGTCGGCGATCTCGCCGCGCAGACGACGCAGGTGATGCAGAACCTCGGCATGGCGCTGAAGGCCGCCGGTGCCAGCTATTCCAACATCGTCAAGATCACGACCTTCGTCGTCGGCTACAAGCCTGAGTTGCGCCCGATCATCGGCAAGGCGCGCTCGGCGTTCTTCGAGGGCATGGAGCCGCCGGCCTCTACGCTCGTCGGCGTCACCGCGCTCGCGGCCCCGGAATGGCTGATCGAGATCGAGGCGATCGCGGTCGCGGATTGACGGCAGTGCCTCCCCGTCATTGCGAGGAGCGAAGCGACGAAGCAATCCATCGTTCCGCATATGCTGAAGCATGGATTGCTTCGCTTCGCTCGCAATGACGAAGCCAACGGGAGTTGGAGTAGCTCCTAGTCTTCCGCGTTCTTCTGCGGTCCCTCATACGCAATGCCCCGGATCACGGCGGCGTTGCCGAATTTCTTGCGCAGATTGTCCATCGCGCGTTCGGCGTGCGCCGAGCGGCGGTCGAGCATGTCGGAATCGTTGGCCTGCGAGCCCGGGCGCAACGCGCTGACGCCGGCGCCCATCAGGCGGAAGGCGGTGCCGTCGATCTCCCTGGCCAGCATCTCGCGCGTCACCGCAAAGATCTTTGCGGCCAATTGGGTCGGGGTCTGGATCGATTGCGAGCGGGTGCGTTGGCGGAAGTCGGCGGTCTTCAGCTTCAACGTGATGGTGCAGCCTGAGAGGTCGCTGCTCTTCAGCCGCGCCGAGGTCTTCTCCGACAGCTTCCAGAGCAGTTTTTCCAGGATTGCAAAATCGCGGATGTCGGTTTCGAAGGTGGTCTCGCTCGAGATCGTCTTGGCGCCGCGATCGGGCACCACGCTGCGGTCGTCGATGCCGCGCGCCAGCCGCCACAGCCTGCGGCCTTCGCTCGCAAACTGCTTCATCAGTTCGTTCTCGTCGGCGCGCTGCAGGTCGGCGATGACGCGGAACCCGCGTTGCACCAGCTTCTCCTGCGTCGCCGGGCCAACGCCGTAGATGAAGCCGACCGGCTTGCTGGCCAGCATCTCGCGCGCCTCGTCCTGGTCGAGCGTGGCGTAGCCCCTCGGCTTGTCGAGATCGGAGGCGATCTTGGCGAGGAACTTGTTGCAGGACAGCCCGACCGACACCGTGATGCCGATATCGCGCTCGACCTCGCGGGCGAATCTGGCGAGCACCTTGGCCGGGATCATGCCGTGGACACGCTGCGTGCCGGCGAGATCGAGGAACGCCTCGTCGATCGACAGCGGCTCGACCAGCGGCGTCAGCGCCTGCATCGCCTGGCGCACCTCGCGCCCGACCCGGACATATTTCGCCATGTCGGGCGGGATCACGGTCGCGTCCGGGCAGAGTTCCAGCGCCTTGAACATCGGCATCGCCGAGCGGACGCCGTAGGTGCGGGCGATGTAGCAGGCGGCCGACACGACGCCGCGCTTGCCGCCACCGATGATGACGGGGCGGTCGGCGATGTCAGGATTGTCGCGCTTCTCGACGGTGGCGTAGAACGCGTCGCAGTCGATATGGGCCAGCGCCAGCGCGGGCAGGGTGCGGTGACGCACCAGCCGCGGCGAACCGCAATGGCTGCATCGCTTCACCTTGATATCGAGATCGCCGAGGCAGTCCCGGCAGAAACTGAGGGGGCCGTCGGGAGCTGCCGCCGCCGTCGTCACGGCACGTCGCGCTCCCATTTCGGGTCGCCCAGCACCTGGTGGGCGGCGGCGATGTTGGTCGGGTGCAGTTCGGAGGCCGCGGCGAACGCCTTCACGGTGGCGTCGTCGCGCATCACGAAATCGAGCACGCTCGCAAGAAATTGAGGATTGGATGCTGCGTTCCGCAGCGTCTCTGGACCGATTCCGGTTTCGGCCAGGAACAAGCCCAGCCGTTCGGGATCGCCGGCAATAAAGCCGAGCGCCTGAATCGCAACGATTTCAGCAACTTCCCGGGGGTTGTGAACAGGCTTTTTCAACGCGCCGGTTTGCCTTTCCGTTAACTTATGGTCTCTATTGAGAGGCCCATCATGCCCGAGTCTTCCGCGTGTGTTCAAGCAACGGAAACCACGCTGCGGAAGTTGGACTAACGGGTTAACGGGTTAGAGCGATTCTGGCGCTAGTTTGAATTCACATTTTCGACGCGTCCCGAGCGCGGCGCGTGAGGTGCCGCAGCCGGGCCCGTCTCCTGGGTTTGGGAGGGACGGGATGGCCAAAACCGTCCTGATCGTGGAGGACAATGAGCTCAACATGAAGCTCTTTCGCGATCTGTTGGAAGCGCATGGCTATCAGACTTCGGGCACCAGCAATGGCTTCGAAGCGCTCGATCTCGTCCGCAAGCTGCGCCCCGATCTCATTTTGATGGATATTCAACTGCCTCAGGTTTCCGGCCTCGAGGTCACGCGCTGGATCAAGGACGATCCCGATCTGCGCACGATTCCGGTGGTCGCGGTCACCGCCTTCGCCATGAAGGGCGACGAAGAGCGCATCCGCGAAGGCGGCTGCGAAGCCTATTTGTCCAAGCCGATCTCGGTCGGCAAATTTATTGAGACCGTCCGACGCTTTATCGGATAGGGGAGTTGTGGTGCAATGTCCGCGCGTATCCTCGTCGTCGATGACGTTCCGGCGAACGTCAAGCTGTTGGAAGCCCGCCTGTCGGCCGAATATTTCGATGTGCTGACCGCTTCCAACGGGACCGAAGCGCTGGACATCTGCGCGCGCGCGGAATGCGACATCATCCTGCTCGACGTCATGATGCCTGATATGGACGGCTTCGAGGTCTGCCGCCGCTTGAAGTCGAATCCGGCGACCCATTTCATCCCCGTCGTCATCGTCACCGCGCTCGACAGCCCGGCCGATCGCGTGCGCGGGCTTGAAGCCGGCGCCGACGATTTCCTCACCAAGCCGGTGTCCGACGTCGTGCTGATCGCGCGCGTGCGCTCGCTGACGCGGCTGAAGATGATGACCGATGAGCTGCGCATGCGCGCCATCACCTCGCTCGAGATCGGCATGCAGGCGCCCGAGCGCAGCGCGATCGCGGATCGTGGTACCGGCGGCCGCATCCTCTTGGTCGACGACCGGCCGTCGTCCTACGAGAAGCTGGCGCCGATCCTCTCCGCCGAACACACCGTCGACGTCGAGTCCAATCCGTCTGAAGCGCTGTTCCATGCTGCCGAGGGCAATTACGACCTGCTGATCGTGTCGCTCAGCCTCGACAATTTCGACGGCCTGCGGCTGTGCAGCCAAGCCCGCTCGCTGGAGCGGACGCGTCAGGTGCCGATCCTTGCGATCTCGGATGCCGACAACAACACGCGGCTGATGCGCGGGCTCGAGATCGGCGTCAACGACTATCTGCTGCGTCCGGTCGACAAGAACGAATTGCTGGCGCGGGCGCGCACCCAGATCCGCCGCCGCCGCTACACCGATCATCTGCGCGACAATGTGCAGAATTCGATCGAGATGGCGATCACGGACGCGCTGACCGGCCTCAACAACCGGCGCTACATGGAGAGCCATCTCGCGACGCTTGCGGAGCAGGCCTCGATCCGCGGCAAGCCGCTGGCGCTGATGATCCTCGACATCGATTACTTCAAGGCGATCAACGACACCTACGGCCACGATGCCGGCGACGACGTGCTGCGCGAATTCGCCGTCCGCATCCGCAAGTCGATCCGCGGCATCGATCTCGCCTGCCGCTATGGCGGCGAGGAGTTTGTGATCGTGATGCCGGAGACCGATCTGCATGTCGCCGGCATGGTCGCCGAGCGGCTGCGCCGCTCGATCGCGGGCGAGCCCTTTGCCGTCGACAAGGGCGGCAAGCGGATCACGGTCACGATCTCGATCGGTCTCACCACGCTGGAGCGCAAGGGCGAGCCGGTCTCCGACGTGCTGAAGCGCGCCGACACTGCGCTCTATCGCGCCAAGCACGACGGCCGCAACCGCGTGGTTTCGGCGGCGGCTTAGCCGCATCGCGTAGCTCGGATGCAGCGAAGCGCAATCCGGGATTTCGCGCCATTTGCACGACCGTCCCGGATTGCGCTGCGCTGCATCCGGGCTACCAAGCTGCACTAGCGTCCGCGCTTCACCGCGTCATAGGCCATCCGCTTGAACTCGAACGAGAACGGATGGACGAACGCCATCTGGCGCTGCGCCATCACCACGCCGGCGATGCCCTTTCTGGGCGAGATCCACCACTGCGTGCCGGCGACGCCGCCCCAGTAGAACTCGCCGGCGGCATCGGGATGATCGATCGGCGAAGGGTTGAGGATCAGGCCACCGGCCAGTCCATGCGCCTTGCCGGGCTGCTCGCCCATCATCGCGAAGCGGATCCATTGTCCGTCGGGCAATTGGTTGGACATCATCGCTGCAATCGTATCCGGCTTCAGCAGCGTCGGTCCGCCCGGCAGCAGGCTGCGGATCAATGCGACCATGTCGGGCAGCGTCGAGACCAGGCCGCCGCCGCCGTTGAGCCGCGCGACGGGGCGCAGATAGGCGCCGGGGAAGGGCGCATTGTCGGTGCGGGTGAGGCCCGGCTTCATCGGCTCCATGAGATCAGCGCCCGCGTAATACGCGACAAGGCGGCCCTGATCCTGCTCGGGCACAACGAAGCCGGTATCGACCATGCCGAGCGGATCGAGGATGCGCGCCTTGATGAATCTGTCGAAGCTCTGGCCGCTAACCACCTCGACGAGGCGCGCCACCACGTCGATCGCGAGCGAGTATTCCCACGACGTGCCCGGCTGGTAGATCAGCGGCAGACCGGCCAGCACATCCACCATCTGAGCCAGGGTCGTCTTGGGATTGTGCACGCCGCGCTCGTTGAGCGCCTTGAAGATGACGGTGCCGGGATCGAAGAAGCCGTAGCTCAAACCGGCGCTGTGACTCAGCAATTGGCGGATGGTGATCGAGCTCCGCGCCGGCTCGGTGTCGTCGATCGACGTCGCACCCGGCCACAACACCTTCCGGTTTCCGAGCTGCGGGATGTAGGTCTCGATCGGATCGTCGAGCCGGAAGCGGCCTTCCTCGAACAGCAGCAGCGCGGCGCAGGAGGTGATCAGCTTGGTGTTGGAGAACGCCCGGAAGATATGGTCGGTGCGCAGCGGGATCTGCGCTTCCTTGTCGGCCCAGCCGACGCAGGAGACCTCGACGAGGTCGCGACCCACCATCACCGCAGACGAGATGCCGGACAGGAGATTGTTGTCGATGTAGCGCTGCATGGCGGCGCGCGCCGGCGCGAAATCGTAGCCGGTAGCCGTCACCTTCAGATCTTCCATGGTCGTTCCCCGGTTGCGCCGCGCCGTTCGCGCGGTCGTCGGCCATCTCGCGTGACGGAATATCCGCTCGGGCCGTCGCGCGTGGTCCGCGCTACCAACCAAACGGAACCTGTTTGCGCAACCGGATTTATCCGCCGCGCTTCTTGTCTGTGGAGCTTGCGACCTTGACGCCTGCGTTGGCCAGCAGCACACGCGCCGCTTCCCTGGCCGCGCGCGCCATCGCCGGATCGTCGCGCACCAGGTCCTGTGCGATCGAGCCGTCGACCAGCAGCGTGAGCTGGGTCGCAAGTCCCTCGGCATCGGCGACGCCGAGCTGGCGGAGCAGATCGCGAAACCAGATCCGGCGGCTTTCCTTGAAGGCAACCGCGATATTTCTGAAGGTACGGTCCTCGTCCTCCGGTCCGAGCTCGGCCACCGCGTTCACGAACGGACAGCCACGAAAATCCTTCGCCGCGAAGCGCCGCTCCAGCGAATCGAAGGTTGCGAGAATCTGCTCGGCCGGCGGCTTGTCGGAGGGGCGGGGCTGCACGAAGCGGTGCTGCAGATAGGCCTCGATCAGCGCGTCCTTCGAGGGGAAGTGATTGTAGAGCGTGCGCTTGCTGATGCCGATCTCGGCCGCGATGGTGTCGACGCCGATCGCGCGAATGCCCCGCAGGTAAAACAGTCTGTCGGCGGTCTCCAGGATCCGCTCTTTCATGGTCTGTTTGGGAGGCGGGGAAGCCATGCGCCGGCCGTGATCCTCATCGCTTGACAGCACCGCCTCCGTATAGCCTAATTACACAGGTCTGTGTACCTAAAATAAGCGAGATTCGCAGGCTGCGACACTCGTGTCGTGCCCCGTTGGGAGAACAAGAACAATGCCCCTGTTGCAGGTCCTGCGTCCCACGCTTCCCATTCTGATCGGCGCCTCCATCATGCTCACGCTGAGCATGGGGCTGCGGCAGAGCCTCGGCATCTTCATGCAGCCGCTGACGCACGACATCGGCATCTCGGTGTCTCATTTCACGCTGGCGCTGGCGGTGCAGAACCTCGCTTGGGGCTTCCTGCAGCCGTTCGCGGGCGCGATGACGGTGCGTTACGGCTTCCGCCCGATCATGGTGGTCGGTGCGCTGGCCTACATCGCGGGTCTCGTGTTGATGACGACGGCGCATGGCCTCGTCAGCATCATGATCGGCGCCGGTGTGCTGATCGGCCTTTCGCTCGCCTGCACCGCGAATGCGATCGCCATGTCGGTCGCGGCGCGCGCGGTGCCTGAGACGGTGCGTTCGACCGTGCTCGGCATGGTCTCCGCCGCTGGCTCGCTCGGTGCGCTGCTGTCGGCACCGATCGGCCAGATGCTCAATGAAGGGTTCGGCTGGCGCGTCGGGCTTGCCGGCTTCGTCATCCTCTCGATGTTCATGATTCCGGCGGCCTTGTACGCCGGCCGCGTCGACAAGATTCCGCTGCCGAAGCCGGCCGGCGACGACATCGGCAACGCCACGGCCGCGACCGCGGCGAAGACCGCGTTCGGCAACGCGTCGTTCGTGGTGATGACCTGCGCCTACATGGTCTGCGGCATGCAGCTCGTGTTCCTGACCACGCATCTGCCGTCGTATCTGGCGATCTGCGGGCTCGATCCGATGCTGAGCGCGCAGACGCTCGGCATGATCGGCGGCTTCAACGTGCTGGGCTCGCTGTTCTTCGGCTGGGCCGGCCAGCGCTGGAACAAGCTCGCACTGCTCGGCGGCATCTACATCCTGCGCTCGCTGGCGCTTGCCTGGTACTTCATGCTGCCGGCAACGCCGGGCTCGACGCTGTTGTTCGGCGCCATCATGGGCTTCCTCTGGATGGGCGTCGGTCCGCTGGTTGCGGGCGCGGTGGCCGAGATGTTCGGGCTGCGCTGGCAGGCGATGATCCAGGGCCTTGCCTTCATGAGCCACCAGGTTGGCAGCTTCCTCGGTGCTTATGGAGGAGGGGTGATCTACGACTCGCTCGGCTCCTACACCATGGCCTGGCGCATCGGCGTCGCGCTCGGACTTGCCGGCGGCATCATCCAGCTTGCCTTCGCGCTGATCCGGCCGGCGCAGCCGCCGCTGCTCAAGGCCGCGTAAGCTTCCGATCCCGGCAAACGGCGACTGCCCCATACGAGGGCAGTCGTCGAACGCTGCCTGTTTTTACAGCAATCACTTGCTGCGAGAACGTGCAGTGGAGCGCGAAGCCGTTCCGCGCATGGATTGAATTTGCTGTGTCTTCAACGTGTTGCTCGGCACGCGCCGGTGGCACGAATCTTGATTGAATTTGGCTAGAAATCGTGCCGGAAGCCGCTGCAGCGGTTTCCGGCCTGGGGACCCATGGGAAGGGCTGGCCGCGATGAGGCTAGTCGCCGTCATTCACCAGCCATCCGCGCACCACGGCCATCGCCGCGCCGCCGAGCAGGACGCCCTCGTGCCTCGCGCCCGGCCCGACGCCGCTGCGTCTTCGCTGCATCCCGCGACCCGCCGCACGGCACTTCGAGAGATCCCGACAGCCGAGAACGCGCTGTCTTTCGGCGTTCGCACTTCGAACGCGCCGCGCCGGTTCCGAACACCTGCATTTCTTGTGATGGGAGGACGATGATGGAGTCTGCGACATACACGCGCCCGAAGCTCGTGAGAATCGTGGTTGCGTTGCTGGGAGTGGCGCTTCTTTGCCTGCTGTTCAGTGACATTGCGCTGGCTGAGGATGCGGCGGCGCCGCCGGCCTGCGGCGGCAAGATCCTCGAGAAGTGCACGCCGAATTCCGGCGACACCGCCTGGATGCTCACGTCAGTCGCGCTCGTCCTGATGATGACGGTGCCGGGGCTCGGCCTGTTCTACGGCGGCATGGTGCGCAAGAAGAATGTCGGCGATACCGTGATGACCAGTTTCGCCGTGACCTGCCTGGTCACGATCCTGTTTGCCGTCCTGACCTACAGCCTGGCGTTTCGTGCCGGCACGCCGTTCATCGGCGGTCTCGATCGCATGTTCCTCAAGGACATCCTGAGCGACATCGGCAAGGGTGGCATCGGCAATCCCAATCCGCTCGCCGCGACCATCCCCGAGGCCGTCTACATCTGCTTCCAGATGACGTTCGCCATCATCACGCCGGCGCTGATCGCCGGTGCGTTTGCCGAGCGGATGAAATTCTCGGCGATGCTCTGGTTCATCGGGCTGTGGGCGATCTTCGTCTATGCGCCGATCGCGCATTGGGTCTGGGGACCCGACGGCATCTTCTCCGCGGGGAATGACGCCGCGTATGTCAAGGTTCTCGATTTCGCCGGCGGCACCGTCGTGCACATCAATGCCGGCGTGGCCGGCCTGATGTGCGCGATCATGCTCGGCAAGCGCGTCGAGACGGGGCCGGCGCACAACATGGTGCTGACCTTCATCGGTGCCTCGCTGCTGTGGGTCGGCTGGTTCGGCTTCAACGCCGGCTCCGCCGTCACCGCCGGAATGCAGGCGGGCATGGCGATGCTGGTGACGCAGATCGCCACGGCGGTGGCGGGCTTCACCTGGATGCTGGTGGAGTGGGCATTGAAGGGCAAGCCGACCGTCGTCGGCATCTGCTCGGGCGCCGTTGCGGGTCTCGTGGCGATCACGCCGGCCTCCGGTTTCGTCGGGCCGGTCGGCGCCTTCGCGATCGGCATCGCCGCCGGCGTCTGCTGCTACTGGGGATGCACCGGCTTGAAGCGCATGTTCAGCTACGATGACGCGCTGGACTGCTTCGGCGTTCATGCCCTCGGCGGCATCGTCGGGGCGCTGCTGACCGGCGTGTTCGCGGTCGAGCAGTATGGTGGAACGGCTGGCGTTCTGGAGGGGAATGCCGGGCAGTTCCTCAATCAATGCATCGGCGTCGCGACGGTTTTCGTGTATGATGCCGTCGTGAGCCTGATCATCCTGTTCGTGATCAATCTCTTCGTCGGGCTTCGCGTGACGCGCGACATCGAGCGCGAAGGGTTGGATCTGGCGCTGCACGGCGAGGTCGTGCAGTAGACTTGGCGGCATTCCGCGCCGGCCGGCGATCGTTGCCGGCTGGCACGGATCAAAGCTGTTCGAGGTGATCCGATGAACTGGTTCTATTGGAACACAGCGTGGTCGCTGTTCTTCAGCCTCGTTTGGTTCATGACCATCACACACAATCCGGATGCACGCATCGCCGATGCGCATCTGCCTGATGAGGCGTTTGGCGGCCGCTAGAGCCTGATCCGGAAAAGTGCGAAAGCGGCTTTCCGAAAAGATCATGCTCAGACAACGAGCTGGAGCGCGATGACGATTCAACCAAATCTCATCGCGCTTTAGCTGCGATAGTAGCGCCACATCCTGAGGAACGTCCGGTGGATCTCGTCGGGCGTCCGGTCGAACGGCTCGAGATTGACGCGGACCACGCCGCGATGGTCCATGCGCCACGGCAAGCGCATCAGCAGCCGATAGGCGGGCCGCTTGCGCCAATCAGCCACCAGCGCGCTGCCGAGTGGTCCGTTGAGCACGATCTGCAATTCGTGGACGGTCATCGCGCGCTCTGCGATCTCGACGAGGTCGATCTGCGTGATCGCGCGCCAGCGGATCAGCCCGAAGGCCTGGATGAAGATGCCGTACTGGTTGGCCCCGATGGTCGGACGACCGGCCTCCAGCAGGGGGATGTTGTAGTAGGTGAAGCCCGCGGCGGCCGCCGCCAGCGCCAGCCAATAGATCGCACCCGTGATCCACGTCGCGGTCAGGAAGACGGCGGCAAGCGCGGCGGTGACATAGACCGGAAAGTAGATGTCCTCGCGGCCATAGGCGACCGAGTAGCCGCCGACGTTTCCCTCGTCCAAGCTTGCGATCATGTGAGCCCTGCGCCCGGGACTTGCCCGAAAGACATGAGGGACGACGCCAGGCCACAAAGCAAAAACGGGGCCGCGAGGGCCCCGTTTGAAACGTTGGAAGCAGGCGATCTTACTTGATCTTGGCTTCCTTGAACTCGACGTGCTTGCGCGCGACCGGGTCGTACTTCTTCTTGACCAGCTTGTCGGTCATGGTGCGCGAATTCTTCTTGGCGACGTAATAGAAGCCGGTATCGGCCGTCGACACGAGCTTGACCTTGATGGTGACCGCTTTGGCCATATGCAAATCCTCGAAAATGAAGGGGTATCGGGAGCCGGCCAAATCGGCCCGCGTTTGGCCCGGAAACTAGCCACAAACCGCTCAAAGTCAAGGATTTCCGGGCCGAAATCATCCCGATTCCGGCCAATTAGTCCTCGAAGAACTGGTTTTTCGGCCGCGGCAGGCCCAGATTTTCGCGCAACGTCCGCCCTTCATACTCCTTGCGGAAGATTCCGCGCTTCTGCAATTCCGGGACGACCTTGTCGACGAACTCGAACAGGCCCTGCGGCAGATAGGGGAACATGATGTTGAAGCCGTCGCTGCCGCGCCCCTCAAGCCATTCCTCCATCTGGTCGGCGATGGTCTGCGGCGTGCCGACGAAGGCGAGCCCGCCATAGCCGCCGACGCGCTGGGCGAGCTGGCGCACGGTGAGCTTGTCGCGCGCGGCGACCTCGACGAGGCGCTGCCGCCCGCTCTTGCTGGCGTTGGTCTCGGGGATCGGCGGCAATTGCCCGTCGGGATCGAAGCCGGACGCATCGGTGCCGAGGATTACCGAGAGTGAGGCGATCGCGCTGTCGTAATGCACGCGGCTGTCGAGCAGCGCGCGCTTCTCCTTGGCTTCCTCGACGCTGTCGCCGACCACGACGAAGGCGCCGGGCAGGATCTTCAGATGCTCGGGATCGCGGCCGACCTTCTCCATGCGGCCCTTGATGTCGGCATAGAGCTTCTGCCCGTCGGCCAGGCTGCCGCCGCCGGTGAACACGGCCTCCGCCGTCTCGGCGGCAAGCTGCCTACCGTCGTCTGAAGCGCCGGCCTGCACGATGACAGGCCAGCCCTGCACGGGGCGGGCGATGTTCAGGGGGCCGCGGACCGACAGGTATTTGCCCTTGTGATTGAGCACATGCATCTTGTCGGGATCGACGAACAGCCCGGACTCGACATCGCGCACGAACGCATCGTCGGCGAAGGAATCCCAGAGGCCGGTGACGACGTCGTAGAACTCGCGGGCGCGCTTGTACCGCTCGGCGTGCTCCATGTGATCGTCGAGGCCGAAATTCAGCGCCGCGTCCGGATTGGAGGTGGTGACGATATTCCACCCCGCCCGGCCGCCGGAGATGTGGTCGAGCGAGGCGAACCGCCGGGCGACGTGATAGGGCTCATCGAAGGTGGTCGAGCCGGTCGCGATCAGGCCGATGTTCTCGGTGACGGCCGAGAGTGCGGACAGCAGGGTGAACGGCTCGAACGACGTCACAGTGTGGCTGCGCTTCAGCGCATTGATCGGCATGTTCAGCACGGCCAGATGGTCGGCCATGAAGAAGGCGTCGAACTTGCCGGCCTCGAGCTTCCGGATTAGCGTCTTGATGTGGTCGAAGTTGAAATTGGCGTCGGGCCAGGCCCCGGGATAGCGCCAGGCGCCGGTGTGAATGCTGATCGGCCGCATGAATGCGCCGAGCTTGAGTTGACGCTTCGCCATTGCCCCGTTCCGTTCTTGATGTCGTTAGCGGAACAGATAGGGAGGCGTTTCGCGACGCGCCATCCCGACAGCGCCAGAAGATTTTTGCAATTTGAGGGGCGGCTGGAGGATAAGTCCGCAGTCGCTTCACTGTCGTCATTGCGAGGAGCTCGTGACAAAATTGCAAAGCAATTTTGCACAGAAGCGACGAAGCAATCCATAGTTCAGCAAGCGGTGAGATGGATTGCTTCGCTTCGCTCGCAATGACGGGGGCTGGCCTACGCCCCCAACACGTCCTTATGCATCTTGCCGCCGTAGAAATGGAAGAACGGCACCGGCGCGTCGTGGCGGAGCGGGCCGGTGGCGAGACGGCGGTCGAGCTCGGCGAGCACGTTCTTGGTCATGGCATGCGCGTCCGCGAGCGGCTCGGAGCCGATCTCGACCCAGACCAGCTCAACCAGTTCGGCATCGGCATGCACCACGCCTTCGACGCGATGCGCGATGGTCGAGGCATCCGCTGTGAAGAAGCGGGTGTCGAAGCGGCGGACGCGGCCGGGCGGGGTGATCGCGCGCGCGATCAGGAACAGGCCGGACGGATCAGGCAAGAGACCCGCGTCGGCGAACGGCGCCCACGGGCCGTCGAGCTTCGCCCCCTTCTCGACCTTGCGGCCGAGGCAGAGCCCGGTCTCTTCGCAGGCTTCGCGGATCGCCGCATTGGCGAGTGCGCGCGCGCGGCCGGGTGTGATCTTCGGGCTGCCTTTCAGGAGATTGGCTTCGAGCTCCGGCGTGATCGGTGCGGCGACCGGCACGCGGTTGTCGGCCTTGTCGACGCGGCCGCCGGGGAAAACGAATTTGCCGGGCATGAACACGACCTTGTCGTGCCGCTTGCCGACCAGCACCTTCGGCTTGGCACCGGAGCGATCGATCAGGATCAGCGTCGCGGCATCCTTCGGCCGGAAATACGCGTGATGATCGGCTTCTTTTTCGCCCTGGTGGACGACAGCGGCAGGGGCGGCAGCTTCAGTCATTTCATCCCTTTCATTTCTTCTTATCGTCCGGTTTAGCTAGACCGGCGGGATGTCGCTAGGGGGATTCTCGTCAAAGCCATGCATGCGTAGGGCCCATTGCAAGCCGATCACGGCCCCCTTCACCGGCTGCAACAATGCCAGCGATGCGAACAGCGTGAGCGGCAGATAGATCGCAAGTTGCAGCCACACCGGCGGCGAATAGTTGGTCTCGATCCACAGCGCGGTCGGTACCACGATATGGCCGACAATGACGATGACGAGATAGGCGGGGAGATCGTCGGCGCGATGCGGTGAGAAATCGAGATCGCAGACCGGGCAATGGCCGTCGCATTTCAGAAACTTGCGAAACAGTCTGCCTTTTCCGCAGCGCGGACAACGGCTGCGGAACCCGCGCTTCATTGCGCTCCACACGTCGCGCTTCTCGGACTCGGCCGCATCGCGGGTCCAGACCACCGTCGGCGGTGTCACGTCCATGACTTGCCTCGCTTCGATTTGCCGGGCTTCGACTTCGCCGGCTTGCGGTCCTTCTTGTTGCGCGCCTTCCGCTCCTTGTGCGCCTTCTTGCCGGATCCCTTCGGGCCCTTGCTGCTTCCATTGCCAAATCCCGCGGCGCGGCGCTCGGCTCTTTTGCCGTCACGTTTTCTGTCACGCGGAATTGCCTGACCGTCGGATAATAGCTCAAAGCGTAGTGCGCCCGCCACTGGTGCTGCCTCGACCAGCCGTACGTCGACGACATCGCCGAGCCGATACATGGTGCCGCTGCGCGTGCCGATCAGCGCATGACGCGTCTCATCGTAGTTGAAATATTCGCTGCCGACGGTGCGGATCGGGATCAGGCCATCGGCGCCGGTGTCGTCGAGCTTGACGAACAGGCCGGCGCGCGTCACGCCGGAGATGCGGCCCTGGAACGAGGCGCCGACCTTGTCGGCAAGGAAATGCGCGATCAGCCGGTCGGTGGTCTCGCGCTCTGCCTTCATCGCGCGGCGCTCGGTGACCGAGATCTGCGCGGCGATCTCGGCCAGTGTCTCCACGCTCTCGTCGGTCGGCAAGGCGCCTTCGCCAAGGCCGAGCGCGCGGATCAGCGCGCGATGCACGATCAGATCGGCGTAGCGGCGGATCGGTGAGGTGAAGTGCGCGTAACGGCGCAGGTTCAAGCCGAAATGGCCATAGTTCTCGGCGGAGTATTCGGCCTGCGCCTGCGAACGCAGCACCACCTCGTTGACCAGCGGCTCGTAATCCTCACCCGCAACCTGCGCCAGCACGCGATTGAATTGCGCGGGACGCAGCGCGCCCTGCTTGGTGAAGGGCAGGTCGAGCGTCTTCAGGAATTCCTGGAGGTTCTGCACCTTCTCCTGGCTCGGCTCGTCATGCACACGATAGATCAGCGGCAGCGCCTTCTTCTCCAGCATCTCGGCCGCGGCGACATTGGCCAGGATCATGAACTCCTCGATCAGCCGGTGCGCGTCGAGCCGCTGCGGCACGATCACCCGATCGACGGTGCCGTCGGGTTTCAGCAGGATCTTGCGTTCGGGCAGATCGAGATCGAGCGGGTCGCGCTCGTTGCGTGCGAGCCTGACCAACTCATAGGCCGCCCACAGCGGCTTGAGGATCGGATCGAGCAGGGGACCGGTGGTGTCATCGGGCCTGCCGTCGATCGCGGCCTGCGCCTGCGCGTAAGCGAGCTTCGCAGCAGAGCGCATCAGCACACGGTGGAAGGTATGCGAGCGCTTGCGGCCGTCGGCGCCGATCACCATGCGCACCGCGAGCGCGCCGCGCGGCTCGCCCGGCACCAGCGAGCAGAGATTGTTGGAGATCCGCTCGGGCAGCATCGGCACCACGCGATCGGGGAAGTACACCGAGTTGCCGCGCTGGAGCGCGTCGCGGTCGAGCGCCGAACCGGGCCGCACATAGTAGGCGACGTCCGCGATCGCGACATGGACGATGAAGCCGCCCTTGTTGTTCGGATCGGTGTCGACCTCCGCATGCACGGCGTCGTCGTGGTCCTTCGCATCTGGCGGATCGATGGTGACGAGCGGCACGTCGCGCCAGTCCTCGCGGCCCTGTAGGGTCGCGGGTTTTGCTTCTTCGGCCTCGCGGAGCGCGGAAGACGAGAACACCTGCGGGATGTCGTGGGTGTTGATCGCGATCAGGCTGATCGCCTTTTCACTGGCAATCGAGCCGAGTCGTTCCTTGACGCGGGCGGAGGCAAGTCCATAGCCGCGGGTGCGGATCAGGTCGACGCTGATGAGGTCGCCGTCCTCAGCGCCGCCGGTATCCGGCTTGGCGATGTTGAGCTCGCGGCCGGCCTGCTTCTTGTCGACCGGGATCAATCGCCCGCCGCCATCAGGGTTGCGGCGGAAGATGCCGAGGATGCGGGTGCGGCCGTGGTCGATCACCTTGATGACGCGGCCGCGATAGGGCGTGCCGTCTTGCTCGTCGGTCACCTCGACCCGCAGCAGTGCGCGGTCGCCGACGCCGGCCATGGTGCCGGGTTTCGGCCGCCGCGGCGTCTCGATGCGGATTTTCGGAGTGGTGCCGTTCTCTTCGGTGTCCCACTCGGCCGGGGTGGCGATCAATTCGCCGTCGCTGTCGCGGCCAGTGATGTCGGCGAGCACGGTCGCCGGCAGCGCCGCCGGCTCGTGGATCTTGCGGCCGCGCTTGGCGACCGTGCCGTCGTCGGCGAGCTCGCGCAGCAGCTGCTTCAGCTCGATGCGGTCGGCGTTCTTCAGGCCGAACTCGCGCGCGATCTCGCGGGTGCCGACCTTGCCTGGATTGGCGCGGATGAAGGCGACGATGGCGTCCCGGCCCGGAAAGCCATGGTCGGGTTTTCGTTTCACTTATCCTCGTGCCTTGCCGGCGCTCTTCTTCGCGGGCGCTTTCGCTGACGTCGATGACTTTGCTGGCGATGTCTTGGCCCCCGAAGCGACCGGCGCGCGCGCCTTGCTGGTCGCATCCGATTTCGGCTTCGCGGCGGCCTTCTTCGCAGCCTTCTTGGCGGGCTTGGCCTCGGCATCGCCGTCGGCTGTGTCAGCCCTCTTTTCGGATTTGGCCTTGGCAGGCTTTGCCGCCTTCTTGACCTTCTTGCCGCCGCCCTTGGCCGCGCGCTCGTCGATCAGTGCGATCGCTTCCGCGAGGGTGACCTCATCGGGCGTGCGGTCGCTCGGGATCGTCGCGTTGACGCCGCCGGCCGCGACATAGGCGCCGTAGCGGCCGTTCTTAAGTGCGACCGCGCCGAGCGTCGGGTGATCGCCGAGCGGCTTGCCGGGATCGGCGCCGAAACGGCGGCCGCTCGGGCCCTTCGCGATCTTCTCCGCGATCAGCGTGACGGCGCGGTTCAAGCCGATGTCGAACACCTCGTCGCCGGCCTCGAGGCTGGCATAGGTCTTCTCGTGCTTGACGAACGGCCCGAACCGGCCGAGGCCGGCGGTGATCGGCTGCCCGGTTTCCGGATGCTTGCCGATCTCGCGCGGCAGCGACAACAGCTTCAGCGCCAGTTCGAGATCGACATCGGCAGGCGAGGTGCCCTTCGGAATGCCCGCGCGCTTCGGCTTCTCGCCTTCGGCGTAATCCTTCTGCTCGCCGAGCTGGATGTAGGGGCCGAAGCGGCCCGCCTTCACCGTGACGTCGAACCCGGTGTCGGGATCGGTGCCGAGCACGCGGTCGGCGCTCTCGGCGCTGTCGGCCGCGAGCGGGCGGGTGTAGCGGCATTCCGGATAGTTCGAGCAGCCGACGAAGGCGCCGAACTTGCCGGCCTTGAGGTTGAGCCGGCCGGTGCCGCAGGTCGGGCATTGCCTGACATCGCCGCCATCCGCGCGCGGCGGATAGATATGCGGGCCGAGCATCTCGTCGAGCGCGTCGAGCACCTCGGCGACGCGGAGGTCCTTGATGTCGTTGACCGCGCCGATGAAGCCGCGCCAGAAATCCTGCAGCACCTGCTGCCAGGCGATCTCATTGTTCGAGATGCGATCGAGCTGCTCCTCGAGGTCGGCGGTGAAGTCGTACTCGACGTAGCGCGAGAAGAAATTCTCAAGGAACGCGACCACGACGCGGCCCTTGTCCTCGCCGTGCAGCCGCTTCTTCTCGAGCTTGACGTAGCCGCGGTCCTTCAGCACCTGCAGGATCGAGGCGTAGGTCGAGGGACGGCCAATGCCGAGCTCTTCCATCCGCTTCACCAATGATGCTTCCGAGAAGCGCGGCGGCGGCTCGGTGAAATGCTGGGTGACGGCAAGGCTCTGGCGCTTCACGCTTCGCCCTCGCTCATCGCGGGCAGGCGGCGCGAATCCTCGTCCTCTTCGTCGTCGCGGCTTTCCTGGTAGAGCGCGAGGAAGCCGTCGAACTTGATGACCTGGCCGGAAGCGCGCAGCTCCAGCACGCGGGAGCCGGCCTTGGCTTCGATGTCGACGGTGGTGCGTTCGAGCTCGGCCGACTCCATCTGGCTCGCAATCGTGCGCTTCCAGATCAATTCGTAGAGCCGTGCCTGATCGGCATCGAGCCGGCGGCCGATGGTGGCCGGGCGGCGCGACAGATCGGTCGGGCGGATCGCTTCGTGCGCTTCCTGCGCGTTCTTGGCCTTGGCCTGGTACTGGCGCGGGGCATCCGGCACGTAGGCGTTGCCGTAGTCCTCGCCGATCACCTTGCGGGCCTGCGTGATCGCCTCGGGCGCGATCTGCACGCCGTCGGTTCGCATATAGGTGATGAGGCCGGTGGTCTCGCCGCCGATGTCGATGCCCTCATAGAGCCGCTGGGCGATGCGCATGGTGTGCGCCGGCGCGAAGCCGAGCTTGCGGCTTGCTTCCTGCTGCAGGGTCGAAGTGGTGAAGGGCGCCTGCGGATTGCGGCGCGCCGGCTTGGCCTCGACGGTCGCGACCTTGAACAGCGCGGCCTCGATCGCCTTCTTGAAGTCCTCGGCTTCCGCGCCGGACCCGATGTCGAGCCGCGCGATCTTCTTGCCGTCGGCGCCGACCAGACGCGCCTCGAAGGCTTCGCCGCGCGGCGTCAGCAGCGTCGCGACCAGCGACCAATACTCCCGCGGCACGAACTTCTCGATCTCGAGCTCGCGGTCGCAGACCAGCCGCAGCGCGACCGACTGCACGCGGCCGGCCGAGCGAGCGCCGGGCAGCTTGCGCCACAGCACGGGCGAGAGGGTGAAGCCGACCAGATAGTCCAGCGCGCGGCGCGCCATATAGGCGTCGACCAGCGCGCCGTCGATCTGGCGCGGCGCCTTCATGGCCTCGGAGACGGCCTGCTTGGTGATGGCGTTGAACACCACGCGCTCGACCTTCTGGTCCTTCAGCGCGCGCTTCTCCTTCATCACCTCCAGCACGTGCCAGGAGATCGCTTCGCCCTCGCGATCAGGGTCGGTTGCGAGGATCAGGCGGTCGGCACCCTTGAGCGCCTTGGCGATGTCGTTGAGCCGGCTCGCGGCCTTGGCGTCGACCTCCCAGATCATCTGGAAATTGGCGTCCGGATCGACGGAACCGTTCTTGGCCGGGAGGTCGCGAACATGGCCGAACGACGCCAGGACCTCGTAGGAGGACCCCAGATATTTGTTGATCGTCTTGGCCTTGGCCGGCGACTCCACAATGACGATATTCATGTCATTCCAATAGCTTACGGGAAAACTTGAAGGCTGGTTCCGCTAGACTCGCGGCTCGCCGTGTCGGGGCGAACATGGGTGCTGGGGCGGTCGGTGTCAAATCGCCAGATATTGAAGGTGGGGCTCAAACTGTGGAGTTCCTATCTCAAAGGTTGAAAAATGCGTCCTAGAGTTGCGCCCGGAAAGGGCGTATCTCTTTATATATGGGGTGGGAATCGGATTAGGCCTTTTGAGCAGCATAGGGGGCGGCCGGAAGGGCAAGCCGTCCGGCCGGCGGCGACCGGCAAGCGACGAGACAGGTGGGGAGGGCGGCCCGGATGACGCCCTGGTCCTGATCGCAGCCGCAGCGTCCGAACTCGCCAAACTCGCCCAGCGCCACAAATTCGAAGTCCTGGACCATCTGCTCGCGATGACCCGCCTGGAGGCCGACGAGCAACTGCGCGTGCGCAGCCGAAGGAAGCTGTCGTGAGGCGAAGGCTTGTTCCGGATGATTGGCCCGCCTTGCGCGCAGGGCGCTCTCAATTCGTCATCCTGGCG
>NZ_LFLZ01000083.1 GCF_001189845.1 Bradyrhizobium tropiciagri
GGCGGGCGCCGGCGGGGGCGCGGGTGGCGGCGCGCTCGTCGCGGCGACATCGTCATCATCGCCGGACTTCGAGCCGAGAGTCTTGCTGATGCCGCTGATCGTGCCGTTATAGCCGGGCGCCGAGATGCGGATGCAGGACAGCGCGCTGCAATTGCGCGGCGCCTCGACATGGACGCGCTGGCCGTCGATCTCAAAGGTGATGCCGGTGCCGCCGGCATGCGCTGACGTGGTGGCCATCAGCAGCGCGGCGATCGCAACGAGCTTCTTCATCTGGGTCTCCGTGGCGTTGGGCGGGGGTGGATCGGTTGCTCCGGACGCTACGCGGCCGCGGGGCCTGGTTCTGTGATCTGCATCACGCCGGCGGGCGCGGCCGAGGGATCGTCACGAAGGATCGTCACGGTGACGCAGGTCACTGCGCCGTGAGTACCGCACCCTTAAGCGTCATCGGATGTTCTGGAGGTTTCGATGAAGCGCACCTGCCTGCTCGTCGCGCTGATGCTGTTCGCGCCGTTCGCCCATGCCGGCGAGGGCATCTCGTTTTCGATCGGCGGTCATCGCGTCCATCTCGATTCGACGCGGTGCCGCTCGCTTTCCTGCGTCTCGGTGTCGGATAGATCGAGGCGCGACGAGGACAATGGCCGCACGCTGAAGCCGGTGCCCGCGCCCGCAGCGGCGGCGGTCCCCGTCACGCCGGCCGCAAGCCCGCCGCCACCGGCTGCACCACCCGCGCCGCCGCCGGTCATCGTGTACAAGCCCGCTCCGGCCGCGCCGCCGCCTGCTGCTGCGCCATCACCACCGCCGCCGCGTGTGATGACGCCCCAGCCGCCGCCGGTTGTCGCAGCTCCGCCGCCGGCCACCGTGCCTGCACGTCCAGCTTCACCCGTGATCCGCGTCTCGCACGAGACGGACGTGCCTGACGACGGCCCGATCGGCGACTGGCAGACCGAAGCCAACAATTTGGTGCGCGTTCGCCTCTGCGGCAACGCGCTGTGCGGCTATGCGCTCGACCGGACCACGCGCGATCTCGGTGAAGCGGTGCTGATCAACATGAAGCCGAAGCAGGACGCGCGCTGGACCGGCGGCATCTACAGCCGGAACAGCGGCAACATCCATTACGGCACGATCGCGTTGACGGGCGCGGACAAACTGCGCGTCGAATCCTGCGTGCTCGGCCGCTTCTATTGCACCGGCGCCGACTGGGTCCGCGTGTCGCATTCGCGTGCACGGGTCATCACGCAGGGGCAGCTCCGGCCCGAGCCGCGCTCCTGACTGCGCGAATGTCCAATTTGTAACCGGGCGTCTTCGAACCTGCTGCCTCTTCGCGCGCGACCGATAGAGGTCAACGCTGTCTTCGCAAGCGATGGAGGCAAGCATGAAATGCCTGAGCCTGGCCGCGCTGCTGCTCGCCGGCAGCGTCGCCGCCGCCCATGCCGACAACGACATCTACACCAACATGCTGGAGCAGCGGCGCGGCGACGATGCGCTGCATGTCGATGCCGCGGTCTGCGATGCGCAGGTCGGCGCGCCGCAGAACGGCACGCCGACGTCGCGGCGATACAAGAGCGGCATGCGCGCCCGCGGCTGGCGTTTCAGCCACACCATCCGCGAGCCGCGCCGCCGCGATGGCGGCTATCCCGATCCCGACAATCCCGGGCTCGTCTGCCACGATTTCACGATCGGCGGCATCACCGGATCGAGCTGCTCGAATTTTTGAGGGCGCGCGGCTTCTGTCCCGTCATCCTGAGGAGGCGCGTAGCGCCGTCTCGAAGGATGGACGGCCGGGCTGCAAGATCGTGGCCGTCGCCCTTCGAGACGCGCGCGATGCGCGCTCCTCCAGCGACAAAGGCGAAGCCTTTGCGCGGGGGTGACGGAATCAGCTATCGCAAAGCGCCCGGCGGCGGCCACCGGGCGCTGAACTCATCGCCTTTCGAATGATCTAGAACACGCCGAGAATGATGGCGCCGACGAAGGCTAACGCGATGTACGCGGCCACAATGCTCAGCTTGCTCAGCAGAGGACTCGCGAAATCCATTGGGAAACTCCCTCGGTTCACAACGCTGCCCGCATTAACGCAAAAGCTAGCAACTGGTTCCCGGCCGATAAAGTCAGCGGTGCTGTCCAGCCCGGTGTTCCCGCGCGATGCCGCATTGCGGCGCGTGGCTCAAACAGACGCCGAATCAAGGCGTTGAAGCGACCGCAAATTTATTCCAGGGCGTTGCGAAGGAGCTATGCGCCACCGGTACCGGATACCGTCCGTCAGTTCTCAATCTGGGTTGTGATTCTATAGGATGCTATCTCCAGCTGAGTACTTGCGCCGGGCGCCAGCGCAGTCTCCGTCACGACACGAGCGGCGATCTCCTCGCAGCTCTGCGGCGTGATGCGGCGCGTTCGTCAGTTGCCGACGCAACAAGCACTGTGCGGCAAGGCGCGCTGCATTGCCGGGTTCCACTGCATGGTTAAGACTGCCTGAAATCGTTCCGTCGAATTGCGTTGAAGAGTCTTTTAATCAAATTCGCAGAACCTCCGCGCCATGACGCGTGGAGTTCGTTTGTATCTCGTCGGCTCCCTTGTCCTTGTGTCGCTTGCTGGTTGCGGCCGCGGTCTGTTCCAGACTGCCGAGCGCGAACCGTGGCGGGCCGAGGCCGAGGCCGCTTGCCTGAAATCAGGCGCGGTGAAGGAAGGGCCTGACCTCGTCCGCATCGATCCGATCTCCGGCCCGGGTGTCTGCGGCGCCGAGTTCCCGCTCAAGGTCGCCGCGCTCGGCGAAGCCAGTTCGGCTTACGGATTTGCCGACGACAGCCTGCGTCCGCCTGCGTCGGTCGGCAACCAGCCGCGTTGGCCGATCAATCGTCAGCCCAGTCCGCCGCCTGCGCAGGCGCCGTATTCCGATCAGGCCGTCGGCCAGCCGAACTATGGCCGCCAGCCGAACGGACCGGTGTCGCTGTCGGCCCCCGGCGTGCCGCCGCAGCAGGGCGAGATCGACCTGCCGCCGGAAGGCTCGCCCGATGCAAGCGGCGAGCGACCTTATTATCCTGGCCTGCCGCGCAATCCGCAGCGCGAGGGCGCGGCCGCGCCTTATTCACCTGCGCCTTATTCCCAGCAGCCTCAGGACGCGCCGCCGCCGCGGCTCGGTCCGTCGGGCGGCAACCCGGTGGGGACGGTCGGCCCGGTCGCGGTGAAGCCGGCGGCGACGCTGGCGTGCCCGATCGTCTCGGTGCTCGAGCGCTGGCTCGCGGATTCCGTGCAGCCGGCGTCACAGCGCTGGTTCGGCGCGCGCGTCGTCGAGATCAAGCAGATCTCGGCCTATTCGTGCCGCGGCATGAACGGCAATTCGCACGCGCATATTTCCGAGCATGCTTTCGGCAACGCGCTCGATATCGCGGCCTTCACGCTGTCTGACGGCCGCCGCGTCTCGGTGAAGGATGGCTGGAAGGGCTTGCCGGAGGAGCAGGGCTTCCTGCGCGACGTCCAGGCCGCCGCCTGCCAGCAATTCACCACGGTGCTGGCGCCGGGTTCCAACGTCTATCACTACGACCACATCCATGTGGACCTGATGCGCCGGGCCAGCCGGCGCCTGATCTGTCAGCCCGCCGCCGTCTCCGGCGAAGAGGTCGCGGCGCGCGCCGGCGGCCGTAACCCCTATGCAACGCGCGAGCCTTATGTCACAGGATCGCTTGGCGGCAGAAAGCCGGCCCCGCGGGGTAAGGCGGGGGTCAACGAAGAAGACGAATTCGCCGACGAATAGGGACGCGTCTGATACCCGTATTTTTACTGGGTGACACCGTGCAAACGGTAGCCACTTTTATTCTGCATATGCTTCGGAGCCGGGAGCGCACCCGGCTGATTTCTGGGGGATAGCTTTGCAAGACGCTCCGATCATTCTCGTCATCGAAGACGATCGTGATCTTCAGATGATGGTGGAGGACGCCCTGAGGGATGGCGGCTATGAGCCGGCGATCGCAGGCTCGGGCGAGGAAGCCCTGACGCTGCTGAAGGCGTTCCGCACCAAATACAGTGCACTGGTCACCGACATCCGCCTGCTCGGCCGGCTCGACGGCTGGCGTGTGGCGCGCGGCGCCCGCGAGATCGATCCGTCGTTCCCGGTGCTTTACATCACCGGCGGTGGCGGCGATGAGTGGCCGACGAGGGGCGTGCCGGACAGCGTGTTGCTGAACAAGCCGTTCTCGCCGGACGAGCTGGTTGCGGCGGTGGCAAAGCTGCTGAAGAACGGCGCGCCGGCCTGACGGCTGCTTCGAACGACCTGACGCGTGTGGCAGGCCGTTCGCGGAAAGCGCTTATTCCGTCTTTATAAGATCCCGTCGCGGCTCTTCTCGAATTCATACGCCCTCACGCTCATCTTCGCGGCAGCTGCCGGAGAACGAAGATGACGACCTATCGCGCCTATATCGTCGGACCGCACAGCCGTTCCATCGGCGTGGTCAATCTGGATTGCGCCGACGATGATCAGGCCATCACATCGGCCGGCCGTCTTGTCGACCACCATGATGTCGAGCTGTGGCAGATGGATCGGCCCGTCGCCAGGTTCGACGCCGGGTCGAAGCAGGTATTTCGGAAGTAGTGGGAGGCGGCGCGGCGGATGAGCGCGCAGAGCCGTTAGCGCACAGCCGTCATCCCAATGCGCCGAAGCAACCCTTCGAGCGTATGGTCTCAGCCGCCAACACGCCGGCTCTTTCCTGAAACGACGATCGCCCGCACAACAAGCGCGATGCGCTCGTTGCGCGCGCTGGGCCGAATTCTGCCTGAACGTTCGAGTGTAGCGACCCCATGAAGGGCTGCCCAAAACGTCTCGGTCACGTCGGCGACCTCGACGCAAAACGGCGCGACGACCGCCGCAAGTGCTTCGAAGCCGGCCCGCAGTTCGGGTCTGGTGCCAGCTTCGGCGAACCGCAAATCCGTTGGCAGCACAAACATAGCGTCGTAAAGCGCGGGACGATCCAGCGCAAAGGCAAGATAGGCCAGAGCGACGTTCTTGAGTGCGTTTCGTCCTGTCGATCCGCTCGCCGCTTCGCGAAGTGCGGCCGTGAGTTCCTTGAAACCCTCGACGGCAACTGCCGCAACGATCGCATCCCGGTTCTTGAAGTGTGAGTAGAGGACAGGCTGGCTGTATTCGATCTCGTCGGCGAGGCGGCGCACCGTAACGGCATCCCATCCTTCGCGCTCTGCGATCGCCCGCGCGGCCGCGACAATGCGATGCTCGCGCGCAGCCCGGTCCCTGCCTTTTCGCTCAGCGGTACCCAATCCTCGATCTCCCGAATCTGGAAGGTTCAGCCATTTCAATAGCATGCCGATGCTTGACAATCTAGCAACGCTATTTATCTAGCAATGCTAGATATTCTTTTGCTAGAAGGAGAACAGAGTGATGCAACGGCTTGCGCTCGGCACGGGATTGCTCGTTGCGCTCGGAATTATCGCGATCGGCATCGGCTACGTCGCGGGCCCGAGGACCATGACACGAAGTTTCGGCCTGCCGCTTCCTGAAAGCGGCATCAATATCGCCTGGTGGCTTCGCCTCAAAGGGGTGCGCGACATCGTCGCGGGATTGGTCGTGCTGGCGTTCTTGGCGTTCGGCACTCCGAGAGATGTCGGCCTCATCCTGCTTGTTGAAGCCATCATCCCGGTCGGCGACATGCTGCTCATTCTCGCCGCGAAGGGCTCCCGCAAGAGCGCCTTCGGGATGCACGGTCTCACGGCGGTGGTCATGGTCCTTGCCACCATCCCCCTGATCGTTGGAGTAGCCTGAGATGATGCATACTATTTCAATCTGGCTCCTCGTTGCCGGCTTCTTTGGCGCAGGCGTCTTCAACGCGATCAGCACGTCGGCGACGCAAGGCGATTTCGTCCGGTGGGGCTACCCGCACTGGTGGGGGATTCCTACCGGTGGACTGGAGATCATCAGCGCCATTCTGATGGTGCTTCCGGTCAGCCGCATTGTCGGCATGGCGCTTGGGGCGGCCATCATAGCGGTTGTGGTTTTCACTGTTCTTCGCCACCGTGATTTCTCGCACCTTGTGCCGCTTGGCGGGTTTGTCGTCTTGATTGCGCTTGCCGCGACCTCGTCGTGAGCGCCGACCTTGCCAACCAGGTTCATCTCCGCTTCCCGCAACCTGGTCATGACCGGTTGTGAGCCTACACCCAAGGTGTCGCGCCGCGCGTTCCCTGATGGTAGACCTAGTGCCAGCTTCGTCATTTAGATGGGATCAACGGTCATGGCTTTGGAGAAGGTCGCACTCGTCACCGCAGGCGGCAGCGGCATGGGCGCGGCAGCGGCGCGGCGGTTGGCCGCAGATGGATTTCGGGTTGCGATCCTGTCGTCGTCGGGCAAGGGCGAAGCGCTGGCGGCCGAGCTCGGCGGCCTCGGCTTCACCGGCTCGAACCGTTCCAACGACGATCTGAAGCGCGCCGTTGACGGCGTGATGGCGCGCTGGGGCCGCATCGACGCGCTGGTCAACAGCGCCGGCCACGGCCCGCGTGCGGGCGTGCTCGAATTGACCGATGAGCAGTGGCACACCGGTCTCGACGTCTATCTGATGAACGTGATCCGCCCGACACGTCTGGTCGCACCTCACATGCAGGCGCAGAAGTCCGGCGCGATCGTCAACATCTCCACCGCCTGGGCCTTCGAGCCGAGCGCGATGTTTCCGACATCCGCGGTGTTCCGCGCCGGGCTCGCCGCGTTCACCAAGCTGTTCACCGACAGCTACGCGGCCAGCAACGTCCGCATGAACAACGTGCTGCCGGGCTGGATCGACAGCCTGCCGGCAACTGACGAGCGCCGCGACAGCGTGCCGATGAAGCGCTACGGCAAGGCGGAGGAGATCGCCGCAACCATCGCCTTCCTCGTCTCCGACGGCGCGGGCTACATCACCGGCCAGAACATCCGCGTCGATGGCGGCCTGATGCGGTCGATTTGATCGACTGGTGGACCCGTCATCCTCAGAGCAAGTGAGTTTGTGATTCACAAGCGGAGCCAAATGTTCGGTGTCGTCCCGGCGAAAGCCGGGACCCATAACCACCGATGGTCATTGTTGTTCGTCGGTGGAACGACAGGGCCCGTCCACAACATACGCCGCGGAGTATGGGTCCCGGCTTTCGCCGGGACGACATTGAGTGTGGGGTGCCGTTCGTATCCGCAGCGTCGCCACAACTTATGTCACCACTTGCGTCTACGCGCTGCGCTTCGCGTCCCAGGCCGCGCACGTCACAATTGCGGCGACCTCAGATTGCGTTTGTCGTGATGACAAACTGAAAGCACAGGGCTAGCCTTCCGCAAAATCAAAACATACGGGAGGAATGGCATGCCAGACGCAGCAGTTGCAGCACGCGCTTCGGACTCCACGCACAGCGGAACCACACAGCAAGTCGACGTCGCGGTCGTCGGCGCCGGTTTCGCCGGTCTCTATCTGCTGCATCGGCTGCGCAAGGCGGGCTTCTCGGCAGTCGCGCTCGAAGAGGGCGCCGATGTCGGCGGCACCTGGTACTGGAACAGATATCCAGGCGCGCGCTGCGACATCCAGACCATCGATTACAGCTATACGTTCGATCCGGAGCTCGACCAGGCGTGGACCTGGTCGGAGAAATACGCGACCCAGCCGGAGATCCTGCGCTATCTCGGCTTCGTCGCCGACCGCTACGATCTGCGCCGCGATATCAGGTTCGGCACCAAGGTCACGCAGGCGACCTGGGATGACGCGACCGCGCGCTGGCAGATCTCGACCAACAACGGCGCCAATGTCTCCTGCCGCTACTACATCATGGCGACCGGCTGCCTGTCGTCGCCGAAGCCGCCGGAGATCGACGGCGTCAAGGACTTCAAGGGCGAGATCTATTTCACCGGCCGCTGGCCGCATCAGGGCGTCGATCTCAAGGGCAAGCGCGTCGCCGTGATCGGCACCGGATCGTCGGGCATCCAGTCGATCCCGCTGATCGCCGAGCAGGCCGCGCAGCTCACCGTGTTCCAGCGCACGCCGAACTTCGCATTGCCTGCCGGCAACGGCCCGGCGCCGGAGGATCGCAAGACCTATTTCGAAACCGACCGGGCCGCCTATCGCGAGCAGGCGCGCTGGTCGATGGCCGGCGTGCCGTATCCGCAGCAGACGGTGGTGAGCTGGCAATTGAGCGATGCCGAGCGCCGCGAGCGGTTCGAGAAGGCGTGGGCGGCGGGCGACCTCGTGCACATCCTGACCCAGCTCTGGGCCGACCAAGCGGTCGATGTCGACGGCAACAAGCTCGTCGCCGACCTGATCCGCGAGAAGATCGGCGCCGTGGTCAAGGATCCGGAGACCGCCGCGGCGCTGGCCCCGCACGATCACCCGTTCGGCGCCAAGCGGCCCTGCCTCGATACCAATTACTACGCGACCTACAACCGCCCGAACGTGACGCTGGTGAATCTGCGGCAGGAGCCGATCAAGGCGATCACCGCCAGCGGCATCTCGACCAGCGGACGCAGCTTCGATGTCGACGTCATCGTGTTCGCCACCGGCTTCGACGCGATGACCGGCGCCATCATGGCGGTGCATCCGATCTCCGGCCGCGGCGGCAAGTCGCTGTCGGATGTCTGGGCGCACGGACCGCAGACTTATCTCGGCGTCACCGTCGCGGGCTTCCCCAATCTGTTCATGATCACCGGCCCCGGCAGTCCGTCGGTGCTGTCGAACATGGCGGTCTCGATCGAGCAGCATGTCGACTGGGTGGTCGAGCGCATCGCCGCGCTGCGCGATGCCGGCTTCACCACGATGGAGGCAACCGAGACCGCGCAGGCCGGCTGGGAACGCCACATGGCCGACTGCGCGACGTTGACGCTGCACCGGCTCGCCAACACCTGGTACACGGGCGCCAACGTGCCCGGCAAGCCGCAGGGCGTGATGCCTTACACCGGCGGTGTCGGTCCGTATCGCAGCATCTGCAACGAGGTGGTCGGCCGCGGCATGCTCGGCTTCAAGCTTAGTGGCCCCGGCGTTGCCGAGCAGTGCAATGACGGCGAGGTGGTGCGGTTGCAGCCGGACGTGCGGTTGGTGCTCGGCATGCTGGCTGAGATGAACCTGCCGCCGCTCGAGACGATGGGGGCGCAGGGCGCGCGCGACTTCCTCACCGAGTTCAACAAGGGCCGTCCTGCGGGACGACCGGTCGGCGAGGTCGGCACCGGCCTGTTGCAGGGCGCGGACGGCCCGCTGCCTTACAAGCTGTATCGACCGGCGACGCCAGGGCCGCATCCGGTCGTGGTGTATTTCCACGGCGGCGGCTGGGTGCTCGGCGACGAGCTGTCGGACGATCCGTTCTGCCGCGATCTATGCCGGCGCACCGGCATGATCATCGTCAGCGTCGGCTATCGCCACGCGCCCGAGCACCGCTTCCCGGCCGCGGCCGAGGACGGCTATGCGGCAACGCGCTGGATCGCCGCCCACACCGCCGAGCTCGGCGGCAAGGCCGGTCCGGTGCTGGTCGCGGGCTGGAGCGCCGGCGGCAACATCGCAGCCGTCACCTGCCAGCTCGCGCGCGACCGCGGCGGGCCCGAGATCGCGGGCCAGCTCCTGATCTGCCCGGTCACCGACTCGACCTTCGACCGGCCATCCTATGTCGACAACGCCGCCGGTTACTTCCTGACCCGCGGCCTGATGTACTGGTTCTGGGACCTGTACTGCTCGCCCGCCGACCGCACCGATCCGCGCGTCGCGCCGCTGCGCGGCAAGCTCGAAGGCCTGCCGCCGGCGTTCATCGCGACCAGCGAGTTCGATCCGCTGCGCGACGAGGGCATTGCCTATGGCGACGCGCTGAGCAAGGCCGGTGTCAAGGTCGAGCAGCTCAAGGCGCAGGGCCACTTCCACTCGTCGTTCGTGATGGTCGATGTCATCATCACCGGCGTTAGCGGCCGCGTGAAGATGGCGAAGGCGCTGCGCCGGTTCGCCGGACTGCCCGAGGAGCTGGAGCAGGACAACGTCGCCGCGCCGAAGGTCAACGCGGCCGCGAACTAGGTCCGGAGTCCGGCAGCAGCAAATGCGGTGCGCTCCCTCTCCCGCTCGCGGGGGAGGCGCGTTGCCAAAATATCGAAAACAACCCCATGCAAAGGAGCCGGCGGCCGGCGTCCGACCCGGTTACTTGACACGTCGGGCAACTCACGGGTATTTTCCAATATTCCGAAATCACGCAGGCGCACGCCAGGGCGCTAGCCGAGCTCGAACGTCGTGACGCCGAACACGCGATCGATCCGCAATGGCGCGATCGCACCGGTGTACATCCGCGCGGTCTCGAACACCGGCGAAAGTCCGAGGCCTTGCGCCAGCGCGACGGCGTCGCGGTTGATGGCGGGGACATCGAGGAAGATGTCGCCGCCGCCTGCGGTTGCCAGCAGTGCCGAGAGGATGATCTCTGCGCTCGCGCGGTCATCAGAAACGAGCGGACCGATCTTGCGGCCGGTGCGGCAAGGACGGATCACGCCCCAGCCGGCCAGCCTGCCGTCGCGCAGCAGCGCACGTCCGATATGCCCTGGTGTGTTGATCCAGGCGCGCAGGAATGCCGGACGCGGCGCCGGAAACACCGTCGCGTCATCGGCCTCGACCAACGCCATGGGTACATCGGTCAGCGCGACGACGTCAGTGCTCAGCGCCGGAGGCGCTGTGACCGTGCCGCCATAACGCACATTGGCGTAGGCGAGCGCGAAGCCGGACTTTCGGTAGTTCGCCTGCTGCGCCACCACGCCATCGAGCCCGATCACGCGCGGGCGCGCATGCGCGATGGCCGCATCCCATATCTTCAGGCCGTAGCCTTGGCCGCGCAGATCCGGGCGCACGATGTAGAATCCCAGGAAGGAAAACTGCGCGCCGTAATTGACGCAGGAGATCACCGCGGCGGGCTCGCCGTCGAGCTCGCCGATGAAGAATCCCTGCGGGTCCTCGGCGGCGAAGCACGGCGCATCGGCGAGACCGGGATTCCAGCCCTCTGCCGCTGCCCAGTCGACCGCGAGCGGAATCTCGTCGGATCGCATCGTGCGGATGATAAACTCGCTCATGGCCAATCGTCTCGTCGGGCCGGAGTTATCGATCGTGCATATCAACGGAGCAAGAACAAGACCCCGGTGGCAGATTGAGGAATCCGACGTCCGTCACGCTGAGGAGGCCGCGCAGCGGCCGTCTCGAAGCACGATGGCCACCAGCCGGGCCGCGCATGCTTCGAGGCTCGCTACGCGAGCACCTCAGCATGACGGGACCAAGAGTGCGGTGGTTCGCGAAAGAGCCCCGATCTTACCCGACCTTCGGCCGGTACGCCGCGAAGAACACGCGCGTCGCACTGTCGACGACGGTTGCGATCCGCTCCGGCGAGGGCGACGGATTGGCCTGGAAGATGAATGCCTGGAACAGCGTCGCCTGGCACATCTGCATGAACTGCCAGGCCGCGAGCTGGGTGTCGTCCATGACGAGTTCACCGAGCGCGGCGCGCGCCTCCAGATAGGCGGCGAAGCGGTCGACGGTGTGGGCGATCACGTGAGTGTAGAACCGGCTGCCGAGCTCGGGCATCCGCTCGGCGATCGCCATCACGGTGCGGATCGCCGAGCCGCCGCCGGGCCGGCACAGCAAGGCGACATAGGCGCGGCCGAATTCGGGGAGGGTGGTGTCGACGTCGCGCGCCGGATCGAAATTGAAGGCCACCTTGCCCTGTTCGAGCTTCTCCTCCTCGACGATCGCCGCGAACAGCCCGGCCTTGTCGGGGAAATACACGTAGAGCGTGCCTTTGGAGACGGCGGCGGCGCGGGCGATCTCGCCCATGCTGGCGCCGTCGAAGCCGAGTTCCAGGAACACCTTGCGGGCGCCGTCGAGGATCTGGCGGCGTTTCGAGGATTCCTCCTCGCCGACGGCCTGGAGGGAGGTTCGGGGGGCTGCAACCATTGATTTAGCTTCTCGCGAAAGAACTCAACCCAGAATGAGCCAATGGGAGAATCGAACCATTATGATTCATGGCGCGGGAATATAGATTGACCGAACCGTTCGGTCAATGGTATTGGAGGGAGTAACGATGCGCCGCACGGCCCTTATTCCGCCATTGCGGGCGTCAAGATTTTTGGTGGGGAGCCTCGGCTATGGCCGCAGCACGGGATCAGGCTGCACGCATTGTTCGTTCCGAGCCGGAGATGGCCGGGGACCCGATGGCGCGCGACGCATCGGCCGATCTCGGCGAGCAGGCGAGGGTCGACGAAGCCAAGGGGCTTGAAGCCAAGGGTCCTGAAGCCAAGGGGCCCGCCGAAAAGCGCCCCGCCGAAGCGCCGCCAGCTTCTACGCCCGAGCAGCCGGCGGCATCGCCCGCTGCCGCTGCGCCGAAATCCGGCAAGCGCAGATTTGTTTTGATGGGCATTGTCGGCCTGCTCGCGATCGCGGCCGCAAGCTATGCCGCCTATTACCTGATGGTCGGGCGCTTCTATGTCTCGACCGACGACGCCTATGTCCGCGCCAACAACACCATGCTCGGCGCGCGCGTCGCCGGCCATATCGCGGCGATCCTGCCCGGCGACAATGCGCTGGTGCGCGCCGGCGATGTGATCTTCCGGATCGACGACGGCGATTATCGCATCGCGGTCGACGCTGCCCGCACTCGGATCGGGACGCAGCAGGCGACCATCGAGCGGATCGGCCGCCAGGTTGCGGCCGCGGTCAGCTCGGTCGAGCAGGCGCAGGCGCAACTGGTGTCCGCGCAGGCCGGCCTGAAGCGCGCTGATCTCGATTACGATCGCCAGCAGGCGCTGAGCACCAAGGGCTTTGCCTCGCGTGCCACCTTCGAAGTGTCCGAAGCCGGCCGTGACCAGGGCGCGGCTGCGGTGCGCTCGGCGCAGGCGGCCTATGATGCCGCCAAGGACAATGTCGAGGTGACCAAGGCGCAGCAGACCGAGGCCCGCGCCCAGCTCGCCGAATTGCAGACCCAACTCGCCAAGGCCGAGCGCGATCTCGATTTCACCCAGGTGCGCGCGCCGGTCGACGGCACCTTCTCCAACCGCCTGGTCAACGCCGGCGACTACATCAATGTCGGCCAGCGGCTCGGCAACGTGGTGCCGCTCGACGGCGTCTTCATCGACGCCAACTATAAAGAGACCCAGCTCAAGCGCATCCGCACCGGGCAGCGGGTGACGATCAAGGTCGACGCCTACGGCTTCCGCAAGTTCACCGGCATCGTCGACAGCATTTCGCCGGCGGCGGGCTCGGTGTTCACGCTGCTGCCGCCCGACAACGCCACCGGCAACTTCACCAAGATCGTGCAGCGCCTGCCGGTCCGCATCCGGGTGCCGAACAGCGTCGCCAGGCAGGGCCTGCTGCGCGCCGGCATGTCGGTCTACACCACGGTCGACACCCGCGAAGGTGCGGCCGACGCCGACGCGGATACCGACCTCGACTCGCCGATGATGATCCATCCGCAGTGATGCCTTGAAGCCTCGGCCACAGTCCGAGGCTCGGAGCCTGATGAGCCCATGGCCGACGCGACCACTGCCTCGCCCTCGATGATGACCGGCGCTTCGGAGTCCGAGCGGCTCCAGCCCAAGCGGGTGGTCGCCTTCATCATCATGGTGTTCGGCATGTTCATGTCGATCCTGGACATCCAGATCGTCTCGGCCTCGCTCACCGAGATCCAGGCCGGCCTGTCGGCGTCGTCGACCGAAGTGTCGTGGGTACAGACCGCCTATTTGATTGCCGAGGTGATCGCGATCCCGCTGTCCGGCTTCCTGTCGCGCGCGCTCGGCACCCGCCTGTTGTTTGCGATCTCGGCGTTCGGCTTCACGGCGTCCAGCCTCTTGTGCGGCTTCGCCTCCTCGATCGAGCAGATGATCCTGTGGCGCGCGCTGCAAGGCTTCCTCGGCGCCGGCATGATCCCGACCGTGTTCGCCTCGGCCTACACGATCTTCCCGCGCTCGAAGTTCTACATCGTGGCGCCGATCATCGGGCTGGTCGCGACGCTGGCGCCGACCGTGGGGCCGACGGTCGGCGGCTACATCACCGATCTGATGTCGTGGCACTGGCTGTTCTTCATCAACATCGTGCCCGGCGTCATCATCACCGTCGGCGTGCTGTGGCTGATCGATTTCGACCAGCCGAACTTCGCACTGCTCGACCGCTTCGACTGGTGGGGCCTGATCTTCATGGGCGGCTTCCTCGGCTCGCTCGAATATGTGCTCGAGGAAGGCCCGCAATATGAGTGGCTGCAGGACACCTCGGTCGCGATCTGTGCCGCGATCGGCTTCGTCTCGGCGGTCGCCTTCTTCTGGCGGGTGCTGACCGCGGAGGAGCCGATCGTCGATCTCTATGCCTTCTCCAACCGCAACTTCGCGGTCGGCTGCGTGCTGCAGTTCTGCATCGGCATCGGGCTCTACGGCCTGACCTACGTCTATCCGCGCTATCTCGCCGAGATCCGCGGCTACAGCGCGCTGATGATCGGCGAGACCATGTTCATCTCCGGCATTACGATGTTCTTCATGGCGCCGGTGGTCGGCCGGCTGATGCAGAAGGTCGATCTGCGCTACATCATCGCCTTCGGTCTCGTCACCTTTGCGCTCGGCTCCTGGCAGATGACCTGGATCACGCGCGAGTACGATTTCTACGAGCTCTTGGTGCCGCAGATCCTGCGCGGCATTGGCATGATGTGCGCGATGGTGCCGACCAACAACATCGCACTCGCGACGCTGCCGCAGGACCGCGTCAAGAACGCCTCCGGCCTGTTCAACCTGATGCGCAACCTTGGCGGCGCGGTCGGGCTCGCCGTGATCAACGAAGCGCTCAACGACCGCACCGATCTGCACATCTCGCGGCTGCAGGACCGCGTCACCTGGGGCAATGCGACCGCGGTCGAGACCCTCAACAATTTCGCCCAGCGCCTGCAGGGCATGGGCGATGCCACCACCATGGCGATGAAGCAGCTGTCGCAACTCGTGCACCGCCAGGCGCAGGTGATGAGCTACGGCGACGCCTTCTTCATGCTGTCGCTGTTCTATGTCGGCCTCAGCCTGCTGGTGCTGTTCGTCAACAAGCCGCCGTCGATGACCGCAGGCGGCGGCGACGCGCATTGACGTGAGCTCGCGCCTAGCTGCAGTAATTCGACGTCGTCATTCGTAGCCCGCATGAGCGAAGCGATATGCGGGACGTCGAAAGTTACTAAACATGGTCAGATACAGGCGTAACTTCATCCCCGGCGGGACCTTCTTCTTCACGGTTACACTCGCGGATCGGCGATCGCGCCTGCTCATTGACCATATTGCCATACTTCGGAATGCCTTCGGCGCTGCGCGTCGCGAGCGGCCATTTAATGTCGATGCGGTCGTGGTGCTCCCGGATCATCTGCACGCCATCCTGACGCTACCGCCAAACGACCCGGGTTTTGCAGGCCGATGGCGGCGCATTAAGGGCTACTTCAGTAGCCAGATGCTTGCTGCCTCTGTCACCTTGAAGCGTCGGCCAAATGGAGACCTGGCGCTCTGGCAAAGACGATTTTGGGAGCACACTATCCGCGATGAAGGCGACTTCGCGCGGCATGTTGACTACATCCATTTCAATCCCGTCAAGCATGCCTTGGTGAAGCGCGTGTGTGACTGGCCGCATTCCTCCTTCCATCGCTTTGTGAATGAGGGCGTGCTGCCAATCGACTGGGCTGGCGATGCAGGGACTAGCGGAAACTTTGGCGAGCGCCCCGACTGACGACGGCTTGCGGGGCGCTATTCGTAGCCCGCATGCGCGAAGCGACATGCTGGGAGGCGGCTATTCCGGATCCGATGATCGCATGGAGTGTTGGAATCCCGGATGTCGCTTCGCTCATCCGGGCTACGAGAATGTGCCTGTTCGTCAACAAGCCGCCGTCGATGACCGCAGGCGGCGGCGACGCGCACTGAGGGCATATCTGCTTCGCCCGTTCGCGTGCAGAGCGTCGCATCGCCGACACATTGCCGCACTCACGCTGATGTCATCTTGCCAATCGCGCGTGATGCATTTATAAGCAGCGCCATCCTTTCACGAACCGGGGAGATGCACATGATGTCGTTTGTTTCGCAGACCGTGCGCCCGCGTTCGTTGCTGCTGGGCGCTCTCGCGCATTAGGTCCCAGCGCTGATCGGGCTTGATGCCCAATCATCCAACTTCCCAACACGTTATCTACAATTTCCAGTGACATCGGCGGTCGGATTCCGTCTGCTTGTCACTTCAGACGGAGCCGGCCGGCGCAGAGCATGCGTGGCCGGGATGTGCCATGAGCTCTCTAACGACCAAGCGTCCGGCCGCGATCCGGATCGTGCTTCCCTTCGTGTTTCGCCACTGGCTGGAACAGCCGTTTCGCGCGTCAATCGTAACGGCCGGCTTCCTCGGCGCGACCGCGGCCGACCTGTTCATGCCGGTATTTTCCGGCCATCTGGTCGACGCGCTGACCGCGGGCGCCACCGATGCCACCGCGCGCCATGCGGCGATGCTGGCGTTCGGCGCCATCGTCGGTCTCGGCGCGCTGTCGGTGCTGCTGCGGCTGATCGGTATCGAGACCATCGTGCCGTTCACGCTGAAGATGATGTCCGATATCGGGCAGCAGGCCTTCATGCGCGTGCAGCGGTTCTCGACCGATTGGCACGCCAATTCGTTCGCCGGCTCCACCGTGCGCAAGATCACGCGCGGCATGTGGGCGCTCGATTTGTTGAACGACACCATCCTGATGGCGCTGTTGCCGTCGCTCGTCGTGCTGGTCGGCTCGATGATCCTGCTCGGGCTGCACTGGCCGCAGCTCGGCGCGGTGATTGCCGTCGGCTCGGTGATCTATGTCGCGATGACCATGGTGTTCCAGGTGCGCTATGTCGCGCCGGCCGCGCGCGTCTCCAATGC
Organism: Bradyrhizobium tropiciagri; assembly: GCF_001189845.1. Taxonomy (GTDB): domain Bacteria; phylum Pseudomonadota; class Alphaproteobacteria; order Rhizobiales; family Xanthobacteraceae; genus Bradyrhizobium; species Bradyrhizobium tropiciagri. The sequence continues at coordinate 16,842 of NZ_LFLZ01000083.1, forward strand.
GTGGGACACCAAGGTCGGCGGCACGCTGGCCGACGCCTTGACCTGCAACGCGGTGGTGAAGTCGTTCGGTGCGGAAACGCGCGAGGACATGCGGCTGGAGGGCGTCATCAGCCGCTGGGGCCGGCGGGTGCGGCGAACCTGGCTCCGCTACAACCGCACCTCGACGGCGCAGCTGCTGGTGCTGTTGTGCTTCCGCGCCTCGGTGGTTGGCGGTGCGATCCTGCTGTGGACGCAGGGCGCCGCCACGCCGGGCGATGTCACCTATGTGCTGACCAGCTACTACATCATCCACGCCTATTTGCGGGATGTCGGCATGCACATCAACAACCTGCAGCGTTCGGTGAACGACATGGAGGAGCTGGTGCAGATCCATGGCGAGCCGCTCGGCATCATCGATGCCGATGATGCCAGGACGATCGACATTCAGGGCGGCCGCATCGTGTTCGACGACGTCACGTTCCATTATGGCGGCCATCGCCGGCCGCTGTATGACGGCCTGTCGGTCGACATCGATGCCGGCGAGCGCGTCGGCCTCGTCGGGCGCTCCGGCTCCGGCAAGACGACCTTCGTCAAGCTGGTGCAGCGGCTCTACGATGTCTCCGGTGGCAAGATCCTGATCGACGGTCAGGATATCGCCAAGGCGACGCAGCAATCGCTGCGCAGCCAGATCGCAATCGTGCAGCAGGAGCCGATCCTGTTTCACCGCACGCTGGCGGAGAACATCGCCTATGGCCGGCCCGGCGCCAGCATGGCGGCGATCGAGCAGGCGGCGCGGCTTGCCAATGCGCACGACTTCATCATGCGGCTGCCGAAGGATTACGGCACGCTGGTGGGCGAGCGCGGCGTCAAGCTGTCCGGCGGCGAGCGGCAACGCGTGGCGCTGGCGCGCGCCTTCCTGGCGGATGCGCCAATCCTGATCCTGGACGAGGCGACCTCGAGCCTGGATTCGGAATCCGAGGCGCTGATCCAGCAGGCGATGGAGCGGCTGATGAAGGGCCGCACCTCGATCGTGATCGCGCACCGGCTGTCGACCGTGCGCAGCATGGATCGCATCCTGGTGTTCGACCGCGGCGAGGTCGTCGAGCAGGGCACGCACGAGGTGCTTGCCACCCGTCCCGGCGGCATCTACCGCGGCCTGTTCGAGCGGCAGGCCACCGAGTTCGGCCAGGAAGCGGCGGCGGAGTGATCCGGAATATCTCTGGAACTCCGCCGAAGCGGTGGCGGCTGCGCAAGATGGAAGGAGCGCCCATGCGCGAGGACGAGGTTTGGAACGCGGAGACCGCCAAATCCTACGACACCCCCGGCGCCGGCATGTTTTCACCAGACGTGCTGGTGCCGACGGTCGATCGACTGGCAGCTTTGGCCGGCAGTGGCCGCGCGCTTGAATTTGCCATCGGCACGGGGCGCGTTGCGGTCCCTCTCAGCGAGCGAGGCGTTTCCGTCGCAGGCGTAGAGATGTCGACGGCGATGATCGATCAATTGCGCACCAGGGCCGGCGAATCGCAGATTCCGGTCGTCGTCGGCGATATGGCGACGGCGTCGGTGCCGGGGCGCTATGCGCTCGTCTATCTCGTCTACAACACGATATCGAATCTGCTGACGCAAGAGGCGCAGGTCGCGTGTTTCCGCAACGCTGCGCGGCACCTCGATCCCGGTGGAAGGTTCGTGATCGAACTTTGGGTTCCTCAGCTACGCAAATTGCCGCCCACGCAGGAAGCCGTCGTCTGGCAGTCCGAGCCCGGCTATATCGGCCTGGACACCTATGACGTGGTGCGTCAACACGTCGTGTCTCACCACATCAGATTTGGCGATGATCGGCAGCCGACGCTGATGCGCTCCACCCATCGCTATATCTGGCCGGCAGAACTCGACCTGATGGCGCAGTTGGCCGGCTTTGCACTTGAGACCAGATCTGCGGATTGGAGCGGGGCGCCATTCACCGCCGAGTCAGCTTCACACGTCTCGACATATCGGCTGCTCGATCGCTGACATCGGATGTGCCGGCGGCGATCTCTCTGATGTCGCGCCTGGGTTATCGCGGTGCCAGCCCGTTCCACACCAGCGCCACGCCGGACAGGAACAGCAGCGCCAGCACGACATCGGAGAAATTGCGGTCGCTGAGCGCGTGATAGAGCCGGGCGCCGAGCCAGGCGCCGAGCAGCGTTCCCGGAAACGCGCAAGCCACGAGCCAGATCAACTCGGGTTTCACCAGGCCGCTTGCGATCTGGACCAGGAGCGCGGCCGCCAGAATTGTGAAGTTGAAGATCTGGAACACGCCGCGGCGCTGCTGCTTGCCCCAGCCGCGCACGCTCGCCCACAGGATCGGCAGCGGGCCGGACAATCCGGCGAGGCCGCCGAGGATGCCGCCGGCAAATCCGATCGCACCGTCAGCCCATTTGCCGCCGAAGGCGATCGACATCGGCTTGCGTTGCAGGAACAGCAGAGTTGGAAACACCAGCAGGAAAACACCCACCGTCAACTTGAAGACTGCGGGGTCGGCCCGCGCGATCAGCAGGATGCCGATCGGCACACCCAGGAGGCCGCAGATGACGAATGGCCAGACCAGGCGGAAATCGATCGTCTTCCAGATCGACGGCAGCGTCGAAACCTGCGCGATGACCGAGCAGACCAGCACCAGCGGCACCGCAAGCGTCGGCGGCACCACATAAAGCCAGATGCCGAGCGCCATCAGCGCGGTGCCGAAGCCGGCGAGGCCGGAGACGAAACCGCCGGCAAGCGCGCCGAAGAACAGGATGGCGTAGCTCGCCGGGTTCATTCCTCATCTCGTTGTTTTTGATCGTTGCCGCGACGTTTACACGACGCCGGCTGTGGGTACACTTCAAAATCACGGCTCATCAACGATAATCGGAATGGAAGCATCCTCATGATTGCTGGTTCGTCGAAAACCTTTCTGGTCTGTCACGGCGCCTGGTCGGCGGGATGGGCGTGGAAGAAGATGCATCCCTTGATGCAGGCCGCCGGGCACCGGCTCATCACGCCGAGTTACACCGGGCTCGGCGAGCGCGCGCACCTCGCGCATCAGGGGCTCGACCTCGAAGCGCATATCCAGGACATGCTCAATGTCATTTCCTATGAAGACCTCCGCGACATCGTACTGATCGGCCATTCCTATGGCGGCATGGTCGCGACCGGCGTCGCCGACCGGGTGCGCGAGCGGATCGCGCAGCTGATCTATATCGACGCCTTCGTGCCGCGCGACGGCCAGTCGCTGTTCGATCTCAACGAGTCGGCCATCGAGACCATGCGTGAGCTCGCGAGCGATGGCGACGGCTGGCGTGTTCCGCCGATGCCGACGCCGACGGACACATCTCCGGCAGACCTCGAATGGCTGACCGCGCGCCGCGTCGACATGCCGATCAAATGCTTCGAGCAGAAGCTGAGGCTGCAACACGGCGAGACCAGCCTGCCGCGCAGCTACATCTACGCCACCCGCGCCACGCAGGCCGACACGTTCGGCCAGTTTGCAAAACGCACGAAGAATGAAGCCGGCTGGCGTTACTTCGAGATCGATGCCAGCCATTCGCCGAACGTCACCGCGCCCGAGGCGCTGATGGCAATGCTGCAGGAGATCACGGCCCAGGCTGCGTAGCAGCAGGTATGGCTACACCGCATGCATGCATCGTTTTTGAACAATGTCGGCAACGTTGCGGTCACGAGCCATCCTTTGACATCAACGGTGACGGCAACTTGATCTCGCTTGTTCAGCCGATCTGCGACATAATCCGAGCGCGGCGTGCAGCGATATGGGCGTGGACCGATGAACCGAAGCCCCGTACTCGTAGACTTGGCGCTTCAAGGTGGCGGATCGCATGGCGCGTTCACGTGGGGCGTCCTGGACCGGCTGCTTGAAGAGCCGTGGTTTCAGATCGCGGGTATTTCCGGAACGTCGGCCGGCGCAATGAATGCCGCCGTGCTGGCGGATGGCTGGGCCGCGGCCGGCGCTGCCGGCGCGCGCGAGGCCCTCGAAAAATACTGGCGCAGCGTTTCGCGTGCCGCCGCATTCAGTCCGCTGCAACGCTCACCATTCGACCGCCTGATGGGACGATGGTCGCTCGACAGTTCGCCGGCTTACTTCTTCACTGATTTGATGTCGCGGGTGCTCTCGCCGTACGACCTCAATCCTCTTGGTATCAATCCGCTACGGCGGATCCTGGCAGAGAGCATCGATTTCGAGCGCCTCGCGCGCGCGCCGATCAAGCTGTTCGTGACCGCCACGCGCGTGCGGACGGGACGCGGACGAATCTTCCGCAATGCGGAGATTACCGCCGATGTCCTGCTCGCATCGGCCTGCCTGCCGACGATGTTTCGCGCCGTCGAGATCGACGGCGAGCCGTATTGGGACGGCGGCTATGCCGGAAACCCAACGATCACGCCGCTGGTCCGTGAGACCGATGCCCAGGACACCGTCATCGTCCAGATCAATCCGACCGAGCGGCCGGAGGAGCCGCGCTCCGCCGCTGATATCCTCAACCGCCTCAACGAAATCTCGTTCAATTCGCCGCTGGCAAAGGAGCTGCGGATGATCGCGCTGCTCCGTCAGGTCGCCGATCCCGGTACCGGCGAGGGGGCCCGCTGGTCGCAGATGAAGACGCATCGGATCAAGAGCGACTTGCTCGCGACGTTCGGTTCGTCATCCAAGCTCAACGCCGAATGGGCCTTCGTCGCCAAGCTGCAGTCGGAGGGACGGCGCGCCGCCGGCGAATTTCTCGACGCGCACGGCGCGGATATCGGCCAGCGTTCGACTGCCGATCTCGACATCTTGCTGACGGAGTGCTGAGGCGATGGGGCTGCTCGGCATTCTCGTCGGACTCGGCCTGCTGGTCGGTCTCGCGTTCCGCGGCTGGAGTGTCCTGTTGCTGGCGCCGCTCTGCGGGCTGGTTGCCTCGGCGTTCGGCAGTCAGCCCTTGCTCGCGAGCTGGACGCAGACCTTTATGACCAGCGCGGCGGAATTTCTCGCGCAGTTCTTTCCGATTTTTCTGCTCGGGGCCGTGTTCGGCAAGCTGATGGATGATAGCGGCGCCGTGGCGGCGGTCGCGCGTTTCATGACCGAGCGGTTGGGCGAGCGCCGTGTCATCCTTGCGGTCGTGCTCGCCGGTGCGCTGGTCACCTATGGCGGCGTCAGCCTGTTCGTTGCGTTCTTCGTTATCGTGCCGATGGCCCAATCGCTGTTTCGCACGGCGGGGATTCCACGCCGCCTGGTGCCGGCGGCGGTCATCCTCGGAACCTCGACCTTCACGATGTCGGCGCTGCCGGGCACGCCGTCGATCCAGAATGCGATCCCCATGCCGTTCTTCGGCACGACGCCGTTCGCGGCGCCCGGCCTCGGCATCATCGCCGCGATCGTCATGCTAGGCATCGGGCTGTGGTGGTTGCTGCGAGCGGAGACGGCGGCGCGCCGCGCAAACGAGGGCTATGGCGCCGAGCCGCCGCCGGCGTCCAGCGACGCAGCCGACGATGAGCTGGTGCGCGAGCGGGCGACGACGGCGCGGGAATTCGACCCGGCGGAGATCCGCCACGGGCATCGCAGCGAAGCCGCTGTTCCGATCTTCAACGCCATGCTGCCCCTGATCGTCGTCGTCGCCGTCAACCTGGCGATGTCGCTTCTCGTCTTGCCGCGACTTGATTTTGCATTCCTGGCCGAGCAGCGCTGGGGAAGTACGTCGCTGCCGGCGGTTGCCGGCGTCTGGTCGGTTGTCGTCGCGCTGGGGGCCGCGATCGCGACCGTCATCCTGTGCAACCGGACGAGACTGACCGCGCTACGGCGAACCATGGACGCAGGCGCCAATGCGTCCGTCCTGCCGGCGTTGAGCGTTGCGAGCCTGGTTGGTTTTGGCGCGGTCATCGCGTCGCTCCCCGCCTTCGGCGCGGTGCGCGACTGGGTGCTGGGCATCGAAGGCGGCCCGCTGGTGTCACTTGCCGTGGCGACGAACATGCTTGCCGCGCTGACAGGGTCGGCCTCCGGCGGCTTGACGATCGCACTCGATGCGCTCGGGCCGACGTATATGGGCCTTGCCGCACAGGCGGGCATCGATCCCGGCCTTTTGCACCGCGTGGCGGTGATCGGCTCCGGAACTTTGGACATCCTGCCGCACAATGGCGCGGTTGTCAGCCTGCTCGCGATCTGCGGCCTCACGCATCGCGACAGCTATCTCGACATCGTCATGGTCGGGATCATGAATTCCGTCATCGCGCTCGCCGCGGTGATCGCAATCGGCACCGCGTTCGGGTCGTTTTAGCCGGCCGCCGCACAAATGCGCCAGGCGACGCAGGACGGCGACGGCTGACGCACCTTCGAGATCGACGCCAGCCACGCGCGAACGTCACCGCGCCCGAGGCGCTGATGGCGATGCTGCTGGAGATCGTTACCTGACGGGCTGTCACTCTGGGGCGATGCCAAGCATTCGTGCCAGAACCAATCAGGTGTGCGTGTTCATGCACCGCGCGCGTCGCGCACGGCCTGAGCGACTTTCGTCGCCTGCGACACCCGTCCGATCTTCGCGCCTGCAATGATCTTTCGCCGGTGTTCGCTTGGCTTCGGCGCCATGCCTTCGCCCGCGGTCGCTTCGGCCTGTGGACGCGCCGTGAAGTTCGCGGCCCGATGCAGCGCGAGGGCCCTTCGGGCGGCTTCGACATGTGCGGTCCGGGCCGCCAGATTGTGCTGGCGCCGGAGCTCCGTGTTGACCCGCTTCAGCGCCGCGGCGAACACCTGCTTCCGTTCCGATGCATGCTTGGCGGTTCCCGGAAAGCTCGTCCCGCGAGCTTCGCCCTTTCCGCGGCTCTCGCGCTGCTTGTGGCGACCAACCGTCCGCTCCTTGTCGCGCATCTTGCGCAAGCGCGGTCGCATCGCCTCGAGCTCAGCCACCTCTACGCCGTAGATAGCGGGGTGATGCGTCGGGCGGATGGCTTCGTATTCCTCGTGGCTGAGAATGCTGCGCTCGAACTTGCAGGCGACCGACATTACCACTCCTCCTTTTGATTTTTGAATCTCGGGCAGAAGGACACGTCCAGCTCCAGCGAGCGTCGTTATTTTCCTGCTTCGTCGTCCTTGAGGCGAATCCCCTCAGTCCGTAAAGCCGCAAAGAGAGCCGCGATATCTTCGGGCTCCATATTGTTGGGACACATCCCGTTGAGTTGCTCGGTCGTGATCGTGCCGCTGCTCTTGGCGACGTCTCGGGCCTTCGCCATGATCTTCTGAAGATCCATCTGCGATCCTCCGGGAAGCAGGTAGTCTAGCAGATAAGGCGCGATTGTGGTGTCCGATATGGCGAGGGGCCCGGCGTGTTGCGCCGAGCCCCTCATGGACCAAAATATCAGCCGACCTGTAAGCCGGGTTCTGTAGGGCACCATTCTCGCGAATGGTACGCGACGGCCATTCCTCTGGGACAAGGTTTGCACCTTGCCTCGAGCAACCTACCCGGACAGCGGGCCTGACATCGCCCTGCGGTGTTATCGCGCATGCGCGAACTAACCGCCTTGCCGTCCCTATTCGGTTTTGCTCCCGGTGTGGTTTGCCATGCCGTCTCCGTTGCCGGAAACGCGGTGCGCTCTTACCGCACCTTTTCACCCTTACCTCGCCGAAGCGGGGCGGTTCGTTCTCTGTGGCACTTTCCCTGGGGTCGCCCCCGCCGGACGTTATCCGGCACCGCATGTCGATGGAGCCCGGACTTTCCTCTCCCGCGGCCTTTCGGCACCAGCGGGAGCGGCCGTCCGGCCGACTGACGCCCATGGCATGGGCGTTTCGGGCGGTCCCGTCAAGCGGATTAGCCCCGCCAAGGCCGCCAAAATAATTTATCCTGAAGATGTCGTCCCGCCTGCCGCCCGTTCGACTGGGTGTCGGCGATCCAGCCGATCAAGAGGAGATGAGATGCAGTACCTGTTGCTGATCTACCGGAGCGACGCGGAATATGGCCGCATGAGTGCCGACGACCGCAAGGCGGTGACGGCGGAGTACGGAGCCTATACCCAGTCCATCATTCAGAGCGGGCACTTCAAGGCCGGCGACGGGCTGCAGCCGGTGTCGACGGCAACCACCGTGCGGGTCCGCGACGGCAAGACGCTGACGACCGATGGGCCGTTCGCGGAAACCCGTGAGCAGCTCGGCGGCTACTATCTGGTCGACGCCAAGGATCTCGACACCGCGCTCGGGCTCGCGGCGCGGATTCCCGGCGCCAAGACCGGCTCGATCGAAGTCAGGCCGGTCATGATCTACAACAACTAGACCAGTGGTCATTCCGGGGCGTCCGAAGGACGAAGTCGATGCTTTGCATCGCTCCGGAACGACCGTCGGGCGCACTCATGACCCCGAGCCAAATCGAAAAAGTGTTTCGCGACGAGGCGGGCCGGGCGCTCGCGACGCTGATCCGCCTCGTCGGCGATTTCGATCTGGCCGAGGATGCGCTTCAGGATGCCTTTGCGATCGCGCTGCAACGCTGGCCGATCGGTGAATTCCCCGCCAATCCGCGCGCCTGGCTGGTCAATGTCGGGCGCAACAAGGCGATCGACCGCGTCCGCCGCGCGGTTGCGTTTCGCGGCAAGCAGCAGGAACTGACGCATCAATTGTTGCTGGATGCGGAGGCGCCGTCCGAGCCCGCCGATGCGACGCTCGACGACGATATGCTGCGGCTGATCTTCACCTGCTGCCATCCGTCCTTTGCCGCTGAGGTGCAGGTCGCGCTGACCCTGCGCACGGTGTGCGGGCTGACGACGGCGCAGGTCGCGCGCGCCTTCCTGGCGAGCGAGGACGCGATGGCGCAGCGCCTGTTGCGCGCCAAGCAGAAGATCAAGCTCGCCGGCATTCCCTATGAGGTGCCGGAGCGCGAGGCGCTGGAGCCGCGCCTCACCGGCGTGCTCGCGGTGATCTATCTCGTCTTCACCGAAGGCTATGCCGCGACCGCCGGCGAGGATTTGATGCGGCCCGATCTTGCGCGCGAGGCGATCCGGCTGGCGCGGCTGCTCGATGGGCTGATTCCGGCGCGCGGCGAGATCAAGGGCCTCTTGGCGCTGATGCTGCTGCACGACGCGCGGCGCGCCGGCCGCCAGACCGCCGGCGGCGACATCGTGCTGCTCGAGGAGCAGGACCGTTCGCTGTGGGATCGCAGGCAGATCGCCGAAGGTGTCAGGCTGGTCGAGGAGGCGCTGCAGATGCCGGGCCGGCCGCAATCCTATGCCGTGCAGGCCGCGATCGCCGCGCTGCATGCGCGGGCGCCGAGCTATGAGGATACCGACTGGCCGCAGATCGCCGGTCTCTACGAGGTGCTGCTGCGCATCAGCCCGTCGCCGGTGATCGAGCTCAACCACGCGGCTGCGGTGTCGATGGTCGACGGTCCAGCGCGCGCGCTCGATCTGATCGATGCGCTGGATGCGCGCGGCACGCTGAAGGGATACGACCAGCTGCCCGCGGTGCGCGCCGATCTGCTGCGCCGCCTCGGCCGCAAGGACGAGGCACGACAGGCCTATCTCGCCGCAACCGCTGCGACACAGCTCGAGCCGCTGCGGCGGCTTTACGCGCGGAGAATCGCAGAGATGAGGTGAACAAATCACCTCATCTCGTGCGCGGCTGCGAGGGCACGCTTCTCCAGTCAGCGATCGTCAGCGTGCCGTTCGGCGTTGAACGTGCTCAGTACCCGGTCTTCGCCTTGGTGTCGCTGGTGGCGCCACCGGTCGACTTGTCGGTCGTCGTCTTTCCAGTCGACATGCCGGTCGTGGTGCCAGGTGCCATCTTCTTCTGCGCATGATGGACTTTGTGGGTCTTGTGCATAGTCGACGTGGACTTGCCTTGGGTCGTCATAGCGGCTGCCGGAGCGGCGATCAGGCCAACGGCGACAGCTCCCGCGATCAGTGCTTTGAACATGGACGAATCTCCACTCAGACCGCCCCACCTAAAAAAGGCGGCACGTGGTCAAAAGTTCCATTTGCGCACGCGCATTTGGCGGGAAAAAAGCGGCGCTACTTGCCCTTCGCCACAACCGCCGTCGCCGCATCCGGCGGCAGGCTCTCGAGCAGCGCGTACAGCGTTGCCATGGTGGAGCGGTCGGCGATCCCGTCGACGCGCTCGGGGCGGAAGTGACGCTGGAAGGCGGTGACGACTTCCATGGTCGGGCCGTCGAACTTGCCGTTGGTCGGAATGTTGTAGCCGTAACGGCGGAACGCGGCCTGCATGTTGGAGACGGCATCGCTGATCGCACCGAGCTGCAGCGCGTCGCCGCGCACGATCGGCGCCGGCTGCACCCAGTGCCCGACGCCGGAATTGGCCAGCGAGTGCCACGGGAATTTCTCGCCGGGATCCTTCTTGCGCCCCGGCGCCACGTCGGAATGGCCGAGCACGCGATGCGAGACCACTTTGCGGCGAAGCATGATGCCGCGGCACAGCGCGATGACGGCCGCGATCTGGCGCAGCGGGAAATCGGGATAGCCCCAATCGTGACCGCGATTGACGATCTCGACGCCGATCGAGCAGGAATTGATGTCGTCCTCGCCGGCCCAGGCGGAGACGCCGGCGTGCCAGGCGCGCTTGCTCTCCGGCACGCACTGCACGATGCGGCCGTCCTCGAGCACGATGTAGTGCGCCGAGACTTCGGTGCCGGCGGTGCAGAGCTGGGCGATCGCGCCCTCGACATCGGGCATGCCGGTGTAGTGCAGCACGATCATGTCGGGCTGCCGGTCGCCCGCGCGATCGCCGAAATTGACCGACGGGATGACATCGGAGGCGATCGAGGAATCCGGCGTGAACGTCTTCACGTCGGCCACGCCCTTCGGAACAGGAAGGACGCGCTGACGCTTCGGATCAGCGTTGCCGGACGAGGACGAACCAGAAGCCATACGAATCACTCAAACCCAAACCAGGAGTACGCATTTTGACATATGGATAAACAAATAGGCGTTTACTATTCCTTTACCGTGCAGGGCCGCGCAATCGGCCTCTCGGGTTCCAGGGGCGCGCATTATGCCCGGAGCGGGCGCCGAGGGCATCACTCGAATGCGGATCAAACTCGCGCGATTCCGCTAACCGATCATCAACGTTTTCTTAACGTTAAGTGCCGTTACTGAGAGGTGAAGTGCCGAACCGGTTTCGGGGGACGGCCCAAGGACGCTGAGCCCCGCTGTTTGCGCGAAATCCCATGGAAACCCTCCCAATTCCGGTCGGATATCAGGATTTGCGGCCGAGGACGGGAGTTGGCGCTGGTATCACGCGGCGGCTTTTCTGCCGGAACGGTCGGGCAAGGCGCGAGGATTCGAGACGCAATGGATCGGCGCGCAACCAGCTTGCATGCCAGCTACGCGGCCCTGTCCGGGGACCGCGCATGAGCCAGCGTGCGCCGCGTCACATTTCGGTGCTGGGCCGCGAGGCGGTCGCCTATCTCGAACCGCGCGCCGGCGGCATCTATGTCGACGCGACCTTCGGCGCCGGCGGCTATAGCCGCATGATTCTCGACGTCGCTGATACGCGCGTGATTGGCATTGACCGCGACCGCACCGCGATCACAGGCGGCTTCGATTTGGTCGACGGCGCGGGCGGCCGGCTGACGCTGGTCGAGGATCGCTTCTCTGAACTCGCCGAGGTCTGCGCCGCGCAGGGCGTGGATGGCGTCGACGGCGTCGTGATGGATGTCGGCGTCTCCTCGATGCAGCTCGACCAGGCCGAGCGCGGATTCTCCTTCCGCCTGAGCGGTCCGCTCGACATGCGGATGGCCCAGAGCGGCCCGACCGCGGCGGATGTGGTCGCCACCGCGACCGAAAAGCAGCTCGCCGACATCATCTACATCTTCGGCGAGGAGCGCCATTCGCGCGGCGTCGCGCGTGCCATCGTCGCCGCGCGCAAGGATGCGCCGATCACGACGACCGAAGCGCTTGCCGACGTCGTCGCGAAAGTCGTGCGCGCCAAGCCGAACGAGATCCATCCGGCGACGCGGACGTTTCAGGCGCTGCGCATCTTCGTCAATGAAGAGCTCGACGAGCTGCATCGGGCGCTCGCGGCGGCCGAGCGGGTGCTGAAGCCGGGCGGCCGGCTCGCGGTGGTCTCGTTCCATTCGCTGGAAGACCGGATCGTCAAGAATTTCCTCACCGAACGCGGCAAAGTGTCCGCCGGCTCGCGGCATCTGCCCGAGGTCGCGCAGCTGCGCCGAGCTTTCAGATCCTGACCAAGCGGCCGGTTGTGCCATCCGATGCGGAGATCGCAGCGAATCCGCGCGCGCGCTCCGCAAAACTGCGCGCGGCCGAACGCACCGCCGCGCCCGCGCATGCGGACGATGACTTGCCGTCCTGGCCGCGGCTGTCCGACCTGAAGCGGGGAGGGTGACGATGCGCCTCCTCCATCTCCTCGTCATCGGCATGCTGATCTTCGCGGCGTCCTATGTCTACCGCATCAAGATGGAATCGACCGCGCGCGTCGAACGCGTGCTGCAGCTCAATGCCGAGATCCGCGAGCAGCGCAATGCGATCGCTACATTGCGCGCCGAATGGGCCAAGCTCGATGCGCCGCTGCGGCTGCAGGGGCTGGCCGAACGCCATCTGCCGCTGAAGCCGCTCAATGCCAACCAGTATGATTCCCTGAAGAACCTGCCGGAGCGGCCGCCGAGCTTCACGCGGCCCGGTTCGCGCGATCCGATCGGCGCGATGATCGACACCATCGAGGCCGCCGCCGCGCCTGACAGCACGACCGGATCGATCGACAGGCCGGCGACCGACCAGCCCGCCGCCGACCAGCCCGTGTCCGACGATTCCGGACAGGGCGGGGGAGACCAGCAATGACGGGACCTGCCATGACCAATCCGGCACCCGCCAACAAACCGACAGCGAAATCCGCCGAGCCGCTGCGCCAGCGGCTGATCCGCTCGCTGTTGTACGGAAGCAATGTCGACCGTGCCGCCAAGGCGCGTGCGCGCGTCGGTCTTGCGATCCTCGCCTTCGCCGCGGTCTATTGCGTGCTGGCCGGACGTCTCGTGCTGTTCGCCGTCGGCGCCGACAGTCATGGCGCGCGGCGCACTGCCTCGCAGGACGCGATCGCAACCGCAAGGCCCGACATCACCGACCGCAACGGCGAAATTCTCGCGACCGACGTCAAGGCGCCGAGCCTGTTCGCCGAGCCGCGCCGCCTGATCGACAAGGACGAGGCGATCGAGCTGTTGACCGGGGCCTTGCCCGACCTCGACACCTCGGAGGTGCGCGACCGCCTGTCGTCGCGCAAGGGCTTCGTCTGGCTGAAGCGCGAGATCACGCCGAAGCAGCAGCAGGACATCCATCGCCTCGGCCTGCCCGGCGTCGGCTTCCTGCGCGAGAACAAGCGCGTCTATCCGACCGGCAACGAGGTCGCCCACCTGATCGGCCTCGTCAACATCGACAACCAGGCATCGCCGGCATGGAGAAGTGGCTGGACAATAACGGTCTGGCCGATCTGCATCGCGCGGGCTTCGCCACCGACCGGCTGCAGAAGCCGGTGGAATTGTCGGTCGACCTGCGCGTCGAGCACGCGCTGCGCGACGAGTTGATCAAGGCGAAAGAGAAGTTCAAGGCCAAGGCCGCCTCGGGCCTCGTCTCCAACGTGCGCACCGGCGAGATCGTGGCGATGGTGTCGCTGCCGGATTTCGATCCGAACAATCCGAAGGAGCGCACGATCCCGATCGCATCAACCGCCTGACCACCGGCGTCTACGAGATGGGCTCGACCTTCAAGGCGTTCACGCTGGCGATGGCGCTGGATAGCGGCCGGTTCGACCTCAACTCGATGTGGGATGCGCGCGGCCCGCTGCACTACGGCAAGTTCGCGATCCATGACGATCACAATCTGGGCCGCATGATCAACATGAAGGAGGTGTTCTACTATTCCTCCAACATCGGCGCCGGGCGCATTGCGCTCGCGATGGGCGTCGACGCGCACAAGGCCTTCCTGCGCAAGATGGGGCAGCTCGAGCGGCTGCGCACCGAACTGCCGGAGAGCGCCTCGCCGATCGTGCCGAAGAAGTGGGGCGAACTGAACACCGTCACCATCTCGTTCGGTCACGGCATCGCGGTGGCGCCGCTGCAGGCGGTGATGGGCATCGACGCGCTGGTCAATGGCGGCTATCTGATCCCGCCGACCTTCCTGAAGCGCACCGAGCAGGAGGCGATGGCGCTCGCCAAGCGCGTCATCAAGCCCGAGACCTCGGACAAGATGCGCTATCTGATGCGGCTCAACGCCGAGGTCGGCACCGCGAAGAAGGCCGACGTCAAGGGCTACTATATCGGCGGCAAGACCGGCACCGCGGAGAAGGTCATCAACGGCCGCTACGCCAAGAAGCGCGTGCTGAACGCGTTCACCGCGATCCTGCCCGCCGACAATCCGAAATATCAGCTGCTGATCATGCTCGACGAGCCGCAGCCGCTGAAGGAGACCTATGGTTTCATCACCTCGGGCTGGAACGCGGTGCCGACCGGCGGCAACGTGATCGCCCGAATTGCGCCGCTTTTGGGCGTTGAACCGCGCTTCGACCTGCCGCCGTCCGACCGCCTTATTCTTGCGGCATCCAGAACAACCCAGTAAGGCGTATAGTCACAGCATGATCCGGACCGGAACGGCCGCGTTAGCGAAAAGTGCGAAGCGGCTTGCCGATGGGATCATGCTCAAATAGCGGCGCCAGAACGGCGCCGGCCAGACTGGAAGATCATGAGACTTCGCGACCTCTTCAGCGCCGATGCCACGATCGATCGAGGGATCGATCCAAGTGCCGACGCTGTCATGGTCGGAGGGCTTGCGGTCGACAGCCGTGCGGTGAAGCCGGGTGACCTGTTCTTCGCGCTGTCGGGCAGCAAGACCGATGGCGCGCGCTTCATCGATGCGGCGATCGCCGCAGGCGCAGTTGCGATTGCCGGCGACCATCCGCCGCAGGTGCCGCTTCGCGTTCCGTTTGTCGCAACGCCGAATCCGCGCCGTGCGCTGTCGCTTGCCGCGGCCAGATTCTTTTCCCGCCAGCCGGCGACGATCGCCGCGGTGACCGGCACCAGCGGCAAGACCTCGGTCGCCGCCTTCACGCGCCAGATCTGGCAGCGGCTCGGTCACTCCTCGGCGAGCATCGGCACCATCGGCCTCGTCTCCGACAAGCGCACCGTCTACGGTTCGCTGACGACGCCGGATCCGATCGCGCTGCATCGCCAGCTCGACGAGATCGCGCGCGACGGTGTCACGCATCTGGCGTTCGAGGCCTCCTCGCATGGCCTCGACCAGTATCGGCTCGACGGCGTCCGCATCGCGGCCGGCGGCTTCACCAATCTGTCGCGCGACCACATGGATTATCATCCCGACGTCGCGCATTACCTGAACGCCAAGCTGCGGCTGTTCCGCGATCTCGTCGCCGATGGCAGCGCCGCGGTGATCTCGGCCGATCACGACTGTTCGCGAGAGGTGATCGAGGCGGCGCGCGCGCGGGCCTTGCGCGTCATCACGGTCGGCCGCAAGGCCGATGCCACCGACGGCATCAAGCTCACTGATGCCGCCATCGATGGCTTTGCGCAGAAGCTTGCGATCGCGCATCGCGGACGCAAATATGCGATCCGGCTGCCGCTGGTCGGCGAATTCCAGATCGAGAACGCGCTCGTCGCGGCAGGCCTTGCGATCGGAACCGGCAGCGCCGCCGATGACGTGATCGGCTGCCTCGAACACCTTGAGGGGGCAAAAGGCCGGCTGGAATTCGTCGGCGAGCACAATGGCGCGCCGATCTTCGTCGATTATGCGCACAAGCCCGATGCGCTCGCCAAGGCGCTGCAGGCGCTGCGGCCCTATGCGAAGCGCAAGCTGGTCGTGATCTTCGGCGCCGGCGGCGATCGCGACGCCGGCAAGCGTCCGATCATGGGCGCGATCGCGGCCGAGAACGCCGATCAAATTATCGTCACCGACGACAATCCGCGCAGCGAGAAGCCCGAGGCGATCCGCGCCGCGATCTTGGCGACCGCAAAGGGCGCGCGCGAGATCGGCGACCGCGCCGAAGCGATCCGCGCCGGCATCGCCGGCCTCGAGCCTGGCGATGCGCTGGTCGTGGCCGGCAAGGGCCACGAGGTCGGGCAGATCGTCGGCAACACGACGTTGCCGTTCAGCGATCATGAGGCGGTCGCAATGCATTGGCCGGGGAGGGCGCATGAGCACGTTATTGTGGACCTCGGATGCAATGGCGTTGGCGATGCGCGCCACGACGCAAGGCACGCTGCCGGACGGCGTCACGGGTCTTTCGATCGACAGCCGCACCATCGCGCCTGGCGAAGCGTATTTCGCGATCAAGGGCGACGTCCATGACGGCCACGCCTTCGTCGAGGCTGCGCTGAAGGCCGGCGCCGGGCTCGCCGTGGTCGAGGTCGCGCAACGCGACAAGTTTCCCGCTGATGCGCCGCTGCTGGTGGTCGACGATGTGCTCGCCGGCCTCGTCGAACTCGCGCATGCCTCGCGCGCGCGGCTCAATGCGAAGATCGTCGCGGTGACCGGTTCGGTCGGCAAGACCTCAACCAAAGAGGCGCTGCGCCGCGTGCTGTCGGCGCAGGGCGAGACCCATGCCTCGGTCGCGTCGTTCAACAATCACTGGGGCGTGCCGCTGTCGCTGGCGCGTTGCCCCGCGAGCACGCGCTTTGCGGTGTTCGAGATCGGCATGAACCATGCCGGCGAGATCACGCCGCTGGTGAAGATGGTGCGGCCGCACGTTGCCGTCATCACCACGATCGAGCCGGTGCATCTGGAATTCTTCGCCGGCATCGAGGCGATCGCCGACGCCAAGGCGGAGATTTTTTCCGGACTCGAGCCGGACGGCGCCGTCGTGCTCAACCGCGACAACGGGCAATTCGCGCGGCTGCAGAAGCAGGCCAAGAAGGCCGGCATCTCGCGCATCGTCTCGTTCGGCGCCGACAAGCGCGCCGAGGCGCGGTTGCTCGACCTCTCGCTGCACGCGACCTGCTCGGCGGTGCATGCGGATATTCTGGATCACGACATCACCTACAAGATCGGCATGCCCGGCCGGCACATGGCGATGAACTCGCTTGCGGTGCTCGCGGGCGCCTCGCTGCTCGGCGCCGATATCGCGCGCGCGGCGCTGTCGCTGTCGCAGCTCGAGGCGCCGACCGGCCGCGGCTTCCGCCGCACGCTCGAGGTCGGCCATGGCGAGGCGACGCTGATCGACGAGAGCTACAATGCCAACCCGGCCTCGATGGGGGCCGCGCTCAACGTGCTCGGCCAGGCCTCGACCGGGGCGCACGGCCGGCGCATCGCCGTGCTCGGCGACATGCTCGAACTCGGGCCGACCGGGCCCGAGCTGCACCGTGGCCTCAACGAGGCCGTGACGGCCAACCGCATCGACCTCGTATATTGTTGTGGTCCGCTGATGCGGAATTTGTGGGATGCCCTTTCCACCGGCAAGCGGGGAGGCTATGCCGAGAGTTCGGCGGCGCTCGAGGCGCAGGCAGTCGCCGCGGTCCGTGCCGGTGACGTGATCATGGTGAAGGGCTCGCTGGGATCGAAGATGAAGCGCATTGTCAGCGCGCTGGAAAAGCGCTTCCCCGACAAAGCCGCGCACGAAGAAGCGGTATAGGACCCTTTGAATGTTCTACTGGTTGATCGAACTGTCCAACACCGTTCCGGGGTTTGGGGCATTCCGTAGCGCCCTGAACGTGTTCCGCTACATCACCTTCCGCACCGGCGGCGCGATGGTGACCGGCGCGCTGTTCGTGTTCCTGTTCGGGCCCTGGATTATCGATCACTTGAGACTGCGGCAGGGCAAGGGCCAGCCGATCCGCACCGATGGTCCGCAGTCGCATCTGATCTCCAAGAAGGGCACGCCCACCATGGGCGGGCTGATGATCCTGTCCGGGCTCGTGGTGTCGACGCTGCTCTGGGCCAATCCGCTCAACCCCTATGTCTGGATCGTGCTCGCGGTCACGCTCGGCTTCGGCTTCGTCGGCTTCTATGACGATTATCTGAAGGTCACAAAGCAGTCACACAGCGGCTTCGCCGGCAAGCTCCGGCTGCTGATCGAGGCGGTGATCGGGCTCGCCGCCACCTACGCGCTGGTCCGGCTCGGGCGCGACGTGTCCTCGACCTCGCTCGTGATTCCCTTCTTCAAGGACCTCGTGATCAACTTCGGTTGGTTCTTCGTGATCTTCGGCGCCTTCGTCATGGTCGGCGCCGGCAATGCGGTGAACCTGACCGACGGCCTCGACGGTCTTGCCATCGTGCCGGTCATGATCGCGGCGGCGAGCTTCGGCATGATCTCGTATCTCACCGGCAACGCGGTGTTCTCGGAATATCTGCAGATCAATTACGTCGCCGGCACCGGCGAACTGGCGGTGCTATGCGGCGCGGTGCTTGGTGCGGGCCTGGGCTTCCTCTGGTTCAACGCGCCGCCGGCTTCGATCTTCATGGGTGACACCGGCTCGCTCGCGCTCGGCGGCATGCTGGGGGCCACCGCGGTCGCGGTGAAGCACGAGATCGTGCTCGCGGTGATCGGCGGCCTGTTCGTGCTTGAGGCGGTCTCTGTCATCGTGCAGGTCACCTCGTTCAAGCTCACGGGAAAACGCGTGTTCCGGATGGCGCCGCTGCACCATCATTTCGAGCAGAAGGGCTGGACCGAGCCGCAGATCGTGATCCGGTTCTGGATCATCTCGGTGATGCTGGCGCTCGCCGGCCTCTCCACCCTCAAGCTGCGCTGAGCGCCATCATGATCCCGGTCACCTCCTTCGCAGGCAAGACGGTCGCGGTGTTCGGGCTCGGCGGCTCGGGTCTCGCGAGTTGCCACGCGCTGAGGGCCGGCGGCGCCGAGGTGATCGCGGCCGACGACAATGCCGACAACGTCGCGAAGGCGGCGCAGGCCGGCTTCACCACCGCCGATCTGCGCGCGGTATCGTGGGCGAATTTCGCCGCGCTGATCCTGACCCCTGGCGCGCCGCTGACGCATCCGGCGCCGCACTGGAGCGTGCTGAAGGCGCGCGAGGCGGGCTGCGAGGTGATCGGCGATGTCGAATTGTTCTGCCGCGAGCGGCGGCGTCATGCGCCGAACGCGCCGTTCGTCGCCATCACCGGCACCAACGGCAAGTCGACCACCACGGCGCTGATCGCGCATCTGATGAAGGTTGCCGGCTACGACACCCAGATGGGCGGCAATATCGGCACCGCGATCCTGTCGCTGGAGCCGCCGCGGATGGGCCGCGTCCACGTCATCGAGATGTCGTCCTACCAGATCGACCTCGCGCCGTCGCTCGATCCCTCGGTCGGCATCCTGATCAACATCAGCGAGGACCACATCGATCGCCACGGCACGCTGGAGCATTACGCCGCGGTGAAGGAGCGGCTGGTCGCCGGCGTGCAGCAGGACGGCACCGCGATCACAGGCGTCGATGACATCTGGTGCCGCAACATCGCCGACCGGCTCGATCGCGCCGGCAAGCGCGTGGTGCGCATCTCGGTGAGGAATCCGCTGCCCGACGGCCTCTATGTCGAGCACGAGACCATCGTGCGCGCGTCGGGTGCGGCGCGCAGCGAGATCGCGCGGCTCGGGGGGATCGGCTCGCTGCGCGGCCTGCACAATGCGCAGAACGCCGCCTGCGCCTCGGCCTGCGCGCTGGCGATCGGCGTCTCGACCGACGTCTTGCAGAACGGCCTGCGCAGCTTCCCGGGCCTGGCGCACCGCATGGAGCAGGTCGGCCGCCGCGGCAACGTACTGTTCGTCAACGACTCCAAGGGCACCAACGCGGATGCGGCCGCGCATGCGCTGTCGTCGTTCGCCGACATCTACTGGATCGCCGGCGGCAAGCCGAAGGCCGGCGGCATCACCAGCCTGACCGAATACTTTCCGCGCATCCGCAAGGCCTATCTGATCGGCGAGGCGGCCGCCGAATTCTCCGGCACGCTCGGCGACCGCGTGGCGCACGAGATGTCCGGCACGCTCGACGTCGCGATATCAAGTGCCGCGCGCGATGCGGAAGCATCGGGGCTCAGCGAAGCCGTCGTGCTGCTGTCGCCGGCCTGCGCCTCCTTCGACCAGTACCGCAATTTCGAAATCCGCGGCACCGCCTTCCGCGACATCGTCCAGGCGCTGCCCGGCGTCAAGCCGGTGGTGTGACGACACGTCATCGCGCGGCTTGACTGGCGATCCAGCTCGCCGCGGCCTCTCGGCTCAAGCACTGCTGTCTCTGGAATACTGGATCACCCGCCTTCGGGTGATGACGCCGCGTTGTTTGACATCTTGAATCGAGACCCATCCCCGC
>NZ_LFLZ01000084.1:0-20000 GCF_001189845.1 Bradyrhizobium tropiciagri
CGCCAGGACGACGACGTGGGGAAAGCCGCGTGCTTAGTCCTACTTCTTCAAATTCGCGTGCGGGCGGCCGAAGTCGGGCGCGGCGGAGTCCTGGCCGATCTCGACGATGCCGCGGCGGATGGCGCGGGTGCGGGTGAAGTGATCGAACAGTGCTTCGCCGTCGCCGCGCCGGATCGCACGGGTGAGCTTCGACAGATCCTCGGTGAAAGTGCCGAGCATCTCGAGCACGGCGTCCTTGTTGGCGAGGAACACGTCGCGCCACATCGTCGGGTCGGAGGCCGCGATGCGGGTGAAGTCGCGGAAGCCGCCGGCGGAGAATTTGATGACCTCGGATTCCGTCACCTGCGCCAGCTCGTCGGCGGTGCCGACGATGGTGTAGGCGATCAGATGCGGCAGATGGCTGGTGATCGCGAGCACGAGGTCATGATGGTCGGGCGTCATGATCTCGACCTTGGCGCCGAGCGCGGCCCAGAACGCGCGCAACCGGTCGGTCGCGGCGGGGTCGGTGCCTTCGGGCGGCGTCAGGATGCACCAGCGGTTGATGAACAGCTCGGCGAAGCCGGAGTCCGGACCGGAGTTCTCGGTGCCGGCGACGGGATGCGCGGGAACGAAATGCACGCCATCAGGCAGATGCGGCGCCATGTCCTTGACGACGGCGCCCTTCACCGAGCCGACGTCGGAGATGATAGCGCCGGGCTTCAGATGCGGCGCGATCTCGGCCGCGACCGGGCCGCAGGCGCCGACGGGGATGCAGAGGATGACGAGATCGGCATCCCCGACCGCTTCGGCATTGGTCTCGACGACGCGATCGACGATGCCGAGCTCGGCAACGCGCGCCCGGGACTTCTCCGAGCGTGCGGTGGTCACGATCTCGCCGACGAGGCCTTGCGCGCGCGCGCCGCGCGCGATCGAGCCGCCGATCAGGCCGAAGCCGATCAGTGCGATGCGGTTGAAGAGCGGAGCCGTGGTCACGATGTCACTTTCCGGCCAGGAAGTCGCGCAGGCCCTCGACCACGAGGCGGTTGGCTTCCTCGGTGCCAATGGTCATGCGCAGCGCATGCGGCAGCTTGTAATTGTTGAGCGCGCGCAGCACGAGGCCGCGCCGCGTGAGATAGGCGTCGGCTTCTGCGGCGGTCTTGCCCTTGTCGGCCGGGAAGTGGATCAGCACGAAGTTGGCGACGCTCGGCGTCACCTTGAGCCCCAGCTTGCCGATCTCCTCGGTCAGCCAGTTGCGCCATTGTTCGGTGTGGGTGCGCGACATCTGCACATGCGCGCTATCCTCGATCGCCGCCACCGCCGCCAGCATCGCCGGCGTCGTGACGTTGAACGGACCGCGGATCCGGTTGCAGGCATCGACGATATGGGCCGGGCCGAACATCCAGCCGACGCGCAGCGCGGCAAGGCCGTGGATCTTGGAGAAGGTGTGCGTCACCACCGTGTTGTCCGTGGTCGCGACCAGCTCGATGCCGAGCTCGTAGTCGTTGCGCGAGACGTAGTCGGCGTAAGCGGCGTCGAGCACCAGCAGCACATGCGAGGGCAGGGCGGCGCGCAGCCGCTTGACCTCGTCGAACGGGATGTAGGTGCCGGTCGGGTTGTTCGGGTTGGCGAGCCAGACCAGTTTTGTGCGCGGCGTCACCACCTTGAGGATGGCGTCGACATCGGCCGTGAAGTTGGTCTCGGCCGCGATCACGTTCTTCGCGCCGTTCGCCATGGTGGCGATCGGGTAGACGAGGAAGCCGTGGGTGGTCGAGATCGCCTCGTCGCCGGGCGCGAGATAGGTGTGCGCCAGGAGATTGAGGATCTCGTCGGAGCCGGCGCCGCAGATGATGCGGTCGGGGTCGAGCCCATAGGCGCGGCCGATCGCCTCGCGCAGCACCCGCGAGGTGCCCTCCGGATAGTCCTCGAGATGGTCAGCGGCGGCCTTGTAGGCCGCGATAGCCTTCGGAGACGGCCCGAACGGCGTCTCGTTGGCGGACAGCTTGAACACCTTGCGGCCCGGCTCCGGCACCGGGCTCTTGCCGGGCGTGTAGGGCGCAATATCGAGGATGCCGGGGTTCGGCACGGGGCGGGACATTATCAACTCCGATGGGCGGATGGGCCGGTGCTTCGCTTAGCTCCTGGCCGATCCGTTAGAGGGCACCGTATAGCGCGTTGCGTGGCTGCCGACGAGGGCCGAAGAGCGCACCGAGGCGCCGGCCTTGATCAAGGCGAGCTTGATCTTCTCAAAATCGTGTCCGGCGACCGAGAC
This sequence comes from Bradyrhizobium tropiciagri, assembly GCF_001189845.1. GTDB lineage: Bacteria > Pseudomonadota > Alphaproteobacteria > Rhizobiales > Xanthobacteraceae > Bradyrhizobium > Bradyrhizobium tropiciagri. The sequence continues at coordinate 2,249 of NZ_LFLZ01000084.1, forward strand.
CAGCAGCGCCGCGCCGTCGAAGGCGGTGTCGGGGACCGCGACGATCTCGGCGAGCGGCGCCAGCGCGCGGGCGACATCGGCGTTCCAGCCGGAGACGCGCACGCTCCAGGTCTGCACTTCCGTCACCATGGCGTCGTCGGCGACCCGCGAGATCAGGAACACCGGCAGCGCGGCGGGATGGTCGGCGCGCTCGAGGAACGGCAGCCGCGCGATGATCTTCGGCGCGCCATCGGCCTCCAGCGCATTCCACCACGGCGTGCGGCTCGCGATCGCGGAGACCAGCGCGAGGTCGCCCCTCGATTTAGCCACCGCCTCGACTGCGGCCTGGGCGCTGAAATGCGACACGTAGGGCACCACGAAGCCGAAGTGAAACCGCGCCGAGTCGCGCATCGCGGACTCGCCGACCGAGACGTCGGCATGCACGGCGAATGGCGCCTGCACGTAGGTGAAGGTCGAGATGATGACGCGCCAGATGCCCTCGATGGTGTCGAGCGGGAGAATGCCTCGATGGCGCTGCACCAGTTCGCGCATCATGCTGGCCTCGCGCGCCGGGCGGAACGCCGAGCCGACCTCCTGGGTCTTCTTGACCTGGATCAAGCGGTCGATGATGTCGCCGCGCGCCATCAGCAGGCGGTGCACCTGCTCGTCGATCGCATCGATCTCCTTGCGCAGCTCCTGCAGCGAGGGCGGCGACGGGGGTGGGTTGGACATGCTCTCAAACCTTGTCGTCCGGGCGGCCCGATGCCGTGCCGGACAGGGTCCCTGATTAGGAAAGACGGGCAGCGAAAGCAAAGAGAAACGTCGCAGGCGTGCCCTGCGCATTCGATTAACCATGGGCGCCCGGCAAGGGGACGTTCGCTGGCCGCCTTGACGACGGGGGGCCTGAGGACTAGGTTCGTTCCACTCCGTGGTCATTTGAGCCGGCCGGCTTGCAGCCACGTTAAACAACTCGCTAAACAGGCCGGGGACAGATCAGCTCCCGGCCGAACCTTGTTCAGGCCGGGTTTTTTATGGCCTGATTTTCTGTTCGAGCCCTCCCGCGCGGAGGCAGGGTCGCCTAGATGAGCAACGTGCGTCCGATACCGAGCCCGCAAACCCAGAGCGATGATCGCGCCCATGAGGCCGATCATCCGTCGTCGTTGGTGGCGAAGTTCGGCATCGACCAGCCGCTCAAGCTGGATTGCGGCGTCGATCTCGCGCCGTTCCAGATCGCCTATCAGACCTACGGCGATCTCAATGCCGACAGGTCGAACGCGATCCTGATCTGCCACGCGCTGACCGGCGATCAGCACGTCAACAACATCCATCCCGTCACCGGCAAGCCGGGCTGGTGGGACACCATGGTCGGCGCCGGCAAGCCGATCGATCCCGACAAATATTTCATCATCTGCTCCAACGTGATCGGCGGCTGCATGGGCTCGACTGGCCCTGCGTCGCTGAATCCCGCGACGGGCAAGGTGTGGGGGCTCGATTTCCCGATCATCACCATCCCCGACATGGTGCGCGCGCAGGCGATGCTGATCGACCGGCTCGGCATCACGACGCTGTTCTGCGTGGTCGGCGGCTCGATGGGCGGCATGCAGGTGCTGCAATGGACCGCGGCCTATCCCGAGCGCGTGTTCTCGACGCTCGCGATCGCCTGCTCGACGCGCCACTCGGCGCAGAACATCGCGTTCCACGAGCTCGGCCGCCAGGCCGTGATGGCCGATCCGGATTGGCGCGGCGGCCGCTATGTCGACGAGGACACCCATCCGCATCGCGGACTGGCGGTGGCGCGGATGGCCGCGCACATCACTTATCTCTCGGACGCCGCGCTGCATCGCAAGTTCGGGCGCCGCATGCAGGATCGCGAGCTGCCGACCTTCTCGTTCGATGCGGATTTCCAGGTCGAGAGCTATCTGCGCTACCAGGGCTCGTCCTTTGTCGAGCGGTTCGATGCCAACAGCTATCTGTATCTGACCCGCGCGATGGACTATTTCGACATCGCCGCCGACCATAACGGCGTGCTGGCGAAGGCGTTCGCCGGCATCAAGACGCGGTTCTGCGTGGTGTCGTTCACCAGCGACTGGCTGTTTCCGACCTCGGAATCGCGCGCGCTGGTGCACGCGCTGAATGCGTCGAGCGCGCGGGTGTCGTTCGCCGAGATCGAGACCGACAGGGGACACGACGCCTTCCTGCTCGATGTGCCCGAATTCCTGGAAATCTCCCGCGCCTTCCTGCAGGCGGCAGGCAAGGCACGCGGACTGAAGGACGACGGCCAGTCATGAGCATGCAGCAGACACTGCCCTTGCCGGGCGTCGCGCCGGAGCGGACCGGCGGCTATCGCAGGGATCATCTTTTGGTTGCCGAGATGGTGCGACCGGGTTCGCGCGTGCTCGATGTCGGCTGCGGCGACGGCGAGCTGTTGCAGCTGTTGGAGAGCCGCGGCATCGACGGCCGCGGCATCGAATTGTCGCGCGAGGGCGTCAATGGCTGTGTCGCCAAGGGCCTCGCGGTGGTGCAGGGCGATGCCGACACCGACCTCGTCAACTATCCCGATGACGCCTTCGACTATGTGATCCTGTCGCAGACGTTGCAGGCGACACGGCAGCCCAAGGTGGTGCTGGAGAACCTGCTGCGGATCGGCCAGCGTGCCATCGTCTCGTTCCCGAATTTCGGGTTCTGGAAGATGCGGCTGCAGCTCCTGATCGGCGGCCACATGCCGCGCACCGAGAATCTGCCGGCGAGCTGGTACGACACCTCCAACATCCATTTCTGCACCATCAAGGACTTCGTTGAGCTCTGCGAGCAGATCAACGTCAAGATGGAGCGCGCGGTGGCGCTCGATCTCTACGGCCGCCCGGTACCGCTCAATCTGCCCTGGTGGGTGTGGAACATGTTCGGCGAGCAGGGCGTGTTCCTGCTCAGCCGCGGCGGCGGGAAGTGAGCGTTGCGCGCTAGCTTACTTTCGTCATTCCGGGGCGATGCGCAGCATCGAACCCGGAATCCATTCATCCACGAACTCTGAGGCCTAATGGATTCCGGGCTCTCGCTTCGCGAGCCCCGGAATGACGGCCTACACCGGCGCCACCACCAGCGACCGCGGATCGCGCACCGGCCACCGTCCCGCTTCCACCAGTGCGATGAAGCGCTCCACCATCTCGTTGAACAGCGCCGGCTCCTCGAGGTTGAGCACGTGGCCCGATTTCGGGAAGAAGGCGAGGCCGGCGGCCGGCAGATGCTGCTTCAGGAACATGCTGGGCGCGATGCAATTGTCGTCCTCGTCGCCGCACAGGATCAGCGCCGGCGTCGCCGCGCGCTTGATGGCGTCGGTCATGGTGTAGATCGAGGGCCGGCCGCCCTGGAAGCTGCGCATCGTGTTGGCCGAGCCCTTGGCGTCGTGGCGGGCGAGCGCGGCGTAGAAATCGGCGTGGCCGCGCGGGTCCTTGACCAGGAACGGAATCCGGCTCGGCGCCTCGCGCGTCACCTTGGCGACCTCGACCGCGCCGATCGTCTCGTATTGCTCGGCATTGGCGCGGCACTGCGCGCGGAAGGCATCGAGATTCTCGAGGCTCGAACCGGAGCCGACCGCGGCGAGCGTCATCGACAGCGCGCGCTCCGGCGCATTGAGTGCGACCTGCAGCGACGAATAGGAGCCCATCGAGAGGCCGACGAAATGCGCTTTCGCGATGCCGAGATGGTCGAGCACGGCGAGCGCGTCGGTGTAGAAATGCTTGTAGGTGTAGACGTCGGCATTCGCTGGCACGTCCGACGGCGTGTAGCCGCGCGCGGAATAGGCGATGCAGCGGTGGCCGCGCGCGAAGTAGCGCAGCTGCGGTTCCCAATTGGTGTGATCAGCCGCGAATTCGTGCAGGAAGATGATCGGGGTGCCGCTGCCGGCCTCTTCAAAGTGCAGGCGGACATTATCTTTCGTGGTGGCATAGGGCATTGAAATTCTCCTCTCGTTGGCCGCCCCCAGATTTGCAGTTAATTTTCGCGGCTGCAATGCGGCAGTTCCGGTTCCTGTCTCGTCATCGAATCAGCGCGGAATGACCCAGAAATCGTTTTCCTGGCGTCACATGAAATCTTCCTCTCGCCACATCCCGATTTTCAAAACCATCGCCGCATTCCCTGAGGGAATGCGACGGGGAGTTGGGGGCGTTTCAGAGGATCTCGTGAAGTATGGTTCAGTTGCTTGCGTATCGCCGGTCGCTTCGTGTTTTTGGCGCTGGCCCTGTGTTCGCTCACGCTCGCCGTCGTTTCGGTTTCTTCGGCATCCGCCCGTCCGCACCATCAGAGTCACGCGCATTCGGCCAATGCCGGCCATCACGCGCGGCACTATGTCCGTCATCACTACCGGCATGCGGCGCGGCTGTCGCGGGCTGAGCGCCGCGCGCTCGCGCAGCCGGGCGGTATCGTCGAAACCAATGCGGCCGAGTTGCCGGGCAACGCCGTGCCCAACACCGGCGGCGTCAGCATGGCAGGCGGCTTCGGCTCGTCCGGCATCGTCGCCACGGCGCGGCGCTATCTCGGCGGCAACCCGACCGACCGCTCCAGCCTGTGGTGCGCGCGCTTCATGAACATGGTGCTGCAGCAGACCGGACATCGCGGCACCGGCTCCGACATGGCGAGTTCGTTCGCCAAATACGGCACGCGCGTGTCCGGGCCGCAGGTCGGCGCCATCGCCGTGATGGGCCGCCGCGGCGGCGGTCATGTCGGGATCATCACGGGCGTCGATGCCAAGGGCAATCCGATCATGATCTCGGGCAACAGCAGCCACCGTGTCCGCGAGGTGCCGGTCTCGCGCGGCCGGATCTACGCCTATGTGATGCCGACGAACTGAGGCGGGACTGCCACCTCTCCCTCGGGAATGCGGGAGAGGTGGTCACGCGCTGCGAAGTCAACCGGCGCTACCGGCCGGCGTCACTTCTCGTGCTCCTTCGCCTCGATCGTGTCGACGTTGGTGGCTTCGAGGTTGCTCAGGGGGACTTCGACCGCAGCGGGTTGATACCAGGCGAATTGTGAGAAGTAGTTTGCGAGCACCTGATCCTTGAAGAACCGGCCATGCCGCGCGAAGATCTCGTTTCGTGCGATGCGCAGTTCGACCGCCGACATGTCCTTGAGATCGACTTCGCTCAGAAATCGCCGATCGGAATCGGGAAAGAGAAAACCGTCATGCGCCTTGGCGCGCTGCGTGACGGAGGCCGGAACGGCGGGCGGCGTCGTGCGTCCGACCGTGGTCTGATCGTCCGATGCGCCCTTGACCACGGTATGTTCGAACGCGGGTCCGACGGTCCAAACGGCGAGCGCCAACGCTGCGGCGGCGATGCCCGCGCCGTACTTCCAGTAGCGCTTGATCGGTGAAATTTCACGCAGCGGCGATCGCCCGGCCTCATTCAGGACCTCGTTGATCGTCTCGATCAGGCGGGTCATGTGCATGCGAAAATCCTGCCCCGAGTCGACCCGGGCAGCGTTGCAGAAGTGCAGGAAGCGAAGCGATTCCGGCAGCTCGGCAGCCTCCGGCATGGTTGCGCCGTTCACCAGCAGCGGCAGCAGCGTCTTGTTGTGCTTCAGCGCCGTCTCGATTTCGAAACGCACGGAATCGGCGGGATCCTCCAGACGCGTGGGTTTCCCATCATCGGTCTTGCCGATCCAATGCGGACCGATCACGGCGATGACGACGTCGCAGGCGGTGATCGCATTGGCGATCCGGTCGACGAAGTTGGCGCCGGTGCGAATGCTGTTGACGTCGAAGAATACGGATTTCTCGCCGTACTTCTCGATCAGATGGTCCGCGATGCGGCCCGCTGTATCCTGATCGACCCGCCGGTACGAAACCATGATCATGCTCATGGCAACCCCGTGCAATCAATTTCGACAAATTTTGCTGCAATTCAAAATGTCGAGTGAAGTCTATTTCACGCAACCGAACATTGCAATGCGATGCGCGCCTATGCCGTATTCAAGGAATACGGAACCCGGCGTGAGCTACTGCGGTTCCGCGGCGATCGTGTCGCCGACCGCCGCGCCGCCATCGCTGATGATCTCGGCGTAGATGCCGCATTCATTGTTGCCGAAGCGCTGCATCAGCGTGTTCGGGACCGAGAGGTCGCGTGCGCCGGTATCGGGATCGACATTGACCGCGGCACAGCGTGTGATCCGCTTCACAACCTTGGCCCGTGCACTGCCGATCGCAATGGTCTGGTCGAGCAGGCTGGCTTCGTGCCAGGCCGGCCAGCCCTCGACATAGAGGTTGGCGCGGAAGCGCAGCGGATGCACCGGCGCCTGCACCATCTCCTCGATCGCCCGCAGGCTCGCCAGGTTGATGATCGAGACCACCTTGCGCGGCACGTCGGAGAAGCTGTGGCCGGGGCTGACCAGCACCTTGGGCGGTCCCTTGATCTGGCCGGCATGGCGATCGGCGAAATAGCGCTCGATCGACGCGCGCCCGGCCTCGGTCTCGAGATCGCCCTGGGCGACCATCGCGCCGTCCCGGCGCAGCGTCAGCACATGGCTGTCGTCGTCGAAATGGGCGCGCAGCGGCGCCAGCCATTCGTCCCGCTGGAGCATCAGGAAATGCGGCTTCGCCAGCCATTTCGGAGCTGACGGATCGAAGCCGCTCGGGCCGTTCTCGATCGCGTAGCGGCGATCCGAGCGCAGCGTCTCGCCGACCTTGAGTTCTGCGCGGGGCAGGGGCTCGGGCGTCAGACCCTTGACGGGGTAGCGATAGATGCCGGTGATCCGGGCGGAGGAGGCGTGCGCATTGTCCATCTGCCCGCTCTAGCCTGTTTGGCCGGCGAGGAGAACCGCCGCCAACGCCACGGCAGCTAGTCGGGCCGCGCTGCGCCAGGCGTGTCCAGCAGCCGCTGCATGAACACGAGCTCGAGCCAGCGGCCGAACTTGCGGCCGACCTCCGGCATCCTGGCGACCTCGACGAAGCCGGCCTGCGCATGCAGCCGGAGCGAGGCGGGATTGCCGCCGTCGATGCCGGCGATCATGACGTGCTTCCCGAGCGCGGTGGCAGCAGTGATGAGCTCGTCGACGATGACGCGGCCGAGGCCGCGGCCGCGGTGGTCAACGTGGATATAGACGCTGTGCTCGACGCTGTAGCGGTAACCGGGGAACGCCCGGAAGTCGCCGAACGTGCCGTACCCGAGCACCACGGGCCCTTCGGCTGCGACCAGCACCGGGTAGCCCAGTGCCAGCCGGGCCTTCATCCAGGCCAGCCGCTCGGCCTCGGAATCCTGCTTCTCCGTCCAGATCGCGTTCGAGTTGGCGACCGCCTCATTGAAGATCGCAGTGATCGCAGGAATGTCCTGCTCGGTGGCGGGGCGGATAATCATCGGTCTTCCTCGACAAGCCTCTTGAATGGACTCCATCGTCTACTATATAAGACGTTATGTCAATTATAGAAGACAAGGCCGATGAGGCTCTCGGGCGGCGGGTTCGTGCCGAACGGGAGGGGCGCGGCTGGTCGCTGGCGGAACTCGCCGGGCGGGCAGGCGTGTCCAAGGCCATGCTGAGCAAGATCGAGCGGGCGGAGGCAAGCCCGACGGCGGCGACGCTGTCGCGGATCGCCACGGCCTATGGCCTGACCATGGCCGCGCTGTTCGAGGTTGCCTCAGCCGGTTCCCGCCTGCAGCGGGCCAAGGATCAGCCGGTGTGGCGCGATCCGAAGGCCGCCTATCTGCGGCGGCAGGTGTTCCTGCATCCGGCCAATCCGCTGGAGCTGGTGGAGGTCGAGCTGCCTGCTTGGCAGGAAGCCGGCTTCCCCGCCAGCGCCTATCACCTGGTCCGTCAGGTGGTCTGGGTGATCAGCGGCCGCCTCATCTTGATGGAAGGGGCGGAGCGACACGAGCTCGCTGCGGGTGACCGCGTCGAGCTCGGGCCGCCGTCGGACATCGTCTTCCGTAATGAGACTGCTCAGCCCTGCCGCTACCTTGTCGCCATCGTGCGGCGCTGAGCTTCCACCGGGCGAAATCGCAGACTGTGGCTCTTCCGTTTCGGAACCAAGTGCCCACATCTGCGGCAAGCCTGAAAAATGATGGCGACGACCAGAGGCTGGTTGAGAAACGTCAACGCGGCCCGCGGAAACCCAATGAAGATGCCGTTGTCATGCCTGAATGGGTGACGATGGCAGGCCGAGGGAAAACGAATGAACATTGAGAAGTACACCGAGCGCGCGCGCGGATTCATCCAGTCTGCCCAATCGCTCGCAATGCGCGACGGTCACCAGCAATTCTCACCGCTCCATCTGTTGAAGGTGCTGCTGGACGACAATGAGGGGCTCGCCGGCGGTCTGATCGACCGTGCTGGCGGCAATTCCAGAGCGATCCTGAAAGCGACCGAAGAGGCGCTGAACAAGCTGCCGAAAGTTTCGGGCAACGGTGCCGGCCAGGTCTACCTGTCGCCGGAGCTGGCGCGCGCCTTCGACGCGGCGGAAAAGGCCGCCGACAAGGCCGGCGACAGCTTTGTCACCGTCGAGCGGCTGCTGCTCGGGCTCACGCTCGAGAAGGGCAGCGAGGCGGCGAATATCCTGAGCAAGGGCGGCGTCACGGCGCAGAACCTGAATGCGGCGATCGAAGCGCTGCGCAAGGGCCGCACTGCGGATTCCGCGACGGCTGAAAATGCCTATGACGCGCTGAAGAAATATGCCCGCGACCTGACCCAGGCCGCGCGCGACGGCAAGCTCGACCCGGTGATCGGCCGCGACGAGGAGATCCGCCGCACCATCCAGGTGCTGTCGCGGCGAACCAAGAACAATCCCGTCCTGATCGGTGAGCCCGGCGTCGGCAAGACCGCGATCGTCGAGGGCCTGGCGCTGCGCATCCTCAATGGTGACGTCCCGGAGAGCCTGAAGGACAAGAAGCTGCTGTCGCTCGACATGGGCGCCTTGATCGCCGGCGCGAAATATCGCGGCGAGTTCGAGGAGCGGCTGAAATCCGTCCTGCAGGAGGTCTCGACCGCCGAGGGTGGCATCATCCTGTTCATCGACGAGATGCACACGCTGATCGGTGCCGGCAAGACCGACGGCGCGATGGACGCGTCCAATCTGTTGAAGCCTGCGCTGGCGCGCGGCGAGCTGCACTGTATCGGTGCGACCACGCTCGACGAGTACCGCAAGCATGTCGAGAAGGATGCGGCACTGGCCCGCCGGTTCCAGCCGATCTATGTCAGCGAGCCGACGGTCGAGGACACCATCTCGATCCTGCGCGGCCTGAAGGACAAATACGAGCAGCACCACGGCGTGCGCATCACCGACTCCGCGTTGGTGGCCGCGACCACGCTGTCGAACCGCTACATCACCGACCGCTTCCTGCCCGACAAGGCCATCGACCTGATGGACGAGGCGGCGGCGCGGCTGAAGATGCAGGTCGATTCCAAGCCTGAAGAGCTCGATTCGCTGGATCGCGACATCATCCGGCTGAAGATCGAGCAGGAAGCGCTGAAGAAGGAGAACGATGCCGGCTCCAAGAGCCGCTTGCAGGCCCTGGAGAAGGAGCTCGCCGGGCTCGAGGAGCGGTCGACCGCGCTGACGGCGCGCTGGAGCGCGGAGAAGAACAAGCTCTCCAACGCCCAGAAGCTGAAAAGCGAACTCGATGCGCTCCGTGTCGAGCTGGCCAATGCGCAGCGTCGCGGCGAATTCCAGAAGGCGGGCGAACTGGCCTATGGCCGGATCCCCGAGCTGGAGCGGAAGCTCGCCGACATCGAGGCTCATGAGAACAGCAAGCCGAACGGAGGCGAGATGATGGAGGAGGCGGTTACCGCCAACCACATCGCGCAGGTCGTGTCGCGCTGGACCGGCGTGCCGGTCGACAAGATGCTCGAGGGCGAAAAGGACAAGCTCCTGAAAATGGAGGACAGTCTCGCCAAGCGTGTCGTCGGCCAGGCCGAAGCCGTGCGTGCGGTGTCGACCGCCGTGCGCCGTGCCCGCGCCGGCTTGCAGGATCCGAACCGGCCGACCGGCTCGTTCATGTTCTTAGGGCCCACCGGCGTCGGCAAGACCGAGCTGACCAAGGCGCTCGCCGCTGATTTGTTTAACGACGAGACCGCGATGGTCCGCCTCGACATGTCCGAGTTCATGGAGAAGCACTCGGTCTCGCGGCTGATCGGCGCGCCTCCCGGCTATGTCGGTTACGACGAGGGTGGTGCACTGACGGAAGCCGTGCGGCGCCGGCCCTACCAGGTCGTGCTGTTCGACGAGATCGAGAAGGCGCATCCCGACGTCTTCAACGTGCTGTTGCAGGTGCTCGACGACGGCCGCCTGACCGATGGTCAGGGCCGCACCGTCGATTTCCGCAACACGCTGATCATCATGACCTCGAACCTCGGTTCGGAATTCCTGGTGAATCAGCCGGAAGGCGAGGATACCGCTGCGGTCCGCGATCAGGTGATGGGTGTCGTGCGGGCGCATTTCAGGCCGGAATTCCTGAACCGCATCGACGAGATCATCCTGTTCCACCGGCTGCAGCGGAACGAGATGGGCCGCATCGTCGAGATCCAGTTCGCGCGGCTGACCAAGCTGCTCGAGGATCGCAAGATCGAGCTCACGCTCGATCCGAAGGCGCGGGACTGGCTCGCGGAGAAGGGGTGGGATCCGGCGTATGGCGCTCGTCCGTTGAAGCGGGTGATCCAGCGCAGCGTGCAGGATCCGCTGGCCGAGATGATCCTCGCCGGCGAAGTCAAGGATGGCGATCGCGTGCTGATTTCGGAGAAGGGCAACGTGCTGACCTTCAACGGTCAGGTGTCCAAAACCGCCGAGATCGTGCAGTTCGATGCCCCGGTCTCGAAGCGCAAGCTGAACTGAGCACGCCCACAGCGAAACTGGATGCGGCCTGGCGACAGGCCGCATCCGGCTGTGTCAGGGTTCCTGTCCGGCGGCCCGATTTGTGTCCCGGTTTTAATGAAACGCCGGTCGGCGGCGTTCGTTTTCCTCATGAATGATCGGCTGGCGTGGCAACGTCCCGCGCAGCTGCAAAGGGAAGTATTTCGCACGAATCGCATCGCTGATTCGCGTGCCGCCTTGCATCATCCTGCAAAGCCACACCGCCGGTCGCCCTCAGCAGAAGGCGAATTGCATGAGCAGAGAACTCATCGCCCATAACCGGCCCGTCTATGACGATCTTCATCCCCGCGTTTACGGCACGGCTGCCGGCCTTGTCGCATGGTTCGTGCTGTCAGCCTGGATCCTGTTCGACCGCCAGAGCGAGGTCGAGCTGTCGCTGATGTTCGTCAGCGTGTTGCTGTTCATCGCGGTGCTGCTGCCGTGGATGCTGTCGCAGATCTGGCGGAGATACGACTACCGGCACGATCGGCATCCGCGGCCGATTCCGTTTGGCGAGTGGCGGAGAGGCGAATTCGCTGTCTGGGCAGCACGATCAACAGCACCCATGCGACGATCGACATGCTGCTGCCGCTCGCGGCCGTCGCATTCGGGCTGACCGCGATCGGGATCGTTTATCTTGATCTGCGCAAGGTTCGCGCCGTAGCTCGTCTGTAGCGCTGTCATTCCGGCGGGGCGATGGGCGGTGAGGGCTCGTCGTCCTCGGCAGGCTCGAGCTCCGTGAGGATGTCGACCAGCTCGCGGGTACGGCCCGTGGCCAGCGGCCTGCCGTCATTCATCATCGGCTCGTCATTGGCGAGCCAGGCCTGCGCCTCGGCAAGCTCGGCGATCGTTGCCCCGGATGCGATGATTCGCGCAATCGTGACGTCGTCGGCGTGGCTGACGGCTTTCAGCACGTCGTCGCGGGTAAGTTGGGTCATGGTTGCATATCCTCATTGGGCAAATCCCCTCACCCGCCGGCCGTCCCGGCCAGCGGGTAGGGAATCGATGAGTTCGAAGCCTCAGCTATGTGTGGTGAGCCGGGGCGGATGCTGGGACATCATCCAGAGCTCGATCGCCGCAAGGGCGGCGACTGCGACGCCGATGACCACGTGCACGGTCATCGCGGTGGTGGCTCCCTGGAAACCAAGGACCCACGGTGAGACCAGCGCCCAAAGCCCGACGATGAGGTTCAGCCACTCCTCCCAGACCGCGAAGGCTGCGAGCGCGGCGATCGCAAGGACCGCCATCGCAATGCCGACGATGTGGGCGTTGGCGGAAACCGTTCCGCCGTCGAATTTGAACAGCCACGGCGACAGGAAAAGAATCGCGCCGAGGATCAGGTTTGCGACGTCACACAGTTTTGCGTTTGTCCAGTTCTCCATGACTCCCTCCATTGGAGGTTTCACCTTCGAATCAACTGGATGACCGCCGTTCGGGTTCCCGTCTTGTTCCGCGAAATTTGGTGGATTCCGGGGGATTTTGGCGGAAATCGCCGCCGCCACCGATGTCCGGCGACGCGGGTTTCGATGCGGCAATCAGCTTCCAAGGGGGAGCGTAGCGGCGTCGTCAGACGGCCCGTGTGGCCCGGGGAATAATCAGCGGTTGGTGATGGAGCGCGTCTGCGAGGTCGAGCTCGTGGCGTCCGAGACGATGCGCGAGCTGCCGCGGCTCGACATCTGAGCTTCGATCCGGTCGCGCTCCTTCTCGAAGTTCGCCAGCATCGGACCTTCCAGCGAGCGGCCGCGCGGCAGCTTCACGCGCATCGGGTCGACGAAGCGGCCGTTGACCAGGATTTCGTAGTGGACGTGCGGGCCGGTCGACTGGCCGGTCGAGCCGACGAAGCCGATCACTTGGCCCTGCCGCACCTTCTTGCCCATCTCCATGCCCTTGGCGAAGGCCGACATGTGGCCATAGGCTGTCTCATAGCCGTTGGCATGCTTCATGCGGATATATTTGCCGTAGCCGCCTTCGTATCCGACCTTTTCGAGCACGCCGTTGCCGGAAGCGAAGATCGGCGTGCCGTAGGCGGTGGCCCAGTCGACGCCGGTGTGCATCTTCACATAGCCGAGGATCGGATGGCGGCGGCCGCCGAAGCCCGAACGCATGATCGCGTTGTTGACCGGCTTGCGCACCAGGAACTTCTTCGCGCTCTTGCCGGTCTCGTCATAGTAGTCGACGAGGCCGTCGTCCGAGCTCTGGAATCGGTAGTATTTCTTGGTTTCGCCGCCCACGGTCAGCGCGGCGTAGAGCACTTCGGTCTTTTCGGTGCTGGTGACGCCTTCATCCTCGCCGGCAAAGAACACGTCGAACGAGTCGCCGGGCTGCACCTTGCGCTGGAAATCGACGTCATAGGAGTAGATCTTGACCATGTCTTCGATGACGGTCGGCGGCACCTTGTTGCGTAGCGCGGTCTCGTAAATGCTCTGATAGAGCCGCACGCCGCTGCCATCATCCTCGTCATCGTCGCTGGAATTGTCGGCGGTGTCGGTCGTCGTGTTCATGCTCTGCACGTCGACGGCGACGTATTTGCCCAGATCGGACAGGGCGGCGACGGCTTCGACCATGGAATCGTTGGCGACGATCACCCGATAGGGTTGCAGCCGGGCGCCCGGAGCTGCCGGCGCCATCAGGATCCGTACCTTCTGGCCTTCTTTCAGGCCGCCGTCGCGGCCGCGCGGGCCCAGCGTTACGGCAATTGCCTTGGCCTCGTCGGGGGTTGCGCCCTGATCGCGCAGGATCGAGGTGATGCTGTCGCCCTTCTTGACGAGGTGAACCCGTTCACCGACCGGATTGCCGCCGGTGACCTGCTCTTTGGTCTTCGGCAGCAGGGTGACGTTCTCCGGCACTACGCGGGTCTCGAAGCCCGCATAGGGATCGGAGACGTTGCCTTCGGTGGCGTAGGCCATCCGCATATCGGGGCCGGCGCCGGTGGCATCGGCCGCGGCATTGGCGAGCGAGGCATAGCGCACCGAATTGCCGGAGCCGCGCCAGTTGGCGGCGTCACGGACCCGCATCAGGATGTCGTCGAGTCCGACGCCTGCAGCGAGCTTGGCTTTCGGCAGTACCGTCCCGAGATCCTTGGTGACGAAAGAGACCTCGGCGTCGGGCTCGGCGGCGGCCGCCGCATTCGGATCCTCGGCCGCAGCCGGCGTGTCGGAGCCGACATCGGTCAGCAGACGCTGCGCGTTGAATGGCGGTATCTTGGACGACAGATCGCTCGTGGTCATCGAGAGATTGCCGGAAATCCGGATGAAGGGCCGCACCCGCATCACGTCGCGGTTGCCGACGCGGGTCACGGTCGAGACGCGCACCAGGCTGCGCGAAGCGGAGTTTTCGTTGGGCGGCGGCAGGCGGTCACCCTTGTGCAGGCTGACGACGCGATCGTTGCCGGTGACGGCGCCGCGCAGCGCGCCTTCGACGCGCTCCGGCACCTTGGCGAAGGTCATCTCGCCATCGAGCGAGGCAAACACGGCGCCGCCGATCAGGGCCGCGCCACAGAGCCCGGTGAGAATGGTGCCGCTAAACCACTGTACGGAGACACGGCGGCGATCGATCACCGCAGCCTCGGTGCCGTCGACTGAAAGCGGCGGTTCGTGACCGAGATCGATCATCCCGGTCTCGCGCCCAATGCCGCTTCCGCGTGACGCCCGTTGGCTCAACCCTGCATCCCCCCAAATTCCAGCAACTGCGATCGTCCTCTGCTCGTCCTCATCTCCGCCTCGCTCCCTCGGAGAGGGATTTCGGCAGTGTGGCGAGCCACACGCATCGAAGTCGAAGAGACGAAGGCCATTCGCAGGCCGCACTCTCGAACGTCAATGGTGTGCAGATCTCTCGATATTGCTCGGCCGCGTAGGGAAGAGGCGACGGGTTCTCGAAGAAATCGCCTGGTCCCCCTGAAAAACCACCCGAGCCCCCACTGGTTTCGAGCGGTTCATTGCATTCGTTATAGCGAGAACGTCGCAGGATTGTGGCTCAAGTGCGGCATTTAGGGTGGAAAAGTTTCCTGAAGCAGGTGGTTGTGCGGGCCGCCGATCCCTTCGCGGCGGTCGATGACGCCGCGATCGCGCATCTGCCGCGCGACGACTTGCCGGCCCGCCTGGAGAGGCTTGGAACCCGTTCCGAAGGGCCCGACGGGCTCCCCGGCGGCAAACTTTTTTTCAAGTTTTTTACCACGTGCGCCGGGTGGCGAATTTTTACCACCGACCTAAGTCACGGAAAGGATGAGATTTTCTTCGCACTGCACAAGAGATTTGGGCGTGCGACGTTTTTGTTGACAATGGGCGTTGACAATCCCGAGGGGTGGGGACTATAAACCAACCACTGAGCGCGGCGCCGCCGGGTCACTGACCAAGGCGAGCGAACGCGCCTCTGATGCTCCTCACTTAGATGAGTGACACAACAGCCGACATAAATCGGTTGAGGTTCACTGTCTGCCGGTGAAGGGTAGAGCCACCCTCTAAGGGTGTGGGGTCGTCCGATCCCGGGCTGTTTGACAAGTGAAGATGAAGAAAGAGAAACGTGGACGGCGGAGTCCTTGCGTCTCTCGGAATACTTGAAAGCTTCGGCTTTTGACTTCTGAGAGTGGACGAAAGACTTCGGCGGTACACGTTTTAAAGGTTACACCATCGCTGCCAACGATGTGAATCGCAGGCGGCTCGTCGACTTCGGTCGACGAAGAATGGTGGGACCTCGTCAAACGTTGTGATCAGCCGGTTCAAGGTTTCAAGTCCAACTTGAGAGTTTGATCCTGGCTCAGAGCGAACGCTGGCGGCAGGCTTAACACATGCAAGTCGAGCGGGCATAGCAATATGTCAGCGGCAGACGGGTGAGTAACGCGTGGGAACGTACCTTTTGGTTCGGAACAACTGAGGGAAACTTCAGCTAATACCGGATAAGCCCTTACGGGGAAAGATTTATCGCCGAAAGATCGGCCCGCGTCTGATTAGCTAGTTGGTGAGGTAATGGCTCACCAAGGCGACGATCAGTAGCTGGTCTGAGAGGATGATCAGCCACATTGGGACTGAGACACGGCCCAAACTCCTACGGGAGGCAGCAGTGGGGAATATTGGACAATGGGCGCAAGCCTGATCCAGCCATGCCGCGTGAGTGATGAAGGCCCTAGGGTTGTAAAGCTCTTTTGTGCGGGAAGATAATGACGGTACCGCAAGAATAAGCCCCGGCTAACTTCGTGCCAGCAGCCGCGGTAATACGAAGGGGGCTAGCGTTGCTCGGAATCACTGGGCGTAAAGGGTGCGTAGGCGGGTCTTTAAGTCAGGGGTGAAATCCTGGAGCTCAACTCCAGAACTGCCTTTGATACTGAAGATCTTGAGTTCGGGAGAGGTGAGTGGAACTGCGAGTGTAGAGGTGAAATTCGTAGATATTCGCAAGAACACCAGTGGCGAAGGCGGCTCACTGGCCCGATACTGACGCTGAGGCACGAAAGCGTGGGGAGCAAACAGGATTAGATACCCTGGTAGTCCACGCCGTAAACGATGAATGCCAGCCGTTAGTGGGTTTACTCACTAGTGGCGCAGCTAACGCTTTAAGCATTCCGCCTGGGGAGTACGGTCGCAAGATTAAAACTCAAAGGAATTGACGGGGGCCCGCACAAGCGGTGGAGCATGTGGTTTAATTCGACGCAACGCGCAGAACCTTACCAGCCCTTGACATCCCGGTCGCGGACTCCAGAGACGGAGTTCTTCAGTTCGGCTGGACCGGAGACAGGTGCTGCATGGCTGTCGTCAGCTCGTGTCGTGAGATGTTGGGTTAAGTCCCGCAACGAGCGCAACCCCCGTCCTTAGTTGCTACCATTTAGTTGAGCACTCTAAGGAGACTGCCGGTGATAAGCCGCGAGGAAGGTGGGGATGACGTCAAGTCCTCATGGCCCTTACGGGCTGGGCTACACACGTGCTACAATGGCGGTGACAATGGGATGCTAAGGGGCGACCCTTCGCAAATCTCAAAAAGCCGTCTCAGTTCGGATTGGGCTCTGCAACTCGAGCCCATGAAGTTGGAATCGCTAGTAATCGTGGATCAGCACGCCACGGTGAATACGTTCCCGGGCCTTGTACACACCGCCCGTCACACCATGGGAGTTGGTTTTACCTGAAGACGGTGCGCTAACCGAAAGGGGGCAGCCGGCCACGGTAGGGTCAGCGACTGGGGTGAAGTCGTAACAAGGTAGCCGTAGGGGAACCTGCGGCTGGATCACCTCCTTTCTAAGGATGATCCTTCAGCGAGCTCACGCTCACTATCGGATCGTTTTAGAAACATTCAGGGGCCAACAGTTTCAGGATTGTTGAGCTCCATTGGCGGGATTTCGCCGTCTTCGTTTCTCTTTCTTCGCGGACGAACACGCGCCAGGGGCTGAGCGCTGTGCGATGCATCGACTTCACGTCGGGTGCGCGCCGGCATGTCTCTCGTGTTAGGGGCTTGTAGCTCAGTTGGTTAGAGCGCGCGCTTGATAAGCGTGAGGTCGGAAGTTCAAGTCTTCCCAGGCCCACCAGCCTTCGCGCTTCGCTGCTCGGCTAGGCAAGCCTTTCAAGATGAAGGCTGCTGCGCCGTAGCCTTGGCGAAGGCGAGCGGTATCAAACAATGCGCTTCGTCTTCTGGTACGGGGCCATAGCTCAGCTGGGAGAGCGCGTGCTTTGCAAGCATGAGGTCGTCGGTTCGATCCCGTCTGGCTCCACCAGATGGGATTGAAGCTCGAGAATGCGCCTTGCTTGATAGCTCTGTTCAATCGTCCGCGAAACATCACTTCGCACTCATTGGTCCGGATGGACGGTGACGTGCGTGTTTTCTGACATCGTAAAGAGGAGATCGATCCGAGTTTGGATCTGCGAAGCAATTCGCGGGTACCATTCCTAATCTCCAGATCGTTTTCGGCGCTCGCGCATCGCAGCTCATCGCAAGATGAGTGAGGTGAGCGAGTTGTAAAACGATCTTTGT
>NZ_LFLZ01000084.1:25000-35330 GCF_001189845.1 Bradyrhizobium tropiciagri
CACCCAGGTGAAGGTGTCTTCGGACGCGGCCTGGATCGCGGCCTGATAATGCTTCGGCAGCGCGTTCCACTTGTCCTTGTTCATCACGTTGTGGCCCTGGCCGGTGCCTTCCCACCAGCCGGGGTAGTAGTAGAACTTCGCGACCTTGACGAAGCCGAGCTTCTCGTCGTCATACGGCCCGACCCATTCGGCGGCGTCGATGGTGCCTTTCTCCAGCGCCGGGTAGATGTCGCCGCCGGCGATCTGCTGCGGTACGCCGCCGACCTTGGCGATGATGGTGCCGGCGAAGCCGCCGACGCGGAATTTCAGCCCCTGCAAATCCGCCATCGACTTGATCTCCTTCCGGAACCAGCCGCCCATCTGGGCGCCGGTCGAGCCGGTCGGAATGCCGACGCAGTTGTATTCGCCGAGCAAATTGTTGATCAGCTCGCTGCCGCCGCCCCATTGCAGCCAGGAAATGTGCTGGCGCGTGTTGAGGCCGAATGGCAGCGACGTGCCGAAGGTGAAGGCGGGATTCTTGCCCCAGTAATAATACAGCGCGGTGTTGCCCATCTCGACCGTGCCGTTGGAGACGGCGTCGAGCACCTGCAGGCCGGGCACGATCTCGCCGGCGGCGAACGACTGGATCTGGAATCGGTTGTCGGTGATTTCGGCGACGCGCTTGCAGAAGAATTCGCAGCCGCCATAGAGCGTATCGAGTGCCTTCGGCCAGCTTGCCGCGAGCCGCCACCTGACCTCGGGCATCGATTGCGCGACCGCGGGTGCAGCGACCGCCGTCGCGGCGAGCCCAACGCCGCCTGCCTTCAAGAAATCACGACGCTTCATGCGTAGCCCTCCTGTGTGCCGATGCCTCGACAAGGGGAACGATCTTGGTGCCGTCTTTCTTCGCCGATCGATCGACGTTGCTGTGATGAGTGTGTTCGATGGCCCTCGACGGGCTCTTGTGCGGGAAATCCGGGCTTCCGGTTCCGGCGGTCAGGATGATGGTTTACCGGCGGAAATCAAGCGCCTGGCTTCGTTGCAGCTGCGAAGGAAGATCTGCTGTTGGTCTCATCCGATACCCGCGGCGATGGCTGCCGGCTCCGTCGCGATCTGCTACGCAGGGCGGGTGAGTTGATGGGAGTTCAAGGACATGGCCAACAAGAAAGTCGTGGTCGCCGGCGCGACCGGCCTCGTCGGCAACGCCGCCTTGCGACACTTCGGCGCATCCGACGATTGCGAGCGCATCGCGCTGTCGCGCCGCAAGCCGCGCGAGCTCTACGGCGCGCAGCATGTGCGAATCGACCTGACCAATGCCGAGGATTGCCGCCGCGCGGCGGCCGAGCTCGGCGGCGCAACCCATCTGATCTATGCCGCGCTCTATGAGGCGCCCAGCCTGGTCGATGGCTGCGCGACGCCGGGCAGATCGAGACCAACGACCGGATGCTGCGCAATTTGATGGGTGTGCTCGAGCCGGTCGCGCCTGATCTCAAGCATGTCGCGCTGCTGCAGGGCACCAAGGCCTATGGCGTGCATGTCCGGCCGCTCGTGGTGCCGGCGCGCGAGGGCCGCTCGGAAATGTACGAGCAGCCGAATTTCTATTGGGCGCAGGAGAATTTCCTGCGCGAGCTGCAGCGCGGCAATGGCTGGCACTGGAGCATCCTGCGTCCGGTGCTGATCATCGGTGAAGCCATGGGCGGGGCGATGGACCTGATTCCGCCGCTCGGCGTCTATGCGGCGGTGCTGCGCGAGCAGGGCAGGCCGCTCGACTATCCCGGCGGCGCGCCGCGCGTCGCGCAGGCCGTCGACGTCGATCTGTTGGCGCGCGCGATCGCCTGGTCGGGCGACACCGAGGCCGCGCGCAACGAAGCTTTCAACGTCACCAATGGCGACGTCTTCACCTGGGAGAATATCTGGCCGGCGGTCGCTGATGCGCTCGAGATGACGCCGGGCCGGCATGTGCCGCTCTCGCTGGCGCAGACCTGGCCGCAATGGAATGCGGCCTGGGACGAGCTGCGCAGGAAGCACGATCTGATCGCGCCGGGTCTGGAAGAGTTCGTCGGCCTGTCGTTCCAGTATGCCGATTACAGCATGCGCTACGGGCAGACTGAATCCGGTCCGCCCTCGATCGTGTCGACGGTGAAGATCAACCAGGCCGGCTTCACCGAGATGATGGATACCGAGGTGATGTTCCGGAAGTGGTTCAAGCTGGCGAAGGCAAGCCGGTTGTTGCCGTGATGCGCCGAGCATTGCTCTATCGGCTCCCTCGCCCCGCTCTTGCGGGGAGAGGGTTGGGGTGAGGGCTTCTATCCGGCGAGCACTTCGCTGCTTGTTGAGCCGTATGCATCGCCCCTCACCCGGATCGCATCTGCGATGCGATCCGACCTCTCCCCGCAAAAGAGCGGGGAGAGGTGAAGAGCTGAGTGAAAGCGAGCGCTAGCGCGAAAACGCCTGCTCCATCGCCTTGCGGGTCTTGATCGTGTCGTTGCGTTCGTCGACCTCGACATCGGTCCAGCGTACCACGGCGCCATGGGCGACGTCGTTCTTCAGCTTGACCCGATGCGCGAGCCCGATCGGTAACGCACCGGCGGCGAGGCTGGCGGAGGCGGGCATCAGTTTGCCCCACACCGTGTAGCCGCCTTCGCCGTCCAACATCTCGCCGGCGCGCAGATTGCGCTTCGCCACCGATGCGACGTCGCCGCGGAAGCCGCGCGGCTGCCCGGTCGGTTCGTTGCGCAGCGCGGCCGACAGCACCGAGATGTTCAGCTCGAGCCCGATCAGATGATAGGGCTTGTACATCGCCGCATAGCGCCCGGACGCATCGGTCTTGAGCCCATACTGCCTGAAGCAGTCGGCCGCGTAATCGTTCGGCGCCTCCAGCACCACATAGACGCCCCAGCGCAGGTCGCGAAACACGGGACGGCCGTCGCGCTCCAACGACGACACCACTTCGACGATACCGGATTTCTCCAGCACGCCGCCCGCCTCGCGCGGCCGCATCACATGCGGCAGATCGTCGACGCCGCAGGGCGGAAACAGCAATCCCTCCGACGGCACGTCGAGCGTGCAGGCATTGGCGATCGCCGCCATCTCGATCGCGGATTTGGTGCCGTCGAGGAAGGAGTTGAACATCTGCGGATTCATGCCGGCGGATTGAGCCTCGCCCGCGGTGAGCCCGTAATGCTGCCACACGCCTTCCGGCGTCACGTCGTGATAGGCCGGTAGATATTTCGTGCCCTTGCCGGCGGCGACGACGCGAAAGCCCGTGGCGCACGCCCAGTCGACCATCTCCGCGGTCAGCGCCGGCTGGTCGCCATAGGCGAGCGAATAGACCACGCCGGCCTTGCGCGCCTCTTCCGCGAGCAGCGGGCCGGCCAGCACGTCGGCCTCGACATTGACCATCACGACATGCTTGCCGGCGGCGATTGCCGCGCGGGCATGGCGGATGCCGACGGCCGGATTGCCGGTCGCTTCCACCACGACATCGAACGCGCCGCCGGCGATCGCGCGCGCGCCGTCGTCGGTGAAGGTGGTCGCGCCGATCCGCGCCTCGTCCCAGCCGACCGTGCGGCACGCCTCGCGGGCGCGATCGCGGTCGAGATCGACGATCACGGGCACCTCGAGCCCCGGCGTGTGCGGCACCTGCGACAGGAACATCGAGCCGAATTTTCCGGCACCGATCAGGACGACGCGCACCGGCTTGCCGGCGGCGGCGCGGGTTTTGAGGAGGTGGTGCAGGTTCATGATGCTGGTTACCAATGCTGCAGACGCGCGGGGCGCGCGACTATTCAGAATTCGTCATTCCGGGGCGCGACGAAGTCGCGAGCTAGGATGTGCAATTGCACATCTGAGAATCCATCGTACTACGAATGTGCGGTCCAATGGATTCCGGGCTCTCGCTTCGCGAGCCCCGGAATGACAATTGCGTGCTACTCCGCCGCCTGCCGCGGCGCGCGGGCGAGGCGCAGCAGAGCGTCGTCGGCGACGGTCTGGATCGGCGTGAAGTCGCGGTGCGCGATGTAGTCGGGCCGCGTCGGGGTGCGGATGTAGTTCGAGACCGCGTTCAGCGTCAAATAGACGATCTTGCGCGGGTAGGGCGTGATGTTACCGCTCGATCCGTGCACCAGATTGCCGTGGAACATCAGCATGCCGCCAGGCTTGCCGGTCGGGGCGACGATGCCGCCTTGCTTGACGAGCCGGGTGACCGTCTCCTCGTCCAGCGTCCACAGCGGGTAAGACGTGGTTTCGAGATCGTGCGACGCCTTCAGATCGCCCGCGGTCTGGCTCTGCGGCACCAGCATCAACGGACCGTTGATCGGCATCACCTCGTCGAGGAAGATCGCGATGTTCATCGCGCGCGGCTCCGGCATGCCGTCGTCACGCTTCCAGGTGCCGTAATCCTGATGCCACTGCCAGACGTCGCCGGTGAAGGCCGCCTTCGCATTGATCTTGAACTGGTGCATGTAGACCTTCTCACCGAACAGCTGTTCGATCGGGTCGATCATGCGCGGGTGCGCGCCGAGCGTGCCGAACGCCTCGTTATAGAGATGCGCGGCGAATGCAGTGCGCGGCGCACCGCTCTTCTCGCGCCACACTTCGGGGCGGTTGGCGTCATAGATCGAGACGGCTTCGCGCGCGAGGAAATCGACCTCTTCCTGGCTGAACAGCTCGGGCAGGAACAGCCAGCCTTCGCGGTGGAAGAATTCGACCTGCTCTTGGGTCAGTTTCATGGTGCTTTCCTCCTGTTGTTATCTTGTCTCTTATGGCTGCGCTTGTTTGCTCACGCCGCCACGTCGATTGCCCTCAGCTTCTCTTCCGTCATCCGCCCCGCCGTCTGCGCATGCGCCAGCGCTGCGGCCTCCGCAGCATCCGCATTGCCGGAAAGAATATGCGCGGCGATGGTCTCGTGTTCGGTCCAGGCGCTGTCGCGGTAATCGAGTTCGGCGAGCACGGTCGCCATCGAGCGGCGCATATGCGGCCATTGCGGCGCGATCATTTCCTCGATCGCGGAATTGCCGGCGAGCCGGTAGATCGCGCTGTGGAAGTCGACATCGAGCGCGATCAGGCGCGCCAGCGGTGCGTTGTCGTCGATCGTGCGTCCGGCTTCGAGCGCGCTTCCGAGCTGCGCACGTGCTGCGGCATCCGCTTTCACGCGCGTTGCGGCAAGCCGCGCCGCCAGCGCGTCGATGGCGCCGCGCACTTCATAGAGCTCGCGGATGCGCTGCGGATCGAGCTGCGTCACTTCGAAGCCGCGCTTGCCGCTTTCCGCGACCAGGCCCTGACGATGCAACAGATGCAGCGCGTGCGAGATCGGCTGGCGCGAGACGCCGAGCTTTTCCGCAAGTTCGTTCTGGGTAATGCGCTGGCCGGGCAGCAGCGTGCGGTCGATGATCGCCTCGAGCAGCCGCCCGTAGACCTGGTCGATGAGGTTCGGAAGCGGGTCCAACGGGATCATGCCGACAGTCCAATTTGGAATACGGAATTCCGTGTTCGAAATGAAAGCTACTGCCGGTTGTGCGAGCGGTCAAGGCTCCAGTTTGCGACGGAGCTAAGCAATTGATAGATCGTCATTTTTATGAGATCTGAGCAGCTCCAGCGTTGGCATCAGTTCCGGTGATCAGCCAGCCGCAATCGCTCAGCGAAGCGTCAAGCAGCCGGTCGAACGCCAGCCACCGGCTGCTTTGCATGGGGTTGTTTTCGATATTTTGGCAACGGCCTCCCGTATGTGACGGTCGGCTACTTCGCCTTGCCCAGATCCATCAGCAGCCGTGTCATCAGATAGAGCCGCGGCACGATCGAGTTGGTGTCGATGTATTCGTCGCGGGCGTGATAGCCCCAGCCGGCGAGGCCGAAGCTTTCGACCACGACCGCCTTGCCGCTGCGCGCGGCGTAGCCGGCGTCGGTGGCGCCGCCGGTCATCTCGGCGATATCCAGCGTGCGGTCGAACTCGGCATAGATCGCCTGTCCCTGCTTGGCGAGCGCGCGGCCGCGATCGTCAGCGACGAAGGGCGGGCGGCCTGCAACGACCTTCACGCTCACTTCGGTGTCCGGGATCAGTCTGTCCTTCACCTTGTCGTCGAGCGCGGCTTGCAGCTTTTGCACGCCGTCTGGAATGGTGAGGCGGATGTCGGCGCCGGCAGAGGCGTGATCGGGAATCTGGTTGCGCACGGTGCCGGCCTTCGCGGTGGTCCAGTTCAGCTGCGTGCCCGGAATCGATTTCGCGACGTCCTGGGTCTGCAGCAATTGATGCGCGAGCTCGATCAGCGCGTTGCGGCCGAGCTGCGGCGCGGCGCCGGCATGCGAGGCCTTGCCCTTCACATCCAGCGTGCCGGTCGCGGTGCCACTGGCGCCGAGCAGCAGGCTTTCGTTCTTGGCGACCGGCGGCGCCACCGTCGGCTCGCAGGACAGCACCACGTCGTGCTGGTCGGCGAGCTCGGCGATGGTCTCGCCGGAGCCGATCGAGCCGACCTCCTCATCCGGATTGAACGACACGGTGAGCTTGGCGTAGTCGCGCCAGTCCGCATCGTTCAGGATCTTGAGGGAATGCAGGATGACGGCGATGCCGCCTTTGTCGTCAGCGATGCCGGGTCCGTAGATCCTGTTGCCGTCGACCTTGTAGGGCTGGGTGTCGAGGATGCCGTGCTCATAGACCGTGTCCATATGCGCGATCAGCATCAGCTTCTTGCTGCCGGTGCCTTCGAAGGTGCCGATCACCATGTCGGCGCCGGCGCCCTTCGTGGTCTTGCGCCGCTCGGTCTTGGCGCCGAGCGCCTTCAGCCGCGCTTCGGTGTAGTCGGCCATCTTCTTCAGGCCTTCGACATCGCTCGAGCCTGACTCGATCAGTACCATGTCGTGCAGGCTTTCGATCACGGCCGGCTGGGCCTGCTCGGCGGCCGCGCGCAGCTTTTCATCCGCGGCGGCAAGGGCTGAGGACGAGGCGAGGGCGAGCGAGAGCACGCCGGCCGACGCAAGCAATTTGATCGATAGTTTCATAATTGTCCTCCCTGCATGAATGCAGGGAGACACTAGCATCGCGGTTTGCCTGCCTCCAGCCGCGTCAGTTGCGGTCGAGCACCTCGACATCGAAGGTTTCGATCTCCGCGGCATCGGCGGTCGCATCGATCGCCGCGATCCGGTCGCCTGAAATCGTGACCCGCAGCACGACGCGCAGCTTGCCACCGAAAATGACGGCGACGCCGATCTCGCCGTCGACCAGTGCCGGCTTCGCCGCCTGCGCCCGCCCCTTGAAGCTTTCGGCCACAGCCGTGGCGCCGCGGATCACCGGCAGCGAGCCGAGCCGCTGCGCCGCCTGATCGGCGCGCACCACGACGTCGGGCGCGAGCACGGCGAGCAGCCCCTCGAAATCGCCATTGCGGGACGCCGCGAGGAAGGCCTCGACGATGCCGCGCTGCCGGCCGAGATCGGCATCCGGCGCCGGCGGCGCGCCCTGCACGCGGCGCCGCGCACGGCTGGCGAGTTGCCGCGCGGCGGCCGGCGTGCGTCCGACGATCGGCGCGATCTCCTCGAACGGCACCGCGAACATGTCGTGCAGCACGAACGCGAGCCGCTCGGCCGGCGCCAGCGTTTCCAGCACCACCAGCAGCGCCGCGCCGACGGAGTCAGCCATCTCGGTCTCGCGCTCCGATGGATTGTCCGCGATCGGCTCCGGCACGTGCGGACCGATCGGCTCCTCGCGGCGCGATTTGCGCGAGCGCAGCATGTCGAGGCAGATCCGCGCGATCACCGTGGTCAGCCATCCGCCGAGATTGTCGACCGTAGCGGCATCGGTGCGGCCAAGCCGCAGCCAAGCCTCCTGCACGGCATCGTCGACCTCTGCGGTCGAGCCCAGCATGCGATAGGCCACCGCCCGCAGGCGCGGCCGGTTGGCCTCGAACTGTTCGGCCAGAAATTTCTTCTCGTCCATCGGTCACATTCCCTTGGTCCGCTCCGTCATGGGTAAGACGAACGAAGGCCGGCCGATGTGACAGCAGATCGGCGCGGCGACGTCAAAAGGCAAACCAGGAGAGCGATATGATGAAAGCCCGCATGAACCACCCGGTGATGGTTGTTCCCGATGCCATGAAGGCGCTGCAGGCGCTCAGCGAGAGCACCAAGCCGGCGCTGCCGGAAAAGCTGCTCGAACTGGTCCATCTGCGCGCCAGCCAGATCAATGGCTGCAGCGTCTGCGTCGACATGCACCCGAAGCTCGCCCGGCGCGCCGGCGAGACCGATGAGCGGTTGTTCGCGGTCGGCGCCTGGCGCGACACGCCCTATTTCACCGACGCCGAGCGCGCCGCGCTGGCGCTGACGGAAGCGGTGACCCGGCTCAGCGACCGCGAGGACCCGGTGACGGACGCGGTGTGGGACGAGGCTGCTAAGCATTTCGATGAGCAGCAGCTCGCGTCGCTGGTGCTCGGCATTGCGGCGATCAATGTCTGGAATCGGTTGAACGTCGCCGTGCGGCAGCCGGTCGGTGCGTGGAAGGTGTGAGGAGTACTCTCGCGGCGCGGACGGTGCACCCTCTCCCCTTGTGGGAGAGGGTGGCGCGATAGAGCGTAGCGGCATCGCGCCGGGTGAGGGGTTCTCTCCGCGGAGACAGACCCCTCACCCGGATCGCACTCCGCTCCGCTGCATGCGATCCGACCCCTCCCACAAGGGGAGAGGTGCACCTGCTATGCGGAGAGAAACTCCAGCACGATCTCGCAATAACGCTGCGGGGCCTGCTCGAACATCGGATGCGTTGTGCCCGGGATCATCTCGGTGCGCGAACCCCTTACATTGGCGGCAAGGGCGTGCAGCACCTTCGGCAGCATGCCCTTGGTGTTGGCGCCGCCGATGAACAGCGTCGGCGTCTTGATCGCCTCCGCATCGGCCTTCGAGAAGGGCGGGCGCTGGTCGCGGGTCTGGCCGATCAGCGTGGTCGCATTGTCGCGGAGCAGCTGCTTGGAGGTCGCAGGAATCCGCTTCCAGGCGCCGGGGCCCTCGAGCGCGTCCATGAAGACCTGCAGGCCGCCGTCGATGTCGCCCTTGGCAATTTCCGCCGCACACGCCGCGAAGCGCGCTGCCAGCGGCGAGGGGCCGGGCTTGAAATCCGGATCGAGGCTCTCGTCGAGCTCGCCGCCGGGCTCGGCGAGGACCAGCTTGCGCAGCAGGTCCGGCCGCCGCTGCGCGGCGCGGAAGCAGATGTGGCCGCCGCGGGAATGCCCCATCAGGTCGACCGGTTTGGTATCGAAGGCCTCGATGAAGGCGATCACGTCGTCGACATGCTGCGCGATCGAATAGGTGTCGCCAACGCCGTCCCAATGCGCCGGGAAGAAATGCCGCAGGCTGACCGCGATGACGCGATGGTGGCGCGTCATCGGGCCAAGCACCGCCGACCAGATCCGGAAATCGCATAGCGAGCCATGCACGCAGACCAGCGGCGGGCCCTCTCCGATATCGAGATAGGGCATGTCGAAACCGTTGACGTGGAGGCTGTGCATTTTAAGGCTCGCGGAGGGGAGGAGATGTTGTTGATTTAGCCGAAGTTCCCACGGAATTCGGGTGGATAGCAACATTCTCCAAGCCTAGATTTCAGATCAACAGCAGGCTCAAAGATATGAGCCGAATGAATATATGAAGGAACATCTGGAGCGAGCCATGACCGGCCAGCATTATGCAATCTTCGAGACCATGATCGGCGCCTGCGGCATCGTCTGGGGCGAGCACGGCGTCACCGGCGTGCAGCTGCCGATGGGCAGCGAGGAGAAGACCCGCAAGCGGATCTTTCAGCGCAACGGCGAGGTCACCGAGGCGGCCCCGCCGGCGGAGGTGCAACACGCGATCGACGGCATGATCGAGCTGCTCGCCGGCAAGCCGAACGACCTCGCCGACATCGTGCTCGATCTCGACGGCGTGCCGGAGTTCAACCGCGGCGTCTACGACATCGCGCGCAAGATCCCGCCGGGCAAGACCATGACCTATGGCGACATCGCCAAGCAGCTCGGCGGCGTCGAACTGTCGCGCGACGTCGGCCAGGCCCTGGGCCGCAACCCGTGCCCGATCGTGGTGCCCTGCCACCGGGTGCTGGCGGCCGGCAACAAGCCGGGCGGCTTCTCGGCCAATGGCGGCGTGGTCACCAAGCTGAAGATGCTGCAGATCGAAGGCGCGGTGGTGAACCACACGCCGAGCCTGTTCGATTGAGTGAGCCTGTTCGATTGAGGAAGAAGCACCCTCCCCTGGAGGGGGAGGGTCGGCTCACATGAAGCGCAGCGCAATGTGAGACGGGGTGGGGTGATCTCTCAACGCGGGCAGTGTCTGCGTGGAGAGACCTTCACCCCACCCCGCCGCTCATTTCATTCGCGCCGACCCT
>NZ_LFLZ01000085.1 GCF_001189845.1 Bradyrhizobium tropiciagri
GAAACCAGGGACCTATAACCACGAATGGTTATTGGTGAGCGATGGTGGAACGACGAATCCCGTTCACAGCACAGCCACGGAGTATGGGTCCCTGCTTTCGCCAGGACGACACGTGGAGGGAATCTTGTCCAGAACCATCCAGCCGTCGTCCTGGCGAAAGCCAGGACCCATTACCCCAAATGGCAATTGCGGTGCGGCGCTGGGGCTACGATTTCGTTCACAATCAAATTCGGTGGTTATGGGTCCTGGCTTTCGCCAGGACGACGAGAATATTTGCAACGGTCAGCGCACCACGCCCCCCTCACTTCACCAGCGCCTCGACCTCCTTGCGGAACGCCTGGCGCGAGCCGTCGCGGGAGTAGAACATGTGGCCGCCCGGATAGACCGCAAGCTTGGTGCGGCTTGGACCGGCGAAGGCCGGCAGCTGGTCGAGAATGATCTTCGAGGCGAAGTACGGCGTTGCGAGATCGAACAGGCCGTGGCCGACCAGGAGCCTCATCTTCGGATCGAGCGCCAGCATCTGGCGCAGCTGCGTCACTGACTCCGCCGGATTGATGCCGTGACCGAACTCCCAGGCCTTGTTCACGGTCTCGCTGAGCAGGTGATAGGAGCCGTCCGGCCGCCAGTTCAGCCTGCGCGTGGTGAGGTCGACCGCGGCGCTGGTTAGCGGCGCCATCAGGGGATCGCCCGAGGGATCGTTGAAGCGGAAGTAGCTGGAGTCCGGATAGGGATCGAAGCCTTCGACCGACGCATCGTAGCGGCCGGTCACCTTGCCGTTCTTGCGATCGAACTCGCGGCGGAATTCGCCGATGTCGAAACGGCCGGCGAGCCTGCGGCTCACCGCCTGATCGATGCCGGTCAGGTTAGCGACCTTGTCGGCAAGGCGCGTGGTGGCCTCGGAGTCGGCCTGCCCCTTGACGAGATCGAGCAGGAAATCGCCGCGCGCGTAGCTCTCGACGTCAGCGAGATCCTCGCGGGTCACCGGTCCCTTGGACTGCCGCGCGACCGCCGCCATGGTCGGCAGGCTCGCGACATATTGCAGGATGCTGGAGCCGGCATAGTCGCGGAAATCGAGCACCGGCGAGATCAGGATCAGGCCGCGCACGCCGACGCCCTGCTGCATTTGCAGATTGCGCACCACCTTGGGCCCGCGGATGCCGCCATAGCTTTCGCCAGTGACATATTTCGGCGAGGTCAGCCGGTCGTATTTCTCCAGCCAGCGGCGGATCACCAGCGCGACCGAATTGGCATCGCCGTCGACGGTGAAGAAGCGCTTGCGCGCATCCTCAGACGTCGTGACGAAGCGGCTGTAGCCGGTGCCGACCGGATCGATGAAGACGAGATCGGTGAAATCAAGCCAGGTGTCGGCATTCGCCTGCAATTCGGGCGAAGCCGACGACACTGCGCCGTCGCCGTCGAACGGCAGCCGCCACGGCCCGACATTTCCGAATTGCAGCCAGGCCGACGCGGAGCCCGGCCCGCCGTTGAACAGGAACGTCACCGGACGGTTCGCCTTCTCGGCGCCGTCGAGTTGGTAGGAGGTGTAGGCGATGTCGGCAAGCGGCTCGCCCTTGTCGTCGAACACGCGGATCGAGCCCGCAGTCGCGCTGAAGTTCAGCGTGCGGCCCGGCAGCGCGACCGACTGCTTGGTCGTGGAGTCCGGCGGCAGGCGGTGCTGCTCGGCGGTCGACGCATTGGCCGCGGCATTGGCGCCGGAGCCCGCCTCGCCGCGGCCTTCCCGGCCCTTCTGGCCGCTTGGGCTCTGACCGCTTGGATTCTGACCGCTTGGGGCCTGCACGCTCGGCGACGGCGACGGCTGCGGAGCCTCGTCCTCGGCCCGCGCCGCGGTTGCAAGGCAGGCCACCAGCAGCGCTGCCGCGAGCCGTGTCGCAAAACTGTTAGCCATGCCGTTCACTCCCTGGGCCGACGTTTACGCATATCAAAGCGTTTTCGAGCGAAGTGGATACCGGTTCGCGTGAAGAAAACGCGTCAAAATCAAAATCTAGAGCCCGGGTCGTCAGAACCGGGCTCGGGGCCATAAACTACGATAGCCTGGCGGCACCGGTGTGGCGTGCGGTCCGTTCCCGGACCATCTCGACAAGGCCGCCCGGGATGTATAGACGAGCGCGGCGTAATCCGGGCCAAAAGAGTTCGTGAGCGATGGCTAGCCCCAAGCGGTATGACAAGATCGCCTTCGTCGCCAGCGCGAGTGCGGAAGCGCAGACGGCGCTCGAGCAGCTGACCGCGATGTACGGCAACCATTCGGCCGCCGACGCCGACGTCGTGGTCGCGCTCGGCGGTGACGGGTTGATGCTGCAGACGCTGCACGCCAACATGCGCAGCGGTAAGCCGATCTACGGCATGCATCGCGGCACCGTCGGCTTCCTGATGAATGAATATTCGACGCATGATCTGCGCACGCGGCTTGCGGCGTCGCGGGAGTCGCTGATCAATCCGCTCCTGATGCGCGCGACCGACATCCACGGCGCCGTGCATCTGCATCACGCCATCAACGAGGTCGCGCTGTTCCGGCAGACCTACCAGGTCGCCAAGCTGCGCATCCTGATCGACGAGCATGAGCGGATGCCCGAGCTGATGGCCGACGGCATCCTGGTGGCGACGCCGGCCGGATCGACCGCCTACAATCTCTCGGCCCAGGGCCCGATCCTGCCGATCAACGCGGCGCTGCTGGCGCTGACCCCGATCAGCGCGTTCCGGCCGCGGCGCTGGCGCGGCGCGCTGCTGCCGAACTCCGCCTTCGTGGTGATCGAGGTGATCGAGGGCGAGAAGCGCCCGGTCGCCGCCGTCGCCGACCATGACGAGGTCCGCGACGTCCGCCGCGTCGAGGTGCTCTCCGACAAGACCATTGCGATGCGGATGCTGTTCGACCCCGGCCATTCGCTGGAGGAGCGCATCTTGCGCGAGCAGTTCGGCTACTGACGGCCGCGCCCGCCCTGCCCGGCAACCAATCATTAACCCCGGGCGGGATATGGTTAACGTCGGGTAATACCGCATTGGCCCGGTATGCCCTCTCGGGACCGGACCATGTATCGCATCGATTTCAACAAGCTGCGATTTTTGATTTGCGACGACAATCCGCACATGCGCCGCATCCTGCGCACGCTTTTGCATTCGTTCGGCGCGCGCGAAGTCTATGAGGCCGAGGACGGCGCCACTGCGCTCGAGATGTATACGCACTATGTGCCCGACATCGTCATCACTGACTGGTCGATGCCGATCTTCGACGGGCTCGAGCTCGCGCAGATGATCCGGCAGCCGGAATCCAAGGGCAATCCCTACGCGCCGATCATCATGCTGACCGGGCATTCCGAGAAGCGCCGCGTCACGGTGGCGCGCGATGCCGGCGTCACCGAATTCCTGGCCAAACCGATCTCGGCCAAGGGCTCTACCAGCGGATCATGAACGTGGTCGCCAACCCGCGCCCGTTCATCAAGACCAAGACCTATTTCGGCCCCGACCGCCGCCGCAACACCACCAACACCTATATCGGCCCCGAACGCCGCGGCAGCGGCGAGGTCGAGGTGCTGCAACAGCCGTCGCTGCTCGAGAAGGCGCGCTCGACCATTTAGGATATCGCCATGGCGAAAGACAAACCCGGGACGATCGAGGTCAAGAGTTTCGGCACGCACCACGTCATCACGCAGCCGAACCCGCTGCGCAAGATGCTGCTGCGCGTGCCCGAGAGCGATCTCGACGATCCGGTCGGCCGCGCCGAAAAGGCGCTCGCCGGACTATCGGGCGAGTTCAAGGAATGGATGACGATCGAGGCCGACCGCCTCTCCGCCGCGCACGCCACCGTGATGCGCGAAGGCTTCAACGACAAGACGCGCGAGGAGCTGTTCCGCGCCGCGCACGACATCAAGGGCGATGCCGCAACGTTCGGCTATCCGTCGGCGGCAGCAGCCGCCGAGAGCCTGTGCCGCATCATCGAGCACGCGCCGGATCTCGCGACCGTGCCGGCCCAGCTGATCGCCCACCACATCAACGCCGTGCAGGCGATCGTGCGCAACCGCACCAAGCTCGACACCGCGGTTGTGGCCGGCGTGCTGAGCAAGCAGCTCCGCGGCATCGCCGATGAATTCCTGACTCACGCCAATCGCGACCGCCCCGAGCATCTCGAGGCCATCCTCGCGCCGAGCATCGTACCCGGCGAATAGCGGCGGCGCGCCGCGGCGCATGGCCGCGGCTTCAATCATCGTCAATCGCAGCAAGCGCGGCCGTCAGGCCGCGATGAGATCGTCGTCGTAGGGCAGCACCGCGATCGCGTCCTCGGCGGCAAGCTCCTCGCAGAACATCCGGGCATCCTCGCGGGCCGATTCCGTCGCGAAGCGGCGCAGCAGGATCAAGAGCGGCTCGGCCGCCGAATGATCGGTCTCGCAATGGGTCAGTACACGTTCGACCATGCGGCGATGCAGCCGCGCCGCACCGTCGCCGCTGTCGACATAGCCGACCTCGTGGCTGGCCTCGAGCGCGACGCGGAACGCCGCATAGGTCGATTCCGGCAGGCCGGCGCGCCGCAGCAGCGCCTGCAGCCCGTTGCCGCCGCGGTCGTTCAGCAGCGCGGAGACGCGGCCATAGGGCAGCCCGGACAGTTCGGCGAGCGCAGCGCCGAACAGGTCGAGATTGCCCGACAGCAGCGCGCGCAGGATCAGCCCGGCGGTGAGCCGGCCGGTGGCGCGCAGGTGGGTGATCAGGTTCTGCATGTCGTCGCCGAAAGCGCGTGCGGCGATGTTCACCGTGGAGCGCTCTTTCGCCTCGCCGGCGATGCGGTCGGCGCGGTCGGCGCCGAGCCAGTTTCGCGCCACGACGAATTGCGCCAGCGTGTCGGAGAGCTTTGCGACCAGCGCCAGCCGCGTCGCGGACGGCAGGTCATCCAGCGCCAGCATCGATTCCCTGATGGCCGCAAGATGGCCGTGGCGCTCGACGATGCGGTCCCACGAGAATGGCGCAAGCCCGGCATAGGGATTCTCGATCAGCTCGAGCGCGGCCGCGGCCGAGCCGACTTCGGCGATCGCCGCAGCGACGGAGGCCGGAAGATTGACGCGGCGCGCGATCGCGCACTGCATCTCGTCGGAGCCGGTCGCGACGATGTCGACGAGATCGGCATCGATCAAGAGCGGTGAATGCTCCAGCACCGGCAGCGCGATTGCCGGCTGATCGGCCGACAGCGCCTGCACGATCGCAGCCGGCGCCTCCGAACTGTGTGCGAACACCTCGGCCATCGCCTGTCGCACCAGCGGCGACGGGTCGTCGAGCAGCATCAGCAGCGCGCCTTCGGCTGCGATGCGGTCGTCCTCGGTGAGATCTGAAATGAGCCAGGCCCGGGCCAACGCCCGCGTCGCCTCTGCCCGCTCGCCTGCCGGAGCGGTCCTAATCCAACTAATGAACTGCCGAACGATCATGGTCCTTCCGGCTTACGCAACGAAACGGCATCGACTTACGACGCCAACTACAAGGAAAAATAAACCATGACGCTTAACAAAGGGTTCACCATAAACGTTTGGGATTATTGACGTTTCGTTAAGACGGCACTGGCGCGCGGCTTCGCGCGCGCAGCAAGGCGGCGCTAGCCGTTGCTGTAGGTGCCGTTCGGATCGCTGAACAGATCGAGCCGTCCGGGCGCACGGACCTTCGGCGTCGCCGAGGTGGTCAGCGCGGAGGAATTGCCCCACAGCTCCTGCACCGCAGGTGAAATCGGCTGCGAACGTTCGCCGCCCTGGTAGAGCGAGCGGAAGGCCGGCGCCGGCTGCGCCGATGCGACGGTCGAGGTCGCACCGGTTGATGAGGCCGCACCGGCATTCGGGAAGGTCGAGAGATAGGACGCAGTATCCATCGACACCGCTTGCGTCGGCGCGACGCTTGCGATCGCGTAAGGGCTCATGGTGTCGCCGCCCGCCGCAGCGAAGGCGGTGCGCGTATCCTTCGAGTTCGCCGCCGCCGCATAGCGCGTGGTCAGCACCGAATAGACCTGGCTGACGCTGCGCGCGCTGCCCGACTTGTCGTAGAAGATCGACTGGTTCGCCGCCGCCGCCTTCGGGAACATCGCGGCCGCGCTGGCGCTCGGACTGTCCTCGGCGCTCGAGATCAGCTTGCCGGCGCCGCCGACGCCCATGAAATGCGCCATATAGAGCTCGGCGTCGGTCGGACGCCGGCCGAGCGTGCCGGTGAGCTTGAAGCTGTTGGATTGCGTCAGCGCCGCCGCCATCGACGACGCCGCATCGGGATCGTCGCGCAGCTTCATCACCGCGCTCCGCGCGGAGGGATCGCTGACCGAATAGCTGCCGTCGGAATTCTTGGTGATGGCGTCGGCATATTGGCCATAGCCGAGCTGGCTCCCGGCCTCCCTGACGGTGCCGAGCCAGGTCTGGTCGATGAACTGATACAGCCCATGCGCCGACGAGGTGGTGGCGCCGGCCCGCGGATTGAAATTGGATTCCATCTTCGCGGTGGTGAGCAGATATTCGAAGCTGGTGCCGGTGGTCGCGGCCGCCTGCTTGATCGAGCTCGCGACCTTCAGGCGCGAAGGATCGACACCCGCCGAAGCCGTCGCAGTGAAGAGGTCGACCGCCATTGATCCGGTGCCTTGCCGGGCGCCGGCAATCGGCACCCATGTCCTGTCAACCTGCCGTAATTATGGTTAACGGCGCGTTAAGACCGCCCTGCTCAGGGCTGGGCCTCGTAGTAGTGCGCGACCTGGTCGATCTCTTCAGCCGTCATCTGGCGGGCGATGTTGCGCATCTGCTCGCTGATGTCGTTGCGCCGCGCCCCGGACGCAAAGGCCTCGAGCTGGGCCTTGATGTAGACCGCCGACTGGCCACCGAGCCAGGGGCTTCCCGCCTTGTTGTCGATATCGCCGTGGCAGGAGCCGCAGGGCGGGATGTTGCGCATCGGGGCGCCCGTCACCACCACCGCCGGCGCGGCGCGCCCGGTATCCAGGTTGTTCGAAGGCACCCGCGGCAAATAGGCGTAATAGGCCGCAACGTCCTTCATGTCCTGATCGCTCATGGCCGCCGCGAACGGGCTCATCACCACGCTGACTCGCGCGCCGGTCTTGAAGTCGTTGAGCTCCTTGTACGTCACCGCGGCGAACTGTCCGGCGAGGTTCGGTGAATGGGCGTCGCTGACGCCCTGCGGTCCATGGCAGATCGCGCAGCGCTGCGCCAGCGTCGCACCCCGCCCGATCGAGACCTGATCCGCCTTGGTCAGCATCTCCGACGTCATCACGACCTTGGAGGTTTTGAAATCCGGCTTGATGCTCGCTTCCTGCACGGCAGCGCGGGGAACGCCGGCCGCGCTGCAGATCGCGTCCCAGACGCCGGCAAGCTGGAGGTGGGGCTGGAGCAGCGGCAGCCAGATCAGGCCGACGACCGCCGACAGCACCGCAATGCCGGCCGTGATGCCGATGCTGACGCCGAACCAGGGATTGCGCGGGGAGAACAGCGGATGATCGCTCATCGGCCAGCTCCGACATAAACCGCGGGCGCATTGGTCTCGCTCAGCGCCATCAACTGCGCGATCGGGAAGCCGTAGTTCACCACGGTGAGACCGACCATCAAGGCGAGCCACAGGCCGAACGAGTTCAGCGCGACCGGAATCCGTGCCGGCATGTGCAGCGGCACCGCGAAGCGGTAGGCACTCGCCTCGTCTCGCGCGCCGAACTGGCCGCGGACCAGCACCAGCAGGAACAGCAGGCCGGACAGCAGCAGGATGAAGCCGCCGATCGCCGACATGGTGACGGAAAAGGCCTGCGGCGCGATCGCGGGGTTGGCATAGTCATAGAACGCCATGCGGCGCGGCATGCCGAGGATGCCGACATAGTGCCACGGGAACGTGGTCACGATCATGCCGATGAACCACAGCCAGAGCTGCGTCCGCATCAGGCCAAAGCTGTCCAGCGCGCGGCCCGTCACATGCGGCCACAGATCATAGGCAATGGCAAAATACATGATGACGATGGCGCCGCCGAAGATCAGGTGGAAATGGCCGGTGATCCACTGCGTGTTGTGCACGGTGGCGTCGAGCTGATAGCTCATGTTGATCAGGCCGCCGGCGCCGCCGAAGCCGAGCATCACCAGCGACAGCGCGGTCGCCAGCATGATCGGATTGGACCAAGGCAGCGCGCGGATCCAGCCGAATGCGCCGCGGCCGCCGCACAGGCGGCTCGCGATCTCCGCCGACGCGCAGATCGTGAAGACGGTGAGCAGCGTCGGCAGCGCGACCAGGCCGGTGAACACCGAGTGCATGAACTTGAAGCCGGCGCGACCTGCGGGTCGGCAAACAGATGATGCACGCCGATCGGCATCGCCACCACGACGAACAGGATGAACGAGATCCGCGCCATCGCATCGCTATAGAGCCGGCCGCCGATCGCCCGCGGGAAGATCGTGTAATAGGCGATGTAGGTCGGGATCAGCCAGAAATAGACGATGGCATGCAGCGTCCACGAGAAGAACACGCGCGCCAGCCCCGCATCGATTGTGGATTTGAGCCCGAGCGCGACGGGCAGGATCAGGAACAGGATCTCGAGCGCCGCGCCAACCGCAGTCCACGCCCAGAGCAGGGAGCCCGCGACATTGGCGTACATCGCAAGCGGCACCGGCTTGCCCGGGTTCTCGCGCTTCCAGATCGCGAAGTTGATCACCATCAGCGCGACCCAGATCCATGAGCCGACCACGACCATGACGACGCCGATGTAGTAGAAGGGATTGCCGACCATCGGCGGATAGAAGGTGTAGAGCACCGAGGCGAGGCCCAGCGACACCGGAATCATCGCGACAACTGCGCCGACGGCGACCAGGAAGAAACCAGCCCAGGCCCAGCGCCGTCCGATCAGCGCCTTCTCCAGCGAGGCTTCGGTGATCGCATAGCCGAATCCCATTGCGATCAGCGTCGGGAATACGTACCCCATCGCCGAGCCATGCGCGGTGACCGAGCGATAGTAAAACTCCGGATTGAAATGCCAGGCGTTGAGCGGGCTGCGCACGAACATCTGCCAGGCACCGAGCACCAGCGCGGCGCCAAACACGATGAAGGCGAGCCAAAAATGCGCAGCTATCAGCCGCTTGTTAGTCAACACAGGTCAGCCTCCGCTTCGCCGCCGCCATGTCGCGGAATGTGGACTTGTCGACCACCTTGACCCTGCCCCACATGCCCTGGTGGCCGATGCCGCAGAATTCCTGGCACGGCATCACGTGATCGCCCGGCGCCTTGAAGCGCACCGGCAGGTCCGTGATGTAGCCCGGCACCAGCATCGTGTTGATGTTGGTGCCCTCGATCAGGAAGCCGTGGACGACATCGGCGCTGGTGGCGCGGAAGGTGATCGGAGTCTCCGCGGGCACCACGATGCATTGCGGCGTGAAGGAATATTGCTGGCCGATCGCGCGCACGGTGACCGAGCCGTCGGCCGCCAGTTCGCTGCCGAGATTGCTCTCGAGGAATTCGCCGGACAGATGCAGCGTCTTCGGATCGGCGGTTTCGACCCGGCCCTGCGGCATCGTCGCCTGATGGATGCCGATATAGGCCGCCATGCCGACCAGCACGCCAACGATGACGATCGACAGCGTCGCCCAGCGCCGCTCGATCCGCGCCGCAACCGCTTCGCCGAGACTATGGTCCGTCTCTGTCGCCATCAGGGAGCGCTCCGCGGCAGGAAGACCAGCAGATAGAATGCAAACCACAATCCGACCACGATAGCCGTCGCAATGCCCGCGACCGCAATCGCGCCGCCTGGGCCGGCGCGCACGATGGTCTCGACATGCTCGTCTTCCGATCCCGATGCCGACGGTTGCGGCGACGATGAGTTGATCATGACCGCGTTCTCCTAGAGCGCGATGGGATCAGATTGAATCGTCATCACGCCTCGGCTCCCTGTTTGAGCATGATCTCTTCGGAAAACCGCTTCGCACTTTTCCGGATCATGCTTAGTTCAGTGTTGCTGCACGCAGCTCGTTTGCCTGCCGCGCCGACACCGGCTCGCCGCGGTTGCCCCAGGCGGTTCGAATGTAGGTCACGACAGCCGCGACCTCGTCGTCCGACAGCTTCTGCGCGAACGGCGGCATGCCGTGGGGCATCGGATTGCCTGACGTGCCCGGCGGGTATCCGCCATTGAGCACCATCCGGATCGGGTTCACTGCGGAGACCATCTGGATCGACTGGTTGCCGGCGAGCGGCGGATAGTCCGGCGGCATGCCCTGCCCGGTCGCGCCATGACAGCTCGCGCAGTCGCGGTCATAGATCGACTTGCCAAAGGACAGCAGCAGGCTGCTCTCGGCCGACGGCAGCGAGGTCGATGCCTTTTCCGGGGCACCGCCCTGCGCAAGGCCCTTCAGATAGACCGCCATCGCGCGCACATCATCATCGTTGAGATATTGCAGGCTGTTGTAGACGACCTCGGCCATCGGCCCGTACACGGCGCCCTTGGCGGACACGCCCTTGCGCAGATAGTCGACGATTTCCTCGATCGTCCAGTCGCCGAGCCCCGTCTCCTTGTTGGAGGTCAGCGACGGCGCGTACCAGTTCTGCATCGGGATCAGGCCGCCCTCGAAGGCCTGCGACTGCTTGCTGCCGCCAAGCGCGTTGATCGGGGTGTGACACATACCGCAATGACCCAGCCCCTCGACCAGATAATTGCCTCTATTCCATTCCGCCGACTTGGTGGGGTCAGGCTTGAACTCGCCTTCCCTGAAGAACAGCGTGCGCCATCCGAGGATCAGCGAGCGGTTGTTGAACGGGAACGTCAGGTCGTGCGGCTTGTTGAGCTGCTTGACCGGCGGCACCGTGCGCAAATAGGCGTAGATCGCGTCGCTGTCCTCGCGCGTCACCTGGGTGTAGGAGGCGAATGGCATTGCCGGATAGACCAGGCCGCCATCGGGGAAGCGGCCATTGTGCATCATCTGGTAGAACTGGTCCGACGTCCAAGTGCCGATGCCGGTCTGCGGGTCGGGCGTGATGTTCGACGTGTAGAGCGTGCCGAACGGCGTCTTCATCGGAAGGCCGCCGGCAAAGGTCTTGCCTTCGCGCGCGGTGTGACAGGCGATGCAATCGCCGGCGCGCGCGAGATATTCGCCCTTGGCGATGACGGCCGGATCGGCTGCCTTCTGCTGCGCCGATGCCGTGGCGGGCGACAGTGCAAGCAGCAGTCCGACAAGCAGTCCTGTTGAGGTTCGCGACATCGGCACGATCCCTTCAGTGCGGTTCGCTGCCGCATTCGAGCGGCATCGGCAGGCTGCCTCGCGGCGCGAAGGACGGATCGGCCGGCGCCGGACGTGACGACAGGTAGGCGGCCACCGCCTTCACATCGTCCTCCGTCAGCAGGCTCGCGACGATTTGCATGCAATCGGGAGCCAGCGCGGTGCGCGTGCCGTAGCGCCACCCGCCGAGTTGGCCGCTAATATAGGCCGCGCGCAGGCCAAGCAGGCCGGGAATGCCGGGCTCCATGCCGCCCAATGCAGGACCATGGCAGGCCGAACACGGCGGAATGCCGTGCTGCGCATCGCCGTTCTTCACGATCTCCTCGCCGCGCGCCAGGACCTCCTTGCTGTCGACCGGCGGGACCGGCTGTGGAAATGCCGGCCGCAGCGAAGCGAAATACTCGGCGATCTTCTTCAGGTAATCGTCAGTCTGAAACTCCAGCAGGTAGTTCATCGGCGGATATTTCCGCCGTCCATCCCTGAACGCGATCAGCTGGTTGTAGAGGTAGCCGGCCGGCTTGCCGGCAAGACGCGGAAAATACGCGTCGCTGGTGCCCTCGCCTTCGGCGCCGTGACAGGGTGCGCAGGCGAGGACGCGCGCGGCCATGGTATCGGGCGCACGCTCGGTCGTCTGCGATCGGGCGGCATCGATGGGTAGCGCAACGAGCGCTAGCAACGCGGTCAGCGGTAGAAAACGATCCATCACCGTTTTGGCCCCCAGCGCGACGGTGAGACTATAGCCACATCGCGAAACTGGAGGCAACGAAGCGCAAGAATTCGACGCGTCGTCTTTGATTCAGATCAAGAGTTTATTTGCGGTAGACCTGCGACGGATCGAACAGCCGCTCGGCGTCGACGAAGGACAGGCTGACGTCGCCGCCCTCGCCCTTCACCGCGCGATAGAAGCAGGAGCGCCGTCCGGTGTGGCAGGCGGCACCGATCTGCTCGACCTTGATCCACACCGCGTCCTGATCGCAATCCATCCGGATCTCGACCACGCGCTGGGTCTGGCCCGAGCTCTCGCCCTTGCGCCACAGCGCGTTGCGCGAGCGGCTGAAGTACCAGCCTTCGCCGGTCGCGATCGTCTTGCGCAGGGCTTCGTCGTTCATGTGCGCGACCATCAGCACGTCGCCGGTCACAGCATCGGTCGCGACGCAGGTCACAAGACCGGTCGCGTCGAATTTGGGCTGGAAGTCCAGCCCCTCTTCGCGGTCGTGATCGTGGGTCGATGCGGACACGGAAAACCTCGCTCAGGAAAATGCGAGGTTACCGGTTCGGTCCTCGCACCAGGGACAGGAAACGCTGCTGCTCCGCCGGATTGTCGCGGAACATGCCGGTGAAGCGGCTGGTGAAGGTCGATGCGCCATGCTTGGCGACGCCGCGCACCGACATGCAGGTATGCTCCGCCTCGATCAGCACGGCAACGCCGCGGGGCTTCAGCACCTCGTCGATCGCGGCTGCGACCTGCGCGGTGAGATGCTCCTGGGTCTGCAGGCGGCGGGCGAAGATGTCGGTCAGCCGCGCCAGCTTGGAGAGCCCCACGACGCGCTCCACCGGCGTGTAGGCGATATGCGCCTTGCCGTAGAACGGCATCATGTGATGCTCGCACTGCGAGGTGAACTCGATGTCGCGGACCAGAACGAAATCGTCGTAGCCGGCGGTCTCGCCGAAGGTGCGGTTGAGCACTTCGGCCGGGCACTGATGGTAGCCCTGATAGAGCTCGTCATAGGCTTCGACGACGCGGCGCGGCGTGTCGAGCAGGCCCTCGCGGCCGGTGTTCTCACCGATATAGGCGAGCAGCGTCTTCACGGCGTCCTCGGCCTCCGCCCGCGACGGGCGCGGCTGATCGGCACGGACGGCCGCCGCCAAGAATTCTGAAGGGTCGAGCTCGCCTGGCTTCGCGTCAGCCGGCTTGTTCGGGCGAATCGGTTTGATCAAGGCGTCCATGTCTTCTCCGTTCGACCGGCCCTGGCACTGCCCTCGGGCCGGATGTGTCACCGGGCAGACGGGGCGGATCATCGAACCGCCGGGCGCCTGAGTCCCCTTTTGTAGCACCACAACGGCGGATGTGGTCCGCGGTGGTCGCATGGCCGGGCTATGTTTCCGGCGCTGCGGTCCATATATAGGACGGTGAATCCCAGCCGCCAAGAGCGCCCGGCACGGCCGGAACCAGGCATCTGTCCCCATGCTGAACGACATTTACAACAAGCGGATCATTGAGTTGGCCGGCAATATTCCGCGCCTCGGACGGCTGTCCGACCCGGACGCCAGCGCCACCGCGCACTCCAAATTGTGCGGTTCGACCGTCAAGGTCGATCTCAAGATGGACGGCCCCGTGGTGACCGACTTCGCCCATGACGTAAAGGCCTGCGCGCTCGGCCAGGCCTCCTCCTCGATCATGGCGAGCCATGTGGTGGGGTCGACCGCAGCGGAGCTGCGCGACTTGCGCGAGACCGTCCGCAAGATGCTGAAGGAAAATGGCCAGCCCCCGCAGGGGGGCAAATGGGCCGACATCGCATTGCTCGAGCCGGTGCGCGACTACAAGGCCCGTCATGCCTCGACGCTCTTGACGTTCGACGCCGTGGTCGATGCGATCGGCCAGATCGAGGCCAAGGCAAAGCAGCCGGCGTAAGCCTTACTGCCTGCGTAAGCCTTGCTGCCGGCGCAGGCCCTCTCCTACTGAGCCGGCTGGACCGGCGGCGGCGCGGCGCTGGCGCCGACCGGAACGGCGGCCTCGGCGGTCTTGGTCGCCCTCGCGGCCTGCGGCTGCACCTCACCCTCCATGGCGGTGCTCAGGAAGCGATCGTTGTTCTTCGGCTTCGCCTCGGCCATGGGAATTGAATTGTCCTGCCGCGGCAGCACGTCGGCGACGGCATCGGTGGTGACGAGATTGGTCAGCCGCAATTCAGCCGCCGACAATTCGTGCAGGTCTTCCCATGGCGGCACGCTGAGTGCGAGCGACAGCAGCTCACCCGCGCCGCCCATGTCGAAGGTGTACTTGGCAAGGCGGCCGATGTCGCGCTCGACGATCATCAGGTCCTGCGCGGTGTAGCTGGCGGACTTGGCATCGTCGGCGCGGTCGCCCATCCAGATCTGATGCACGCGGACGTGAGCCGCTGGTGGAACGTAGCGCGTCTTGCCCGACAGCAGCAGGAACACGCACATCGACTCGCAATAGGCATCCGGCAGCACGCTCGCGCGGTCGCCATGCGCGGCCTGGCCGACGACGCTGGTGCCGACCGTGGTCAGCGCGCCGAGACCGCGGAAGCGGCGGCCGAGCGCGATCGCGTCGTTGACCGAGCCGCCGCTGGAATCGAGCACGATGGTGGCGCCGTTAAGCTGGCGGCTGCGCGCGAACTCGTCGAACTCCTTCGGGCTATCGGCCGTGATGATGCCGACCGCCGACACCCAGCCGCGGCAATTCGGCTGGCAGGCGATCCAGCTGAACTTCATCGGCAGCTTGCGCTCTTCGAGGGTCGAGCTGGCCCGCGCGGAACTCCCCGTCGTCGTGACGGTTCCGGAAATCGCGAAGCAAAAGGCAACGGCGCCGGTGAGCACCCAACTGCGCAACGAGAGCGACCTGACGAGCCTCAATTTGGTTCCTTCCCCAAAGCCCTTGGTGATGCGAGCGGTGGCAACGGCCCCATGGCAAAGCGCCACGATTCTGTCATCGGCGCGTTATGGGAACGGTAGCCTTGCTGACCTGGACCGTCCATAGGACCTTTGCTGCACCGCGACCAGCGCCGTGCGATAATAGCGAACTGTGGCGTAAATATCTGCAACAGAACAGTTCCTTGGCTTGGAACCCCCGCAAGACTACGTACATACTTGGGTATGCCGTCGACCGATCATTCAACACCA
The DNA here is from genome assembly GCF_001189845.1 of Bradyrhizobium tropiciagri. Lineage (GTDB taxonomy): Bacteria > Pseudomonadota > Alphaproteobacteria > Rhizobiales > Xanthobacteraceae > Bradyrhizobium > Bradyrhizobium tropiciagri. The sequence goes on from NZ_LFLZ01000085.1 coordinate 15,072, forward strand.
TACCATCCACGATGCATGGAGTGTGCCACAACCGCGCGCCGCTTGCCGCGGAACTTCGGCCGCGCCTTGATCTGGATCTACCGGCACACGCTGTCGCCGCTGGTCGGCTACAACTGCCGCCATCTGCCGACCTGCTCGGTCTATGGCGATGAAGCGATCGAGCGCTTCGGGTTGTGGGCCGGCGGGTGGATGACGCTGGCGCGGCTGTTGCGCTGCCAGCCCTGGGGCACCTCCGGGATCGACAACGTGCCGCCGGTCAAACCGCCGGGCGCGCATTGGTATGTGCCCTGGCGCTATGGCCGCTGGCGCGGCGTCAACGACACCTGATCGATTCTGCAGCGCTCCCAAGCCCGGCGCGCATCGCTGCCGGACGGAACTGTGGCGATAGTTGGCGCATTGTTTCAGTGCCCCCTTGCTGCTTCTTGGGGAGGAAACAACAATGCGCTGGAAAATCAGCCACAACGGTCACGATCCCCGGCAGATCGATTTGCTGGCCGTACTTGCCTTGCTCGTCGTGATCGTTGCCGCCTTCGGCTACTTTACTCACAACGCGACCAAGCCGAGCACGACGGCGTTCATCGTGCCGAGCCAGAGCGTGAAGTGGTGACACGCAAGCTCACTCGGCTGCGGCAGCACGCGCCGATCGCGGCCGCGTGATGACCACCACTACAAGCGCCGCTGCAACGAAGGCTGTGGCCACGTAGCCCGCGCTCAGCAGCCATTCGCGCGCGAACAGCAATCCGCCGATCGCCGAGCCGATGGCTTGGCCGATATACAGCACCGAGGTGTTGAGCGAGACCGACGCCGATGCAAGCGCCGGCGCCGCGCCGACCAGCCGCACCTGCTGCATCGAATTGGTCGACGCAAAGCCGAGGCCCCACACCGCCACCGAAGCCGCCATCAAGGCATAGGCGCCGGCGCTCAGCGCCCAGACGGCGACGCCTGCGAGCAGCATCACGGTAAACAGCACCGAGGTTTTCCAGGCGCCCCAGGAATCGACAATGCGTGTCGCGATCGCAATGCCGACGAACCCGAAGATGCCGTAGAGCCCAAACACGATGCCGACCGCGTCCGCGTTCGCGCCGGTCAGCTTGGCGAGCAGCGGTCCCATGAAGGTGAACACCACGAACTGGCCGGACATCTGCAACGTCGTGATCGACAGCAGCAGGATGACGGTCGGATTGCGGCCGAGATCGGCCCAGGTCCTGAGATCGACCGGCGCGCCGTGCAATCCGCCGGGCAGCCGCCACCACAGCAGCACGCAGCTCACGAGCCCGGTCAGCGCGATCGCACCATAGGTCGCGCGAAAACCGTAACGGCTTGCGATGAAGGTGATCAGCGGCAGCCCGATCGCAGCGGCGAGCGACCAGCCGAGGAAGATATAGGCGATCGTGCTGCCGCGCTTTTCCACCGGCACGATCAGCGCCGCGGTGCCGGCCGCTTGCGGTGTATAGAGGACGCCGACCGCGAGCATCACCAGGCGGATGACCAGGAGACTGTCGTAGTCCGGCGCGAAGGCGGATGCCGCGTTGGTCAGCGTCAGCACCAGCAGCGTCACCGTCAGCAAGGCTCGCCGTTCGAACCGGCTGGTCAGCCACGCCGTCACCGGCGAGCCCACGCACAGCACGATCGCGCCGAAGGTGATCAGGAGGCCCGCGGTGTGGATCGTGACGCCGAGTCCGCTCGACAGCTCCGCCAGCATGCCGGCCGGCGCCAGCACCGAGCAGCCGGTGACGATGTTGCCGAGCATCAATGCGGTGGGAGCGAAGCGTTTCACGCCGCGTTGATAGCAGACCCCGATTTCAATGCAACTGCATCTAAATGCATGGCACGTGATCGATTTGCGCCACTTGCGTTCATGGCGACGGCGATGCCGCCGGCGCCGCGTTGACGCTCGGTGACGCAGCCGCCGGCCACGGGCTTGCAGGCTTGGGACCTGCGGTCGCAACGGGACATGACGCCAGAAGCTGCGTCCATCCCTGCTCGAGCCCGGTCGTGTCGATATCGAATGTCGCGACGCCGGGCCTCGTGGGATCCGGCTTGCCGTCGGGCGACAGCGCGCTTTCGCCGATCTGCAGCTGCGGGACCGCGGTCATCGCCTTGACGATGTCCGCGGTCACCGGATCGCTCCAGACCTCGTATTTGCCGAACCGCGCCGGCAACCTGCCGAATGCGATTGCCTTGGTGACGCCGGCCATCATCACCATCGTGCTCTTGCCGACGGCGCCCTCGTCGAATTCACGCACGAACATCAGGCGCCCGCGATCCTTGTGCTCGCAGAACAGCCGCCACTCCATCATGCGGAACGAGCTGCCGTCGCCCTTTTTCTGCTGCACGATCTTGCGGACATAGGGCCGCGTTTCCTTCTCCACCGCCCACAGCGTGTCCGGCAACGGCCGCGTGTCGATTCCGAATCGATAGAGTTCCGGACGCGTCAGCACGTGCAGGTTCTCGAACTTCACGGTCCGGATCAGGTCGCTGAGCTCGCGGCTGATTCCCATCGCCGCGAGGAACACGTTGCGGTCGCGATCGGCGCTCACCATCTCGCGCCGCCTGAAGTCCGCGACGACCTGCGGCGGCGGATGGCCGTGGACCACGAACATCAGCCTGGAGTTATGCACCGCGAGCACCGAGTCCGGCGCCACTTCACGGTCGGTCGCGCCCAGGAACAGATAGGCGCAGGCCGAGACGCACATCGCGTTGCGTGTGGCGAGTTCAGCCTCGACCTCCCCTTTCGCAGCCTTGATCTTCAGGCAGGCGGCGTCGATCTGCGTGCCCGTGGAACAGGCCGGCACGCTGGTCCGGCCGACCCGTGCGGTCGCCTTGCGCGCGCGCAGAAACCGCGCGATCGCATAGGACTGCTCGACATTGCCGCCCGGCGAATGAAGATAGATCGGAAGCTGCGGGTCCTTGACTGCGAGCAGGAAGCTGCGAACCCGTGCCGCCGCATCCCGATCGATCTCGCCTTCGATCGCGATCCAGCGATCGCAACCGGCGCCGCAGGCATTCGCCGGTCCCTTGGCGAGATAGATGGTCAGCTTTTTCGCGAACCCGGCCTTCTCGACCGGTGCTTCTTCCGCCCGCAACACGCCCGGGATCAGAAGCAACGCCACGAAGAACAGAAGACGGGAAAACATGAACCTTGCGGAGCGCGCGATGTCGGGGAATGGGCAATTGACGTTAGACGATGATCGCCAGCGTCGCAACGATCACAGTCGTCAGGCGCAGGCGAGCTTCCCTCGATTCGGTGCGGCGGGAGGCCCAATTTCTTGATATTGCCGGATTGCAGGCGTCAAATCCCCTGCTATACCGCTGCTTTCCGCTTACCTGCGCTCGTTCGCAGGAGTGAGCTACAGGAGACATCATGGCCGACACGCCGCCCAAATCCGAATCCGGATTCCAGTACAGCCTCTCGAACCTCAAACCCGCAGAACCCGTGAACAAGATCGCCCTCACCTTTCCTGATGGAGCGAGGCGCGATTTCCCGAAAGGGACCACCGGCCTCGACATCGCCCGCGGCATTTCGCCCTCGCTCGCCAAGCGCACCGTCGCGATGGCACTCGACGGCACGCTTGCCGACCTCAACGATCCGATCGAAGCCGACGCCAAAATCGAATTGATCGGCCGCGAAGACCCGCGCGCGCTGGAGCTGATCCGGCACGATGCCGCGCATGTGCTCGCCGAAGCCGTGCAATCGCTGTGGCCCGGCACCCAGGTCACCATCGGCCCGGTGATCGAGAACGGCTTCTACTACGACTTCTTCCGCAACGAGCCGTTCACGCCGGAAGATTTTGCCGCGATCGAGAAGCGGATGCGCGAGATCATCGCGCGCGACAAGCCCTTCACGAAAGAGGTTTGGGATCGCGAAAAGACAAAACAGGTGTTCCGCGACAAGGGCGAGGCCTTCAAGGTCGAGCTGGTCGACGCCATTCCCGGCAACGAGCCGATCAAGATCTATTTCCAGGGCGACTGGTTCGATCTCTGCCGCGGTCCGCACATGACCTCGACCGGCAAGGTCGGCAACGCCTTCAAGCTGATGAAGGTGGCGGGCGCCTACTGGCGCGGCGATTCCAACAATCCGATGCTGACCCGCATCTACGGCACGGCGTTCGCCAAGCAGGAAGACCTCGACGCGTATCTGAAGCAGATCGAGGAGGCCGAGAAGCGCGACCACCGCAAGCTCGGCCGCGAGCTCGACCTGTTCCACTTCCAGGAGGAAGGCCCAGGCGTGGTGTTCTGGCACCCCAAGGGCTGGACCATCTTCCAGCAGCTGATCGCCTATATGCGGCGCCGGCTGCTCGGCGACTACAACGAGGTCAATGCGCCGCAGATCCTCGACAAGGTGCTGTGGGAGACCTCCGGTCACTGGGACTGGTACCGCGAGAACATGTTCGCGGCGCAATCCGCCGGTGACGAGGCCGAGGACAAGCGCTGGTTCGCGCTGAAGCCGATGAACTGCCCGGGCCATGTCCAGATCTTCAAGCACGGGCTGAAGAGCTACCGCGACCTGCCGCTGCGGCTCGCCGAGTTCGGCGTCGTGCACCGCTACGAGCCGTCAGGCGCGATGCACGGCCTGATGCGCGTGCGCGGCTTCACCCAGGACGACGCCCACGTGTTCTGCACCGAGGAGCAGCTCGCCGAGGAGTGTCTCAAGATCAACGATTTGATCCTGTCGACCTATGCCGATTTCGGCTTCGACGGCGAGCTCACGGTCAAGCTCTCGACGCGGCCGGAGAAGCGGGTCGGCACCGACGAGATGTGGGATCATGCCGAGCGCGTGATGGCGACCGTGCTGTCCGAGATCAAGGCCAAGGGCAGCAACCGGATCCGCACCGAGATCAATCCGGGCGAAGGCGCGTTCTACGGGCCGAAGTTCGAGTATGTTCTGCGCGACGCCATCGGCCGCGACTGGCAGTGCGGCACCACCCAGGTCGACTTCAACCTGCCGGAACGGTTCGGCGCGTTCTACATCGACCACGACGGCTCGAAGAAGGCGCCGGTCATGGTGCATCGCGCGATCTGCGGTTCGATGGAGCGCTTCATCGGCATCCTGATCGAGCACTATGCCGGCAACTTCCCGCTGTGGCTGGCGCCGACGCAGCTCGTGGTCACGACCATCACCTCCGAAGGCGACGAATACGCCAAGGTGGTGGCGGCCGCGGCGCGCCGCGCCGGCCTGCGCGTCGAGATCGATCTGCGCAACGAGAAGATCAACTACAAGGTCCGCGAGCATTCGCTGGCCAAGATCCCGGCCCTGCTCGTCGTCGGCAAGAAGGAAGCCGAGACGCATTCGGTCTCGGTCCGCCGCCTCGGCAGCGAGCGCCAGACCGTGATGCCGACCGATGAGGCGATCGCCGCGCTGGTCGATGAAGCGACGCCGCCGGACGTGAAGCAGGCGCGATCCGTCGCCTGATCTTCACAATCGGTCTAAACTGGCTTTCGCAGGCTTGGTCGTGCCCCCATCTTGGGGGTACGACTCCCTTTGAAGGACATTTCCGTGCCCGATGCCATTGAACTCCTGAAGACACGCCGCTCGATGAAACCGCGCGAGATGACCGGCCCGGGCCCGTCCGCGGCCGAGCTCGAGACCATCCTGACCATCGGCGCGCGGGTGCCCGACCACGGCAAGCTGGCGCCCTGGCGCTTCATCGTGTTCGAGGGCGATGCAAGGGTGCGCGCCGGCGACGTGATCGCGAAGGTGTTCGCCCGCAAGAATCCCGGCGCGCCGGCCGCCGATATCGAGGTCGAGAAGAAGCGCCTGACCGACGCGCCGCTGGTGATCGGCGTGGTCTCCTTCACCAAGCCGCACCCGAAGGTGCCGCCGTGGGAGCAGGAATTGTCGGCCGGCGCCAGCGCGATGAACATCGTCACTGCGGCAACCGCGCTCGGCTACGGCGCCTGCTGGCTGACCGGCTGGTTCGCCTTCGACCGCGACGTGCTCGACGGTCTCGGCCTCAAGCCGGACGAGAAGCTCGCCGGCCTCATTCACATCGGAACGCCGACCAGGCCGAGCGAGGATCGCCCGCGCCCGGCGCTGACGGATATCGTGACGCGGTTCTGAACGGGATGCGCGATCTCACGCCGCCTTCGACGCGCGCTCCGCAAAGCTACTCAGCAGGGCCGCGATCTCACTTCCCGGCCTCGCCGCGCTGAACAGGAACCCCTGCACCTCGTTGCAGCCTTCGGCGCGCAGCCAGTCGAGTTGGTCCGTCGTCTCGACCCCTTCCGCGGTCGTGGTGATCTTGAGGCTGCGGCCGAGGCCGGAGATCGCGCGCACGATCGCCAGGCAATCGGAGCGGCGCGCCAGATCCTTCACGAAGGAACGGTCGATCTTGATCTTGTCGAACGGGAAGCTGCGCAGATAGCTCAGGCTGGAATAGCCGGTACCGAAATCGTCCATCGAGATGCTGACGCCGAGCTCGCGCAGCTGATGCAGAATCGCAAGGTTGGCCTCGGTCTCCGCGAGGAATACCGACTCGGTGATCTCGAGCTCGAGCCGCCGCGCCGGCAGGCCGGAATGCGCCAGCGCCGAGATCACGGCCTGCACCAGATTGCGGCTGCGGAACTGCACCGGTGACAGATTGACGGCAACCTTCACGTCGGCCGGCCACTTCATCGCCTCGGCGCAGGCTTCACGCAGCACCCATTCGCCGAGCGCGACGATCAGGCCGATGTCTTCCGCGACCGGGATGAACTCCGCGGGCGAGACCATGCCCTTCTGCGGGTGCCGCCAGCGCAGCAGCGACTCGAAACCCGAGATGCGGTCGGCGGCGATATCGACCAGCGGCTGGTAGTGCAGCTCGAACTCGCCGTTCGTGAAGGCGGCGCGCAGATCGCGCTCCATGTCACGGCGCTTCTGCGCCTGCTGATCCATCTCCGGCTCGAAGAAATGATGCACGCCACCGCCCTCGGACTTGGCGCGATACAGCGCCATGTCGGCATTGCGCATCAGCTCTTCCGACGTGGTGCCGTCGCCCGGCGACAAAGCGATGCCGACGCTGGCGCCGACCACGACTTCGAGCCCGTCGATCGTGTAGGGCGCGCTCAGGGCATCGATCAGCCGCTCGGCGAACGCGCTCGCCTCGTTCGGCGAGACATCGGCGGCAAGCACGATCGCGAACTCATCGCCGCCGAGGCGGGCCGCGACATTGTCGTCGCGGACCACCTCGCGCAGCCGTTCCGCCACCAGCTTGAGCAGCCGGTCGCCCATCGGATGCCCGAAGGAGTCGTTGACGTTCTTGAACAGGTCGAGATCGACGCACATCACCGCGACGCGCTTGTTGCCGGTCCGGCTGCGCTCCAGCGCCTCGCGCAGGCGCTCCTGGTAGAAGTCCCGGTTCGGCAGGTTGGTGAGACCATCATGGTGCGCCATGTGCGCGATCCGCGCTTCGGCGGCACGGCGTTCGGTGATGTCGACCACCGCGACCAGGTAGCCGTCGCGGCCCTCGAACGCCACCTTTCGTCCGAACGTCAGCACATGGATCTCGGTGCCGTCGGCCCTGATGTGGCGCCAGTCGCGGCTCGATTGATAGACATCGCCGATCTCGCGCAAGGCGGCGCTGTGCACGCCCCACTCGTCCTCCGGCCAGATCTCGCGCAGCGTCATGCCCAGGAATCTGTCGCGGCTATACCCGTAGTGCTGAACGGCCGCGTCGTTGACGCTGAGGAATTCCATCGTGACGGCGTCGAACACCCACATCGGCATCGGGTTGTTCTCGAACAGCAGGCGGAACGACACCTCACGCTGCTTCAGCGCGGTGACGTCGGAGACGGTCAGCGACAGCATGTCGCCGAACGCCGTGACGCCGAGCCGCAGGCAGCGATCGCCACTGTCGATCTCGAACTGGCCGCCAGGACCGCTTCCGACCAGCTCACGCAGGCGGTTCATGACCGGCGGCGCCGCAAGCGGATTGCCCCCGGCGCTGAGCCGGCGCCACAGCAATTCGGTCGCCGGCTGCATCAGGAGCCTGGCTGCGCCCTGGTTGAGATGAACGATCTGGAAATCGGCCGCCTCGCCCCGCGCATCGCGGATCGCGGCGAGCGACAGCACGCCTTCATCGGTGGCCGAGAAAATCGTGTCGAGCAGATTGTACTGCGCGTTGCGCTCGTTGACGTAGACGCCGACCAGGATGCCGCCCCAGCGCGACCGCGTCGGCAACGCCAGCACGTCGAAGGTCCGCACCAGGCCATCGCGCACGCAATGCGCCGACGCCAGATAAGGCCGGCAGTTCTCGCGCGCGTTCGCGGCGGCCTCGGTCAACGCCGTCGCGCAGTCCGGCGGCAGCGCGCTGAGCGGAATGTCCCAGCGCTCGTCGTTGAGCCAGGTCTGCACATAGCGGCCGGTATGCGAAGCGCACAGCACGCCGTCGACGTCGCGCAACAACACGATATGGTCCGCAAGCCGGCCGAGGCTGCCGAGCATCACGTCTTCATAATGCGGCAGCCTTTCACCGAGACGGACCGCCGCCTGCCACTTGCGCTGCAGAACCGGAACGTCGGCGAACATCTCGGAATTGAACTTGGCCGGTGTCTTTGCAGATTTCTTGTTGGCCATGACCATGGCACGCCCCGTTGACGCGAACGACGAGCATGATCCGGAAAAGTGCGAAGCGGTTTTCCGGAAAGATCATGCTCAAACCAAAATCCCCGTGGCATCCAAGTCATGCCGCGGCTTAACGTCATGTAAAAATGGCCAATGCCGCGGGTCGCTGCCAGCGATTATGACAGCTCAAATTCGCGCGATGGTTAGTTCGCGTTAGAGACTATGACAGTTGCATGAAATGCAATGCGGTCGGGCGTCAGCGGGCCACGACCTCGACTTCGCCGTCAACGCCGTTGACGACGTTGAACGGACGCTCGAACACCTTGCCCTCGTTCTTGGCGATCGCACGATACTCGCCTTCAGAGAGCACGACGCGCGGGAACGCGCCGATCGATTCCTTGATCACGTCGCCGCCCGGCGTGATCACCGACCACGCGGTGTTGGCGAGTGCCTCGCCGCCCTTCTCGCTGACCAGCTTGAGGGTGATGACGGCTGCGCGATGCGTGACGGTGACGTCGGTCAGCTTGCCCGCCGCGACGCGGATGTCGGAGCGCACCACCGAGTTGGCGTCGCCATAGTTGGAGACGATGTAATAGGTCCCCTCCGGCAGCAGCGCGACGTCGCCGGCGGACACGTTGGGCACCAGCGGTCCGCGGTCCGAGCCGTCGAACTGGCTGCCCTTGTAGATCGCGAACGAAATCTGGTTGGCCGGGATCTTGCTCGAGCCGACCCGGCCCTCGATCCGCAGGCCCCCGGCCGGCAGCACGAACGACTCGCGGTCGGTCTCCGACTTCAGGCTGACGGCGCGCACCGCGCTGACGAGGCCGAGCGCGACATGGACGACATAGTTGCCGGGCGGCAGCACCACGTTGGGCGTCGCCCCGCGTTCCTCGCGAATCAGCTTGTAGGTGCCGTTGTCATCCGGCTTGTCGGCGAACACCCGCCACACCAGCCCGGCATTGATGACCGGCAGATCCTTGCCGTAGCGCGCCGCCAGCGACAGCACCGCCTGTCCGGCGGTCGGCGAGCCGGCCGGTGGCGTGACCGGAGGCACGGTCGCAATCGACGGCTGGACGATGGTCGGCTGGGTCAACGGGCCGGGCAGAACGGGCCCTGAACCGGATCCGGACGGTGGCGCCAGATTGAGCGCCGGGCCGGACGGCACGTCCGGCACCGAGGCCGGCGGGATCGGCGGCGGCCGGTCGCTGAAGAACTGCGCGGAGGCGGAACCGGGGATCAGGGCGAGCAAAAATGCCGCAAGCGTCAATAGCGGAAGGAGCCGCATGCCCCGCCCGCATCCGCCGATGCCGTTGCCCCTCGTAGTCATGTCAATGCTTTTCAACGAAAACGCGGCAAATTCAAGCCTTCGTCGAAGCTTCGTCACAGTCCTGGCGGGGCTGTCCCCCCATTTGGAACCGCTCGATCAAGCTGATGTTAGCCCTATCGTCGCGGTCCAGTCACATTCCCTGCCTACCGCGGTCCACCCGGGGCATGAATCGTGCCTGTAGGGATAACCATGAAGACGGACGACGCTGGCGCAGTTGTGTCGCGCAGCCTAGTCTCGCGCTGGCAGGAGATTTGTCGTGTTGGATAGCTGGATGGGCCGTGGCCACAAGAGCTCCGACGGCCCCGACAAGGTGGGACTGGGAACGGTTCGCCGGCCCGTGATCGGGCTTGCGCTCGGCGGCGGCGCGGCGCGCGGCTTTGCCCATATCGGCATCATCAAGACCCTGCTCGCCCATGGCATCGTCCCCAACGTCGTGGTCGGCACCTCGATCGGCTCGGTGGTCGGCGGCGCCTATGCGGCCGGCCATATCGACACGCTGGAGCAATGGGCCCGCAGCCTGCAGCCGCGCAGCGTGCTCGGCTACCTCGACATCCGTCTCAACGGCTCCGGCCTGATCGGCGGCACCAAGCTCGCCGCCGAGATCGAGGCGGCGCTGGGGCAGTCCAACATCGAGGACCTCGCGGTCAAGTTCGCCAGCGTCGCAACCGAAGTTCGCACCGGGCACGAGATCTGGATAACCCAAGGCCGCGTGGTCGACGCCATGCGCGCCTCCTACGCCCTGCCCGGCATCTTCGCGCCGGTGCTGATCGGCGACCGCTGGCTGGTCGACGGCGCGCTGGTCAATCCGGTGCCGGTTTCGGCCGCCCGCGCGCTGGGCGCCGAGATCGTCATTGCGGCGAACCTCTCCAGCGACGTGTTCGCGCACTCGACCACGATCTATAATCACGGCGCCACGGCCCCCGCACCCGAGGTGACGGTCGCGGTGACTGCCGACGCAGAGATCGAGCCGGAACCGCCGAAGCGCCGGTTTGGCCGCTTCTTCTCCGCCGAACGGACCGTGAAGCGGGAGTTTTTCGGCAGCGCCAGCCGGCCCGGCATCTCCAGCGTCATGGTCGACGCCTTCAACATTATGCAGGACCGCATCACACGTGCGCGCCTCGCCGGTGATCCGCCCGATATGCTGATCTCGCCGCGCGTCGGCCAGATCGGCTGGTTCGACTTCCACCGCGCCGACGACCTGATCGCACACGGCATCCGCGCGGCTGAGCGCTCCATCAGCGCGATCGAGGAAGCGATCGAGATCCTGGTGCCGCCGTCCAGCGGCGTGGGCACCAGCGGGAAATAGCGTTCAGGCGGTCTTGATGTAGTCGCGCAGCGCTTCCTGCTCGAGCTCATATTCCTGCACGCGGCGCTTGACGACGTCGCCGATCGAGATCAGCCCGACCACCTTGCCGTCCTCGACAACAGGGAGATGGCGGAATTTGCCTGTCGTCATCATCTCCATCAGGCCGCTGACAGTATCGGACTCCCGGCAGCTCACGACCTTCCTGGTCATGACCGCACTCACCGGCTCGTCCAGCACGCCCGCGCCGCGCTCCGAGAGCACGCGCACGATGTCGCGCTCCGACAGGATGCCTTCCATCCGGCCCTGCTCCATCACCAGCACGGCGCCGATCTTGCGCTCGCCGAGCAGCTTGACCGCAGCCGAGAGCTTCGCGCCGGGCGCGACGCTCATGACCTGATGGCCCTTTGCATCGAGAATGGAACGTACCGTCATTGTCGTCTCCCTGAATCCGTCCGCGCCCCGCTTGAGCGGGCCGCGCCTGTTCGCCAGAGTCTTCAATCAACAGTTCCGCGCCGATTTCGGTTCCGGGGCGCGGTCGGTAGCTGGGCTCGACTTGTCGGCCCGCTTTGTTCTGCGTCGCAAAGATGATGGAGGAATTCGAACCGAGCCGCAAGCGGCGATCAGACGCGGCTCGACTGATCCGCCGATGACGCATCTGCAGCATCGTCTCGCGCGCGCGGGATCGGGTCGAACAGCGAGAACAGCAACAGCCCGGCGAGGAAGCCGCCGATATGCGCCTGCCAGGCGACGCTCGCCTCCTCCCCGCCGAGCGACAGCGAGGTGGCGCCGAACAGGATGTTGACGCCGAACCAGATCGCCAGGAACGCGAGCACCCGTCCGTTGCGCAGCGCCCGCCACAGCGACAGCGCGGGCACCTTGGCGGCCGCCTCGGCATCGCCGCGACTGAACGACAGGAAGCTGCCCTTCACGAAGGCGAAGCGGATCGCCGCTGCCATCGTCCCCGATACCGAGGCCGATGCGCCGATCATCGGCGCGATCGCGTGCTCATGGGTCAACAGATGCGCGAGCGCACCGGCGGCCGCCGTCACCGCCATGAAGACGAAGAAGCGCACGGCGCCGAAGCGCCGGGCCAGCGCGCTGCCGAACGGCAGCAGCCACAGCACGTTGAAGCCGATATGGGTGAGGTTGGCGTGCAGCAGCGAATAGGTGACGAAGGTCCAGACCTTGGCGCCCTCGCCGCCCGGGAAGGTGATGTCGAGCAGCGTCGTATCGTAGCGTTTCGGGATGAAGCCGAAGACGTCGATGGTCCAGTTCTCCATCTCCGGCGGCAGCAGCACCCGCAGATGGATCACCGCGATCAGGAGGATGTAGGCGGTGAGCGCCGGCGGCAAGGTCAGGATCGGCTCGCGCGGCGCCTCCGGCGGCGGCTCGAGCGGGGATTCGGGATGGGAGTCCAAGGGGTCGGCGACCTCGAAAGCGGCTGTGAAGCAGAGATAGGCGGCTTTCACACCCCTGTGCAAGTGCACAATCCCGAAATCGGACAGCTCTCGCGTCCGGGACCCGATACCTGGCGAAAAGAAAAAAGGAGGACGCTGAGAACGTCCTCCTTGATCGGTTGGTCTTGTCGTGCCCCAGAAGGATCGGGAGAACATCCCCACCCCTCCCCGCACGATGACCAAACTGTTTGACGCCACCTGTGTACCAACCACGCCGGCGCTTGGGGCAGCCGGCGAACGGGAACGCGCGGACCCTACGTTGGGGTTCCTGGGACGCCAAGGACATAGTTAAATTTACGTTAACAACACAAAGCTGCCGATAAGCCGCCCAAACCGCGGCCGCGGCATGGACGCTGCACAGCCTTCCCTGCACAACAGAGAAGGGAAGGCGCCTGAGCAAAACCGGGACAGAAGTGTCCCGCCGAGCCAGGCGCCGGGCAAGGTTCTTTAGATGAAACACAGCTCCAGCCGCGAATTCTTCGCCTATTGGAATGCGAAGCGCGGCACCGCGCGTGCACCCGACCGGAGTGAGTTCGAGCCGTCCGCGGTGCGCGAGCTGCTGTCCGACATCTTCGTGCTGTCCTACGACGGCGAGACCCGCTTCCCGTTCCGCGTTGCCGGCACCCGTACCTCCGCCCTGCTCGGCTGCGACCTCAAGAACCGCAGCTTTTCCGCCCTGTTCACCGGCGAGAGCCGCGGCGAGATCGAGGACATCATCACCTGCGTCGTCGAAGAGACCCTGCCGGCCATCGCCGGCATCACCGCGACGACCGAAACCGGGTCCAAGGCGCATCTTGAACTGCTGCTGCTGCCCTTCACCGCCCGCGTCCATATGCCGGCGAGCCTGACCGGCCTGCTCGCCCCGTTCGAGGACGACGTCACCCGGCTGCACGACCTCGTCCTGACCTCGTGGCGTTACCTGCATCCCCAGGAGCGGTTCGTGCCGCGCGCTCTGCGCAAGCTCGCGATCGCGCGCGGCCTGATGGTCTACGAAGGCCTGCGCTAGCCCCTGACGCCTGCTTGGCGACGGGATGGCAGGAACCGGTCGCTTGCACAGCGGGCCGCGGAACTCTATTAGCTGGTGCGCCGCCACGGCGGGGGTGACCCGCTTATTGCAGTTGCCGCGGGGCTCGGCATGTTTCGGAATTCGATCAGGCAGAAGATCGTCGGCATTGCCGCGGGACTGATCGTCCTCGCGGTGATCACCTCGCTGCTGTCCATGGTGATGGCGGGCCAGGTCGGCCATCTCCTGGACGAGCTCACCAACCGCTACATCCCCGCCTACGGCCATCTCGCCCGCGTCAACATCCGCGCGCTCGAGCGGTCCCTGGCGATGCGCCGGATGATGATGGCCAAGATGCAGGGGCCGGGCGAAGACAGCGGCTATGCGACGGCGCGCAAGAGCTTCGACGAGATCGAGCCGGCGATCAAGCGCGAGGCCGATGCCGCGCGCGTGCTGATCGACGCGATCATCGCCGATCGCTCGACCCCCTCCGACAATGCCGCGCTCGGACGTCTCGACGACCGCATCGACAATGCCGTCAACGACCTCCTGATGCGCCTGAACGCAGAGAACAAGACGCTGCTCGAGCAGCTCGACGCGAAGGACTTTGCGGCCGCCCGGCAGACCACACTCCGCGCCGACGCGTTGCGCGACGACTTCAGCAACAGGATCGAAGGTATCCGAGCCGACATGCTGGCGCAGGTCGCCTCGGCCGCTGCGAAGGTGACGGGCGCGCAGCAGCGCGCGATCATCATCTCGGGCGTCGTGACTGCGATAGCCGCGATCCTCGGCTTCGTGTTCGCGATGCTGGTCGGCAGCGGCATCACCCGCCCGGTGATGCGCCTGCTCGAGGGCACCCGCGAGGTCGAGGCCGGCCGTCTCGACGGTACCATCGCGATCACGACCCAGGACGAGATCGGCCAGCTGTCGGCGGCCTTCAACCGCATGATCGAGACGCTGCGCCACAACCAGCGCATCCGCGAGACCTTCGGCCGCTACATCAATCCGCGGATCGCCGAGGGCCTGCTCGAGCAGCCGGCGGTCGCCGCCACCGAAGGCCAGCGCCGCATCATGACGGTGATGTTCTGCGACATGAAGGGCTTCACCAGCCTGAGCGAAGGCGTCACGCCGCGCGGCCTCGTCAAGATCATGAACCTCTATCTGTCGACGATGTCGGCGCCGGTCCATGCGCATCGCGGCATCATCGACAAATATATCGGCGATGCCATCATGGCCTATTGGGGCGCCCCCTTCGTTGAGGAAGCCGAGCAGACCCACCTCGCCGCACTTGCCGCCATCGACATGGTCGGCCAGGTCAACCAGCTGCGCAGGGATCTGCCCGAGCTGCTCGGCGTGCGCGCGATCCCGGCCGACTGCGACATCAGGATCGGCATCGCCACCGGCGAGGCGCTGGTCGGCAGCATCGGCTCCGAATTCATGATGAGTTACACCGTGCTCGGCGACACCGTGAACCTCGCCTCGCGGCTGGAAGGCGCCAACAAGTTCTACGGCAGCCGCAGCCTGATCTCGGAGGCGACCGCCGCGGCCTGCGCCGCCACCATCGAGCTGCGCGAGATCGATCGTCTCGTCGCCGTCGGCCAGAGCCAGCCGGTCGCCGTGTTCGAGATCATCGGCAAGAAGGACGAGCTGTCGCCGGCGCAGACCGAACTACGGCAGCACTACGCGGACGGTCTCGCCGCCTATCGCGAGCGCCGCTGGGACGACGCCGAACTGGCCTTCGCCGCCGCGCTCGCAATTGTGCCGAACGATGGACCATCGGCCGCGCTGAAGGCACGGGTCATGAGTTTCCGGCAGAATCCGCCAGCAGCCGATTGGGACGGTGCGTGGCACCTTGAGTCCAAGTAGAGTTACTCGCCGGCGTCAGCACGGGGAGCCCATTCACAACTGAGCCTCGATCGCCGTCTTGTCGATCACTGACCAGACCTCCACGATCTTGCCGTCACGGAATTGGTAGAACACGTTCTCGCTGAACGAGACGCGCCTGCCGTCGACGTCGAGTCCGAGAAACCTTCCCTTCGGCGAACAGTCGAACGCCAGCCGGCACGCAACATGGGACGCATCCGACACCAGCAGCGCGATGTTGAATCGAAGGTCCGGGATGTCGCGAAAATCCTGCTCCAGCATCTCGCGATAGCCTGACAGCCCGAGCCGCCGGCCGTTGTGGGACACGTCGTCGCCGACGAATTGGCCAAGCTGCGACCAATCCTGCCGGTTCAGACAGGCAATGTAGTTCCGGTAGATCTCGGCAAGGTCCGTCTGCATCATCAATCGTCCTTGTCGCTGCGCGTCAGATTCTAACACCGATGTTAGTTTCAGCTCCATCGTCGGATCGCGCGAACAAAGCAGCCCGCAAGTGCAACGTCCGGAAGCGACAGTGCGATTGCCGCATCGACAGATATTTTTCAGAACGCGCGGAATGTCTCCTGCGATCGAGAGTTAGTGCTTCAGACCAATGACGGTCCACGTCGAATCGGGAGGTGCGCATGATCAAGTCACCGACGAAGCTCGCAATGCTTGCGGCATTTCTGACAGCGCCGATCATCCTGTTCCCACTGCAGACCGCCCGTGCTGCCGGCGGCGGCGGCGGCGGCGGTGGCGGCGGAGGAGCAGGCGGCGGAGAGCTCTATGGGTCGAGCTACAGCACCCCCGCCCCGCCGTCCTACCCTCAGGAGAAGGGCAAGCGGACCACGCAGAAGAAAAGACCCGCCAAGCAATCCAGCTTCGACGATCCGGCATTCCGTGACGGCTATCGCGCAGCCTATGCAACGATCTACGAGCGTAACGACTACGCCGCCGCCATCGATCAGTTGCACGCGCTCGGCAACGACGATCAGCCCAACGTCGCCAATCTGATCGGCTACTCCTATCGCAAGCTCGGCGACTACAAGCAGTCGCAGGTCTGGTACGAGCGTGCGCTGAAGGCCGATCCGAACCACGTGCTGACGTGGAACTATTACGGCCTCTGGCAGATCGAACAGGGCAACCGCGATGCCGCCCAGTATCATCTGAGCCGGATCGCCGAAATCTGCGGCACGACTTGCGAGGAATATCGCTCGCTGGCAGCCGCGCTCGAGAAGCCGCCGGGGACAAGTCTCGTCTATTGAACGAGTAGGTCGCCTGCATGCGCGAAAGGTGGCGGACAGCTGGTCACGCACCTGTCGCTCGCATGCTGCGACATTCGCCGCGACCGCCGATCCCGTGACGACCCGCAACGGCCTGCGCATCTATCCGCAATCGTGGCGGCCAGCTGGCCTGCGGACCTCCTGCCGCCGGCGGTCGGCACGACACCGCCTGCGCGGGTTCAGGCCTCGCCCTGAGGGGCGACACTCCAGATCCAATTCGATATCCTGCTATCCCCATTGTCATCTGTTTGTCATGAATAGTGCCGACACGTCAGCGCCAGCACAGTTCGGGGACACGCATGGACTATTTCAAACGCTTCAACTTCCTGTTCGCGGCGCCGGTTTTCGAGGCCGACGACCTCGAAGGCATCAGATTCAACCAGATCATCACCGAAATCGAGCGCTCCGGCTTCGAGGTGGTCCGCGCCCGCAAGCTGGAAGATGCCGAGATCGCGGTACAGACCGACGCCGCGATCGGCTGCATGGTGGTCGACTGGGGCAAGAAGGGTCTCGAAGGCAAGACCGCGGCGCTGATCAATTTGATGCGCCGGCGCGGCCTCGACTTCCCGATCATCCTGTTGATTCGCCGCAAGCGATTCGAGGACCTGCCGGTCGAGGTGCTGGATTTCATCGACGGCTACGTGTTCCTGTCCGAGGAAACTCCGCCTTTCATCGCCAAGAATCTGATCTCCAGGCTCAAGCAGTACGCCGAGAACCTGAAGACCCCCTTCTTCGGGGCACTGGTCGATTATGCCGAGGAAGGCAACCAGCTCTGGACCTGCCCGGGCCACAATGGCGGCGTGTTCTACAGCCGCAGCCCGATCGGCCGGGTGTTCGTCGAGCATCTCGGCGAAGCCGTGTTCCGCGACGACCTCGACAACTCCGTGCTCGACCTCGGCGACCTCCTCACCCATGAGGGGCCGGCGCTGCGGGCGCAGAAGGAAGCGGCGAAGATCTTCGGCGCCGAAAAAACCTATTTCGTGCTCAACGGCACCTCGACCTCGAACAAGGTCGCGCTCGGCTCGCTCGTCACCGACGGCGACCTCGTGCTGTTCGACCGCAACAACCACAAGGCCGCGCATCACGGCGCGCTGCTGATCGGCGGCGGCATCCCGGTCTATGTGCCGACCGTGCGCAACGCCTGGGGCCTGATCGGCCCGATGCGCTGGGACCTGCTCGACGAGGGCACGCTGCGCGACCACATCCGCAAGCATCCGCTGGTCAAGGACGAGAACGCCTGGAAGAAGGAGCGCCCGTTCCGCGTCGCTGTGGTCGAGCAGTGCACCTATGACGGCACCATCCACTCCGCCGAGATGATCCTGAAGCGGATCGGCCATCTCTGCGACTACATCCTGTTCGACGAGGCCTGGGCCGGCTTCATGAAATTCCACCCGATCTATGCTGGGCGGTTCGCGATGGGGCTCGCCAATCTCGGCCCCGAGGCGCCCGGCATCATCGCCACCCAGTCGACCCACAAGCAGCTCGCGAGCTTCTCGCAGGCCTCGCAGATCCACATCCGCGACCGCCACATCAAGGGCCAGAAGCGCCGGGTCGAGCACCGCCGCTTCAACGAAAGCTTCATGCAGCACGCCTCGACCTCGCCGTTCTATCCGATCTTCGCCTCGCTCGACGTCGGCGCGCAGATGATGAAGGGCCGCTCCGGCGAAGTGCTGTGGGACGATACGATCCGGCTCGGCATCGAGCTGCGCAAGAAGATCCGCGCGGTGAAGCGGGAGTTCGAGGAGAAGGAGACGCGGGCCGAGCGACGCTGGTTCTTCGAGCCGTTCGTGCCGGACCGGGTGAAGATCCCCGACGTCGCCCGCGAAGGCGGCGTGCACAATGTGGCCTGGGAGACCATCTCGACCGATCAGCTCGCGACCAATCCGTCCTACTGGCAGCTCAGCCCGGGCGAGACCTGGCACGGCTTCCCCGAGTTGACGGAAGGCTTCGCGATGACCGACCCGAACAAGCTCACACTGCTGACGCCGGGCTTCGATCACGCCACCGGCGCCTATGCCGATCACGGCATCCCCGCGCCGGTCGTGGCGCAATATCTGCGCGAGAACCAGATCGTCGCCGAGAAGAACGACCTCAACTCCCTGCTCTTCCTGCTGACGCCCGGCGTCGAGGCCAGCAAGGCCGGCACGCTGGTCTCCGGGCTCGTCGCCTTCAAGAAGCTGCACGACGACAACGCGCTGATCGAGGACGTCATCCCCGAATTCTTCCGCCGCCGCCCGCAACGCTACAGCGGGGTGCGGCTGCGCGACCTCTGCGGCGACATGCATCGCTTCTTCCGCGACGGCGGTGTCAGCACGCTGCAGGCCAGGCAATTCCTCCCCGAACATCTCCCCGAGATCGCGATGTCGCCGCGCCAGGCCGCGCAATACCTGATCCGCAACGACGTCGACTATCTGCCGATCGACCAGATCTTCGGCCGCGTCGCCGCGACGCCATTCGTGGTCTACCCGCCCGGCATCGCAACCATCGTGCCGGGCGAGCGGCTGTCGGAACGCAGCAAGCCGATGATCGACTATCTCAAGATGTTCGAGGCGAGCTTCAACGCATTCCCGGGCTTCGAGGTCGAGGTGCAAGGCATCTATAAGGAGATCGACGATGCGGGCCGCGTCCGCTTCTACACCTATGTGGTCTCCGAATAAGTGAACGGTCTACACGCAATGGAGAATGATCAGAAGATCACTGTCCGTCCGTCCCGTGACAGCGATGTCGATGCGATGCTGTCGATCTACCGCTATCACATCCGCCACGGCATCGAGGAGAGCGTGGATGATAGCGGCACGCCGGAGCCCGACGATCTGCGCGACCGCCGCAAGAACCTGCGCAGCACCCGCCTGCCGCATCTGGTCGCGGTGTGCGACGGCGAGGTGGTCGGCTACGCCTATGTGGTCCAGTTCCGCAAGCGTCCGGCGTACCGCTACACGGTGAAGCACTCGATCTACATTCACCACCGCTTCACCGGCAAGGGCGTCGGCGGCAAGCTGCTGCAGGAATTGGTCGACACCTGCGCCGCGGCCGGCTTCCGCCAGATGATCGGCTACATCGACAGCGACAACGCCGCCTCGCTCGCGCTGCACGACCGCTTCGGCTTTGCCCGCGTCGGGCATTTGCCTGGTGTCGCCTATCGCTATGGCCGCTGGTCCGACACCGTGATGGTGCAGCGCTCGCTCGCCGCCGGCGCCACCGCCCCGCCCCCGCCCGCGCCGCTGTCGCGGCGGTGATGGGCCCGGCTCCTCCCATTCGTCGTCCTGGCG
>NZ_LFLZ01000086.1 GCF_001189845.1 Bradyrhizobium tropiciagri
CGCTCGCGAGGCAGATGGTCCGGGAACGGCTGGCGCGATGGCTTCTTGCGCGTGAACAAGGCCACCTTCGTCGTCCTGGCTGCGGCCATTTCGGCTGCAAGTTCGTCCTCCGTCGCCGAACTCTCCAGGTTCCTCCAGCCTCAGTTCAAGCTGGTTCAATAGCCGCGCGGCGCGCTCCGAGCGCGGGCCATAACGATCACGGTTCAGCGTTTCGATCTGCAGCTTGAGGTGAGTAATCAGCGCATGGTCGTCGGACTGCTGGGCACGAAGGCTGGCAAGTTCGGCGCGTGCTGCCAGCGACGCCGCCTGGAGCGCCTCAGTGTCTTCCGGTCGCTTCTCGGGACCGCACCCATGCCCAATGGAATCACAAAAGCCGCGATTTCGCGCGGGCTTTTTGCAATCTCACGGGATTATTGCCTATCCGGCGCCCTGCGGCCGCCAGTTGTGTTGAGGGTTACGCCAGTCGATTGCCTCCAGCAAATAGCCCATCTGAGCTGAGGTCAGCAACACCACGCCGTCCACCGTCGCCGGCCAGATAAATCGGCCACGGTCCGGCGCTTGTCATAAAGCGATAGCCCGACCCCGTCATGCCAAAACGCCTTAATCAGTGTGCCAGCACGACCACGGAACACAAAGACGTCGCCGGCAAAAGGATCTCGCTCCAAGCCCTTCTGCACCAGCAATACCAGACCCTGCATTCCTATGTGCATATCCGTGTGACCGGTTGCGATCCAGATTCTCGCCCCTGCTGCGATCGGGATCATCGCCGCTCCAGCAGATCCAACACGCGAGACAACACGGTCAGATCAACGCCGGCGTCTACGATCACGCGACAGGCCTTGCCGATGACAATTTCCATGCGTCCGCTCGCTGGCCCCGCTGAAGCTACTGGCGGCGCCGCCGGTTGTCCGGCATCACCGCGCCGGCACAAAGGCTGGCCGAGGTTGTTCAATATCGCTCGTCCGCGTCCCAAAGGATCGTCGCCAAGTCAACAGGAGCGAGCGCGAGATGCCGTGTCGTCGTGCTGTCGATCAGACCGCGCGCAGCGTCTGCAAACTCTCCGGAACGATCTTGAGTTTCTCATCATCGGTCCAGCGACGGCGACGGCCAGCCTCAACAACCTCGAACCGTTCAATCTGAGCACTGAACTTATTGCTGTCCATAACGGCTGTTACACAGCACTCGTCTTAACCCGGCAAGCCGGCACTCCACCGGAGGGAGACGACCCCAAGCGCCTCGGCGCCCAGCACGGGGTGACTGTCGTCCTCCATACCGGGGGCGAGCCCCTGCAACACCATCCGCATGTCCACTGTGTCGCGTCTGGTGTTGGACCTTTGTCCGTTGGCACACGCTGGGTCGCTTGCCGGCCCGACTTCTTCCTGCCGGTGCGCATCCTCTCTCGGCTGTTCCGCCTGCTTATGCAAGAACTGCAAGCTGGGATGGAATTGGCGCAGATTACCATGCGCCTTTTTGTCCTCAACTCTATCTGATTCGGTAGCTGTCCTAGCGATGTAGCCGGTGGTTCAGTTCAATCCCAAGAGTCAAAACGACTCAGTGCTTTGCTCGTGTGAAGCCAGAGATAACGCTTGATCGCACACAAACGTCACCTTCTCAGGCTCAGGCGACGACTTTCGTCTTTGCGAAGGGCTACATTGCGGAAATTCGGCTAAGCGATCCGGTAGGATGTCTGCAGTATTGGATGACAACCTCGCTGTTAGTGATAGCTTGCGTTCATAACACAAGGATATAGGGTGAGATGAACGGTCAACGTCCCGTGCCACGCAACATCACTCCGCACACCATTGCCTGGAATGCAGAGGCGCCTGGCGTTATGCGGAAAACGCTCTGGGCCGAACCGATGTGGGATGCCCCCTCAGTCCCACGTCAATTGTCGATGATGCGCTACGAAGCTGGCGTCAAGTGCCCGCCACAGAAGCAGGTAATCGGAGACGAAATCGTCTATGTGATCGAAGGCGTCCTATCTGACGAGTTCGGTGACGTGGCCGCCGGGAACGTCGCCTACCGGCCTGAGGGCTGCGTCTATTCCCTGTTCTCGCTTAGCGGAGCCACGACGCTCTCCTTCGTCGTCGGCAGCATCGAGTCGGTTGCGGAAGCGCCAGTAAAGAGCCCGCCTACCCAGGTCATCAATGTCAACGAGATGCCTTGGCTGCAGTGGGTACCAAGCGAGGGCGACCCCTCGTTTAACAAGAATATCTATGAGAGGGAGATCTGGCGCGACCCGAATAGTAAGCGGCGCGTCGTGCTGTTCAAGTTCGTTGCGGGATTTGCGAACGAGCTGCACGAGCATGTCGGTGATGAACTTGTGTACCACATTGAAGGCTCGTTTGTTGACGAATCCGGCTTGCAGAGACCCGGTGACGTGGGCTTCCGTCCGTTCGGATGTCATCACTCATGGGTGAGCGAAAACGGTGGTGTTGCGCTGGCCTATATCTGGGGTGGCAGCGAATATATTAATGACCGAAAGTAGTCCGCGATCCCGACGGGACGGCAGGGAGATACGACTTGATGCAGACCCGGAAATCAGACCTCAGCACCGCGTTTGCCGAGGTGTTGCACACTGTCGCGACAACGGCATTACCTCCTAGGGCTATGCTAGCTGCCAAGCAACGCATCCTCAATGCGCTTGCGGTCACCTTCGACGGATTAGACGAGCCGGCGCCTCGGGTCGCCTTTCGCTCGGTGAGTCCATGTAGTGGTCCGTGCACCATAATTGGTCGCAATGCAACCGCGGCCGGGGCGGATGCAGCGTTCGTGAACGCTGTAACGAGCCACGTTACGGCTCAGGCGGATTCTGGCTTTGGGGGTCACCCGGGAACCTACGTTGTTCCTGTGGCGCTCGCGGTCGGAGAGCAGCGTCAACGTTCGGGTCAGGAAGTATTGAGCGCGATCGCTGTCGGCTACGAAGCGGCACAGCGAATGGAGGCGGCCGTGGGTGCGGCTCTATATTCGAATGGGTTTCGTGGAGTTCCGACGATCGGGGCTTTTGCCGCCGCCGCCTCTGCGTCGGTATTGTCTGGCTTGAATGCGGGCAGATTGGCGACGGCGCTCAACTTTGCTGCAAACATGGCTACCGGATTCTACCAGTCCCTCGCTGCTGGCACGATGGAAGGCCACATCCTAGCAGGCTTTGCAGCCCGTGCTGGGATCAACGCGGCTGCTCTTGCCGAGGCTGGGGGTGAAACGTGGCTAGGCACGCTCGATGGCCCGCACGGGTTCTTCGAAACACTTGCGCGCGGCCAGACTCACGATGCCGGCGCCCTGACCGCCGAAACGAGAGAGCTCGGGATCCTTGGCGCCCGCTCCAAGCCTTTCCCGGTTTGCGCAGCCAATATAGACACGATGCTGATGATCCGTTCGCTCCAGCCCGCCGGTATTTCGCCGTCTCAGATCGAACGCGTCATGGTGACCCGACCTGCAACCCCAGCGAATGGAATAGATTATCCTGGCGTCTCGGCTGCCCCCCCGCATCACAACCCGTTGCAGGCGCAGATGTCCGCGACGTTCACTTCCATTGCCGCGCTGCTCGGCAAACCCGTCACGAATTTTAAGTACTTTCGTGAATCATTCGGGGATCGGGATGTCGAGGAAGTCGCCCGGAAGACATCGTTGCTCGTCGCGGGGAGCGACGTGGACGGAGTTACCGTTGAAGTGACGCTGAAGGACGGCTCGACGATCACAATGCGTTCTGCAGACGTGGCCGACATGAGTTGGGATACCGACGTTGAGGCAATGTTCAAGAGGCTGGCGTCTCCGAGGCTTCATGCCGCCACTCGAAGCGTGTGCGATGTCGTGGCCAGTCTTGAGTCAGCGCCTGATATTGGCGGGCTGATGCAGCTCGTCAGAGGATAGCATGATCGCGAAGCATCCGTACTTGGCCGCGGTATTATCGCGGCTCGGGCAATAGGCCGCTTGATTCCCGCGACATGCCCTTCCCGCTAGTCCCGAAGGCATGCCAGTCAGTGAAAATCCAGCAGGAGGATTGCGTATTCTTTCTCACCATCTCGCGCGTCGGTTGCCGCCACGTTCGCTAAGGTGGCAATCGACGATTGCCCCAGAAATTACGGACATTTGCACGAAGAGACACATGCTTAGCGGCAAGGTCGAAGAAATCATCTACTCTCGACTCGGCGAGGTGAGGATCTCCCTCGGGAGCTTTGGGATATCTGCAAGCAAAATGATGTCAAAACAGGAAACCCTTTTGGACGCGACCGGCTCGATGGACAAGGTGCGGATCGAGCGGTTTCCCCACCAGCCGCGCAAAGACTATCTCGGGAATTGACTTCGTCGAGGTCCCGGATCCGTTGGAGTTGAGCGCGCATGGCATCATTGGGATGGGCTGGGTGCTGGACAATTCAGTGCAGCCGCAGCCGTCGATTTCCAGTAGCGGGATAGACACGGGCTTTCGGTGCGGGGGCTTCGAGCACGAGCCCCCCATTGTCGCGTGCACGTGACCGTATCGAGCGCATTTCAGACGGTCTGCGGGCACCTGATGGCAGGATGTTACACGGCTCGGGACGAGAAAGGTGACATGCATGCCGTTTCACACTTCACGATCGCGATCGCAAAGGTTTCGGGCGTTATCCTGAAGGCGACCTGGGACAAGACCGGCCACTATCACGAGCTCGTACCGGCATAAGTGCGGTAGGCGAGGTGATTCGGGGGCGCGCACATCGAGATGGGCGGAGAACGGCTCGATCGGTCAGGATTCTTCTGGCGGCCGACCGCGCTGACCGGCGCGACCCGTACGGCGGCCGCTCTCAACGAGGACTTTGGTCCACTTTTGCCGCAAATGAAGCGAACGGGTCCATTCTGGCGAGCCTTAGGCCCAAGAGCGTGCGGCGGATGCTCGAGCTCGAAAACGACCTCGGAGCAGAGTGGCTGCTCGATCTCTGGAAGACCGTGCCCGCGCTGGCCAAAGCCGCCCGGATCCGTGAGGCGACGATCGTCAGGTTGCTCAAGGGTCATCGTATCCGTCGCTTCGACGCCGTCATGTGCTCGATATCCTGCGCAAACCGCCCGTTAAGGTGGCCGCCGGTGCGACCGAAACCGCCGTTGCCCACATCGCTACGCTTATCGCGCGTGTCCGCTTCGTGAACCGGCAGCTCAGGCAAGCGTATCATCAGCTGGGCACGCTGACCGCCCGTCTCATCCCGATCGAAGAGGCCGAGCCGGGGCAGAGAAAGCAGCGACGTAGAGATCCTCGCATCCTTGCCGGGAGTGGAAAGGATCGTCCTCGCGACGCTGCTCGCAGAAGCCTTCGATGCCCTGCAGCGAACGCCTGGCGCGATTGCAGGCAGAATGCCCAGCGTCTCAATGTGATTGCCGAAGTCGAGCAAAAAGATGAGGCCGCGGAGCAGCCTGAGGGAGCACTTTTACGTGCGGCAATACGAGTCTCACCCTGATCGCCGCCGCGCACCGGTACCACCTTCGACCCGTCGCTGGCTGCCCAAAAATCCGCTTGTTAAATGGTGGGGAGGTCCCCCGGGGAGGCAGGCGGCCCTCCCTTGAGCGGGCGCTCCGCGGCTCTACCTTCACACCGTGGCGGGCTTGCGGGATGCTACCCGGCGGGCCATCCGTTCTTCGGCGGAACGCTAAGCGGCGACCTGCCGTTCTGCTTGTCCGGCATGGCCACCATCGAGGGCGCCTGAGCGCCCGAAGGGGCCTGAGTGGCGACGACCGGCCGCCGCGCCGCGATCTTCTAAAGCGGCGGCAAGGATTGCGCCATGGCGCTCCACCGTGTCCGAAGGGCGGGCGACTGGCGTGGAATCGCTGATGACCACAATCAACCCGGAGTTCGGCCGCGCCTCCACGCATCGCGAGCGCGAGACGCTGGTCGAGGCCCAGGCGATGGCGCTCGGGATGCCGCTTGTCCGGATGTATGTACGGGCCGGCAGCTACCCCACAGCCGCGAACGACCTGGTTTGGATGAATCGCCGAACTTTCCAAGCCCGCCGCACCAGCCAAGCAGGTTGTTGATCCCGATGAGTGCGCCGTCGTAGACCCGCCCCGGCTTGTTGTCTTGATGTCCGATGAGAGCGCCCCCTAAAGCACAGCGCGGCTTCCGGCCACGGCCTCGTCGTGGCTCCCCCTCGACCAGCAGGTTCGCGGTCTGCAGCTCGACGCGCCCGCCATTCATTGCTAGCAGGTGCTTCGTCTTTAAGGCGCGATCGGCTTGCCACCAAGCCTGCGCGAGACATGTGTCCTGCTGGTGCGGATTACCGCTGACCTATCTCGTTACTTCGTTGCGCGGCAACCGCCTTGGGCCGAAGCGGACGTCGACTTCAATGATCTAGTGTCCTGAACCAGAAGTTCGCAACATCGGGTCCTGTTTTGCCGGGGCATTGTAACGGCAGAAGCGCTCGATGGAAGCAAGGATGTCATCGGCGGATTTGGTCCATCGGAACGGATTGCGCGACATCCCGCCCTCGATCGCGGACACGACACGCTTACGGAGATCCAGAGAGTAAGGCTTGCCCATCCATGCTGGCCTCCTTCCAGTCAGCATGGTGAATCAGAAACCGGCTGATTTGGGAATCCCTAATCGCTTCAACCTAACCCCATCTCGCTTTAGCCGCCCGAAGGCCGAGCAAGGCCCGCGCCTCGGCCGGTGTTGCAGGCCTGCCGCCATGCTTTTCTATCAGCCCCGCAGCGAAGCTCACGAGCTCGGCATTCCCAGAAGCGAGCCGCTCTTTGCTGATTCGAATGTTGTCTTCCATGCCAGTGCGCACCGCGTTTGCGCCGCGCTGCAACGCCCATTCGATCACCTGCGATTGATGGCGACCAATCCCAGCTGCAGTCCATGTCGCGTCGGGAATGATACGCTTGGTTTCCAGAAGCAGAATATCGAGCAGATGTTCGTCAGCCGGCAGCGCATTCTGAACTCCCATAACGAATTGCACGTGCGGGCTCGGCGAAATCAGGCCGGCATCGATCAGTCGCCTCGTGCCGTGGATGTGCGACAGGTCGAAAATCTCGATCTCAGGCGCAATCTCAAACTGCTTCATACGAGTCGCAAGGTCGAGTACCAAGGCTGCGGGATTCTGGTACACAATAGTGGGAAAATTCGTTGATCCGGTCGAGAGCGAAGCCATCTCCGGCCGATGCACAAGCGAAAGACCACGCGCGGTAGGATCGCGTCCGCGGCCTCCCGTCGAGAACTGCACGATCATGCCGGGGCAGTGCTTGCACACCCCCGCCTGGACTTCCGCAAAACGGTCAGGATCCGATGAGGGGGACCCATCATCGTTCCGCACGTGAATGTGAACCAGAGCCGCGCCCGCCTTGTAGGCCGCGTGTGTCGACTCGATCTGCTCAGCAGGCAGAATCGGCAGCGCTGGATTGTCCTTCTTGCGTGGGACTGAGCCTGTGATTGCAACGGCGATGATAACGGGGCGCATGATGAGTCTCCGTCAGCCGTGGTCGCCGGCGACGGGCTGCAAAAATAGACATCCACGTCTCCGCGTTTCAGCGCCGCCTCCGGCACTTGGTGCGTGACGTACCCCTTCCGCGGATGGGCACTGCCGGCCGCGGCGACGACGGTCGTGAAGGTAAAGTTCGGTATCCTGGCCGCATAGGCGTCCAACGTGCCGACCTCGACGAGATTGGCATCGTCGGTGCCGCCATAGACCATGTGAATGAGCTGCACATGCATCCTTGGCGCTTTTCGTTAGCTCGTTTGGATGATTAATATGAACAATGTAAATAGCGCATCGCCTGCGGCTTAGTACATCCAATAGCTTTTCGGTAATTCGCGCTGGCTCGACGACCGGCAATCTGACGGGGAGCCGGATCACTTTGACATGCTCGATGGCCTCCAGTGACTCCAGAATTACCTCCAGGTGCCGGTCTCCGAGAGCAAACAGATCGTCTCCGGAAAGAACAACTTCCCAGACCTCTGGCGTTTCACGGACGTGTTCTAGGGCGGCCGCTAATTCCTCTGCTCGAAGACTTTTTTTACCGGAAACGACTTTTTCGCGACGGAAGCAATATCTGCAGTAGACTTGGCAGGTCTGCGTAAGCAGCAGAAGAACCCGATCCCGGTATCGGCGGGTCAGCCTCTTCAGCTTCGAGAGAACATTATCGCCGACGGGGTCGCTGCGTTCTTCGTTTCTTACGCGCAATTCGTTCGCAGTCGGACTGAACTGGCGAGTTATTAGATCATCTGGATCTTTGGTGTTCGGAGCTATTCGCATCTCGGATGTGATCCGTACCGAAGACTTGTTAACCCCTTCGATTAAGCTTGGCACTGAATCCGACGATGCCAGCCCATGCTGAACCAAATTCTCTAGTGGGCACGTTAGACGATGATCGCGTTCTCGAGGGGAAGGAGCGACAGGGTGCCAAGTCATCGGATCCTCTGCTTGTTCCTATTGTACGCCTTTCGCCTAAGAATCACCGAAACCAGCCCTATCGTCGACTATCCAACCTATGAGTGCGTCATCGTGTCCCATTTGCTTTGGCGACGACCACGCACTGAGCAATTTGACCTCCGATGCAAGAGGCCGGGGAAGGACTGGCCCGAGCGCCGATCTCGAAAGGTACCGGTGCAATTCAACATATTCCTGAATCAGCTGGAATGCTTGACCAAGCGGATCGAGGAGCTGGCGCCACAATGGTCGATGACGCCGTTCGTAGAGTCCGTGCAGGCGATGCGCGGTGTCCCCTTCATCGTCGCCGTGACGGTGGTTGCCGAGGTCGGCGACTGCTCCCGCTTCGACAATCCCCGCCAGTTGATGGCCTTTCTCGGCCTCGTGCCGTCGGGGCATTCGAGCGGCGCAACCATCCGACGCGGCGGCATCACCAAGGCCGGCAACGCTCTGGCCAGGCGAACTCTGATCGAGGGGGCATGGACCTATCGCATGCAAGCCCGCGTCAGTCGCAAGCTCCGTGACCGTAACGAACGCCTACCTCAAGCTATCCGCGATGTCGCCCGGAAGGCTCAGGTCAGGCTGTGCGCCCGCTATCGCCGCTTGTCGGCGGCCGACAAATCGAAGGCGATCGTCACCACCGCCATTGCACGCGAGATGGTCGGCTTCCTGTGGGCGATCACTCGTCAAGTGCAGCTCAGGCCGGCCGCCTGAAGAGCGCCGCTCAACCATATCGGTGCCCAGGGCAGGAGGCAGGGCGCGGTGGGGAATCCCCGTGTTATGAGCCGGAATTGCCGACGCTAGCCCCCTAGACCGAGGCAGCCCCAAGACGAAACCACGGTCATGCGGTAGCCAACCCGCGCATGAGATTGATCAACCGTCGTCTTTGGCCCTGCCTCCTATCGTGGGCACCTTCGAAGTCCAGCGTCCGGCGCTCAGTGCCGGAAGCGGCTCCGCTTGATCGAGTCCCTTGACAGCAAACATGAGAGAACAGGCGGCCGAAAAGTGGCTTCGCCCGCCCGGTAGGGTGTGATTCCTCGCATTTTCTTAGTTCTTTTGGGCTGGGAAAGCTTGCGCTGTGACGATTACGCTTCTGGTCATGTAGCAGCTAAGTTCCGTGCGAGCCGCAGAAGCGGTCCTTCAAGCTCTCGCAATTCGCCAAGGTGCCTCTGGGGAATTCGCTTGATTAATGCCTGGCCCGCAGCTTCGAGAAGGAAATCGTCGTTCAGTTCGGTTTCGAAATAGCCCGGAGCAAGCGCGTTGACACGAACACTGTAGCGCGCTCATTCGAGGCGAGCGCCGTGTTCATCTGCACAACACCGGACTCAATCGCATATGGAGCGACCGAGCTTGCGACCTGCGGGTCTAGGATCGACGCCACATTAACGATCGAACCTTTAACGCTGTGCGCGACCATGCGGCGTCCAGCTACCTGCCGACCAGCCAGACGCCTTTCAAGTTGATGTCGACGACCTTCTCCCAGTCGGCCTCATCCTGTTGCAGCGCGGGCCGCGTAGCCGTGACGCCTGCGTTGTTGATGATAATCTCTCGATGCCCGCTGCGACGGTGACGTCCGTCATCACGCTTTGAGCCAGCCCTTGGCCGCAGTAATGTCCTCGACGGTTTTGGCCAGAGCTTTCGCACGGCGTGTGCCGGCGGTCGCGCGTGCCCCCCGCCCTGCGAGGACGGTTGCAAAGAATCGTCCAAGACCGCTCGAGCCGCCTGTGACCAGGACATGTGCCCCTTCGATTCCAAACAGGTCATTCATCGCAGATATCCGCTAACCCCAGGCAGCGGCATTACTTGACCCTGTTCCAGATCAGCATCGAGCGGCCCATCTTGCCGTCGAGATAGCTCTTGTACGGAGCGGTCGTGATCGTCAGCGTATCACCCTCGAGCACAAAGTGCCGGATTTGATCGGTGCCGGTCCACGCCTGGTTCCACGATGTGTCGATGTGATGAACGACGACGTTCTCCCCCAGCGAGAAAGTGCCGGCATAGGCGACCATGGTGCCGAGCAACTCCGCGCCTTCTTCATCGGTGGGCACCACGTCGCGAGGTACGACCCGATCGTTCCGCGTGAAGATAGCGTACATTCTGCCGTCCGCCGCGTAGCCGATGTAGCCGACGGGGGCCTCGCCGAATTGATTATGGCGATGTCCATCCGACAATCGTTCGCGAACGTAGGAACGCAGCCGCCATGTACCAAGCACCGGACAATCCGCTGGGGGGGGGGCAGGCCTTACCGATGTCAAGATTTCCTTGTCTGTCGCCAAGTCGTCCTCCCGAGTCGAAACTCGTTTGTAAGCGCTGTCTGGAGATGGATGTCGAACGTGTCGATCATAGAACTGTCTTGCTCGGACCGGGGCGCCATCAGTATTCGGTGTCGCTCCGGTTGCTCGATAAGGTTAAGCACCGGGTCTTTGCGAGGGGTCTTGCAAGTTTGCCGCTTCCCCCTCACCGAAATACATGCGCGTGGCGCCAATCCTCGCGACACGACACGTATCGCGGACGCGTAGGAATACTCCGAGCTTACGATCAGTCGCGGCAACTTGGTAAGCGGTTTCGTCGACGCGATCACATCGACAACCTGAAAACGCCCCCTCTCTACTGCCCATAATCGCCTTTTATCTAAGTGATCATGACCATCGGCATTGCACCGAGTGAGCATAGGCGCCCCGCTCGACAGGTTAACTGCACTTGGACCGCGAGCTGCAATGCACACGCCCCGGCTGCCGCGGAACCGCCGGCACGTCGCCGTCATAAACGCCGCGGCCTCCTCACGGCGTGTCAGCCCCCACCTCGATCTTCGAATTTCGAAGCGATTCCAGCACATCGAGATTCCCTTCGCCGGCAAGCATCACACGATCAACCTCCCCACGCGGCAGCGCTTCGGCAGGTAGATCCGAGCCCGTCACCATTCTGCGCCCCTATTGCCCAAATTCCTCAGCTAGGCTGCGAAGACGGTACGAATATTTCCGCCCGCAGCATTTGATAGTTCGCGTGTTGTAGGCGGTATATGGCTTCCAGTACGTTGACATACTTCAACGTCAACCCCGCCGATAGCAGCAACGTGTTCGTAACATAGGTACAGTAGTTGCGCGCCTACCAGATCTTGTACACTGTTATCGAGCACAACGATGCCGTCCTCCGGAATCACCTTGCGCACGTCGTGAACTCGGTAGAGCAAAGGCGCCTACACGCGCGTCCCCAAACAGCACCGTAGCGGGCGGGCGGCTTTGCGGTGGTCATCGATGATTCGTCGGTAGGGTCGGGTTGCTGACACCAACCTGATTCGAGGAACCACCGATGACCGACGAAATGATGAAACTTCGCACCCTCGTGGAGAAGACCCCTGACGCGCATCTGTTACGCGAGATGATCGGCTTCGCCGCCTAGCGGCTGACGGAGCTGGAGGTCGAAAGCCAGACCGGGGCGGCCTACGGCGAGAAGAACCCGGGCGTCTGGGCTAACGGAACGGCTATCGCGACCGGGTCTGGGAGACCCGCGCCGGCGCGGTCGAGCTGCGCTTCCCCAAGCTGCACAAGGGCTCCTACTTCCGGGGGCTTCCTGGAGCTGCGCCGCATGGCCGAGAAGGCTCACCGCCGTGGTGCAGGAAGCCCAGTGCAGGGCGTCTCGACCCGCTCGGTGGACGATCTGGTGCAGGCGATGGGCATGAGCGGCATCTCCAAAAGCCAGGTGAGTCGGCTGTGCGGCGAGATCGATGACAAGGTGAAGGCGTTCCTCGCCCGTCCGATCGAGGGCGACTGGCCGTATCTGTGGATCGACGCCACCTACGTGAAGGTGCGCCAGAATGGCCGCATCTTGTCGGTCGCGGTGATTGTCGCGGTCGGCGTCAACAGTGACGGCTGGCGCGAGGTGCTCGGCATGGATAGCGGTCCCTCCGAAGCCGAGACGTTCTGGACGGCATTCCTGCGCAAGCTTGCTCGCCGTGGCCTGCGCGGTGTCAAGCTCGTCGTCTCCGACGCTCACGAGGGCATCAAGGCCACCGTGGCCAAGGTGCTCAACGTCACTTGACAGCGTTGCCGCGTGCACTTCATGCGCAACGCGCTGGCCCATGCCGGCAAGAGCGGGCGGCGCGTCGTCTCTGCCTTCATCGCCACCGCGTTTGCCCAGGATGATGCCGAGACCGCACGAACGCAGTGGCGAAAGGTCGCCGACCAGCTCCGCCCCAAGCAGCCCAAGCTTGCCGACTTCCTCGACGAAGCGGAGCCCGATGCGCTCGCCTACATGACGTTCCCGCCCCAGCATCGGACCAAGCTGCACTCGACCAACCCGATCAAGCGCCGCAACGGCGAGATCAAGCGGCGACCGTGGTGGTCGGCATCTTCCTCAACGAAGACGCGATTGTTCGCCTCGTTGGCGCGATCCTGCTTGAGCAAAACGATGAATGGGCCGTCCAGCGCGCCCGCTACATGACGCTGGAAACCATCGCGCCGTTGAGCGATGATCCCACCGTCAGCCTTCCGGCAATCGCCAGTTGACCTGTCCGGCCCATGCCGGTGAACGCGGTGAGCCGCCGCCAGCTACACCACGCCACGGGACACGATCGCTTTCCGCCTGCGCCTATGAGATTGCGCTGCCTGCGACAACACAGTGTTCCTCGGCGGGACGTAAGCCTTCACCACAACCATTGTGACTGCCTCGGGGGCTGAATCTAGTCTGGTTCAGGGGCCTCGTCGCGGTCCGGGAGACCGTCCGCCTGCTTCGCAGGTCCTCTGTGCCTGACTAATCGGCTCTATCATACGTCGCAAGCCACTCGGCCACCCTCGGCGACGGTGGCTCCGCCGCGGGCGCGAAGGGACCCCGAACGGCCGCACGCGAGATGTGGTCGCCCGGAAGCACCTTCGTCTCGCGGCTCCGTGCCGGGGTAGCGATCGAGAAGTGTGCACCATCTCTTCACGGCCGAATTCACTCGTGGTTCCTTTACAATTTGTATTGCGACCGAGCTAAGAGTGGCTTGCAAGGATTTGCATTGGCCAACTGTCCAGATGTCAACGTCTCATGCTACGAGCGCTAGCTCTCGAGAGGCTGACGAGGCTTAGAAGGATCCATCACGGGGCAACGGCGGTAACCGATGTCGCCGAGTTTGCACTGGCGTGCCGCGGCGAGATTGGCGCATTGACGCTCTGAGGCGCAAGCTCGAACGGCGGGAGAAGGCGATCGCCGAGTTTTGGAGCGCCATCGCATTTCCGCTGCGCGGTGCTGACAAGCGAGTGGCCCGCTCAGCCGAGATTGCTGCGTGTGACGAACGCGTGGTATCGGCGAAGAGCAGTTCGTTCGGTGTCTCCAGCACCGGTATCCCAGACGCAGGGCTTGCAAGCCTACCGTATGGTATCGCCAGATCGAGTTCTATAAGGCACCCGGGAGTCCAGGTGACCGCCCGCACCGAGATCGGGCGAGTCGCCCGTTCTGTGTCGAGAAGCGAAGACAATTGAGGACGGAGCTATCGCTAAATTTTGGTGACGGCCTAGCCGGGTAGGCGGCAGCGGTTATGGGCTGACGGTCAGTCGGTTTGGCGATGACCTCGATCCCGTTGTTGAATGTCACGCCAAGAACGAGTTTTGGCAACTGGTTGTGGCCATCGAGACGATGGCCAGTTTTCTGCGCGGCCTCAAGCAGTTTGACGACCATCGCGAGCGCCGTCCTGTTGGACATGCACCCCTTCGTCGGATCGTGCGGTGGCGCACGGTAGCGAAAGGCTTTCAATGGGATTGGTCGTCCGCCGGTGTTTCCAGTGCTCGGCTGGCAAGTCGTTGAACGCCAGCAGCGTGTCCCAACACTGCTTCTCGACGCCGTTTGAAAACACTTCCTTCCGCGCCCCGGTCGATTTGGCCAAGCTCAGATGGCGCATGGAACGCGACTACCAAGAGCTCAAGCAGGAGGTCGGCTCGGGCATCATGAGGGCGCGGCGGCGCGGCTTCCATCACCACGCCACGCTATGCGTGCCGCCTACGGTTTCCTGATCTCCGAAAGGGAGACGATCTCCGGTCACGACCTCGTTGGCCCGCGTTCGAAGAATTTTCGCTTCACACAAATCAAAAGCTTCGCGACGCTCCCGCTCAGAACCGAGCGTCACCTGCCAAATTCGATCGCTACCTTGCGGCGGCGTCGCGCGAGCACATTGGTTAGGCGGCTACGTAGATGTCCGTACTGCGCAATCCAAATCGAGGCCCATCCTGATTTTGTAACGCTGTAAGACTAGGCAATCACTACGGCATTAAGATGAAGCATCTCTGATGCTGACTGTCGGAGTTGCGACATGCTGTCAGGCTCACGATACGTCTACTTGAGCAAATTTCCCTTTACAAATCAAGCTGACGAAATTGGCACGATCGTTGAAGAGAAGATGTCATCCAGTACCGCATGCTCAGGGAATCGCAGCTATGGCTCATAAGATTATCGCCTCTCAGTTCACGTATGCGTCGCGTGCGAATTCGAACGGTTTTAACGTTGCCTTTCAGGCGCGCTGGCGCACGATTTGCCATCCTGATCGACCACGTCGGCAATCGCGGTTCGCGCCAAACCCGATTGCACAATGGCGGTGATCGACCCGTTCCTCGTGCCGGTCACCTACAGCGTCTTCTTTCGCTAAACACACGCGAAACGGAAGCCTCGGTCCAGGGGACGGAGCTGGTCTCGTCAATAGACGAACAGGCGCTAGGCTCAGCGGCAGATCCAGCCAATAGCGCGCCTCGTCGCAAGCGGTTAAGTCCGCATCCGCTGGTCGTCGCCAATCCAGCGCCGGAAGAGGATCCTTTCGGTGAACAAGACATCGTTCCTCCGCCGAGGCAACCGGGCAGCACGATTTCCATGGACAAGATGGCCGAAACAAAGCCGGCGTCAGCTTCGCGGCACGGAGTAACAAGACGGGCCGCTGGCCACCGCCTGGCCGTCGAGCTCAGCGAAACCGCGAAACTCGCGTTGCCGATGGTGCTGACGCATCTTGGGCAGGTCGCGATGATGACGACCGATCTTGCCTTCATCGGGCGCATAAGCCCTGAGGCGGTCGCTGCGGCAGCGCTGGCTGGCAGGGTCTATCTCGTTAGCCTTACCTTCTGCCTGGGCCTGCTCGCGGCGATCGCACCGTTGGCGGCGCAGGCGTTTGGGGCGGGTAATCTAGCCGTGGTACGGCGATCGCTGCGCATGGGGCTGTGGGCGGCGCTGCTGCTATCGCTGCCGATCATGGCGTTTGCGCTGCGCGGAGAGAAAATACTGCTCGCACTTGGCCAGGCGCCGCACGCGGCGTGGCTCGCCCAGCAATATCTGCTCGGACTGGCCTGGGGCGTGGCGCCGGCGCTGTGTTTACTGGCTATCCGCAGTTTCATGGGCGCGGTCAACCGGCCGGAGCCAGTCTTGTGGATCACGCTCGCGGCCACCCCTGTCAACGCCGTGCTGGTTTATCTGCTGACCTATGGGAAATTCGGCCTGCCCCGGCTGGAACTGTTCGGGGCGGGTCTTGCGACCAGCCTAGTCAACTGTGGGACTCTTTTGGCCGGTTTGTGGTTCGCCACCATGCGCCACCCTTTCCGTGACTACCACGTGTTTGCACATTTCTGGCGCTTCGATTGGCCCTTACTGCGGCAGCTTATCGTGATCGGGACGCCGATCTCAATCGCTTCCTTGATCCAGTCCGGACTATTTTCGGCCGCATCGCTCCTGGCAGGCCTGATCAGCACCAGCGCACTGGCCGCTCATCAGATCGCGTTTCACGTCGCCTCGATCCTATTCATGATCTCTTCCGGCATCAGCATGGCCGCGGCCGTGCGGGTTGGCCATGCGGTCGGCAGCAACGACGGCTCCGGTATCAAGCAGGCAGGTCTGGTTGCGATCCTGCTCGGAATCTCGATCGTCGCGATGCTGACGGTTGCGGTGATCACCGCGCGTTTTGCGATCGCCGAATTGTTTTTCGGCGAATCGGTCGCCGATTCCGACGGGACGATCGAACTGGCTGCAAAGCTCCTTTTGGTCGGTGCAAGCTTCTTTATCGCTAATGCCACGCAGAGCATTGCGGAGGGCGGCCTGCGCGGACTGAAAGACACGCGAGTGCCGCTTCTATTCGCCGGCATCGCTTACTGGCTGATCGGCTTCTCCGCTAGCTACGTGCTGGCTTTCAAGACAGGCCTTGGTGCTATTGGTATCTGGATGGGTTTATCAATCGGGACGACCGTCTGCGCAGGGTTCCTCGTCCTGCGTTTCCAGCTGCTCGCAAACAGGCTTGTTCTTCAAGGCCGAGACTTGACCGCGTAAACCCACGAGCCTTTGCAGATGTCGTCCTTTGAAGTTTTAGGGCTTTCCGTGTCGCCAAACACCCTCTCAGCGGGGCGGTGGTCCGAGAAGGTCGCCCAATAGGAGCTCTACTCTAGGCGCCGTGACTTTGCGGCGGCCCTTCAATCCGGCGTTTTTCGGTCTTAGCGCCAGCTCGCTAATCAGCGTTAGCGCGCCGTTGCTTGGTTCGCAAAGTTGGCTCAGGCAGCGCCGCTGTCGAAGGAACGCGTGCGCGATTCGGGGCGGGAGACTTCGGCCGAGAAACACCGGCGCGCCTTGCGTGGTCTGTCTGTGAAACTGTCCACTTGCATCGAAGCTCAGCACGCCCTCATTGCCGGTTTTCCGTTTGAAAGCTGCGGTAATCTCCTTCAACTCGGTGAAGTGCGCGGCAACCGCGACATTGATGTCCGCCTCTTCGGCGAATCTTCGGCGATGCCAGGCACCAACTGTCACCGCCATTGGGATCAAGCGGCAAGCTTCATTGGCAACTCCTGGAACGATCTCCACCAGCCTTGGCGCTGGCTCATTTTCTTCATTCCAGCAACGGGCGTGCCACTCGCGGCATCTGATGAGGGCCTTCTTGAGAGAACACGCGTGCCTATCAATTTCCCTGTGGAAAGGCCGTGCTGCTTTTGTCCGCTTTCGGACATCAGGGTCTTTAATCGGACAAAGATAGCGCAACAGAGATTGAAGAAGTTGATACCGGTCGCCTTTTCTACCGAGCTTTAAGATTTGCTTGAGGACGGCGGGCCCTATTGGCTCCTGACAGTAGTTTTGACGGTTTGATACGGAGCCAGCTTAGGATTGGAAAGTTTTCTGGCGGCACGAGGATTTCGATGCTTCTGGGCGTGTCGGCTTGACGGCGAACGAGGCCGTTACGCTCGAGCGTGACGATCATCCGATGGACTGAGGGCGGGCTAACACCGATGACGCTGCATGTCGGCTTCGGCGGGTGGGCGTCCGAACATGTGCGAGTAGGTATAGATGAAAGCCAGATAATGGCCCTGCTTCTCAGTAAAACGTGCGCCTGATTTTTGACTCATGGATCGTTTCGTCCGGACCCCGACAGGGAGGCGAACGATGAATGTACCGTACCGGGTCGAATTGAGCCAAGCCGAGCGAGAGAAACTTACGGCGATGCTGAGCGGCGGCAAGCATGCCGCTCGTAAACTTAAGCGGGCCCAGATTTTGCTGGCGCCGACATCGGCAGCGCGACGAGGAGATTGCCCGGACCGCCAGAGTAAGCGCCTCCACCGTTTATTGGACCAAACGCCGCTTCGTAGAAGGCAATCTCGTGAGGAGCCGTGTCCCGGTGCGGAGCGCAAGCTGACGGCAAGGAGGAAGCCCTGCTTGTGGCGACCGCATGCGGCAAGCCGCCCGCCGGTCGGAGGCGCTGGACGCTGGCGCTGCTGGCCGACGTGATGGGCAAGCTCACTGATCATGACAGCCTGTCAGGCGAGACCGTGCGCCGCCGGCTGGCCGATAATGACCTGAAGCCGTGGCGCAGGGACATGTGGTGCATTCCCCATGTCGATGACGAATATGTCGCTCGCATGGAAGATGTGCTCGATCTCTACGCTGAGGCACCTGATCGCGAGCGACCGCTGATCTGCTTCGGCGAAACCCCCGTCCAGCTCATCGGCGAAGTGCGCCAGCCGATCCCACCCGAACCGGGAAAGCGCGAGCGTTGCGATTACAAGTACCGCCGCAACGGCACTGTCAATCTCTTCGTCGCGTTCGATCCGCATCGGGCCTGGCGCAAGGTCACCGAACGGCGCACCGCCGTGGATTATGCTCACTGCATGCGCGAATTCGTCGATGTCTATTACCCAAGGCCGCGTGCATCCGTTTTGTGCAGGACAATCTGCCGATCCATGCCCCGGCGCCCTCTACCGGACCTTTGCCCCCGCCGAGGCCCGCCGCATCCTGCGCCGCCTGCAGTTCCACTACACCCCAAAACACGCCAGTTGGCTCAACATGGTCGAGATCGAGATCAGTCTCCTCCAAGGGCAGTGTCTCGGCCGCCGAATCGACGATCTAAAACACCTTGGAAACGAGATCGCAGCACGGGAGCGGCGGCAAAACAAAGCTCACGCCCATATCAACTGGATGTTCACAACAGACTCGCGCCAAACTGGGGCGCGCCTATCCAGGCACGCCAAAGAGTCAAAATCACTGTTACAAGCTACTAGGTGTGTTTTGCGCAGTTAGGAAGCCCTCGGTAGTGCGATAATTCGCTTTTGCTCTGGGCTTGGCGGGTTGAGTTTGGCTCCGGTGTATCCGGATGAAAACCCGGGGTTAATAGCGGAGGTGAAATAACAGTCGACGTTCATCCTCTTAGTATGAGGTCAAGGGAGCGAAGTCGCCCCTTTCGACCGTGAGCTGACTGGGCCAAAGGCAGCCGAGCTATCTCCTCGAGATTGACGACACTTCCTGCCCTTGCGGTCGTAATTGCCAGTTCAGCGCGTGCGGCCATCGCGATGCCCTCTCAAAGTGGCGGGAGCTCAACTTTTGGAATGTTGCCAACATCAATTCCGACTGCCTGAGCCCTCTTAAGGACGTCCATGGCAGTCCGAACAATTGCATAGTCCAGCACCATTGACTTGTGCCGAACCGCCCCCTCCCCCCGGGCAATGGCCTCTGCAAAAACCGAGACGATATCGCGCGCCTCGTCGATTTCGCCTTGCATTGGCGAGTAAATTTCGTTGATCACAGGGATGTGGCTAGGATGGATAGCCGATCCCCAAGACGCCCCCATGCGCTTGGATCTTTCGCCGATTCGTCGCACCAACTCGAGGTCATCCAATCGTCCCGTCATGGAACCTTCAACCTGCACAATTCCCGCAGCGCGAGCTTGCAGCACGGAATAGGCTCCGAAGTAAATCCCCTCTTCGGTCGCGTCGTTGAGACCCAGGGAGCGAGCAGCGTCTCCACCTGCGGTTGGGCCACAAGCAAGACCGGCCCGTTTGACTCGCTGGGACGCCATGCAGATTTCATAGAACCTAAACATCGCTACTGCAGTTTCCGCGCCCGGACAAATCTCGATTCGGCCGACCGGCAGCCCCCGCGACCTCTCCAATTCCCCAAGTACAAGGTCCAGAGCGGCAATCTGTTCTGGATCTTCAGTCTTTGGTAGCGCCACGCCGTCGAGGCCATCAATTACAACCGCACTAAGGTCGTCTAGCAGACATCCTGTCCGCCACCCATTGAGCCTAACGAAGAGGCCGAAGGGGCCGGTGCATAGCTCCTTGATAGCTGCCGCGACCGCGTTGCGAGCTCCAGCTTTCTGAGTAACCTCGACCGAATCTTCGAGATCGAGCATTAGGGCATCCGCTCCATATTTGGGCGCCTTTAACATCCAGTCGAGTTTGTGTCCCGGGACGAAGAGCATCGAGCGATACCAGCGAGCTTCTCGAAATGTCTGGGGCATAATTTCTTCCTCGCGCGGAACTCACATTTCTAACGCGCATCAAGGTCATTGCCTCTTGCTGGCTCGGGGTCGACCCTTGTAGCTTGAATGTTGTTTACATATCTGGATTGCCCGTGCACCTACCTTTCCTTGTAGGCTGACATCACGCGATCAAGGTCCGCAGAAGTAGCTGGCACGAGGGTGCCGAAGCCGCCATTCTGGAATAAGCGGATAGTAGTCCGAAGGAACCGCATCTGCTGGCAGACCCGTACGCCTGCTTTCCGCCCCAGACTTGACACACTGCCGGCGAAATCCGGCAGCGTTTTGGGAGGCTGGCCGTCTCTGTCGGAAAATGATGCCCTCCTGTTGAGCCTTTTGATAGCTCGGATCGCGCTGGCCATTTACCTATTCTCATCTGGTCATCTGATGCAAGATCGTCGCTGGCACCTCTGAAGAAGAGCGCTGGTGGCGAATGCACAGAGGCTGGCCAATCGCGTCGTTGGTGCTGCGCCAGCAGGAACGGACGGACTTGGAGGCAGGTTCGTCGTCATCGAATTGCCCAGTCGCTATCGAGCGATGTCCTGCGATGCCCGGACGGCTTGCCAAGCAAGTCTGTGGCTGCCGAACTCGGCGCCTCCACGAACACACCGTTGGCAACGCTGATTTTTCAAGGATCGTGGTACCGGCCTGCTTGACGAGGCCCGCCCTGGCCGCCCTTGCACGATCAACGACGATCAGGTTGCTGCGGTGGTCGAGCGGACGTTGCGGACGACGCCGGCTGATACAACGCACTGGTCGATCCGTTCGATGGCCGTGGAAGTTGGCTTTTCCCACACCACGATGACCGGCCGAAATGTCGGCTAAAGTTCGCAACCGCGTAAACATAGGATTGCTGCGTCGACGGTGACAAGTTGCGCAGGGTCATATCCGCGATCATGCGGCAGCGGAGCGGGCTCGGACTCATCGTGGCCATGAGGCACTCCTGTATTAAGAGGAACGGACTTGCGGTCCAATCCTCTCAAACAGGTACCCTCAGACAAACGACCTCGCCACGCCCTCCCGCCGAGCGGGTTCGTTCAACGCCTGGCCGACATTAATCGGAATCTGCAGCTCAGTGCGTATTTCGCAAAAACCGGAACAGTGGTTTCGCTAACCGAGGGACAGCAGTTTCGCTAAATCACGGACAGTACTGCTGCGGCGGCCTTTCGGTTGCCTGATTGAAGTTACCTAAGATTGGTTTCGCTGTTTTCGGCGCTGGTAAGGGGGGCGCGGCTTTTTCCTCCGCATGCTGTCGCCTTCGAGGGCGATGCGGTGCGCATAGTGGATGATCCGGTCGAGGATTGCGTCGGCGATGGTGGGTTCTCCGATCATGTCATTGCCATTTCCCAACGGCAGCTGGGCCGTGATCAGGGTGGATTTGCTGCCTGTAGCGCTCTTCGAAGATTTCCAGGAGATCGAGGGCGCCGCTGGCCATTGAGGGTGTGAGTGCCCCAATCATCCACGATGAGCAACTGGACGCGCGCGAGGTTATCGATCAGACGTGGAGAGCGACCGTCGAGGCGAGCATGGCGAGGTCTTCGAACAGGCGTGGCATGCGCAAGTAGAGGACGGAATGATCGAGCCTGACGTCCGAAGGCACAGGCCAGCCAGGTTTTGCCGGTACCGGTCTGGCCGGTGACGATGAGGGTCTCATGGGCTTTGAGCCAAGCGCCTTGCGCCAGCTGCAGGGTGTTACGCCGATCGAGCCGGCGGCGAGACGCGAAGTCGATATCTTCGATACAGGCGTCGACGACGCGCAGCTTTGCTGCGGCCACGCGGTTGGTCAGGCGTTTGTCGGCACGCGTGGCGACTTCGCGATCGAGCATCAGACCAAGCCACTCCTCCCGGCTGAGATCGGCGGCATTGTCCTGTTCGGCCAATTGCCGGTAGGCAGCCGCTATTCCGATGGTCCTTTCCTTCATTGATAGTAGGCCCCGCCACGGATGTTGGCGTGGGCGGGCGTGGCTTTGACGGGTTTGGTGGCAGGACTCGCGCGGTCAAGCCCCGACCTGAGGATCGCGCTCACGGAGGAGTAGCTGATCGCGTTGATGGCGAGCGCCCTCTCGCAGGCTGCTTCCGGCCGATCCGCTCATAACGCCGCGTCAAGGCGATGATGCCCATGGCGGAACGATAACGCTGCTCGGGATACGGCGCTCACGCATCGACCAGCGTGGCGGCGTTGACGCCAATCCGGACCGCCATCTTGATCAGGCTCGCTGGCGTCATATTGGCGTAATGGGTCTGGGACATGTGCTCGTTTACATGACCGCCGCGCTGGGAGCGGCGCACATGGCTGGCGACACGCGTGTGATCCTGGAAGATCTCGACAGCCCGATAGGTAAGCCGGACGTCCCACTTGACCGCCGATCAGCCGGTGTGGCACCGAGTAAAAAGTCTTGTCGACCTCGACGTGATAATCGGGATGCACCTTGGCCGTTTTCCATTCGGCGTATTCGAACGCCTCGCTCGGCAGCGGCGCCAAGGCGGATCTCCTCGAACAGCTGGCGGCGGGATTTCCCGACATGGCGCATCGGCCGGCTGTTCTGCTCCTCGAACTAAGTAAAGCCATAGCCGTCAGGATGCGCCGTTCGGTATTCCTGCCACAGCAGCATCAGCGTCACGCCTTTGCGCTTTAGTTCCTGCGCAACGCGCGGCCACTCGGGCTCCCTCAAGTCCTGGGGCGGCCGTCCGAGCCGCCGGAACAGGCCGCGGCAACGTCGCCTCGCTCTCATAAATCGGCTGCAGCGGCCAGCTTAAGCCGGCTTCGCGAGCCCGCAGCAGGTAGGTGGCAACCGAGGTCTTGCTGATCTGCAGCCGTTCCGAGATGGCCCGGACCGACAGGTCTTGCACATATGTTAGCCTCAGGATCGATCGAAGGTCCTTCACAGTTGTCCGTTTCGCTTGCTTCGGTCTCGGCATTGCCCCCTCTCAAACTCAGCTTGAGAGAGGACATTGCC
Source organism: Bradyrhizobium tropiciagri (assembly GCF_001189845.1). Classification (GTDB taxonomy): domain Bacteria; phylum Pseudomonadota; class Alphaproteobacteria; order Rhizobiales; family Xanthobacteraceae; genus Bradyrhizobium; species Bradyrhizobium tropiciagri. The sequence goes on from NZ_LFLZ01000086.1 coordinate 23,082, forward strand.
CGTACGGCCAACCTTCACAACTGTTCGCGATTTAGCGGAATCCTTGTCCCGGAAGTAGAGGGCTAGCGTATAAGAGCGTCGGTTCAGACCGGCTTGAGACGGCGATATCCATCCAGGCGGGTTGCGATGATAGAATGTCGCCAACACCGCAAAATCGTCGCCATTCTCCAGCACCTGTGGATCGATGGCACATCGTTCGATTGCGGGCAGGCAAAACCGCTGATCGTGTACTTGCGAAATTCAGTGGCCGGTCTTAGACGGTTCAGCTATGGCCCACGGCAACGCTGGTTGCGATAGTCTCGGTCCATCAGCTGGTGGGGCCGCGTTCGATTGCGCTGTGAAATCAAGGCTGACGATCCGAATGTCATTGAGGCGCCACCGTGACCGTGGAAGGAAACATTGCCCGTAACGAAGAAATCGAGTCCAAGTGCCCGGCTGACAGACGATATTCAGTCGCCCTCGCCTCGTCTCCGCAGCCCTCATCAGCTGGGACGGCGCGAGCGCCCCATCGTCGTGGTATGGGCGATTTCAGAAACGTAAGCTTGACAGCCAAAAATCGAGCGGCCGATTGATGCGCGGCCGTAGTCTCATACACTGTCCGTACTCACTCGCTGCTTGTGAACTCTCGGCTCGCAGGGACTTGCTGAAGTTTGGCGCGCGATCCCGATCGCGCGTTGAAGACGCAATGAGCCCCCGGGGGGCATCCCGGGGGCTATGCGGAGGTTAAAACCAAATCCTTAGAGCCGTTCCTTTTCTCCGTTGAATGGCTTGCAGGGAGCCTCACCAATTGCGCTGGGCCTGGAGCAGCATCGTGAGGCTATTCTGGTTTTTCAGTTCATACGCAGCGCCAGGCTTCGCCGTACCGGCTTGCAGCGGGAGCGTCACAGTACTTCCGTCTGCATACTTCTGGTCCAACATCGTGTAGTTGAGTTCCGCCAAGAAGGTAAGATTCTTGACCGGAGTCCAGGAGGTGTATGTACCGACGCTCGCATAGTTGAAATCGGGATTGCAGCCAGCCACCCCACTCGACAAAGCAAGGCCTGTTACGACCGCGTTACAGATGTAGCCCTTCGCTGTGCCGTTGTAGCGCACAGCGGCCAATCCACCGTAGATGGCAGTAGCCCAGTGCGGATCCCAATTGTGAGTGTAAGCGCCCTGGAAACCGGAGGTGGTGGTCAACTCCTGGCCAGAGCCTGTAGCGAACACGGAGTCAGAAAGGCCCGCCAGCCCGACGCTCTGGTAAGCTCGCGCCAAACTCGTGCCACTATACATCGCGATTGACGACGAAATATAGCTATTGAACGCATAGCGACTCGCCCCCTTCGCGTACACACCCGACATGTTAATCGTGTCGCCCGGACCTGTCGGGATATTCTTGATCGACAACGCCAGTTGACCCGCCCAGCCCCACTTATCATCCGGATGGCCAGTAAGTTCGGTTGCACCATAGTAGGCCGCATGGTTATCGTGAGCCGCAAACGACGCTTGGAAGAGGCCCCAAGGCTGATCAACGCGGAGCATGGCGACAAGGTCTGGTGCGATCGTTCCAGCGATGTCGTTGCCGCCGTATGAACCAGCTGCGAGACCTGCGGGAGTCGCAGCGCTGACGTTCCAGATGTTGCTCGTGTAGTTCGCTACCTGATCCTGGGCCGACAGGGAGAGCGTGACCCCTTGGCCGAAGTCGGCGGTGTAGGTGAATTGATTCACACGCTCCCAGCCGCCGGCACCCACTAGTTCATACCAGTTGCCCGGATAGTCGGCCCATGGCGCGGAGAATTGCGACTGCGCATGACCGATCGTGAAGCCAGCAAACTGAATGAACGCATCGTACACACCGAGTGTACCGGCCGCGACGGCACCAGGGTTGGCGTTGTTCGGCGCCTGAACACCACCGAGTGACGCGTAAACGGTTGAACCGTTGCCCGCTCCGCTATAGCCCCCTGATGTCCAACTAAAAACGCCTTGGAAATAGGTGCGAAGCATTCCATACTCGGTGGCAGTGCGCGTGTCGATGTTCAAACCCTCACGTGCACGCCATGTATAGCCGTTACTAAGCCGGTTTCGTGCGCCACCCAAACCGCTGTCCGCGGGATAAGCGTACGAGTTAGCGGCCACGCTGAGTGCAGCGCGCAGGTAACCACTCAGCTTGATGCAGGTGTCAGTGCCCGGAATGTAGTAGAATCCGGGACCGTACAGCGAGCAAATCTTCACGTATTCAATAGGCTTCGTCTTCACTGGAAGATCTGCTGCGTGCGCTCCAGCTCCCGCTAATATCGCCGCAGTGCCGAGAATTACTCTCTTCGCAATATTCATGGATGTCCCCCTTGGAGCGGATTCTCCCCTCCGCTCAAGAATCTTAGGGGCGTTCAAAGCAGGTATTCGCTATTGTAAGGCCTACACGGCCGCAATTCTGCAGAAAATTTCTGGATTCGAAGGTTCTCGACCCGTCGGGCGAGACGAACCGCGTGACAGAACGAAGACATGTGTCCCAGATCGTCTGACGAGACTCGCCCATTTCAGCGCTATGGCGGCGAAGATTGCGATTATTGCCGGTAACGAGGTTTGTCTGCGTTCCGATCCCCCTTGACGCTGAGGCGCATGCTCGACCAACCACTATGTCAGGTTATGCACGGTTCGCGCTTGCGGCTAGGAATACCCAAGCAAGTACACCGGACGTCAGAACAGTTACCGAACCTCCCGACCCCTAATCATAGCCTGACGCGCCCATGCCGGTCGAAGCCCCAGACCTCATCAATGATAACAAGGCCTGTCAGATCGAGATCAGGCCGGTCGTCGAGCCAATTAACTGGCGCCGAACGCCCATCGAGACAACTTCCGGCCGAGTGACCTTCGGCATAGGCGTATGGTCAGCCTCGTGCCTGAAACTAGTAGTAATGCCGTCCAATGGTGAAGCTATATGGGTTGCCCCATGCAGTTCCGAAATTCCACATTTAAGCGGCAGAATCGCAGCATTTCAGTAAGCGGCAAAGAGACCCCGTCTGGCGGAGTGGGTAAGCGATCGGCTATCGGCTGCTGAGTTTGTGAGCCGATGTGAGCTTCTATGTCTGCGCCTAGTTCTGGAACTAGAACCTTCCATATGATCGAAGCGGTCGCCGACCGTCTTGAGGAAGCGCCGCGGCAGCTTCGTCGACGCTGATCGGACGAGTTCAAGGCGCAAGTTGTGACGGAGGCGCTGGAGCCTGGCGCGAGCGTCTCGGCGATCGCCCGCCGGATCGGCATTCACCCGTCGCAGCTGTTCGCCTGGCGCCGTGACGTTCGGGCCGAGCGGCGTTATCGCTCGCGGCACTCGAGTTGCGACGGTGTGGTGGCGTCGGTGGCGGGCGCGGTGATCGAGATTGCCATTGGCGAGGTCATCGTGCGCGTCGGCGCGGATGTCGACGAGGCGCACTTGCAGCGGGTGCTCCGGGCGGTCCGTTCGGCATGATCCCCTCTGGTGTGAAGGTGTTCCTCGCCAGCCATCCAGTCGACTTCCGCAAGGGTATCGATGGCCTTGTTGCGCTTGTGCGGGATGCCGGCTCAGATCCGTTCGATGGTGCGCTGTATGTGTTCCGGGCCAAAGGAGCCGACAGAATAAAGATCGTGTGGTGGGACGGGTCCGGCGTGTGCCTCTATTTAAAACGCCTTGAAAAGGCGAAGTTTTGCTGGCCGCGGATCGGGCATCATCGGGTGCAGATGAACCCCGCGCAGTTGATGGCGCTGGTGGATGGGATGGATTGGAAACGGGTCCGGACCGTGGCGGTCAAGCCGCCAGAGATTGTTGGGTAAAAGCACTGCGGCGAAGTGAATCAGTGGCCTGAAAGGGCAAGAGAAACGGAGCAAAATGTGCTCTGGTCGGGTCAATGTCGCCGCCCGATCTCAACCTCCCGAATGACGTAGAGATGTTGAAAGCCATGGTGCTTGCCATGGCCGAGAAGGCGGCCTGCGCCGATGCTCTGGGGAGCGAGGTCGCCGATCTCAAGGCGTGCAACGCCGATGCCGATGCGCGGATCGAGCGGCTGACGCAGATCCTGAAGGCCTTCGACCGCGCCCGGTCCGGCCGACGATCGGAAAAGCTCGGCTCTGCGAGCGACGACGATGATCAGCAGGCCTTCGTCTTCGAGGAAATCGAGACCGGCATCGCTGCGATCAAGGCCCACGTCAGCAAGGGCCGTGAGCAAGCGGACAGCAAGCGCGCGCCTCGTCGGCGCAAGGGCTTTGCGCCCCATCTGGAACGGATCGAAACCGTCATTGAGCCGGAAGAACTGGCTGAGCATGCTGGCAAGCAGAAGGCGCTGATCGGCGAGGACGTGTCGGAGCGTCTTGATGTGGTGCCGGCGAAGTTCCGTGTGATCGTCACCCGCCGCCCCAAGTATGCCTTCAAGAACGCGGACGGCGTCCTCCAGGCGCCGGCCCCGGCCCATATCGTTGAAGGAGGCATTCCGACGGAAGCGCTTCTGGCCCAGATCGCCGTCGCCAAATACGCCGATGGCCTGCCGCTCTACCGGCAGGAAGCGATCTACGCCCGCGACAAGGTCGAGCTCGACCGCCAGTTGATGGCGCAATGGGCAAGCTCGGCTTCGAGCTGGAGATCCTGGCCGACTACATCTTCAGCGAGGTCAAGAAGGCCGAACGGGTCTTTGCCGACGAAACCACTTTGCCGACGCTCGCTCCGGGCTCCGGATCGACGAAAACGGCCTATTTGTGGGCCTATGCCAGGGATGACCGAACGTTTGGCCGCGACGGTCCCCCGATGGTGGCTTATCGCTTCGAAGACAGCCGCTCCGGCGAATGCGCGGTCCGGCACCTCAATGGTTATCGCGGCATCCTGCAGGTGGATGGCTATGCCGCCTATAACAAGCTCGCGCGATCCTATCGCGGCAATGATGGCATCACATTGGCTGGCTGCTGGTCACACTGCCGGCGCAAGTTCTACGAGTTACATGTTGCAGGGAGCTCAGAAGTGGCAACGGCGACGGTCGAGCGGATGGCGAAGCTTTGGCAGGTCGAGAAGACCGTGCGCGGTCAAAGCCCCGACGCACGCGTCGCCGCGCGCCAGCAAGCCTCCGCGGCGATCGTCGCAGATCTCTTCGACCTCTGGCAGCAGACCTTGCGACGGATCTCCGGCAAATCAAAACTGGCTGAGGCGATCCGCTATGCCGTCTCGCGCCGCGCCATCTTCGAGCGCTTCCTGGCCGACGGCCGCATCGAGCTCGACTCCAACATCGTCGAACGCGCCATCAGGGTATCCCTCCGTTAAAGCTTTCAATTACCCACATTTCCGGTCACGCTGAGTTCAGCGCCGAGTTCGATGTCGGTCAGCTTTGATAGACCGCGCCAAATGACAGTGTTTCCGGGCGGCGGATCGCTGCGTCTGGCCAGATAGCCGCCGAGTCGCGCGAGCTTGGTGAGGTAATAACCGAGAGTCGCTGTATGGCATCGCCGGCTGCCGACTCCTTTTACGAGTGCGTCGAGCAAGGCGATTTCGATGCCTGTGAACGCCGTCGTCGGTGATGCGTTGGGATTTGTGCGGTTCAGCATAGTCAGCCAAAGAACGCGCCAACTAAGAATGCAGAAGACTGCCATCAGGTTGGCGAGACGATCGGCCGTGCGCAGTTTCGAGTCTTCGGCCCTGCAACCCGACTTCAGAATCTTGTGGAACACCTCAATTTTCCATCGCAGAGCGTACCAGTTAATCTTCTCGATCGCCTCGGAGCGTCCGTGCACCGGCAGATCCGTCATCAATTTCCACTCGATCGGCTTCCGGCCTCTTGGAGCTCCGCGTTCGCTCGCATGGATGACAGTCGGGTTGAGTCCAGGATAGCGTTTCTGCTTGCCAATCGGGGGCAAGATCTTGATTCGCTTGAACTTGATTTCTAAAGCGGCTTTCGTCATCTCACCGCGGTCGTTTCGAAGTTCGATGTGATGCAGGCCTCTGACGTTGGTCTCCTCCATTTCGGTTGCGATCGTGTGTCCGCCATCCCCCGCAAGCCGGTCAACACAAGCGCGAACGATAAAGTGAGCGCCCAACTCCTGTGTGAGACAGTACAGCTCGTAGATATCGCTTTCGCGATCCGCGACGTGGATGCAGCGCTGTGGATCACCGAGTCGTTCGATCGATTGCCTAAGATTCTCAAGCCAGCGGATGCTCTCCTTCTTCTCGATCGGAAGGCGGGTTAGATTGACCCTCTTTTTGAGTTGCGCGATGCCTCTGAACTTCTTCCGCGTCCAGAACTTTACGGCCGACAATCCCAGCGGAAGGCCTTCGGCCGTCACTGCAAGGCTCGTATGCATCAGCATTCCGCAGACTGTATGTGGGCGCCAACGACCGTCTTTGTCCCGGCCGGAATTGACATTCTTGGTGATACCGATCCCGTGTGGGTTTGCACGTTGATAGGACAAATCTGTCGTGTCCTGGATGAGAAGGATTGGGCCCTTGCTGTGATCGTAACGCGCGCGTGTTGCCGCGAAGTGCCCGCTTAGAATATCGCCTTCCTCAACGCGTTCGTTCGCGAGGAAGCGGTAAGCCGCTTTCGTGCTCGCCCAATCCTGACAAGCAAACGGAATGCTCTCGCCCATGCTGCCGCCGATCTGCTTCAACAGTTCGCCAAATCGTCGACCAAGGCGGACGTCTTTGAAAGCGCTTTCGTCAACCTCGCGTATTGTCCAATGCTCAACCTCGTCGGCGCCATCTCGGCGCGTGTTCCGGAAAGCCAGACCATGTGATCTGACGCTGCTCGGACGCATGATGCACCTCGCCACTGCGATTCAGGTGCTCAGCAATGAATCACAACCGATTCATCCGATTCAAGTTTTTGAATTCGGAACACTACAAATGATTCAATAACTTGTGGGTAATTGAAAGCTTCGTCGTATGCGTACCCATCAGGCCACAAACAATTACGAGAAGGAATGGTCTCTTCGCTGGCAGCGACGGCGGCGGACAAACCTGGGCGACTATCGCAACACTGCTGCAGACGGCGAAGATGAACAACGTCGATCCGTTCGCCTGGCTCGTCGTAACGCTTCAGCGTATCGCCAACGGTTGGCCGAGCAGCAAACTCGACGCGCTTATGCCATGGAACCACGCCGCCTGACGGCCTCAGCTTGCCGCTTACGCATTTCACGCGACGAAGCGCTGACGTTTAGTTGTGCGCGCGTAAAGCGCCAGGCGTCATGTGAGCTGGAATCGAGAGCAACTGCTACCGATTGCTGCGGCCGTCCTGAGCGAACCTGGTCAGTGAAACACCAATTGCTAAAGACGAATCCGTAAATGCCCCGGGCACATAAATCTGCCAAAGTGGGGCTAGTCTTCGCGAACAAGCAGCATCGAAACAATAGACGCTAGCAGATGCTGCAAATGCGGCGAGCACGGACTTCGCGAATCGTACAGAACTCAATCAGTGTCCGGCCTGATCAGCTCGTGCTGAGTGGCCAGCTTGGTATTATCCGGACAAGTTGGCCAAAATCATATAGTGGGTCGCGACCACACTCCGCCGCAGTGCCGCTATTGCAGTGCCGATCTTTGTCTTCGAATGGCTCGAGACCTTCAGCTACCGGTACATCTGCACTTCGATCAGCCGAGGCCCACGCTCAGCGACAGCTTCGGCCAGCGCCTTGTTAAACTCGTCGGCGGTGGTGACGGCGCGGCCAGGCACGCCCATGCCCTTCGCCAGCGCCACGAAATCGAGGGTCGGACGATCGATCCTGAGCATGTCGGTCGCGCGCTGACCCGGCTCGCCGGCGCCGACGCCATCGAACTCGCCGCGCAGGATTTGGTAGATGCGGTTGGCGAAAACAATCGTGACGATGTCGAGACTTTCGCGCGCCTGCGTCCAAAGCGACTGGATTGTGTACATCGCGCTGCCATCGCCGACCATGCACATCACCTTACGGTCTGGACAGGCGATGGCCGCGCCGATCGAGAGCGGCGTCGAGAAGCCGATCGAACCGCCCATGTTCTGGATCCAGTCGTGCGGTGCCGCGGCTGCAGTCGGCGGGAAGAAGCCGCGCCCCGTGGTGAGCGATTCATCGACCACGATTGCATTCTCGGGGATCGCATACGCAATCGCCTGAGCGATGGTGGTGAAATTGAGCGCGCCGGTCGGCTTAACCAGTTCCTGGGGTTTTTGCAGCTTGACGTCGCGCGAAGTAGCATGCAGCGCGCCTGCCAACGCCTCCAGAGCCGAGACCGAGTTCTCCCCCCAATGAGTCATGCGATGAACCTCGCAGCCCTCGGGCTTCAAAAGGCTCGGCTTGTTCGGATAGGCGAAGAACGCCACGGGATCGTTGGCTTCGACCAAGATGATGTGACGGACATCCTTCAACCGCGGCAGCGCCTGGTCAATCACATAGGGAATGCGGTCGATCGAGAAGCGGCCACGGCCGCGCGCCATGCGCGGACGGAACGTCGGGCCCATCACCTGGCATCCAGTCTTCCCCGCGATGCGCTGCGCCAGCGCGAGGCCCTGCTCGGTCAGCGCGCTGCCGACCATCAAGAGCAGCGTTTGGCTGCCGTCATTGCGGAGGATATTGGCAGCAAGCTCGACCGCCTGCGGCGAATAGGACGGGCGCTGTTCCTTGGCCGGCACGTCGGCGATGCCGTCGGCCTTGTTCCAGGCGGTATCGGCGGGAAGGATCAGGGTCGCGATCTCCGCCGGCGAGCCCATGGCGGCGGCAATTGCCGCGGCGCCATCGGCGGCGACCGACTTGGCATCCGGCGAGGTCCGCACCCAAGACGACATCGGCCGCGCCAGGCCCTCGATATCGGAGGTGAGTGGCGCGTTGTAGCCGATGTGGTAGCCGGCGTGTTGGCCGACGATGTTGACGACGCCGGAATGCGCCTTCTTGGCGTTGTGCAGGTTTGCAAGTCCGTTGGCGAGGCCGGGCCCGAGATGCAGCAGCGTCGAGGCCGGCGTTCCCTTCATGCGGAAATAGCCGTCGGCCGCGCCGGTCACCACGCCTTCGAACAGGCCGAGCACGCAGCGCATGCCCGGAACGCGGTCGAGCGCCGCGACAAAGTGCATCTCGGAGGTACCTGGATTAGTGAAGCAAACATCGACACCGCCATTCACCAGGGTTCGCACCAGACTTTCCGCACCGTTCATTCACCATACTCCTGTTCGCTGTCCCCCAGCGATTCAACCTTAGCCTCGCGCGACGTGTTAGAGGGCGCGGCATCGAAGCTACGCCTGCTGAACTCGGCAAGCGCTCTAACTGGATCTCCACCGCCATGCGGGTGGCCGGCTGACGCGGCGGCCTACATACCGTATCCCCGCAGCGTCAACTTCGCGCCTAACGAGAGGTAACTTCTACCAACGCATAAAGGCTGTCAAAAATCGGCCCGGATCGAATAAATTCTGCAGAATCGAGCATACCTTTGATGAGTTCAACGCTTGCCGAGGCAACCTGGATCAGCGCGAAGTGGATGCTGAGACCCTCGTGAGTGCGCGTCATAGCCTGCGTGTACACTCGGCAAACGACAAGCCGCTTTCGCCTCACGCTGACGAACCGGACAAGCGGATCGATGCAGCGCGCGATCAGGGGAAAATGGATCTTTTCTTCGTTACCGAACAATTTATAATGGACGTGCGCTCGGGTCGGGCAGCGCATGGGTTAGATGTGTCGACGCCGCAACGACTTCTCTCTAATGCGGGAACGTGATGCGGAAAAGCCGCGATGACTCCCGCTCGCGCCCCTCTAATTTCGGTAATTTAGAGGATTTTTCCCGGATTCAGTAGATTGTCAGGATCAAGCGCGGCCTTCAGTTTCCTCATGAGCGCGATCTCTTGTTCACTTCGTGCATGGCCGAGCCACTGCTTCTTGGAGGTACCAATGCCATGCTCAGCGGAAATACTCCCGTCCATCTTCCTTACAAGGCCATATACGATCCGATCAATGGTGCATTTGGGCTGCGTTTCAAGCGACTGTCCAGGCATCCAAGCGACCAAATGCAAGTTACCGTCAGCGATGTGGCCGAAGTAAATGCTCTCACACCCGGGAATCTCCGCCGACAGAGTAGCTTTGCAGATACTCGCAAACTCGTCCATCCGTGCAAGTGGAAGCCCAATGTCATAGTTGCTGCGAGGACCAATCGCCTTGCCGAGTTCGGCAGCTTCGCGTGCGGCCCACAGGTGTTGGACCTGGGCCAACGATTGGGCGAGCGTGGCATCGGCAACTAGACCTGAGTCCATCACCCCTCCGAGCCAAGCTTCAAAGCGAGGTCGGTCAACAACTTCGTCTGTCCCCTGCGCCTCGACTAAGACAAAATAGCCTGGGCCGTCAGCTAAAGGAGGACGCACCCCTCCGAACGTCGTATTCGCCGTCCAAAAGTCCGACCACATAACCTCGAACGCTGAAAGTTGAGGCCCAAGGCTATCCCGCGCCGAATGAAGAAGCGCTACTACAGATTGATAGTCCGCAAGGCGACAGAGCGCCACAGTGTTGGAACGAGGCTTCGGAAAGAGGCGCAGAACCGCTCGTGTTATAATTCCGAGGGTGCCCTCTGACCCGATGAACAGCTGCTTGAGATCATAACCAGCATTGTTCTTGAGCAACTTGTTGAGGCTTGTGATGATCGTGCCATCAGGCAGAACGACTTCAACGCCCAATACCAAATCGCGCGCCATCCCGTACCGAATAACGCGATTGCCACCAGCATTGGTTGAAAGGTTGCCGCCGATGGAGCACGAACCTCTCGAGCCAACATCTAGGGGAAAGAATAGACCGGCTTCGTCAGCAGCATTCTGGACGGTTTCAAGTGCAGTCCCGGCGGCGACGGTCATGGTGCCAGCGGCCCGATCGACCTCCTCAATGCCAACCATGCGCTCCAGCGAAATGGCAACCCAGCCAGGTGCGGCTACGGCGCCGCCGCACAACCCTGTCATTCCTCCTTGTGCGACAAACGGCAATCCAAGCTTGCGGCATGCCAGGACGACTTCAGCAACCTCTATCGCATTGAGAGGCCGCACGACGGCAAGTGGAAACTGCGGGAGGTTGTTCCAGTCCTTGGAATTGCGAGGCGGCACGTCGGTACCCGCAAGTACGGGTTGCGATCGTAGCTCTGCCCTTAGAGCACTAAGGGTGCCCTCTAACGCTCCAACTTGGGCTGTGTTTTGCATAAGTGATTCCGCCAATCTTTTGCGCATACGAAAACCTAAGCCCGGCGAAAGTCGGGCGTGCCGTCGAGGGAATGAGTGCTACCAACAGCGTATGAGCGGGCGGCCTAGTAAGCAGAGTAACAAGGCAACAACGCACATCGGTAGTGCGACCGGTCCCGAGTTTCCAGAATTCACGCCGAACGTACGGCATCGGAGACGGCCGTAACGCCACGCTCTAGATGCAACCTGCGTTGCCAGAGTTCGTTTCGCGGCCCGCTCCTTTCGGTTTAGCAGCGCAACGGACGAGCCTCGCTGTTGAAAGTGTGCGGTCGTTGTCACCTCGACGATCCCGGCATCGAGAACGATCGCGATCTTCATAAGTTATAGACTCTCGCTCTAGTATCCTGAGAGAACTGAAATCGCTACGCTCACAGTGATCGCGCTGCCGAACTTTGCTTGCATCAGCGATGACTTGAGGCCCACTTGTATCGGCGCACCACCAATTGGGAAGGTCGGCATCCCAAAACGCTACTAAACTCTGAAATCGTGCGACGGAGAGTTCTACCTAATCGATCCAAGCGCAGGTTTGGAACGCCTCATTTTTCGAGGGCC